>CAVAHD010000011.1:0-68148 GCA_963588475.1 Oscillospiraceae bacterium | reverse complement strand
AATGGGGCAGACTGTAAATCTGCTGTCTTTCGACTTCGGTGGTTCGAATCCATCACCACCCACTCAATCGGAAATGAGATTGCGGAAACGCTTGTTCTTGTGCCAATCCCTAGGAAATATGAGATAAGCAGAGTAGCAACGCCTTCGCTATCTTTTTTTATGCGGAAATAGCTCAATTGATAGAGCACTAGCCTTCCAAGCTGGGGGTTGCGGGTTTGAGCCCCGTTTTCCGCTCTAACTTAAACGCGGTATGCATGCTGTATTAGCTCAGTGGTAGAGCACTTCCTTGGTAAGGAAGAGGTCCTGAGTTCAACTCTCAGATACAGCTCCATAAAGCAAAAAAAACAAAATCGCAATAAAATAAACATTTAAAACAATGGCAAAAGAGAATTTCGTACGCGACAAAGTTCACGTAAACATCGGTACCATTGGTCACGTTGACCACGGTAAGACCACTCTGACCGCTGCTATCACTACCGTTCTTGCTAAGAAGGGTCTCTCTGAGGTTAAGTCTTTCGATCAGATCGACAATGCACCTGAGGAGAAGGAGCGCGGTATCACTATCAACACCGCACACGTTGAGTATCAGACTGCAAACCGTCACTACGCTCACGTTGACTGCCCGGGACACGCCGACTACGTGAAGAACATGGTAACTGGTGCTGCTCAGATGGATGGTGCTATCATCGTAGTTGCTGCTACTGATGGTCCTATGCCTCAGACTCGTGAGCACGTGCTTCTCGCTCGTCAGGTGAACGTACCACGCCTCGTTGTATTCCTCAACAAGTGTGATATGGTTGACGACGAAGAGATGCTGGAGCTCGTTGAGATGGAGATGCGTGAGCTTCTCGATCAGTACGAATTCGACGGCGACAATACTCCTATCATCCGCGGTTCTGCACTCGGTGCTCTGAACGGTGTTGAGAAGTGGGAAGACAAGGTAATGGAGCTGATGGACGCTTGTGACTCTTGGATTCAGGATCCTCCACGCGACCTCGACAAACCATTCCTGATGCCAGTTGAGGATGTATTCTCTATCACAGGTCGTGGTACTGTTGCTACTGGTCGTATCGAGACTGGTCGTATCCACGTAGGTGACGAGGTTGAGCTGCTCGGTCTCGGTGAGGATAAGAAGTCAGTTGTTACTGGTGTTGAGATGTTCCGTAAGATCCTCGACGAGGGTCAGGCTGGTGATAACGTAGGTCTGCTCCTCCGCGGTATCGACAAGGCTGAGATCAAGCGTGGTATGGTACTCTGCCACCCAGGTCAGATCAAGCCATTCAAGAAGTTCAAGGCTTCTATCTACGTCTTGAAGAAGGAAGAGGGTGGCCGTCACACTCCATTCGGCAACAAGTATCGCCCACAGTTCTACCTCCGTACTATGGACTGCACAGGTGAGATCTCTCTGCCAGAGGGTGTAGAGATGGTAATGCCTGGTGATAACGTAGAGATCACTGTAGAGCTCATCTACGCTGTAGCACTGAACGCAGGTCTGCGCTTCGCTATCCGTGAGGGTGGCCGCACCGTAGGTTCTGGTCAGATCACAGAGGTATACGAGGACTAATCCTTATTAAAAGGGATAAGTACTCATCCACAATAAAACCTTCCAATATTTTTCCTCGGAGGTTTGCCTCCGCAGGAAAATGAGGAAGGGATTTACGGGAGTCTTTCAATGGTAGGAAAGCGGTCTCCAAAACCGTCAATGAGGGTTCGATTCCTTCCTCCCGTGCAAACTAAGATTTTATGAAAAAGGTTATAAATTATTGCAAGGCCTGCTACGAAGAACTTGCACATAAGACTTCCTGGCCTACAAGACAACAGCTGACACACTCCGCCATGGTAGTGCTGTCTGCTTCGCTTGTTATAGCGGTTGTTGTTTTCTGTATGGACTCAGTCTTCAAGTTTGTGATGAGTTCTATCTATCCAAATTAATGTTCATTCCTGTTCTGGCAGAGTGATGCCACTACAACAGAAAAGGATAATACGTATATATAAGTCTGATGGCTGAAAAAGGTTACAAGTGGTACGCTATGCGTGCCGTTAGCGGTAAAGAAGCTAAACTTAAAGAATATATTGAGGCTGAGCTCTCTCACAATACTCAGCTCGCGAAGCATGTTTCACAGGTGTTGCTGCCGATGGAGAAACATGCGGCTTTGCGTAATGGCAAGCGCGTGGTGAAGGAGAAGGTTGCTCTGCCTGGATATCTCTTTGTAGAGGCTAACCTGATTGGCGACACAGCGCACACACTGCGCTTTATGCCTAACTGCCTCGGATTCCTTGGAGGTCTCGACGACCCTACGCCTGTGCGCCAGCAGGACATCAACCGCATGGTTGGCACCGCTGAGGAGACAGAGCTGGTGGAGGAAGTGGAGATTCCATACATCGCCGGCGAGAGCGTAAAGGTCACCGACGGTCCTTTCAGCGGTTTCGTAGGTATCATCGACGAGGTGAACACCGAGAAGCGCTCGCTGAAGGTTAGCGTTAAGATTTTCGGACGTGCTACGTCTCTGGAACTTAACTTCATGCAAGTAGAAAAAGAGGGTTAAACATATAATGCTTCCATTAACCCCTTTTATTATAGTTAACTTTTAATATTAACAACAAAGATGGCTAAACAAGTTGCTGGACAACTTAAACTGCAAATCAAGGGTGGCGCTGCCAATCCTTCACCTCCGGTAGGCCCGGCTCTGGGTTCTAAGGGTATTAACATCATGGGCTTCTGCAAGGAGTTCAATGCACGTACTCAGGACAAGGCTGGCAAGGTGCTCCCAGTTGTTATTACTTACTACGACGACAAGTCTTTCGATTTCGTCATCAAGACTTCTCCAGCTGCTGTACAGCTGAAGGAACTGGCAAAGATCAAGTCTGGTTCTTCTACTCCAAACCGTAACAAGGTTGCCGAGCTGACATGGGATCAGATTAAGACTATTGCTGAGGACAAGCTGAAGGACCTCAACTGCTTTACCGTAGAGGCTGCCATGAAGGTAATCGCCGGTACTGCACGTAGCATGGGTATCACCGTTAAGGGTGAGTTCCCTGTAGCTGAGTAATACACAACAGAAGGATTCTTGCATTTTAAGAGTGTCCGCTGATTTATTTAACATTCCGGGAGGTAATCCTTTCCCGTAGCTCCCTTCTGAAAGGGGGGAGTGGGATACGGAACCGTTTGTACCGAAAAAACTTCAAAAACAATGAGTAAACTGACAAAAAATCAAAAGGCAGTAGCCGACAAGGTTGAGCAGGGTAAACTCTACACCATCGATGAGGCATCTGCCCTCGTAAAGGAGATCACCACAACGAAGTTTGACGCTTCTGTAGACGTTGACGTTCGTCTGGGTGTTGACCCACGTAAGGCAAATCAGATGGTTCGTGGTGTTGTTAGCCTGCCTAACGGTACTGGTAAGGTAACACGTGTGCTCGCACTGTGTACTCCTGATCAGGAAGCTGCTGCTAAGGAAGCTGGCGCCGACTATGTTGGTCTTGACGAGTACATCGAGAAGATCAAGGGTGGCTGGACTGACGTTGATGTCATCATCACTATGCCTTCTTGCATGGGTAAGATTGGACCTATCGGCCGTATCCTCGGTCCTCGTGGTCTGATGCCAAACCCAAAGAGCGGTACTGTGACAATGGACGTTGCCAAGGCAGTAAAGGAAGTTAAGCAAGGTAAGATTGACTTCAAGGTTGACAAGAGTGGTATCATCCACACTTCAATCGGTAAGGTGTCTATGGACGCTGCTGCACTGGCCGGTAACATCAAGGAGTTCATTGCTACTGTAGTTAAGCTGAAGCCAGCTGCTGCAAAGGGCACATACATCAAGAGTATCTTTATTTCAAGCACAATGAGTAAGGGTATCAAGATTGATCCTAAATCAGCCGATTAACTCTAAAAGTTTTGTAAAATGAAAAAGGAAGTAAAAGATACTATTATCTCTGAACTTGGCGCTATGCTGGCTCAGTATCCTCACTTCTACGTTGTAGACGTAACAGGTCTCAACGCCGAGGCTACAAGCAACCTGCGTCGTAAGGCTTTCCAGAACAATGTCAAGATGGTTGTGGTGAAGAACAAGCTTCTCATCAAGGCTCTTGACGCTGCTGAGATGGACTACAGCGAGATGTACTCTTCTCTGAAGGGCAACACCGCTCTGATGTTCACTGAGGTGGCTAACGTTCCTGCAAAGATGATTAAGGAGTACAAGGACGTAAATCCTACTCTGAAGGCAGCTTATGCAGAGGAGAGCATCTTCGTTGGCGCTGACAAACTTGCTGAACTGGCTGCTCTGAAGAGCAAGAACGAACTCATCGCAGATGTTATTGCACTCCTGCAGTCTCCTGCAAAGAATGTCGTTTCTGCACTCCAGTCCGGTTCTGGTACTATCCACGGTCTCCTCACTACTCTCGGAGAGCGTGCTGAGTAATCACTACTCAACCCCAATTCAACAAACAACAACATGCGCATGATGTAGTATCTGCGCTAAACCAAGTCAAAAACAAATAAATATTTAAATAAAAATGGCAGATATTAAAGCTATTGCTGAGGAACTCGTAAACCTCACCGTTAAAGAAGTTAATGAACTCGCACAGGTCCTGAAGGACGAGTATGGTATTGAGCCAGCTGCTGCTGCTGTTGCAGTTGCTGCTGCTCCTGCTGCTGAAGGTGCTGCTGCTGCAGCTGAGAAGGACTCATTCGACGTTGTTCTCGCTGAGGTAGGTGCTGCTAAGCTGCAGGTTGTTAAGGCCGTTAAGGAGGCTTGCGGTCTCGGTCTGAAGGAAGCTAAGGAGCTCGTTGACGGTGCACCTTCTACTATCAAGGAAGGTCTGGCTAAGGCAGAGGCTGAGAACCTGAAGAAGGCTATCGAAGAGGCTGGTGCTAAGGTAGAGCTGAAGTAATCTGAAAAAGATTTCAGTTTTTCCACAAAACACTGATCTCAACAAAGAGATTTATACAAAGGTTAGGATCTTCCAAGTAGGTGGGTCCTAACCCTTTTGTATATTTATGGAGACTGTCTCGTGACAAAAAACATCTGCTTGGGGGAAGTGCCCAAGGGCTATATAGTTAGAGAGACTATTAATCGCGACAATAAAATACATTATATATATAATAAAGCATGACATCCAAAGTTGCAGAAAAAAGAATTAGCTTCGCACGCGTGAAGAATCCGATGCCTTATCCGGATTTTCTTGACGTGCAGTTGAAGTCGTTCCGCGATTTCCTTCAGCTCGATACTCCACCGGAGGAGCGTAAGAAGGATGGTCTGTATAAGGTGTTCGCAGAGAACTTCCCTATTACCGACACTCGCAACAACTTCGTACTCGAGTTCCTTGACTACTTCATCGACCCACCACGCTACAGTGTGGAGGAGTGTCTGGAGCGCGGTCTGACGTACAGTGTGCCTATGAAGGCCAAGATGAAACTCTACTGTACGGACGAGGACCACACGGACTTCGAGACGATTATCTCTGACGTCTTCCTGGGTACAATTCCTTACATGACCGACAACGGCACATTCGTCATCAACGGTGCCGAGCGTGTCGTAGTATCGCAGTTGCACCGTTCGCCGGGTGTATTCTTCGGCCAGGGTGTACATGCTAACGGTTCTACGCTGTACAGTGCACGTATCATCCCCTTCAAGGGATCATGGATTGAGTTTGCTACTGACATCAACAATGTCATGTACGCTTACATCGACCGTAAGAAGAAGTTGCCTGTTACAACGCTGCTCCGTGCCATCGGCTACGAGAAGGATAAGGACATCCTCTCCATCTTCGACCTCGCTGAGGAAATCCCCGTTAAGAAGAGCACTCTGAAGGAGGCTATCGGCCGTAAGCTCGCCGCACACATCATGAAGACCTGGACTGAGGACTTCGTTGATGAGGATACTGGTGAAGTTGTTTCCATCGAGCGTAACGATATCATCATCCAGCGTGAGACCGAGATTACCGAGGAGAACATGCAGGACATCCTCGACAGCGAGCAGAGCACTATCCTCGTACACAAGGATGCTGAGTCGGCTTCTAAGTACTCCATCATCTTCAACACTCTGGCGAAGGATACATCAAACTCTGAGAAGGAGGCCGTTTACTACATCTACCGTCAGCTGCGTAACGCAGACCCTGCAGACGAGGCAAGTGCACGAGAAGTGATACAGAACCTATTCTTCTCTGACAAGCGTTACGACTTGGGCGAGGTAGGTCGTTACCGTATCAACAAGAAGTTGGGTAAGGATATCGACTCCAACATCCACGTGCTGACGAAGGATGACATCATCGCCATCATCAAGTATCTGATTACCCTCATCAGCAGCAACCTCGCTGTGGATGATATCGACCACCTGTCTAACCGTCGTGTACGCACGGTGGGCGAGCAGTTGGCCAACCAGTTCTCTATCGGTCTGAACCGTATGAGCCGCACCATCCGTGAGCGCATGAACGTGCGTGACAACGAGGTGTTCACTCCTACCGACCTGATCAACGCAAAGACTATCTCGAGCGTTATCAACTCGTTCTTCGGTACGAACCCGCTCTCTCAGTTCATGGACCAGACCAACCCTCTGGCCGAGGTGACGCACAAGCGCCGTCTGTCTGCCCTGGGTCCTGGCGGTCTGTCGCGTGAGCGTGCCGGCTTCGAGGTGCGTGACGTACACTATACACACTACGGTCGTCTCTGTCCTATCGAGTCGCCTGAAGGACCTAACATCGGTCTTATCTCTTCTCTGTGTATGTACGCTCAGATTAACGACCTCGGTTTCATCGAGACTCCTTACCGTACGGTTAAGCAAGGCGTAGTAGACCTCGACAACGCACATGTACGCTATCTCACCGCTGAGGAGGAGGAAGACCACATCATCGGTCAGGGCAACGCTCCGCTGAACGACGACGGCACATTCGTGCGCGACATGGTAAAGTGTCGTGAGAACGCCGACTTCCCAGTAGTAGAGCCTACTCAGGTAGACCTCATGGACGTTTCTCCACAGCAGATTGCCTCTGTCAGTGCCGGTCTTATCCCATTCCTCGAGCATGACGACGGTCACCGCGCGTTGATGGGATGTAACATGATGCGTCAGGCTGTGCCTCTGCTCCATAACGATGCACCTATCGTAGGTACTGGCCTGGAGCGTCAAGTCTGCGAGGACTCACGCACCATGATTACCGCAGAGGGCGAAGGCGTCATCGAGTACGTTGACGCTACGACAATCCGCATCCTGTACGACCGTACCGAGGACGAGGAGTTCGTAAGCTTCGAACCTGCCATCAAGGAATACCGCATACCGAAGTTCCGCCGTACCAACCAGAACATGACCATCGACCTGCGTCCTATCTGCGAGAAGGGACAGCGTGTCAAGGCTGGCGACATCCTCACAGAGGGTTACGCTACGGAGAACGGCGAGCTGGCACTCGGTCGCAACCTCCTCGTGGCCTACATGCCATGGAAGGGTTACAACTACGAGGATGCCATCGTGCTCTCAGAGCGTATCGTACGCGAAGATGTTCTGACTTCAGTACACGTCGATGAGTACTCACTGGAAGTACGTGAGACAAAGCGCGGTATGGAGGAACTCACTTCCGACATCCCTAACGTTTCAGAGGACGCTACTAAGGACCTCGACGAGAACGGTATCATACGTATCGGTGCTCGCGTAGAGCCAGGTGACATCATGATTGGTAAGATTTCTCCTAAGGGAGAGAGCGACCCGTCACCAGAGGAGAAGCTGCTCCGCGCCATCTTCGGCGACAAGGCAGGCGACGTGAAGGACTCTTCACTGAAGGCTAATCCGTCACTCTCCGGTGTCGTTATCGACAAGAAGCTCTTCTCACGTGCCGTCAAGACTCGCGAGTCAAAGAAGCAGGACAAGGTCGTACTTGCCAAGATTGACGAGGAGTACGAGGCAAAGGGTCAGGACTTGAAGGACATCCTCATCGACAAGCTTCTCGAACTGACAGAGGACAAGGTTTGTCAGGGTGTCACGGACTACACCGGAGCTGAGGTGATAACCAAGGGTAGCAAGTTCACTACTGCCATACTGGCTAACCTTGAGTATGATGGTGTACAGTCAGGTGGTTGGACCGGTGACAAGCGTATCGACGGCATGATCCGTCAGCTCATCATGAACTACCTCCGCAAGTACAAGTTGCTCGATGCAGAGGCAAAGCGCCGCAAGTTCGCCATTTCTATCGGCGACGAGCTGCCTTCAGGCGTTCTGCAGATGGCAAAGGTTTACATTGCCAAGAAGCGTAAGATTGGCGTAGGTGATAAGCTTGCCGGTCGTCACGGTAACAAGGGTATCGTATCTAAGGTGGTACGTCAGGAGGATATGCCGTTCCTCGAGGACGGTCGTCCTGTAGACCTCGTGCTCAACCCGCTGGGTGTGCCTTCACGAATGAACCTCGGTCAGATCTTCGAGGCCATCCTCGGTGCTGCCGGACGCAAGCTCGGCGTGAAGTTCGCTACTCCTATCTTCGACGGTGCTAAGCTCGAGGACCTCTCAGAGTGGACCGACAAGGCAGGTCTGCCACGTCTCTGCTCTACACACCTGTACGACGGTGAGACGGGTGAGCGCTTCGACCAGCCGGCTACTGTTGGTGTGACCTACTTCCTCAAGCTCGGCCACATGGTAGAGGACAAGATGCACGCACGCTCCATCGGACCTTACTCTCTCATCACACAGCAGCCGCTCGGTGGTAAAGCACAGTTCGGCGGACAGCGTTTCGGAGAGATGGAGGTTTGGGCCATCGAGGCATTCGGTGCCAGCCACGTGCTGCAGGAGATACTTACTGTCAAGTCTGATGATGTCAGCGGACGTTCTAAGAGCTATGAAGCTATCGTCAAGGGCGACAACATGCCTACACCGGGCATACCGGAGTCGCTCAACGTGCTGCTCCACGAGCTTCGCGGTCTCGGCCTGAGCATCAAACTCGACTAAGAAAGGATTACCATTAATATAGAATAAGAAATGGCTTTAAAGAAAGACAACAAGATAAAGAACAACTTCACCAAGATCACCATCGGTCTGGCTTCTCCAGAGGAAATTCTGGAGAACTCCTTCGGTGAGGTGACGAAGCCGGAGACCATCAACTACCGCACCTACAAGCCGGAGCGCGACGGTCTCTTCTGCGAGCGCATCTTCGGTCCGATGAAGGACTTCGAGTGTGCCTGCGGCAAGTACAAGCGTATACGCTATAAGGGCATCGTCTGCGACCGATGCGGCGTGGAGGTGACAGAGAAGAAGGTACGCCGCGAGCGTGCCGGCCACATCGAACTCGTTGTGCCTGTTGCCCACATCTGGTATTTCCGTTCTCTTCCTAACAAGATAGGCTATCTCCTCGGTATTCCTACTAAGAAGCTCGAGGGTGTAATCTATTACGAAAAGTACGTAATTATACAGCCGGGTAACCTGGCTGGTGCAAAGGACGAGGAAGGCAACGACCTTAATGGTTCGCACGCACTCGACTTCATCACGGAGGAAGAGTACATCGACATCGTGGACAACCGTCTCGATGCCAACAACGACATGCTGGATGACTCCGACCCTAACAAGTTCATCGCAAAGATGGGTGCAGAGGCCATCTACGACCTTCTGAAGAACGTAGACCTCGACGCACTGTCATACAAGCTCCGTGACCAGGCAAGCACCGAGGGCTCAGCCCAGCGTAAGGCAGAGGCTCTGAAGCGTCTGCAGGTTGTGGAGGCATTCCGTAACAGCCGTGGTCCTGAGGGCAACGACAACCGTCCGGAGTGGATGATAATGAAGATTCTGCCCGTTACACCGCCAGAGCTTCGTCCGCTCGTACCACTGGACGGTGGCCGCTTCGCCACTTCCGACTTGAACGACCTCTATCGTCGCGTCATCATACGTAACAACCGTCTGAAGCGTCTGATGGAGATACACGCTCCTGAGGTGATTCTCCGTAACGAGAAGCGTATGCTGCAGGAGGCCGTTGACTCCCTCTTCGACAACTCACGCAAGTCAAGCGCCGTGAAGAGCGAGAGCAACCGTCCGCTGAAGTCTCTCTCAGACTCTCTGAAGGGTAAGGCAGGACGTTTCCGTCAGAACCTCCTCGGTAAGCGTGTGGACTACTCCGCACGTTCGGTTATCGTCGTTGGCCCTGAGCTCAACATGGGTGAGTGCGGTCTGCCGAAGCTGATGGCTGCCGAGCTGTACAAACCATTCATCATCCGCAAGCTCATCGAGCGTGGTATCGTGAAGACGGTGAAGAGCGCAAAGCGTATCGTTGACCGTCGCGAGCCTATCATCTGGGACATCCTGGAGAACGTGATGAAGGGTCACCCTGTGCTCCTCAACCGTGCTCCTACACTGCACCGTCTGGGTATCCAGGCGTTCCAGCCAAAGCTTATTGAGGGTAAGGCAATCCAGCTGCACCCGTTGGCATGTACGGCGTTCAACGCTGACTTCGACGGCGACCAGATGGCTGTGCACCTCCCACTGAGCAACGAGGCTGTCCTCGAGGCACAGATGCTGATGCTCCAGAGCCACAACATCCTGAACCCTGCAAACGGTGCTCCTATCACAGTGCCTTCGCAGGATATGGTACTAGGTCTGTACTACATCACAAAGCTTCGTCCAGGTGCTAAGGGTGAGGGTCTGACCTTCTACGGACCAGAGGAAGCCATCATCGCATACAACGAGAAGCGCTGCGACCTGCACGCACCAGTGAAGGTTGTTGTCAACGACGTTGTGGACGGTGAGGAAGTGCGCCGCATGGTAGAGACTTCCGTTGGTCGTGTCATCGTAAACGGTCTCGTGCCAAAGGAAATGGGCTTCGTAAATACCGTTATCTCTAAGAAGTCACTGCGCGACATCATCCAGAACGTTATCAACCTCGTTGGTTTCGCCCGTGCTTGTGAGTTCCTCGACGGCATTAAGAACCTCGGTTACCGCATGGCATACCTCGCCGGTCTGTCGTTCAACCTTGACGACATCATCATACCACCAGAGAAGGAAGCCCTCATCCAGAAGGGTAACGACGACGTTCGTGCCATCACGGACAACTATAACATGGGCTTCATCACCGATAAGGAGCGTTACAACCAGGTTATCGACACTTGGACACACGTCAACAACGAAATCGGTAGCATCCTGCTGAAGGAGATGACCGAGGCCGACCAGGGCTTCAACGCCGTATTCATGATGCTTGACTCTGGTGCCCGTGGTTCTAAGGACCAGATTAAGCAGCTCTCTGGTATCCGTGGTCTGATGTCTAAGCCACAGAAGGCCGGTGCCGACGACCGTCCGACCATTGAGAACCCTATCCTGTCCAACTTTAAGGAGGGTATGTCAGTGCTCGAGTACTTCATCGCATCGCACGGTGCCCGTAAGGGTCTGGCTGACACCGCCATGAAGACGGCCGACGCTGGTTACCTCACACGTCGTCTGGTGGACGTCTCACACGACGTTATCATCAACGAGGACGACTGCGGCACGCTGCGTGGTCTCGTATGCTCGGCTCTGAAGAACGGTGATGAAATCGTTTCCAGCCTGTACGACCGTATCCTCGGCCGTGTCAGCGTACACGATATTGTCAATCCGCACACCAACGAAATCATCTGCGCTGCAGGTGAGGAAATCACAGAGGCACGCGCTAAGGCTGTCGAGGATGCTGGCATCGAGACGGTTGAGATACGTTCAGTGCTCACCTGTGAGTCACGTCAGGGTGTATGTAAGAAGTGTTACGGTCGTAACCTCGCTACCCAGCGTATGGTACAGAAGGGTGAGGCTGTCGGCGTAATCGCGGCACAGGCCATCGGTGAGCCGGGTACACAGCTGACACTCCGTACGTTCCACGCCGGTGGTATCGCCGGTGGTGCTGCTGCCAACGCTACCGTTAAGTGTAAGAGTGAAGCAGCACGCATCGAGTTCGATGAGCTTCGTACCGTACCATTCGAGTACACGGACGAGGTGACAGGCGAGAAGACTCAGTGCGAGATGGTGGTAAGCCGTCTGACGGAGGTTCGTTTCATCGACCCGAACACGGGTATCATCCTTTCTTCCGTGCCAGTACCTTACGGTTCTTCACTGTTCTACCAGAACGGCGCAGAGCTCAAGAAGGGCGATGTCATCGCACGTTGGGACCCATTCAACGCTGTCATCGTTTCTGAGTTTGCCGGTAAGGCACGTCTCAACGACTTCATCGAGGGTTCTACCTATAAGGCTGAGACCGATGAATCAACGGGTATGACCGAGCGCATCATCATCGAGTCCAAGGATCGCTCACGCGTTCCTACATGTACCATCGAGGATGAGAACGGCGAGATAATCGCTACGTACAACCTCCCAGTGGACGGCCACATCGTAGTAGAGGACGGTCAGACCATCAGAACTGGTGAGACCCTCGTGAAGATTCCACGTTCTGCAAGTATCGCTGGTGATATCACTGGTGGTCTGCCACGTGTTACCGAGCTCTTCGAGGCACGTAACCCATCTAACCCTGCCATCGTATCAGAAATCGACGGTGAGATTACAATGGGCGACCTCAAGCGAGGCAACCGCGAGGTTATCGTCACATCAAAGACGGGCGAGCAGCGCAAGTACCTCGTGCCACTGTCAAAGCAGTTGCTCGTACAGGAGCACGATGCCGTGCGTGCCGGTACGCCACTCTCTGCCGGTGTCATCACACCGAACGACATCCTGGCCATCAAGGGTCTTACTGCCGTTCAGGAGTACATCGTCAATGAGGTGCAGGACGTTTACCGTCTGCAGGGTGTGAAGATCAACGACAAGCACTTCGAAATCATCGTACGCCAGATGATGCGCAAGGTGCAGATCAACGACCCGGGCGACACCTGCTTCCTCGAGAGCGATATCGTCGACAAGCTCGACTTCGCTGAGGAGAACGACCGCATCTGGGGTAAGAAAGTCGTTGTGGACGCTGGTGACTCTGAGAACCTCCAGAAGGGTCAGATCGTTACAGCCCGCAAGCTGCGCGACGAGAACTCACAGCTCAAGCGTCGCGACCAGAAGACGGTTACCGTACGTGACGCAGTGCCTGCTACGTCTACACAGATTCTGCAGGGTATCACACGTGCCGCTCTCCACACGAAGAGCTTCATGTCCGCTGCTTCCTTCCAGGAGACCACGAAGGTGCTCAACGAGGCTGCTATACGCCGCAAGAGCGATTCGCTGGTCGGCATGAAGGAGAACGTTATCTGCGGTCACCTCATTCCTGCAGGTACCGGTCTGCGCGAGTTCGAAAAGATTATCGTCGGTTCACGCGAGGACATCGACCGTCGCCAGATGAGCCGCCAGAACGTCTTCGAGTACAGAGGATAATACTACTATTATATACACGAAAGGCTCCAACCCGTAAAGGTTGGAGTCTTTCTGATAAACAGCGATGGGCTGAAAGCCCGTACTGTACAAAAGTGTGCAAGTTATTTGTTACACATTATTTATTAATAATCCTAAGAATATTATGCAAAAAGCAATAAGTACAAATCAGGCACCCAGTGCCATTGGACCTTACAGCCAGGCCATTGAAGTTGGCAATTTCGTGTTTGCATCAGGACAGATAGCCCTTGACCCTGCAACGGGTGCTATAGTTGAAGGCGGAATAGTCGAGCAGACGCGACAGGCTCTTACCAATGCGCAGAACATACTCAAGGCTGCAGGCACCGACCTCGCCCACGTGGTGAAGACCACCGTTTACCTTGACAATATGGATGACTTCGCCGCAATGAACGAGGTATATGCTCAGTTCTTCTCTGAACCATTCCCAGCCCGTTCCGCTGTAGCGGTAGAGAAGCTCCCCAAGGGGGCTCTGGTGGAAGTTGAGGTGCTGGCAGCAAAGTAAAGTAGTAGGATTATCTCCTCGTCCAAGGACAGAAGTCTTTGAAGTAGAAGACTACGGCGAAAATTATGACATATATGCAGACGGTTTCGGGTATGGAAACTTGCAGACCGTCTAAGTGCGACCCTGGCAGAGCAGCAATGTTCGTCAGGGTCGTATTCATATAGTGAGTGAGGTGTTGGAGTAGGGTGGCACTCCAGCGCATAGGGCGCTCCATGAACGACAAGGCAGAACCAATGACGGGTAGGGGAGAGGCAAGAAAGGTCAGTACGAGGGTGAGCAGTGCCGTGCCGACGATTAGGGTTGCCAATGGCGATACGATGAGGTTGGCAAGGAGTGAGTAGACGGAGATGCGCCCGAAGTAGTGTACGATGAGAGG
The DNA here is from genome assembly GCA_963588475.1 of Oscillospiraceae bacterium. Taxonomy (GTDB): domain Bacteria; phylum Bacteroidota; class Bacteroidia; order Bacteroidales; family Bacteroidaceae; genus Prevotella. Next base: position 53,966 of record CAVAHD010000011.1, on the reverse strand, counting down.
CAGGGTGAAGAGCTGGGCCGAAAGGGAGAGGACGGTCAGAGACCACATCCACAGCTCCGCCTTTTTGATGTGGACGATAATGGGAGGACGTTTGTAGTCCGCACGTTTTAAAGCGAGTATGTTGCGCATGGGACTGTAGCACGTGGCAATGCCGAAGACGGCTGCGAAGGACATTTGGAAACTGATGTCGAAGAGCCATTGCGGTTTGGCGAGGAGCATGATGGTAGCGGCAAGACAGAGCTTGGACAGGCTGTCGGTGTTTTGACCGATGGTGAGGCAGATGGCGTAGCAAGTGAGCATCACCGTGGCGCGCAACAGCGATGGCTGGGCACCGATGAGGGCCACATATCCCCAAAGAATACCTGTGGCTATGACGGCGGAAACGGACGGATGCCTTCTCGAAGGCAATAGGAACATCAGTAGTCCGAACAGGATGCTGACGTGCAGACCCGAGAGGGCGAAGACGTGCGAGGCACCGCTGATGGAGTACACTTGCTTCAGCTCGCGACTGATGTTCTGTTTCTCTCCCAGTGTCATGGCAGTGACGATGGCGTATTCGTCGTCTTGCAGTTCGCCGCTTTGACGGAATTTCTCTGCCAAGGCCTTGCGCTGCTGGACCATTCCGGTTTCCTCCTTACTTATATTATACGTGTGCGCGAATGTCGTTGTGTTGGAGCCGTTGCTTCGCATGTCCAGTGTCATGACAAGGGCTCCGAGAGTGGCGCATGTCATAAGGAGGGCGGCGATGCCAAAGCGGCAAAGCCGATATGACAGTGCAAGAATGCCCAACGCCATCGCTATTGCTGCATAGTACGCCCATAATGGGAGTATGGCACCGATGAAATAAGCAATGACGATGCCGACAGAGAGTCCTATGGCGACGAAGGTTATCATGGGTGTTTGTGTATGTTGCGCGGGAAGTGCTCGTTTATTTCCTTGCGCAGAGTGCTCATATCTATATGGGTGTATATCTCCGTGGTGCCCACGCTCTCGTGGCCTAGCATCGCCTGTATGGCGAGCAGCGAGGCACCGCCCTCGAGCAGTGCCGTGGCGAAGGAGTGGCGCAGCGTGTGCGGAGAGATGGTCTTCTGTATGCCAGCCAGTTTGGCCTGTTTCTTTATCATGATAAGTATCATGGTGCGGGTCAGAGCGGCACCGCGACGGTTGAGGAAGACGAAGTCCTCGTTGCCGTGCTTGATGTTCATGTGTCTGCGGTCGTCGTACCACAGGTGCAGTTCGTGGATGGCCCTGGGCGAGATGGGCACGAGGCGTTCCTTCTTGCCCTTGCCGTAGACGCGCACGAAGCCCTCATCTTCGTATATCTGCGAGAGGGTGAGCGAGATGAGTTCGGAGACGCGCAGTCCGCAGGAGAAGAGCACCTCGATGATGGCGCGGTTGCGGTGGCCTTCCCATTTGGAAAGGTCGATGCTCTGCTCCAGGAGGTCCACCTCGGCCGTGGAGAGCACCTCGGGCAGGTGTTTGTCCTTGATGGGCGACTCGAGCAGTTCGCTCGGGTCCTGTTCGATGAAGCCGTCCAGCTCGAGGAACTTATAATAAGACCTCACGCCACACAGGATGCGGGCATGCGAGGAGGAAGCGATGCCCAGGTCGTGCAGCGAGGCAGAAAACTCCTCGAGGTCAGGCAACTGTAGATGTATGGGGTCGCGCTCGGTACGGTGGCAGAAGTCGAGAAGCTTCTCCAGGTCATACAGATATGCCTCGAGAGTGTTGTCGGAAAGCCCGCGCTGTAGCCGTAAATAGCGTCTATAAGCAGAAATAGAGTCTTGCATAGGTGCAAAGTTAGGCAAAAAAAAGGAAAAAGTTTGCATGTTTGGAAATTAATATCTACCTTTGCACCGAACATTATGGCGTTGGCGTAGCAGTACAACGCCCATGAAAGATACGACTTATTAGGAAAAAGTATAGTCAGGATTCCGACAGATGGCCTTTCCCGAGCAACGCCGACGGGAGGACGCTTAATGTGCGGAGTCTCTTCTTTTTGTCGTTTATGACGACTGGCCTAAACGAGTGGTGCGCAAGCACACAGGGAACAGAAATAAATAATAATCAACTTAATAGAAAGAAAAAGAATGGCTTACATGTCAAAAGAAGGTTACGAGAATCTCGTAGCCGAGCTACACCGCCTCGAAGCTGTCGAGATGCCTAAGGCAAGCGCAGCGATAGCAGAGGCACGCGACAAGGGCGACCTGTCGGAGAACTCAGAGTATGATGCAGCGAAGGAGGCTCAGGCTCACCTGGCAGCAAAGATAAATCAGTTGAAGACCACCATCGCCGATGCCAAGATTGTGGACAAGAGCCGCCTCTCTACCGATGCAGTGCAGCTGCTCTCCAAGGTGGAGATGACCAACATGGCAAACAAGGCAAAGATGACCTACACCATCGTGAGTGCCAACGAGGCAAACCTGCGCGAGGGCAAGATTTCCATCGAGACCCCGATAGCACAAGCTCTGCTCAACCACAAGGTGGGCGACGTCGTTGAGGCGCAGATTCCACGCGGCATCCTCAAGCTTAAGATTGAAAACATCAGTTTCTAATCCAAGCTGAATATTGAAAATAGTAGCTTCTAATCCAAGCTTAAAAACATCAGTTCCTAATTTGAAAATCGACTAAACTGCGAAACTATGGATATATTCTCAAAGATTGCTGCCGGTGAGATTCCCAGCTACAAGTGCGCAGAGAACGAAGAGTTCTACGCTTTCCTTGACATCAATCCCGTAGCCAAGGCACACACACTCGTCATTCCACGTCGTGAGGTGGACTATATCTTCGACATGGACGACGACGAGACCGCCCGTTACCACGTCTTTGCCAAGAAGGTGGCTAAGGCCATAGACAAGGCGTTCCCATGCAAGAAGGTTGCCATGGTGGTGCTCGGTTTGGAAGTGGCACACGCACACATCCACCTCATCCCGATGCAGAGCGAGGCCGACGTAGACTTCCACAAGGAGAAGCTGCAGCTTCCTGCTGAGGAGATGCAAGCCATCGCAGACAAGATTTACGCTGAGTTCAAAGCTCTTTAATCCACAAATTAACTGAGTTCAAGGCTCTTTAATCCATACGCAGAGAGTGGCAATGATATTACCAATACTGTTTCATCGCAATAGACGCTATAACGGCGGCACGACCTATATCGGTAGCAGCCCAAGGCAACGCCATCGTGGTTTCTCCATGGGACGTATAGGTTGCGGTGGCGCAGTATTGTGGTTATTGCTACTTGCTGTCTTGGCGGCTCTCTGGTCATTGTGGTGCTTCTACCCTCTGACCGCTGACGAGGAGAAGTCTTGTCGGGCGCGCATGGTGGTGGAGACGAGGTATGTCGTGATGGACGACACTACGGAGGTCATCTCTTTTGCCGATACGCGCGGCGACACTCTGCTTGCAGGTGTCAACGACGTACAGCGCGACACCGTCACGGCGTACATGGTGAAACTGCGCGATTGGTTGCCCTATTGCGGCGGTACGTTCGCACTGGCAGTGCAACCCGATACGGGCAGTTGCGCCCGTATGTCCCCCACGGAGGTGGCAAGGCTACTTCAAAATGAGGCGGACAACGTAGAAGAGACGCAGCAGGCAATGGCCGGACAGCGTGCCGACGTGGACTACTTCCTAAAGACGCACACCGTCACCGACGACGGCTTCTCCATCGTGGAGCGCTACAGCCGCTGGCTAACCCGTGCAACGGACTCCGTCAAGCAGGTGGCTGCTGTGATAGACAAGGCAAAGTCGCGTGGCGGGCTGCGCATACAGATGGTGCGACGCTACGTGCTGCTTGGCGAACAGAACAGCGAGTGCGAGGCTTACGAAGTGCGTGACAGCATGCAAATCGTTCGTGCAGAAGGGGATTGTGATGTCCCCATGGTGCGTATGTCGGCAAAGGAAGCCCGCCTGTTGGTCGGAAATGCTACAGACATACGCCCTAAAGTACAGTTGGCGCATATCGACTCGCTCGGCACGTACACCGGACAGCGCGACTCGTTGCGCCGCCCGCACGGCTACGGAAGGTTCATGTCCATACACGGAGACTTCTACGAAGGCGAGTGGAAGCACGGCAAGTGCGACGGTGTGGGCTTCTCCATGATACGCGGCAAGCGGCTCCAACTGGGCGAATGGAAAGAGAACAAGTTCCTCGGTGAGCGCATCACCTACACCCCCGACCGCATCTACGGCGTAGACATCTCGCGATACCAGCACGAGAAGGGACGCAAGAGATTCTCCATCAACTGGAGCAACCTGCGCATCACGTCGCTCGGCACGGCATCACGCAAGAAGATACACGGAGCGGTGGACTATCCCGTCAGTTTCGTCTACATTAAAGCGACGGAGGGCATGACGGTGAAGAACAAGTACTTTGCCGCAGACTACGTGGCATCGAAGAGAAGCGGCCACCGCACTGGTGCCTACCACTTCTTCTCGGTCCGTACGCCAGGCAGACACCAGGCCATCAACTTCCTACGCAACAGCCGGTATTCCTCCGGCGACCTTGCCCCGGCACTCGACCTTGAGCCCACCGACGCGCAGATACGCCAAGCCGGAGGACTGCACAAACTCCTTGGCGAGGTGCGGGCGTGGCTGCAGACGGTGGAACACCAGCGTGGCGTGCGGCCGATACTGTACATCAGCCAGCGGTTCGTCAACAAGTATCTGCCGCAGGCCCCCGACCTGATGAAGAACTACGACGTGTGGATAGCCCGTTACGGCGAATACAAGCCCAACGTCAACCTGCTCTACTGGCAGCTCTGCCAGGACGGACGCGTCAGCGGCATCCATGGTCCCGTTGACATCAACGTTTACAACGGATTCAAGTAAAATACAAATATTATGCAAGAAACAAGACAAAACCGTATATGCCGACTCCTGCAGAAGGAGTTGAGCCTGATATTCCAAAGTCAGACACGCCAGATGCGCGGTGTCATGGTAAGCGTTACCCGTGTGAAGGTGTCGCCGGACCTCAGTATCTGCACGGCATACCTCAGCATCTTCCCGTCCGAAAAGGGTGAGGAGATATTGGAGAACATCAACGGCAACGTGGCTTCAGTACGTTACGACCTCGGTCAGCGCGTACGCAACCAGCTGCGCATCATCCCCGAACTGCGTTTCTTCATCGACGATTCGCTCGACTACCTTGAGCGCATCGATGATTTGCTGAAGAAGTAATATAGTTGTTTCTCCAATCCCTGTTTGTTACTAACACACATGAACACATCCCTCTTTATAGCCCGCCGTTACCTCTTCTCCAAGAAGAAGACCAACGTCATCAACATCATCTCGTCCATCAGCGTGGTGGGTGTCATGGTGGCTACGATGGCACTTGTGGTGGTGCTCAGCGTCTTTAACGGTTTCTCTGACCTCGTCGCTACGTACTTCACCAACTTCGACCCACAACTGAAGGTGGTGCCAGTAGAAGGAAAGACGGCAGCAGCCGACGACCCCGTCCTCGTGGAGATACGCCAGATGGAGGAAGTGGAGGTAGCCACGGAGACGGTGGAGGACCAGGCCCTCGCCATCTACGGCGGTCGTCAGGCTATGGTAGTGATAAAGGGCGTGGACGACAACTTCAAGGAACTCACACACATCAACGACATACTCTACGGCTCAGGCTCTTTCGACCTGCATGCCGCAGACATACAATATGGTACACCCGGAATAAGGTTGGCATACACTCTCGGTATGCCAGTCCGTTATTCCGGGTATTTACATATCTATGCCCCACGTCGCACCGGGCAGCTGGATATCCTCAACCCGATGGACGGTTTCGTGACGGACTCGCTCGTCTCGCCTGGTGTCGTGTTCAACGTGCAGCAGGGACGCTACGATAAGAACTACGTGCTGACCAGCATACACTTTGCACGTATGCTCTTCCAATGCGACGGGGAACTGACGGCACTTGAGTTGAAGCTGAAGCCCGGCAGCGACGTTGAGTCCGTCAAGAGTGCCATGCAGAAGGTGGCGGGCGACAAGTTTAAGGTGCTCGACCGTTACGAGCAGCAGACCGACACGTTCAGCATCATGAAGATAGAGAAGCTGATGGCTTATATCTTCCTCACCTTCATCCTCGTTGTGGCATGCTTCAACATCATCGGTTCCCTCTCTATGCTCATCATCGACAAGAAGAATGATGCTGAGATACTGCGCAGCCTCGGAGCAAGAGAGTCGCTCATCAAGAAGGTGTTCATCTTTGAGGGTTGGCTGATAAGCATCGTCGGCGCAGTGCTGGGCGTAGGATTGGGTCTCCTGCTCTGTCTGCTTCAGCAGCAGTTTGGCTTCGTGAAGCTGGGCAACAGCGAAGGATCGTTCATCATCAACGCTTATCCGGTCAGTGTACACTACGGCGACGTCCTCGGTGTATTTGTGACGGTAGTCGTGGTAGGCTTCCTCACGGTGCTATATCCCGTGAAGCACGCAACACGGCGGATTAATTCATAATTCATAATGCTTAATTCATAATTCAAAATGCACAATGCAGAATTTATAATGAGCAATGCAGGATTATGGATTCTTAATGTATAATTCTTAAAAGGGTGGAAGTATGGAAAAGAAGAAGATTGTAGTGCTTACTGGCGCTGGAATGTCGGTGGAGAGTGGTCTGACTACGTTTCGTGATGCAGGCGGTCTGTGGGACAACTATCCCGTGGAGCGCGTAGCTACGCATGAGGGGTGGGAGGCAGACCCGTGTTACGTGAATGACTTCTATAATATGCTGCGCGTGAAGTACAAGGATGTTGTGCCTTGCGAGGGGCACAAGTTGTTGGCTGCCTTGGAGGAGTACCACGACGTTACCATCGTGACGCAGAATGTAGATGCCCTGCACGAGGCGGCTGGTTCCACGAAGGTCATACACCTGCACGGCGAGATGATGAAGATGTGCTCCGCCCGCGACGTTGACAATCCGCGTTTCCATGTCTCGCTGCCTCACGAAGGCTTCGGCGAGACGGGTCTTGAAGTGCCCCACGGCGCAAAGGCTGACGACGGCGCTCTGTTGCGTCCCTTCATCGTGTTCTTCGGCGAGAGTGTGCCAAACATGTACGACGCTGTTGAGGCGGCCCAGCAGGCTGACATATTCATCATCATCGGCACGTCGCTGAACGTCTATCCTGCAGCCGGACTGGTGCAGTACGTGCGCCCTGGTACCCCCGTCTACCTTATAGACCCTAACCCAGTAGCGGCCAAGGCAAACCTCACCCATCTGCAGTGCGGAGCAAGTGAGGGAATGAAGGACTTGTTCAACCGTTTTACGGAGGAGTAAAGCAAAGAAGAAAACTCGGTGCGATTTGTGCCGCTTTTATTATTAAGTTGTAGCAACAACAAAGATGAAGATACTTATAATGAACGGCCCCAACCTTAACCTCCTTGGGGTGCGTGAGCCGGGAATATACGGCAACAACAGTTTTGAGAGTTACCTTCCTAAGTTGAAGGAGCGTTTCCCCGGTGTGGAGCTGGAGTACTACCAGAGCAACATTGAGGGCGAGTTGATTAATGAGCTACAGCGTGTGGGCTTCACCTACGACGGTGTGGTGTTCAACGCTGGTGCATACACGCATACCAGCGTGGCGCTGCACGACTGCATACGCTCGCTCAAATGCCCCGTCATCGAGGTACACATCAGCAACGTACACCAGCGTGAGGAGTTCCGCCACCATTCGTACCTTTCGCCAGCGGTGAAGGGCATAATCTGTGGCTTCGGCCTTGACAGTTATCGCCTCGCTGTCGATGCACTCGTTAATCCTCTGGTATAAAGAGAACAATCCTCTTGTGTAAAGAGGTTAATTCATTTGTATGAAGAGGGCATCCTTTTGTATAAACTCGTCAATCCTCCTACATAATTAGTATATGTCCAAGTCCCACACGCAAGACCCTAACCATACCACGCTCGACGGCGTGGCGGCGCTTGATGCCTACGTCATAGGCCACAGCGACGACGAGCCGCAGTATCTGTACGACCTGTGGCGCGCCACCAATGTGCATTTGCTACATGGCCGCATGGCCTCGGGCCGTCTGCAGGGCCGTCTGCTCAAGATGTTCGTCGAGATGATACGTCCGCAGAACATCCTTGAAGTGGGTACTTTCTCGGGCTACTCCGCCCTGTGCATGGCAGAGGGACTGGCGCAGAACGTCGTTGACGCACATTGCACGGCAGCAGAAGAAGACCAGGCTGATGTTTCAGCAATCGAATCCATTGCAAGCCAGCCAATGCTCTATACGTTTGAGATAAACGACGAGCAGGAGCCGTTTACTCGCAGTTGGCTGGAGGAGTCGCCGTGGGCGCAGTATATCACGTTCATCATCGGCGATGCCGCCGAGAAAGCCAAGGACCTTGGCGTGAAGTTCGACATGGTGTTCCTCGACGGCGATAAGCGCACGTACGTGGAGACCTACGAAGCCATCATGCCACTTCTCAATCCCGGTGCCATCATCCTTGCCGACAACACCCTGTGGGACGGTCACGTCATAGACCCCTCCTACGACCGCGACCAGCAGACGCTGGGCATCCGCCGTTTCAACGACCACGTCAAGGCCGACCCGTTCGTCACGCGTGTCATCCTGCCCCTACGCGATGGACTTACTATAATAAGGAAGAACTGACGCAGACACTATCGTAAATCCCCTTACAGCACCTTGCTGAGGAAGTCCTTCAGACGTTGGCTCTTCGGGTGGTGGAAGATGTCGTCCGGTGTGCCTTGCTCGGTGATGTATCCGTCGCTGAAGAAGAGTACTCTGTTTGCTACTTCTCGGGCGAAACCTATCTCGTGCGTCACGATGAGCATTGTCATGCACTTCGTCTCGGCGAGTTGCTTGATGATGTTCAGCACCTCGCCCACCATCTCCGGGTCCAGTGCCGATGTAGGCTCGTCGAAGAGTATGGCGTCCGGTGTCATTGCCAGTGCACGGGCTATTGCCACGCGCTGCTTCTGACCGCCTGAGAGGTTGCTCGGGTATGCGTCCGCCTTGTCAGGCAGTCCCACGTTTTCGAGCAGCTCCATTGCCTGCTTCTTGGCATCTTCTTTTGTCATCAGCTTCAGCTCCACGGGTGCCAGCGTGATGTTCTCCAGTATCGTCTTGTTGTCAAAGAGGTTGAACTGCTGGAACACCATGCCCAGCTTCTGCCTTACGGCGTCCAGGTCGGTGTTCTTGTTCATCACGTCCTTGCCGTTTACCAGTATCTGTCCGTCGTCCGGTGTTTCCAGCATGTTCAGCGAGCGCAGGAATGTGGATTTGCCGCATCCTGACGGACCGATGATGGCGATGACGTCTCCAGGTAACACGTCCAGGCTGATGTCCTTGAGCACCTCCCGTTCCCCGAATGCCTTCTTGAGGTGCTTTACTTCTATGATGGGTTTATTGTTCTGTTCCATGTGTAAGAATGATTGTATCTATGTGTAAGAGAGTTGAGTGATTGTAAGCGACCTTTTACCTTTGCAGTCTCTTTTCCAGTCGGCTAACGCCCTGCGAGAGCGTGAGCACTACAATCATGTATATCACGGCGACGAGTCCGAGCGGCAGTACTGCCTCGTACGTCACGCTTCGTATGATGTCGCTACCCTTCGTCAGGTCCACCAGTCCGATGTATCCGCTTATTGATGTCTCCTTGAGCAGCGTTATGCCCTCGTTGCCCATGGCCGGCAGCACGTTTTTGAAAGCCTGCGGCAGAATGACGAGGCGCATCGTCTTGGCGTACGAGAGTCCGAGGCTGCGTCCAGCCTCCAGCTGCCCCTTGTCCACGGACATGATGCCCGAGCGTATCACCTCTGCGATGTACGCCGCACTGTTGAGGCCGAATGCTATGACGGCAACGAATATCTGGCTTACGTTAGCCGAGGCAAACACTACGTAGTATATGATGAGCAGCTGCACCATTGTCGGCGTACCTCGCATTATGGTGAGGTACACGTGGCAGATGGCGTTCAGTATCTTCAGGTTGCCGTTGCGGTCGTGCGTGGAGCGTACGATGGCTATCAGCGTGCCCAGTATTAGCGATATGATTAGGGCGAAGATGGTGATGACGAACGTGTTGCCCAAACCCTTCAGTATGTACGTGTATCGTGCATCCTCCACGAAGCAGTTGTGTATGCGCTCGCTCAGTGTCGGCTCGTCCGCAGCACTTGCCATGTCGTCGTTGACGATGACCACCTGTCTCACCGTGCAGTAGTCCTGTGTGAAGTCGATGCTCTTGCGTCGCTCCGGCGTCTCCGTGATGCCCGCTATGCCCGCATCCGACTTTCCCGTCTGCACGGAGGTGATGATGGCGTCGAACTCAATGTCCATTATCTCGCATTCGTAGCCTAAGTAGTCGCAGATGGCATTGGCAATGTCTATGTCGATGCCCACAACCTTTCCGTTCTTGTGGTATTCAAACGGCTCGAAGGTGGCGTTCGTGGCCCATACTATCTTTCCTCGCGAACGGTCTATGTCCTTCTTTGGCGTATAGGCAATGTCTTTATGATCAATGATGTGGGCCTCCATTATCTTGTCCATCACGCCCTGCTGCTTGAGCACGTTGATGGCGGAGTTCACTTCCGAGAGCAGCTTGCCGTTGCTCTTTGAAATGCAGATGGCGTAGTCCGACTCCTCAAACGCCTTCGGCAGCGTCTTCAGCGAGGGGTTGACACGCAGGTACGCCTGTGCCGGTATCTCGTCCGTTACGACGCAGTCCAGTTTTCCCTGTTTCAGTGCCGATATGGCGTCGCCCGTCTTCGTGAATCGTTCCACGACGGTGCCGTCGCCGCTTTTCTCATAGTCCGTTATTGCCACGTCCGACGATGTGCCAAGCTGCACTCCGACGCATGCGCCGTGCAGGTCTTCCAGGGTTTTTACGACGTGAGCGTCTTTGTCGCCGCCAGAGCATGCGGCCAGTAGCATGCCTGCCGTCATCACGACAAGTGCCACGATGGCTTTCCTGACTGATTGTAGTTTTTTCATTCTGTTACAGTTGAATTGTTTTATGGAGTAGGAGAGAGTGTTTGTGTACTTCCTATCTGACGGTAACCGTCTTATCTGACAGTAACCATCGTGGCGCCGAAGCCGTACTGCTGGAACGATGCGTCCTGCGTTTCGTACTTGGGGAAGTCGCGTCGCAGCATGTCGAGGATGGCTTTTCGGAGTACTCCCTCGCCGTTGCCGTGAATGAAGATAATCTTGCGTCCCTTCTCCTTGGCGTTCTTCTCGAGCGTCTCGCGCACCGTCTTCAGTTGGTACGCCTTTATGTCGCGTGCGTCCATGCCTGCCGTGGTGTCCAGCAGTTCGTGTGCGTGCAGGTCCACCTCCAGGGTGTTGTCCGGCTGCTTGCGCACCGTCTCACGCTGTATGGTCATGTCCGCCTTCACCTTTTCGCGTATCGCCTTGGCTGCCTCGAGCCTTTCGATGCGTATCTGCAGTCGGCGCACCTCCATCTCGAGTCTTATGACGCGAGCCTCCAGCGACTCCCGCTCCTCGGCTTCCTTGGCCGCCTGCACCTTGGCCTGCACGCGTTCCTTTGCCGCCTGTTGTTCGGCATCTGCCTTAGCGCGTGCCTCTGCGGCGCTCTTCTTTATCTTGTCCTGGCGGAACATCTCCTTCAGTTCCGCTATCTTTATGTCCTCCTCCGTCGGTTCAGTCGGCTTCTCCGGCTTCGGCTCCTTCTTGGGCTGCGGAGCGGCAGTCGGGGCAATCTTCTCCTCCTTAGGGCTGACGAGCACCACTTCGCTCGCCATTACGGGCATTTCGAACCCGTCCTCGTCTTCCACGAGCACGATGCCACCTTTTTGAAAACCAGATACCTTACCGCCTCCCACGTCGTTGAGGAAGCGCACTTCATCGCCTATGTTCAGTTCCATTGCTATGTTATTGTCGTTTTAGTATATTTCATTGCTGTGCCCATTGCACGGGTATATTGGGTGCAAATTTACTAAAACATTTTGGTTATTGCGCCCTTTTGCCGCTGTTTTTGTCGCAGAAGCCAGCGTTACATGCCATATTTCTCTCTTTCTCCCCTCATTACAAGTGCAAAGTGTCAGCAAAAGCTCGCCTTTGCTGACACTTTGCGTTTTTCTTCTCTCGGGTAGACTGACCTATAGCTCACCCCATACAATACAGACATACGAATAGGCAATTTTGCATGCAAACAAAAGAAAAGCCGAGAATTATTTTGCCCATTCAATAAATAGTTGTATTTTTGCACCGACAGTTCCCACCACGCTTCCCGAAGAACAGCGAACCAGGGTGGGGCTTTTGCTTTTATATAGTATGAAGTACGCCAAACAACCGTTAGATTATCCCGACATTCTTACCCTGTTGAAGGAGCGAGGTCTTGTTATCAGCAATGATGATAAGGCCATTGATTGTTTGAAGGTAATTAGCTACTTTCGTCTAGCCAATTACTTTCATCCGATGGAAGCTGATAAGGTTAAACACATCTTCAAGCCCAACAGCCGTTTCGATAATGCGGTTGACCTATATGAGTTCGACCGGGAGTTGCGCAGTTTAATATTCTCTGCTATACAAGCCGTGGAGATTGCGTTGCGCTCCAAGATGATACATCACATCTCGCTTGCCTACGGCGCTTTTTGGCTTGCAGACGAAACAATGTTCCACAACACGGTTATTTTCAACAGTTGTCTGCAACACATCCGCCAGGAAGTGAATAGAAGCCGTGAGGACTTCATCGTTGACCATTATGACCGATACACAGAACCAGACTTACCGCCTGTATGGAAGACACTGGAGGTAACCACCTTTGGAACTCTATCAAAGTTGTTCTGCAATTTCAAGGACAATGCCATCAAGAAGCGCATTGCCCGTGAATTTAACCTTCCCCAACACGTCATTCTTGAGAGTTGGGTAAAGTGTGCGGTTGTCATGCGCAACTACTTGGCTCATCACTCCCGTGTTTGGAATCGCAGTTTTCCTATTATACCTCAGACCAACACACGACTTCGTGGCAGATGGATTACCCTTAGGGTTGAAAACGACAGCAAACTCTACCTACACCTCTGTTACTTGAAGTACATGCTTGACAGTATTAAGCCCGACAATCATTTTGCTACAAACTTGAAGAGTTTACTGCAGAAGCACCCTAATATAGACATCCTCGCCATGGGATTCCCTGCAGATTGGCAGGAAGAAGCATTGTGGCGGTAAGATAATTAAAGTTTCCCACCCCATAAAAGTGCTGTAAAAATAACAGTTTCTCAATAAAAAGTTGTAACTTTGTAAGAGCTAACAAACATAGAAGCAACAATTTAAAGAGTAACTGTTATGAATGCAAAATTAGACAATTTATCCGAATTAGCCAACATATTGAGTGTTAAAAATTCCGTTGGCACCAATTTGCTTACGCTTTTCGGCCGTTTCGGCTTGGGTCACCTTCTGTCCCGTATGTCTCTTGAGAAAGAACAGGGCATTTCTGCTGTACAGCTCATACTGTCCTTGTGCCTTTTCCGTATAGGAGGTGAAAGCATACACTTCGTCCACAAGGCCGGTTTCCATAATCTTCTGGATACGGGGAAGAACTGTTACTACCGCATGATGACGCGTTCTGCCATGGACTGGCGTCGGCTGCTTTTGGGTATGGCGGTGCGTTTTCAGTGCATACTGCGCAAGGAGCACACCAATGACGACACGCTGCCCAAATGCTACATACTGGATGACACGACTTTAGAGAAGAGCGGTTTGGCAATGGAGCACATAAGCCGTGTGTTCGACCACGTCAAGGGAAGGTGTGTGCTCGGCTATAAGTTGCTTGTCTGTGCATTCTTCGATGGCAAGAGCACCATTCCTGTGGATTTTTCCCTGCATAGCGAGAAAGGGAAAAAAGAAGACTACGGCCTTACCTCCAAACAGAGGAAGAAACGTTTCTCCAAGAAGCGCAACAGTGAGTGCCCCAGCTTCAAAAGGGCAAAGGAAGCAACCGCGTCAAAGCTTGATATGGCTATAGAAATGCTGAAAAGGGCGTGGACTTACAAGTCCCTCCGTGCACAGTATGTACTGTGTGACAGCTGGTTTACCTGTGAACGTCTCTTGGAAGAGGTGCGCAAAATAGGCAATGGAGCAATGCATTTCGTTGGGCTGGCAAAAATGGGAAACACGAAATATACCGTCTGCGAGAGGTCATACAACGCCTATGAACTCATAGCGGCTTACGAACGTGAGCGCATACGCGGATGCCGCAAGTACAAATGCCAGTACATACCTCTGCGTGGCAAACTCGGCGGACAACCGGTACGTATCTTCCTGATACGGTACGGCCATAACCGCAGGTGGAATATACTCTTGACATCAGACCTCTCCATGTCGTTTGTGAAAGCGTTTGAGATATACCAGATACGCTGGAATATCGAGGTGCTCAACAAGGAGACAAAACAGTATCTCGGCCTGGGAGGATATCAGGGGCGCGACTTTGACGGTCAGATTGCAGACTGTACCATCTGCTTTATCACCTACATTGTCATGGCTTTAGAGAAACGCTTTGCCGAATACGAAACGATGGGCGAACTGTTTGTAAACATGGAGAATGATGTAAGGGCGCTTACCTTGTGGAACCGCATTCTGGACTGCATCGGAAGACTACTTGATGTCTTGTGTGCCCATTTAGGCATCACGTTGGACGAGCTGGCTGAGAGCTTAATCAATGACGAAGAGGCTGCCGAGGCATACTTCATAATGGCTAATGCGCTGGAATCCAGGCGGCCTGCATAGCAACACTTTTTAGGTAAATGTTAAAGCCCCTCTTTTTCAGAACATTACGAGTATTTTGCTTGTCTATAGTCAAGAAAAAGGAGGGTGGGAAACTTTAGTAATTTACTAGAATTTAGGTATTGCACAATAGCGAAAATCGCCGTACCTTTGCACTCGGAAATAGAACAAGAGTAATATTGAAATACACAGGAATTTGTTAATAAGATAAAGTTCATAATGTTTTTGTATAGTATAGGGCTGGCTGTGAAGTCAGCCTTTTATTATTGCTATCAACGAGACACGTATACGGTTGCACAAAATCTTACATTTATTTGCGCATTACGCATAATAGGCGTAACTTTGCAGCTATGAAAACTTTTCTCAAAACTCTCATTATTATACCGCTGGTACTGGCTGCAGCCAAGGGGCAGTGCCAGATAACGTACACAAATGCTGACAGCATCAAAGTTGTTAGGCTGCTTAGCGAAGGGGCTAAGGCTAAGAATACTAATCTGATGCTGTTCTATGGTCATAAGTTTATGAACGTGCCGTACGTGGCGCATACGTTGGAAGTGAATACGAAGGAGAAACTGGTGGTTAACCTTCGGCAAATGGACTGCACTACATTTGTAGAAACTGTCTTTGCACTTTATTTGACAACCAAAGAAGGGGCTACTCGTTGGGCGGACTACTGCCGCAATTTGGAAAGGATACGTTACCGCAACGGGAAGAACGAGGGGTATGCCAGCCGCAACCACTACTTCCTTTGGTGGGCGGACAACAATGCCTCCAAAGATCTCGTCACGCTGCCTCTTGAGAAGGCTGCGAGCGACTGCTACCGGAAACAGACTATAAATATCAACTATATGTCGATGCACCCTGCGGCATATTCCATGCTTAAGAACGACGTTAAGGCGCAGAAGCAGATTGCTGCTTACGAAGCAGAATCGCAGGGGCGCATCATAAGGTACATACCAAGGGACTACCTACTGCGCTCCAAGGCTGAGATGAAGTATGTGGAGAACGGCGACATACTCGCTATCTGCACCAAGAAACGAGGACTGGACACTACGCATATCGGCATAGCGGAATGGGGAACGGACGGACGGCTTCACCTGCTCAATGCGTCACAGATTCATAAGCGTGTAGTGCTGGAATCCATGTCGCTACACGAATACATGACGAAGCATCCTTCGCAGCTTGGCATCTGGGTAATAAGACCGAGATAGCCACCGCTTGCGAGACACTCGATGCCCAAGCTGTGGGCACGTGATGCCCAGCAAGTGGGCACAGGGTGGTTCTAAAGTTACTAAAGTGAGGATACAAAAAAAGAGGGCTAAACTTCTGATGAAGTTCAGCCCTCTTAAGTTAGTTGCGGAGGCTCGACTCGAACGAACGACCTCCAGGTTATGAGCCTGGCGAGCTACCAACTGCTCCACTCCGCGATATCATTTCGTTTTTGCGAGTGCAAAGGTACGGCTTTTTAGCGAACCCACCAAACCTTTTGGCAGTTTTGTTTTGTTTTTGTAGCTTTCTTTGATTTGCATCAATCAAAAGCCGCAATTTTCATATTAACGTCATATATAAAACAATAAAAAACGGTAGTGCCCTTATAAGCCGGGTTCTGTCTCCCACTATGGCTTTCGCCGCAGTGGGCGTTTCATCATTTATCTATGATGACAGTCACCTGCCACCTCTAGCCTTGCGGCTTAGCATTCTACCCTCCATCGAAGTCCACAAGGGACATCGGGCGGGTCGCCCTATCATGTCGATGGTATACTTGAACTTGCAGTCCCCAGCAGACACAGCGTGGACAGTCACCTGCCACCTGGTGGTCTCTTACACCGCCTTCTCACCTTTACAGCCATACAGACCGTTGAGTCCGTAAACGACTGAAGTTATTTTCTTCTGCCTTTTGCCTACTGTCGCCAATAGCTTGTATTTTCGCAAGTGGGGCACCCTATACTGCCCGGACTTTCCTCTCGCACCTTGCGGTGCCAGCGATGAAACTGGGGCACTACCGTGTTTTATGTTTTATATCGTCTTATTGCTGCATCAGATATGCCTTGAAGTCGGCGAACTCCTTGGTCATTTCTACGCTCTGCTTTGTACCCTTCATAAACTCCTGGAGGCGGGCCGGTATCTCGATGTCTGTAGACAGGATAGCGTCTACCTTCTCCTTGAACTTGGCTGGGTGAGCTGTTTCGCAGAAGCATCCTACCTCGTCACACTGCAGAAGGTCCTTCAAGGCCTGGTAACCGCAAGCACCGTGGGGGTCGAGGACATACTTGGTAGCCTCGTAGCAGTCGCGCATGGTCTGTGCAATCTGCTCGTCCTTGTATGTGGCACCACTGATGAGCGAAGTGATGGCAGCGTGGTCTCCCTTGTACAGGTCGTAGATACGGGCGAAGTTGGAAGGGTCGCCCACGTCCATGGCGTTTGCCAGTGTAGCCTTGGAAGGCTGTGGGTTATACTTGCCTGTCTGGAGGTAGTTGTAGAAGATGTCGTTGGCGTTGTTGGCTGCTACGAAACGCTTGATGGGCAGACCCATCGTGTGACCGAAGAGGGCAGCGCAGATATTGCCGAAGTTGCCGGAAGGCACGCACATCACGAGGTTTGACTTGCCCTCTGCGTCGAAGGTCAGCTTGCCCTGCTTCTTCAACTGTGCGTAGGCATTGAAATAGTAGAATGCCTGTGGGAGGAAACGTGCCACGTTGATGGAGTTGGCCGAGGTCAACTTCATGTGGGCGTTCAAGTCTGCGTCCATGAAGGCAGACTTCACGAGAGCCTGACAATCGTCGAATACGCCGTCCACCTCAAGGGCGGTGATGTTCTGACCCAGAGTGGTGAACTGGCACTCCTGGATAGGACTAACCTTACCCTTCGGATAGAGCACATAGACGTGGATGCCGTCCACACCGAGGAATCCGTTGGCAACGGCAGAACCTGTATCACCGGAGGTAGCCACGAGAACGTTCACTTCGCCGTCCTTCGTTGCCTGCTCCTTCTTGATGAAGTACTGCAGGAGACGTGCCATGAAGCGTGCGCCTACATCCTTGAATGCCAGCGTCGGACCATGGAAGAGTTCGAGAGTGTAGATGTTGCCGTCTACGGGAACTACCGGGCAGTCGAAGGCCAGTGTGTCGTAGACGATTTTCTTCAGAGCGTCAGCCTCAACGTCCTCACCGAAGAACGCGTCGGCTACGGTGTATGCTATCTCCTGGAAAGAGAGTTTGTCGATATTGTCGAAGAACTCCTTTGGAAGGGGCTTGATGTTCTCGGGCATGTAGAGACCCTTGTCCTCTGCGAGACCCTTTACCACTGCCTTTTCAAGCGTAGCGACAGGAGCTTGTTTGTTGGTTGAATAATATTTCATTTTCGTATCTTGCGTTTATATTGTTTGCGTAACTTTATACTTACATTGAAGACTGTGCGATTACTGCGCCATCAGCGTCTGCATGAACTGCTGGAGTCGCAGTATGCCGAAGGAACCGTTGACACAGGTGAACTCGTCGTACGACTGCACGTCATCCGGCTGTATGCCACGATGCCAAATGATGAATGGCACGGGTTCGCCTACGTGGACGCGCAACTCTACGGGAGTGTAGTGGTCGGGCAGTACAGCGATGCAGACTGGCTCATCCCACTTCCTTGTCTCCTCGAAGATAGGTCCTATCATGCGGGCATCCAGATTCTCGATGGTCTTCACCTTAAGGTCTACGTCACCATCGTGACCAGCCTCATCGCTTGCCTCAACGTGGAGGAACACGAAGTCCTTCGTGCGGAGATTCTCGATGGCAGCGGCTGTCTTACCTTCGTAGTTGGTGTCCCAAAGTCCAGTAGCACCTTCCACTTCGATGATGTCGAGTCCGGCATAGTGGCCGATGCCTCTGATGAGGTCTACGGCAGACACTACCGCACCCGACTTTATCTGCGGATACTGCTCGCCGAGAGTCTGCATGGCGGGGCGGTATCCCCCACTCCACGGCCAGATGATGTTTGCGAGGTCGTGGCCCTGCTTGGCACGCTCCTGGTTGAGCGGCGCATTGACGAGCACCTCCTGCGAACGGAGAATGAGGTCGTTGAGGAGGTCGGCTGTCTCCTGCGGTGTCAAACGTCCCTCCTCCTTGAGGTTTTCCTTTCCAGGTTCGGGCTTGACGAGGAGTGGACGCCACTGCTCATTGGGATGGTCGTGTGGCGGTGCGCACTGTATGTACTTGCTTCCACCTTTTATAATAAGGAGGTGGCGGTACTGTATGCCACGAATCCACTTCACGCGGTCGGTGCCCAGCTTCTCGTTGAGAAGGTCGATGAGCGGTCCAGCGTCTTCCGTTGTCAGGTTGCCGCCGTTGTGCGTCTTGATGGTTCCGTCCTCACGCACGCAGATGATGTTGCATCGCAGAGCGAGGTCCAGCGGGTCCATCTCGTAACCGATGGATGCAGCCTCCAGAGGTCCGCGTCCTTCGTACACCTTGTCGAGGTCGTAACCGAGGATGGCGGTGTTTGCCACCTCAGAACCTGGCATATATCCTTCTGGTACAGTAACGAGTCTGCCCGTGCGTCCCTCCTTTGCCAACATGTCCATGTACGGTGTCTTGGCATACTGGAGTGGTGTCTTTCCTCCAAGTTTCTCTATTGGGTTGTCGGCCATGCCGTCGCCCAGAATAACTATCGTCTTCATTGTGTTGTGCGTTTGTGTATGTGTTAGATATTCGCGATAGACAGTATGTTGGCGAATACGCCGGCAGCCGTTACGCTGGCACCGGCACCGAAGCCCTGTATGAGCATTGGATACTCCTTGTAACGCTCGGTGGTGAGGGTGACGATATTGTTGGATCCTTCGAGTTCGTAGAAGCAGTGGTTGGTAGGTATCTCCTGCAGACCGACGCTGGTGTTGACGGTCTTGTCGGCGTTCACCTCCATCTTGGCAACGAAGCGCCACTTGCATCCCTTGGCAGCAAGCACCTTACGCTTTGCCTCGAAGTCGGCATCCAGTTCGGGGAGACGCTTCCAGAAGTCCTCTACGCTACCCTGGAAATACTCGTCGGGTACGAAGAGGTTCTTCTCTACGTCAGACTGCTCTACGTGGTAACCGGCCTCACGGGTGAGGATGACGAGCTTGCGGACTACGTCCATACCGCTGAGGTCGATACGTGGGTCTGGTTCGGCGAAACCGAGTTCCTTTGCCTGCTTGACGGTCTCGGAGAACGGTACGTCCTCTGCCAGGGCGTTGAAGATATAGTTGAGCGTACCGGAGAGCACGGCCTCAATCTTCAGTATCTTATCACCGGAGTTGGTAAGGTCGTTCATCGTGGAGATGATAGGCAGACCTGCACCTACGTTTGTCTCGAAGCGGAACTTCACGCCTGACTGGTATGCTGTCTTCTTGAGCTTACTGTAAATCTCGTAGTCACCGGAAGCGGCAATCTTGTTGGCAGCGATGACGTTGACGTTGTGCTCGAGGAGCGGCTGATAGAGTGCAGCAACCTCCTTGGAAGCTGTACAGTCAACGAACACGGCGTTGAAGATATTCATGTTGAGAATGTTCTCGAGCAACTTCTGAGGGTCGGAAGGTTCAGAAGCCTCCAGTGCTTCCTTATAAGAAGACAGGTCGATGCCGTTGCGGCTGAATATTGCCTTCTTTGAAGAGGCGATACCAACGACGTTCAACTGCAGACCAGAGTTCTGCATGAGCGGCTGATACTGGTCCTTGAGCTGGTCGATGAGTTTTGCACCCACGGTACCTACGCCACAGAGGAAGAGATTGAGCACCTTATACTCGGAGAGGAAGAAGGAGTCGTGGATTACGTTGAGCGACTTGCGGAGGTAGTTACTGTTGACAACGAAAGAGATATTTGTCTCGGAAGCACCCTGTGCACATGCGATGATAGAGATACCAGAGCGACCGAGCGTGCCGAACAGCTTACCTGCGATACCCGGTGTGCGCTTCATGTTCTCGCCCACGATGGCTACGGTAGCAAGTCCTTTCTCTACTATCATCGAGTACATTGCGCCAGTGGCAATCTCCTTTGCGAACTCCTCGTTGAGCACGCGTGCTGCATTGTCTGCATCGTCTTCTTTTACACCGATAGATGTTGAGTTCTCGGAAGAAGCCTGAGATACCATGAACACTGAGATTCCCTCCTGTGCAAGCACGGAGAAGATACGCTGGTTAACACCGATGACACCGACCATCGAGAGACCGGTAACGGTGATGAGTGCAGTACCGTTGATGCTGGAGATACCCTTGATAGGCTTATGGTCGCCCTCTATCTTCTCCTTGATGATGGTACCCTCTGCCTCGGGATTGAAGGTATTCTTAACCTTGATAGGGATATTCTTGATGCAGACAGGGTAAATCGTAGGAGGATAAATCACCTTGGCACCGAAGTTACACAGCTCCATTGCCTCGATGTAGGAGAGTTCCTTGATAGGATAAGCGGTGCTGATGACGCGTGGGTCGGCTGTCATGAAGCCGTCAACATCGGTCCATATCTCGAGCACCTCGGAGTCGAGGGCTGCAGCGATGATGGCTGCGGTATAGTCGGAACCGCCACGTCCGAGGTTTGTCGTCTCGCCGGTCTTGCTATCCTTGGAGATGAAGCCCGGAACGAGCGAGATGCGCGGGAGGTCGGCGAAGGTCTGCTTCACCAACTTATTTGTAAGGGGAGCATCGAGAACGTGCTTACCCTGCTTGTCTTCTGTCTTGATGAATGTGCGGGAATCAAACCACTTTGCGCCCTTCACGAGAGTAGCTACGATGTTGGAGCTGAGACGCTCACCGTATGCCACGATGGCATCCTGCGTCTTCTCTGAAAGGTCGTGGATGAGGAATACACCGAAATAGATGCTGCGCAACTGTTCGAGCAGCGCATCTACGGTATTGAAAAGTTTCTCGCGGTCCTTGGTGTCGGTGATGATAGTGTCTATCATCTTGTGGTGACGGTCTACAATAGCCTCGAACTCGTCACGGTAGCGCTCGTCACCGGCAAGTGCCATGCGAGATGTCGCCAACAATTTGTCAGTAATGCCACCAAGTGCACTTACTACAACGATTACAGACTGCTCCTTAGCTTCCTTTTCTACAATCTTTTTAAGGCTAAGGATGCTCTCTACGGAACCAACGCTGGTTCCGCCAAACTTAAGTACTTTCATACTTTCCTTTTTTGGTTGTTTTTGATAAAAATTCCCCATTACACGAGGGGTTGACTTTCTCTTTCTTCCGCTTGCCGTGAGCGTGCCGCACCGCCTGTCCGTACATGGTCCTCTCCTTACAACAGAGCTTCACTTCCGTACTGGCTGGGCGTCTGTGACGCACTTCGTACACGCGAAATCGGTGCAAAGGTACAAAAATTTAGTGACCCCGCAAATTTTTCGCCAAAAAAGTTCTTTTTTTACCTCAACGGCGTTCTATTGAGGATAGAGCGTCCGAGTGTCACCTCGTCGGTGTACTGCAACTCGTCGCCGATGCTTATTCCCCTGGCAATGACGGAGAGGGTAAGGTTCTGAAATCTCTGCAGATGGCGCGAGATATAGAAGTTCGTCGTGTCGCCCTCCATCGTGCTGGCAAGGGCGAAGATTATCTCGCGGATAGGCTTATCGGTCTGCTGCGCATCCTCCACGCGTTTTATCAAGGATTTTATCTCTATATCGTCCGGTCCTATGCCGTCCATGGGAGAGATGACACCGCCGAGGACGTGGTACAGTCCGCGGTACTGCTGGGTGCGCTCTACGGCAAGTACATCCTGAATATTCTCCACTACGCATACGAGACCGGCATCGCGAGACTTGTCGGAACAAATGGGACAAATCTCCTCGTCGGATATATTATGGCACACGGCGCAATAGCGGACATCACGACGGAGCGTGGTGAGTGCATCGGCAAGAGCCGTCACGTCCTGCTCGTCCTGACGTAATAAGTGAAGTACCAGACGCAGGGCGGTCTTGCGCCCTACGCCTGGTAGTCTTGAAAATTGATTTACTGCGTTATCCAGTAATAATGAGCTCATTTACAAATTGTTTATTATGCTTGATTATTCTTCCTCATCAAGCAGGATATTCATCATATCTACAGCGGCCTTGGCCACGGAAGTGCCGGGACCGAAGATGGCGGCCACGCCTGCCTGGTAGAGGAAGTCGTAGTCCTGGGCAGGTATTACGCCTCCGGCAATGACCATGATGTCCTCACGTCCCATCTTCTTCAGTTCGGCGATGAGGGCCGGGATGAGTGTCTTGTGACCAGCAGCGAGCGAGCTGACACCCACTACGTGAACGTCATTCTCTACCGCCTCACGGGCTGCCTCCTCCGGTGTTTGGAAGAGCGGTCCCATGTCGACGTCGAAACCGCAGTCGGCATAACCTGTTGCCACTACTTTTGCACCACGGTCGTGACCGTCCTGACCCATCTTGGCGATGAACACACGTGGGCGGCGACCTTCCTTCTGTGCGAACTTCTCCGTAAGACGACAAGCCTTCTCGAAGTCGCTGTCATTCTTTGATTCTGAACTATACACGCCTGATATTGTTCTGATTACTGCTTTATATCGTCCTACCACCTTCTCGCACGCGTCGGATATCTCGCCAAGCGTACAACGCAACTTGGCACACTCCACTGCCGCGGCGAGCAAGTTGCCATTGCCAGTGCGCACCACTTCCGTGAGTGCATCGAGAGCCTTCTGGCAAGCCTCATTGTCGCGGTTTGCCTTTAGTTCCTTGAGGGAAGCCTCCTGCTGTAGGCGCACCGCCGTATTGTCCACTTCGAGAATATCGATGGGATCTTCGTGGTCAAGGCGATATTTGTTTGTTCCTACGATAGTCTGCACTCCACTGTCAATACGTGCCTGAGTACGTGCAGCGGCCTCCTCAATACGCATCTTGGGCACACCTGTCTCGATGGCTTTTGCCATACCGCCGAGCTCCTCAATCTCCTGTATGAGAGCCCACGCCTTATGCACGAGTTCGTTGGTGAGTGTCTCGATATAATACGAACCTGCCCAGGGGTCTATCTCCTTACATACCTTCGTCTCGTTCTGTATGTAGATTTGGGTATTACGGGCGATACGTGCGGAGAAGTCGGTAGGCAGAGCGATGGCCTCATCAAGGGAATTGGTGTGCAGCGACTGGGTATGTCCGAGCACTGCGGCCATTGCCTCAATACACGTGCGACCGACGTTGTTGAACGGGTCTTGTTCCGTCAGCGACCAACCGGAGGTCTGCGAGTGGGTACGCAGAGCCATAGACTTCGGGTTCTTCGCACCGAAGCTCTTCACTATCTTCGCCCAGAGCAGTCGTCCAGCACGCATCTTGGCTATCTCCATGAAGTGGTTTACACCGATAGCCCAGAAGAAGGACAGGCGTGGGGCGAAAGCGTCAATATCAATGCCAGCATTCACACCGGCACGGAGGTACTCCAGACCGTCGGCAAGGGTGTATGCCAGTTCGATATCTGCCGTAGCACCAGCCTCCTGCATGTGGTAGCCGGAGATGGAGATGCTGTTGAACTTAGGCATCTTCTGTGAGGTAAACTCAAAGATGTCTGCGATAATCTTCATGGAGAATGCCGGTGGGTAGATGTACGTATTGCGCACCATGAACTCCTTCAAGATGTCATTCTGTATGGTACCGGCCATCTCCTCGAGCTTTGCGCCTTGCTCCAGTCCGGCAACGATATAGAACGCCATGATAGGCAACACGGCACCGTTCATGGTCATGGAGACGGACATCTTGTTAAGCGGGATACCGTCGAAGAGCACCTTCATGTTCTCTACGCTACAGATGGACACGCCAGCCTTACCGACATCGCCGATGACGCGCATATTGTCCGGGTCGTAACCACGGTGGGTAGGCAGGTCGAACGCCACGGAGAGACCCTTCTGACCGGAAGCGAGGTTACGGCGATAGAAGGCGTTGGACTCTTCTGCCGTAGAGAAGCCGGCATACTGACGTATGGTCCAGGGGCGGAACGGGTACATCATGGAGTACGGTCCACGGAGGAACGGCGGGATGCCTGCGGTGAAGTCCAGATGCTCCATGCCTTCGAGGTCTTCCTTTGTATAAACGGACTTTACCTCGATATGCTCGGGAGTCTTCCAGACGAACTGTATGTCGTTGTCTTTCTGCCAGTCGAGACCGTTCTTCTTCTCAATGCCGGCAGTAATATCTATATTCTTAAAATCTTTTCTTGCCATAGTAGTACTATTATATATAATAGGTATATTACTTTATGCCGAGCTTCGCATTATAATCGCGGAGGGTCTCGAGTTGGTTCACCTTGACGTGTATAAAATTCTCTATGCCGGCCGCCTTCAGTTCGTCAGCGCAAGCCGGGGCACCTGCCACTACGAAGAGGGCACGGTCGTTGAGATACTGGAATGCCGGAACGGCATACTCAGCATATTCGTCGTCGGAAGAACAAAGTACTACGATGTCGGCACCAGCCTCAAGGGCGGCATCTATGCCTTCCTGAACGGAGGCAAAGCCGAGGTTGTCAATCACCTTATAGCCAGCAGAAGCAAGGAAGTTGCACGAGAACTGCGCACGTGCCTGACGCCAAACGAGGTTGCCGATGGTCACCATGAAAGCGATTGGGTGCTTGGCGGCATGCTCAGTAGCGAGGCGCAGGTCTTCAAAGTCTGCTGCAAGACGTGTAGCATTGATGGACTTATAGCCACTTTCGTCTCCGTGACCGCATCCGCACGCTTTGGTCTTTGGCTGTTTGCCTTCGCTTTTCTCATTGAAATTTGGAAACTGGTTCGTACCCAAGAGGAACTCACGGCGCTGTGCAGCCAAAGTATGACGTTTCGCATTTGTTGCGTTGATGTCGTCCTGAACGGTACCGGCCTTCACGGCGGCGAGGAAACCGCCTTCTTCCTCTACCTTTAGGAAGAGCTTCCAAGCCTGTTCGGCGAGTGACGTTGTCAGTTGCTCTACGTAATACGAGCCGGCAGCCGGGTCGACAACCTTGTCGAAGTGGCACTCTTCCTTAAGCAGCAACTGCTGGTTGCGGGCAATGCGCTCCGAGAAGTCGTTCGGTGTCTCGTAAGGAGCGTCAAACGGAGTAACGACGATAGAGTGAACACCACCGAGTGCAGCCGACATTGTCTCTGTCTGCGAGCGCAACAGATTGACATGGGCATCAAACAGCGTCATATTATAAGAGGTAGTGACGGCGTTGACACACATCTGGCAAGCACAGTCGCAAGCAGGCTCGTACTGCTTCACAATCTGCGCCCACAGCATACGGGCAGCACGGAACTTGGCTATCTCCATGAAGTAGTTCTCGGTAACGCCCATATTGAACTTTATCTTCTTTGCAGCCAAAGTGGCATCGACACCAGCGTCCGTGAGCTGCTGGAGGTACTCGTTACCCCATGCAAGAGCATAGCCCAGTTCCTGCATGCAGTAGGCACCGGAATTATTGAGCGCAACAGAATTGACAGCGATGCAGCGGAAATGCGGCAGGTTTTTAAGCGTCTCTACTAAAGGCTTGGCAAACTGGAGTATATGCTCCACATTCTTGCCGTCCATAACGATTTTCTCGATGGGGTCCCAGTCGATGCTACCAACCAGTTTCTCCTTGTCGTAGCCCTTCTTTTCGAAATAAGCCACAAGAATCTGCGCCAGTTCTACCGAATGGCGTTTGCAGGTGGAGAAATTCACTTCCACGATGTCGCAGAGGATGCCGTCTAACAGTTGCTCTACGAATTCCGGACTAACCTTCGCGCCGGGAATCTTAAAAGAAAGGGAGTCGATACCCTTATTAAGGATGTCGAGCGCCTTGGCGTTAGCCTCCTTGGCATCGGAGGCATCTATTTCCTGACGGATGTACCATACGTTGTCACCCTTCTTATTGCCGCGAACGAAGGGATATTCGCCCGGCATAGCATTGGGAGTCTGCAACTTATTGACATCCTCTTTACGATAGAAAGGCTGTACGTCAAAGCCTTCCGGCGTGCGCCAAACGAGGCGCTTCTGGAAGTCAGCGCCCTTTAAGTCGACTTGAATCTTGTCAAGCCACTCCTGCGTCGTAGGAGCCTGAAACTCAGTAAAGAGTTTCTCTTTTGTGTTACTCATAATCGGTTATTGTATTGTAATTAAGTAGATATATTCTTCGGTAGGGTAATGCAAAGTTAATATTTTTCTTATTACTTTTTTATTAAAAGGCAAGAAATTGCGCACGAATTTGTTTTTTTTATTTTTTAGGGAATTAATTTTTGCATATTTATAAGTTTTTCGTAACTTTGCCATAAATTAATCAAACACCCACCCTCCTACAGACAATATAAATTAGAACTTAAATCAATGGAATGGTTATTAAACTTATTTACAAACACTGAAAGCATAGCGCACATCGCGCTACTCTACTCCATCGTCATAGCGGTTGGCGTTTTCCTGGGTAAGATTAAGGTTGGCGGCATTTCTCTTGGCGTAACATTCGTACTCTTTGCGGGTATCTTGGCAGGCCACTGCGGCTTTACCGCCCCTACGTCGACACTTACCTTCATGCAGGACTTCGGACTTATCCTCTTCGTCTTTATGATAGGTCTGCAGGTGGGACCGGGCTTCTTCTCTTCCTTTAAGGAGGGTGGCGTAACGCTCAATCTGTTAGCGGCTGGCATGATTCTGCTTAACATCGTCGTGATGTTCGCATGCTATTACCTCTTCTTCGACACGAGCGACCCTATCAACCTGCCAATGATGATTGGTACACTCTATGGTGCCGTGACGAACACCCCGGGTCTCGGTGCTGCCAACGAAGCACTCACTTCTATCTTCCCTAACGGTGCACCAAACATAGCCAACGGTTATGCTTGTGCTTATCCTCTCGGTGTAGTAGGCATCATCGGTGCTACTATTATTATACGCTATATAACGGGCGTAAAACTGGCAAAGGAAGAGGAAGACCTGGCCGTTCAAGAGTCTGACACCAGTGCAAAGCCTCACCTCATGCACCTGCAGGTACAGAACGAGTTCCTTGCAAACCACACCATCTTTGAGGTACACGACTTCCTCAAGCGTGACTTCGTTTGTTCACGCATACTGCGCAACGGCGAACTTATTTTCCCTAAGAGCAGCACCAAGCTGGAACTGAACGACAAATGCTACGTCGTATGTTCAGAAGGAGACGCAGAAGCCGTACAGGCATTCATCGGTAAGGAGGTTAACGTACCTGAGTTCGACGAGCAGGAGAAGCTCAAGAAGGTAGTTTCAAAGCGCATCCTCATCACCAAGCCAGAGATAAACGGTAAGACTCCGGCCAAGATGCACTTCTCAAGTGTATACGGCGTGAACGTAACACGCGTCACCCGTCAGGGCATGGAGATGTTCGCCAGCTCTGACCTGCCACTACAGGTGGGTGACCGCGTTGTCGTAGTGGGTGACGAGGTAAGCGTAAACCGCGTTTCCTCACTACTCGGTAACGTCGTAAAGCGTCTTGACCATCCTAATATCGGTACTATCTTCATCGGCATACTTATCGGTATTCTCTTCGGTAGCATCCCGGTAGCCATTCCGGGCATTCCTGCACCACTGAAGCTCGGTATCGCAGGCGGACCGCTGATTATCGCCATACTTATCGGTCGCTACGGTTATAAGTTGCACCTCGTGACGTACACCACGACATCTGCCAACCTTATGTTGCGCGAGATAGGACTTGCATTGTTCCTCTCAAGTGTAGGTATAAAAGCTGGTGCCAACTTCGTGGACACTGTAGTGGAGGGTGACGGTTTGCTGTATGTAATAACAGGTTTCATCATCACCATCATACCAATCCTCATCGTGGGTACGCTGGCAAGAAAGATATTCAAGTTCAACTACTTCACCATAATGGGTATGATAGCAGGTTCATACACTGACCCACCGGCACTGGCATACGCCAATGCCAACTGCTCCAAGGACGCACCGGCAATCGGCTACTCTACGGTGTACCCACTGAGTATGTTCCTACGTATCTTCACAGCACAGATTATGGTGCTCTTCTTCTGCGGATAAAATAAACACAAAACAACAAAGCTATTTCAGGATTTCGCCTCATATTCTTACGGGAGAGACTTCTTGGAATAGCTTTGTTCGTTAGTGTCTCGAAAATAACTAAACTTAATATTACAAACTTATTAACCTACATTCTATGAAACGAATTGGAACAACGCTGTTAGCACTTGCAGCTGTCGTTGCATCCGCTTTCGCTCAAGGTGCCAGCAACATCAAGATTAATGAGGTGCTGACAGTGAATGAGCAAAGCATTCAGGACGAGTACGGTACACACTTGCCTTGGGTAGAGTTGGTAAACACTGCATACTCTACCTATAACGTGCGCGGCATGTACATCACCACCGACCGTTCTGTGCTCGACAAATCCATGTCTGCGCCGGAGAGGATGAAGCGTATGAGCATCATCCCCAACGAGGACAAGCGTACGAACCTCTCCGCACGCCAACACATCGTGTTTTACCTACAAAGCAGTCCTGCCGAAGGCGCTCTCCACCTCCCCACCGCTGTAAATCCCAAGCAACCTCTTTGGATTGCCCTCTACGACGGCAACGGTGTTGACCTCATCGACAGTGTCACGGTGCCCGTGATGAAGGCCAACCTTTCTTATGCACGCTACAACGACGGTGCAAAGAAATGGGTGGTAAAGACTGCGGATGCCGTTACGCCAGGCACGGAGAACTTCATCCAGGCAACAGAGTCGAAGATTGAGAAGATGAAGAAAGACGACCCACACGGCATAGGAATGACACTGCTTTGCATGGGAGTCGTCTTCGCAGCACTGGCTTTACTGTACATCTTCTTCGTCATCTTCGGTTTCGTAGCAGAACGCCGCAACAAGATTGCGCAGACGCAGCCAATCAAACCTATCGTACAGACAGGCAAGAAGCTCAACGAGGTTCGCAAGGTGACGACAAACATCTTGCAAGACGGTCTCGACACCAAGGGACGCGACAAGGAGATATACATCGCCGTCATCGCCATGGCACTGCGCCAATACGCCGACGACGTTCACGACCTGGAGTCAGGCAAGCTGACCATCAAGCCTCACCACACTTCTTGGAACGAGCACAACCAATTCAACAACATCCGCTAACCTACAGAAATTTAGAATACTACAATTATGGCAAAATATCAGTATACCGTTCAAGGCGTTGACTACGACGTGGAAATAGTAAACGTAGAAGGCACTATCGCCAAAGTAAACGTTAATGGCATCGACTTCGAAGTGGAGATGAAGGTGCCTATCTCTCTTGGTAAGAACATACCAAAGCCTGTGGCAGTAAAACCCATTGCAGCACCTGTACACGGCGAGGCACCAAAGCCGGCAGAAGCACCAAAGCCAGTACAGGCTGGTGACGGTACAAAGGTTCTCTCGCCATTGCCGGGTACCATCACCTCCATACCGGTGAAGGTAGGCGATGCCGTTGCTGTCGGTGACACCGTCGTGGTGCTTGAAGCAATGAAGATGCAGAACAACATAGAGACAGAGACTGCTGGTACCGTAACGGCTATCATGGTGAACGTGAACGATACCGTAATGGAAGGCTCCGTCCTCGTCACCATCGCGTAAACGGGCGAGGTGTTTACATCATTAATCTGACTAACCAATAGCAATATGAGTGTAACAGATTTCATCGTGAGCAACTTCAACGAGTTCCTCACATATACAGGTATGGCAAACGCCACATGGGGCAACCTCATCATGATAGCTGTGGGTGCCTTCTTCATCTGGCTTGCCATAAAGAAAGACTTCGAGCCTTTACTCCTCGTGCCTATCGGTTTCGGCATCATCCTCGGCAACATCCCATTCCGTGCGGATGCTGGTCTGGAGATAGGTCTGTATGAGGACAACTCCGTGCTCAACATATTCTACCAAGGCGTGCGCCAGGGATGGTATCCCCCACTCGTCTTCCTCGGCATAGGAGCCATGACGGACTTCTCGGCACTGATAGCCAACCCAAAGCTCATCCTCATCGGTGCCGCCGCACAGTTTGGTATCTTCGGTGCGTACATGATAGCACTGCTGCTCGGCTTTGAGCCAAACCAGGCTGCCGGCATCGCAATCATCGGTGGCGCAGACGGTCCTACGGCAATCTTCCTATCTGGAAAATTGTCGCCAAACCTTATGGGTGCCATCGCCGTCTGTGCATACTCGTACATGGCACTCGTGCCAGTGATACAGCCTTTCATCATGCGATTGCTGACCACCAAGAAGGAACGCGTCATCAAGATGAAGCCATCACGACAGGTGAGCCAGACGGAGAAGATTCTCTTCCCCATCATCGGTCTGCTGCTCACCACCTTCCTTGTGCCATCCGGTCTGCCTCTGCTCGGCATGCTGTTCCTCGGCAATCTGCTTAAGGAAAGCGGCAAGACAACACGTCTGGCCAACACGGCCTCAACAAGCCTCAACGATGCCGTCGTGGTACTGCTCGGTCTCACCGTAGGTTGCTCTACGCAGGCAAGCGAATTCCTCACAATGAACACGATAAAGATTTTTGCTCTCGGTGCGTTCGCCTTTATCATAGCAACAGCCAGCGGCGTGCTCTTTGTCAAGTTCATGAACTTGTTCCTCTCAAAGGACAACAAGATTAATCCGCTCATCGGCAACGCCGGCGTAAGTGCCGTGCCAATGGCAGCACGCATCTCCCACAACCTCGGTTTGGAGTACGACCGCCACAACTACCTCCTCATGCACGCCATGGGACCAAACGTGGCAGGTGTCATAGGCTCTGCCGTGGCTGCCGGCGCACTGCTCGGATTCCTTAGCTAAACAATCATCTACAACTAAACAAACGATACATTATGAAAATCTCACGTATTGACCACCTTGGAATTGGTGTTGAAAGCATCGACGCAGTACTGCCATACTACGAAAACGTACTCGGTCTGAAGTGCTACGCTATAGAAGAAGTTGCCGACCAGAAGGTGAAGACTGCCTTCCTGAAAGTCGGCGAGGTAAAGCTGGAGCTCCTCGAACCTACATCTCCTGACAGCGCCATTGCAAAGTGGCTCGAAAAAGGCGGCAAGGGTGTTCACCACGTAGCCTACGCAGTGGAGGACGGAGTAGCTGAAGCTCTCGTGGAAGTGGAAGGAAAGGGCGTGCGACTCATCGACAAAACACCACGTCCGGGAGCAGAGAAGATGTCCATCGGCTTCCTGCACCCGAAGTCTACCGCAGGCATACTCACAGAGCTCTGCGAACCACAGAAATAAGTACAACAACCCGATAAATTTAATATTACATTATGTCAGTACAATCAGACAAGATAAAAAAGCTAATAGAGAACCGCGAGAAGGCGCGCTTAGGCGGTGGCGAGAAAGCCATCGAGAAGCAGCACGCACGCGGTAAGTATACAGCCCGCGAGCGTATCAACATGCTCCTCGACGAAGGTTCATTCGAAGAGTACGACATGTTCAAGCTGCACCGTTGCACCAACTTCGGAATGGAGAAGAAGCAGTACCTTGGCGACGGCGTTGTGGTTGGTTCCGGAACTATAGACGGCCGACTCGTCTATGTCTTCGCCCAGGACTTCACCGTCAACGGCGGTTCACTGTCCAAGACCATGTCAGAGAAGATATGCAAGGTCATGGACATGGCAATGACAATGGGTGCTCCCTGCATCGGCATCAACGACTCAGGCGGTGCGCGCATTCAGGAAGGTATCGATGCCCTTGCCGGTTACGGTGAGATATTCGAGCGCAACATCCTTGCGTCCGGCGTAGTGCCGCAGATTTCAATGATTTACGGTCCGTGCGCAGGCGGTGCCGTGTACTCCCCTGCCCTCACCGACTTCACACTCATGATGGAAGGAACTTCATACATGTTCCTTACCGGTCCTGCCGTAGTGAAGACAGTAACTGGCGAAGACGTAGACGCAGAGCACCTCGGTGGCGCAAGTGTGCACAGCAGTAAATCTGGCGTGACACACTTCACAGCAAAGACAGAGGAAGAGGGCATCGAAATGATAAAAACACTCATCTCGTACATCCCTTCAAACAATATGGAAGAGACACCGCGCGTGGAGTGCACTGACCCTGTCGACCGTCTCGACGACTCGCTCAACGAGATTATCCCGGAAGACCCCAATCAGGCGTACGACATGTATAAGGTTATCGCCGCCATCACGGACAACGGAGAATTCTTTGAGGTGCAGCCACGCTTCGCCAAGAACATCATCATTGGTTTTGCACGATTCAACGGTCAGTCGGTGGGCATCGTTGCCAACCAGCCTTCTGCCTACGCTGGTGTACTTGACGTGAACGCCAGCCGCAAGGGTGCACGCTTCGTACGTTTCTGCGATGCCTTCAACATACCGATTGTAAGTCTCGTTGACGTACCGGGCTTCCTCCCAGGCACGGGTCAGGAGTACAATGCCGTCATCTTGCACGGTGCAAAACTGCTCTATGCTTATGGTGAGGCAACAGTGCCCAAGGTGACCGTGACACTGCGTAAGTCGTACGGTGGTTCACACATCGTCATGGGTTGCAAGCAGCTGCGCGCTGACATCAACTACGCATGGCCGTCAGCCGAAATCGCCGTGATGGGTGCCGCTGGTGCCGTAGCTGTGCTGCAGGCAAAGGGAGCAAAGCAAGTGAAAGAAGAGGGAGGGGATGTCAAGGCGTTCCTCGCCGAGAAAGAGGCTGAATACTCCGAACTCTTCGCCAATCCATATCAGGCTGCCAAGTACGGATATATCGACGATGTCATCGAGCCACGCAACACCAGATTCCGCATCTGCCGCGCCCTTGCCCAGCTCGCTACAAAGCAACAAAACCTGCCGGCGAAGAAGCACGGTTGTATACCAATGTAAGCCTTAAACATTGACATCTGAACAGATAATATAGACAGAAAATCGCAGAAACAAGCTGCAAAATGGTTAATTATCCGTAAACTCTTGGCGTAACACCCATCAGTTTACGGTTTTTTTTGTAACTTTGCAGCGATTTTGCATTATGCAAATGCTTACCACCACGTTCTAAGAGGCACCAAAAGAGCCCTTAGTCCGTTCAAAACCAATTTTTAACTAATGAAGAAAATACTCTTTGTCAATCACGACATCACACCTTACGTAGCTGAAACAGAACTCTCCACAATGGGTCGCATGGTCCCTCACCGCATGCAGCAGAAAGGCAGCGAGATACGTACCTTTATGCCACGTTGGGGTAACATCAACGAGCGCCGCGGACAGTTGCACGAGGTAATTCGCCTCTCCGGACTGAATATCGCCATCAAGGAAATTGCCCACCCCCTCATCATTAAGGTGGCAAGCATACCATCTACAAAGGTGCAGGTGTATTTCATCGACAACGAGGACTTCTTCACACGCCGCGGACAGACAATGGACGCTGACGGAAACGAATACACCGACAATGGTGAGCGTGCCGTATTCTTCGCTCGCGGTGTCATAGAGACTTTCAAGAAGCTTCGCTGGGTACCAGATGTCATCCACTGCCAAGGCTGGATGTCGTCACTCGTGCCCGTGTATATAAAGGTAGCATACAAGGATGACCCTATCTTCGCCAACGTGAAGGTAGTAACATCCCTGTTCGAGGAGCAGCCAAAGAACACACTCGAGCCAGACTTTAAGGAATGCGTAAAGTTCAATGGCGTAAACAACAAGCTGCTTGCTGCATACAACGACACCTTCGACGCACTGGAACTGGCAAAGCTCGCCATCGACTACTCTGACGGCGTTATCATGGCATCAGAACACGTAGACGAAAAGATAGCAGAGTATGCCAAGTCTACAGATGCAAAAATACTGGAGTATCCAGGAGAGGACTTTGCCGACAAATATGCAGAGTTCTATCCTACCCTATTTGAATAGTACATCACGAACAGGATACATCTCTCACGGTCCAACAAAACACACTGAACATCACCCGACATTGACTCAGATGAAATATTACTTGCTCGCAATCATATCTCTGGTTGCCATTACGCTCACCTCGTGTGACGATACAACAGACACCATAGGCAAGTCTGTTGTACCAACAACGGACTCATTGTATACGACAGCCACAGAATACCCGCTAACAACAGAGTCCGTATTGGCAGAGAATGTCATTTCACGATCACGATACGGATACGTCGGTTGTGTAAAAGACCCAGAGACAAGCTCTTACGTGAAGACTAATTTCATGACACAGCTTCACCTGCTACCGAGCATAGATTTCCCTAGTATTGACTCGGTATACGTTGCTGGTCACTACGAGGATAAAGTGACGGGGCTGACAGATGCAGAACTATTGGAAAAATGCAAAAATGTAGAAGCTGACTCATGCAAACTCATCCTCTTTTACAACACCTTCTATGGTGACTCTCTCGCCAACATGAAGCTTGTGGCGCATGAATTGGACACGCCTTATGAAGAGTCAAATACCTACTACGTAGACTATGACCCTTCTGACGAGGGCATGTTGCGCAATGGCAGTGGAACGATACACCAACCTGTAACATACACATTGGCAAATACCCACTATGCAACAACATCTTCCAACCGCCACTGCATAGAGGTTCCGCTCAATGATCCATATACCGACAAAGACGGTATCACCTATAGTAACTATGGTACATACCTCATGCGTCAGTACTATAATAGCGACGCGAAACGTCACTCGGGGTACAACTCTCCTTATGCTTTCACACACCAGATATGCCCTGGATTCTATTTCGAGAATGTAGGTGGAATAGGAAGTATGGCATATATTACAAGTGGAACATTGGCAATTTACTGCAGAGGACGATTTGCGGTTAATGACTCTTTGCAGACTTTTGTCCGTTCAACCTTCATTGGCGCAACGGAAGAGGTGATGCAGGTGAATAGCATAACGCAGAACGAAAGCATCCTCGAGAAGGTAGTAGAAGAATCTACAGAAGGTACATATATCAAGTGCCCAGCAGGTATCTTTACTAGCGTTACTCTCCCTGTTGACGACATCATGAAAGGACATGAGGAGGACACACTGAGCACAGCGCGTATCTTCTTCCAGGTTCTGAACAACCCGTACAGTGGAAGTACTTCTGAGTATGCAGACTATGCCCTTGAACGCCCACAGACGCTGTTGCTTATCTCGACAGACAGTGTGAGCAACTTCTTCGCAAGCAATAAAGTGTGCGACTATCGCAACAACTTCCTTTCTACGTATGCAACATCAGACAAGTCAAACGGTTATACGTTCAGCAATATCTCTTCGCTTGTAACAAGGTTGTACAACGCCAAAAAGGCATCCGGACTCTCTGACGAGGAATATGCAGCCAAGTATCCAAACTGGAATAAAGTGCAGCTGATACCTGTTGACGTGTCCTACTCGACAACGTCTTCAAGTTCGAGCACAACAAGCCTAACGAAGGTAACAAACCGTATGACCATCGGCAGCACCATGCTGGCTAAGGGTACCGGACAGGCTGACAGCCCGGTCAAGGTGAGCGTTATATACAGTAGGTTCAATAAGGATTAGTCCAAATGGCAGACAACTTTTTGGAATACCACCGCGAGGACTACGAACGCCGGAAGGCTATCTGGTTAGCCAAGAAGAAAAAGTCCATCGGAAAGGCGACCAGCCAACGAGCTCTACGCATAGAACGCCCGGAAGACGAGGCGCTGTAAGCACGGCATATACATTATATATAATAGGAGCAACGTTTAGTTTACCACAACAAACAACTAAACGCCCGAACGACCAAACGACCAAACAACTAAAATACAATGGTAAAGATTCAATTTCCAGACGGCAGTGTACGCGAATACGAAAACGGCGTCACTGGTCTACAGATTGCAGAAAGCATCTCGCCTGCTCTTGCCCGCAACGTTGTATCTTGCGGTGTAAACGGTGAAACAACAGAACTCAACCGTCCCATCAACGAGGACGCAAAGATAGCCCTCTACCGTTTTGAAGACGAGGAAGGCAAACACTCCTTCTGGCATACATCAGCCCACCTGCTTGCCGAGGCTCTTCAGGAGCTGTACCCAGGCATACAGTTCGGCTTCGGTCCTGCCATCGAAAACGGCTTCTTCTATGACGTTCTCCTGCCAAACGGAGAAATGATTAAGGAGGGCGACTTCAAGAAGATTGAGGACAAGATGCTGGAACTGGCCCGTAAGGACGAGGCCGTAGTACGCAAGGAAGTTGCCAAGGCTGATGCCATCACACAGTTCGGCGCTGCTGGACAGACATACAAGGTGGAGCACATCGAGCAGGACCTCGAGGACGGCACTATCAGCACCTATACCCAGGGAGCTTTCACCGACCTCTGCCGTGGACCACACCTCGTGTCTACCGGTAGCATCAAGGCCATCAAGCTGCTGAGCATTGCAGGTGCCTTCTGGCGCGGCGACGCAAAGCGCGAACAGATGCAGCGTCTCTACGGTATCTCCTTCCCAAAGAAGAAGATGCTCGACGAGTACCTCCTCATGCTTGAAGAAGCCAAGAAGCGCGACCACCGCAAGATTGGTAAGGAGATGGAGCTCTTCATGTTCTCCGACCGCGTAGGCAAGGGTCTTCCTATCTGGCTTCCAAAGGGAACAGACCTGCGTCTGCGTCTGCAGGATATGCTCCGCACCATACAGAAGCGTTTCGGCTATCAAGAGGTTATCACTCCGCATATCGGTTCCAAGAACCTGTACGTTACCTCCGGTCACTACGCACACTACGGCAAGGACTCTTTCCAGCCTATCCACACACCAGAAGAGGACGAGGAGTATATGCTCAAGCCAATGAACTGCCCTCACCACTGTGAGGTATTTGCAAGTAAGCCACGTTCTTACCGCGAACTGCCATTCCGCTGCGCTGAGTTCGGTACTGTATACCGCTACGAGCAGTCGGGCGAGCTGCACGGTCTCACCCGTGTACGTTCGTTCACGCAGGATGACGCACACATCTTCTGCCGTCCTGACCAGGTAAAGAGCGAGTTCCTCCGTGTTCTCGACATCATACAGGCTGTATTCTCTATCTTCGGCTTCAAGGACGACCAGGTGGAGTTCCAGATTTCTCTGCGCGACCCAGAGGACAAGGAGAAGTACATTGGTACCGACGAGATGTGGGCTTCTGCAGAGCAGGCTATCATCGAGGCATGTGCAGAGCGTGGTCTCAACGCACGCAGCGAGACTGGCGAGGCTGCCTTCTACGGTCCTAAGCTCGACTGCATGGTAAAGGATGCCATCGGTCGCCGTTGGCAGTTGGGTACCATCCAGGTAGACTACAACCTGCCTCAGCGTTTCAAGCTCGAATATACTGCTGACGACAACACGAAGCAGGTTCCAGTGATGATTCACCGTGCCCCATTCGGTTCTCTCGAGCGTTTCACCGCAGTGCTCATCGAGCATACCGCAGGCCACTTCCCACTTTGGCTCACACCGGAGCAGGTTGCCATCCTGCCTATCTCCGAGAAGTACAACGACTACGCCGAGCAGGTACAGGACTACCTGAGCACCGTTGGTGTTCGCGCCATCGTTGACTCACGCAACGAGAAGATTGGCCGTAAGGTTCGCGACAACGAAATCAAGCGTATCCCTTACATGGTCATCGTCGGTGAGAAGGAAGCAGCAGAAGGCAACGTTGCAATGCGCCAGCAGGGCGGCGGCGAGCAGGCTGTAATGTCGCAGGCAGAATTTGCACAGCGCATCAACGCCGAAGTTGCAGAGCAGCTGCAGGCTATGAACATCCGTCCAAAAGACTAAAGGAACATCGGTCCAAAAGACCAAAGGAACAACCGTTCTGAATATATGACAAGAAAAGATTTGCGAATTGTTTTCATGGGCACACCGGAGTTTGCCGTCGGCACTCTCCAGATGCTCGTGGAAAACGAATATAACGTAGTAGGAGTCGTGACGCAACCAGATAAACCTGTAGGGCGTCACGGCTCTGTTCTTCGTGCACCTGCCGTAAAGGAGTATGCCTTGGCACACGATATCCCTGTTCTTCAACCTGTAAAGATGAAGGACGAGGAGTTCCTAAGCCAGCTAAAGGCTTGGAATGCTGACCTTCAGGTCGTTGTGGCATTCCGTATGCTACCGGAAGTGGTATGGAATATGCCTCGCATGGGCACGTTCAACGTACACGCTGCACTGCTCCCACAGTATCGCGGAGCAGCGCCTATCAACTGGGCTATCATAAATGGTGAGACGGAGACAGGCGTAACGACATTCTTCCTTGACCACGACATCGACACGGGCCGCATCATTCTCCAGAAGCCTTTCGCCATTCCGGATGACGCTGACGTAGAGTACGTTTACGACGGACTGATGCAGCTTGGTGCAGAAGCAGCTAAAGAAACTATCGACATGCTCATCGCTGGTGACGGCGACATCAAGTCTGTGCCACAGGAAGAGTTTGTCAACAACGTAGATCTACATTCCGCTCCAAAGATTTTCAAGGAGACATGCGCCATAAACTGGAACCAGCCATGCAAGAACGTGTACGACTTCATACGCGGTCTATCTCCAATACCAGGAGCATGGAGCGAACTGACACTGCCCAATGGTGACAAGCTGCAGATGAAGATTTACAAGTCGGCAAAGACAACGCTATCATCAAACGGCGAACAGCCGGGCACTATCGTACGCGACAAAAAGCATCTGTACGTAGCCACAGCAGACTATCTACTGAAACTCACGTCCATCCAACCATCCGGCAAAAAACGCATGGATGCCAGTGCATTCCTAAACGGATTGCATTAATGGGCTGAAAGCCCTATACTACATATGAATTTTGCATATCATCAATGATGGGCTGAAAGCCCTATACTACATAGCCCAGGGCAACGCCCTGGGTTTTTGTTTGTATATACCTACTCGCCCTGTAAGGGCAAAAGTACATAAACCTGTAAATGCTATATTATGCACTTTTGCCCTTACAGGGCGGCGTTTGGTGGTCCGATATACCCAGGGCGTTGCCCTGGGCTATGGAGTACTTGCCCTTTCAGGGCGTAACCAACTCAGAATTTCCTAAGAATCTTGTCCATCACCCAGTTTGTAGGTGTTGCGGACAAGGCGGTGCACTGGCAATCATGGATGCCCTGCAACGTCTCAACTACACTCTGGATGAGCGGTTTCTGTACTACTGTAGGATTAGGGACTACTATTTCTTCCATACCGGCGGAGGTATGCAGATGTATTGGCTTGTAGTCGAAAACGGAGAAACAGATGATGCCCGCTGTACCTATTATTTCTATTCGGTCTTCCCTACCCGACTCATGTCCAGCGAAACACCAGGAGCCACTGCCCGGCAGTCCATTCTCAAATGCGAAACACGCACTGACCGTGTCCTCCGTAGGATAGAGCCCACCTTGGTTTGATGAGAATCCCTCGGCGTGTACTATGACACCGAAGAACTGTTGCAACAAGTCCAGCTGGTGCGGTGCCAAATCATAAAAATATCCGCCTCCGGCAATGTCCGGCTGTATGCGCCACGGACGATTCTCTGGTGCATTGAAATCCACTTCACGCGGCGGACAAGCGAAACGTATCTGCACGTTTTGCGGCGTACCTATCTTTCCGCTGTCCAACAGTTCCTTCACCTTACGGAAATATGGCAAGTACCTTCTGTAGTATGCTACAAAACACGGTACGTGAGTGGTGGCCGACACGTGGTTGATACGCGCACAGTCATCATAACTGGCAGCCAAAGGCTTCTCAACGTACACCGGTTTTCCGGCATGCATCGCCATGATGGCGTACGTGGCATGACTGGACGGCGGCGTGGCGATATAGACAGCATTTACGTCGGGGTCATCGATAAGGGCCTGCGCATCAGTATACCATTTTCCGATGCCATGCCTCTCGGCGTAGTCACGAGCCTTGTTGCCGCTACGGCTCATCACCGCCACGACAGTGGAGCCCTCAACCTGGTTGAAGGCCGGTCCACTCTTCTTTTCTGTCACTTCACCGCAACCGATGAATCCCCACCGTATCTGCTTCATTCCTTATTTCTTTTCGTCCTTCTTGTCTGCAGCCTTAGTGTCAGCCTTCGCTGCGGACTTCTTGTATGCCTTGTTCAGTCCAGCTATGATTTCGTTTGTGATGTCAGCCGCCTTGTCAGCATAGAGGATATTGTCGCCGCTCTTAGAGAGAATCAGCGTGTACTTCTTGTCCTTGTTGTAGCGGTCGAGGTAGTGCTGCAGAGAGTCATGCAGGGCAGTATTGAACTTATTTGTCTCTTCCTGGAACTCAGAGCTCAGACGCTGCTGCAGAGCCTCGAGGTCAGCCTGCTGCTTCTGCAGTCCAGCCTGAATCTGCTGTGCCTGGCTACGGTCGTAGGCGTTCTGCTGAAGCTTCTGCTGGAAGTTGGCAGCAGCATTCTGCAGTGCCTGACTCTTCTGCTGGAGAGTAGCCTGTATGTTGGTGCTCTTCTTTTGGAGAAGCTGCGACTGCTCCTTACAGAACTCATACTGGCTCATCAGCGAGTCAACCTCTACGTAGGCAATCTTAAGCTCCGTTGCGGCTGCCGTCTTTGCGGTATCCTTGCTGTCGTCAGCCTTAGGAGAATTGTCGCACGAATTAAGAGTTGCGCCGCACACTGCAGCCATTGCCAAAGAGGCAAAAAGTGTTTTCTGTGTCATTTTTCTTTATGTTTTCGTTTGTTTTTTCGTCAGTTCAGAATATTTGTTGTAATTTTGCATCAACCTTGCAGGTACGATGCGCGTGCAAAGGTAATAAGAATATTACAAATGAAAGAATAAATAATCTAAATTATGAATAAAAAAGACTTACAACCACAATCTGTCTTTTCATTTTTTAGCGAGATAAACCAGATCCCACGCCCGTCGAAACATGAGGAAAAGATGATTGCGTTCCTGCAAAACTTCGGCAAGGAGCATTCTTTTGAGACAATCACCGACGACTGCGGCAACGTACTCATACGCAAACCCGCCACACCGGGACGCGAGGACGCCCCCACTCTGATACTGCAAAGCCACATGGACATGGTATGCGACAAACTCGTAGACCATGAGATAGACTTCTTCAACGACCCGATAGAGACATACATCGACGGCGACTGGCTGCGCGCAAAAGGAACGACCCTGGGAGCCGACGACGGCATCGGTTGCGCTATGGAATTGGCACTGCTGGCATCAAGCGACGTCAAGCATGGTGCGATAGAATGTCTCTTCACACGTGATGAAGAAACGGGACTCACCGGTGCCAACAACCTCAGCGGCGACATGCTGAAGGGCAGCATGCTCCTTAACCTGGACTCCGAGGACGAAGGCTTGTTTTACGTTTCCTGCGCTGGAGGCAAGACAACCACTGCATCATTTTCATATAAAAAGGAAGAGGCTGCACAAGACCTATTCTTCCTGCGCGCAAGCATAAAGGGACTGACCGGCGGCCACTCAGGCGACGATATAAATAAGAAGCGCGCCAACGCCATAAAGATTTTGGCACGCTTCCTTTATCTTGAAAGCAAGAAGATACCGCAACTGCGTTTGGCACAGTTGCACGGCGGCAAACTGCACAACGCCATTCCGCGCGACGGATACACTGTCTTTGCCGTGCCATTTGCAGACAAGGAAACCGTACGCGTCGACTGGAACATCTACTGCGCCAACGTCGAAGAGGAATTCCACGTGACAGAGAACAATATACAATGGCACATGGAGAGTACTTCTAATGAGAGCGTTATCCCCGTCAAAGAAGCAAGCCACATCATCCTGGCACTGCAGGCAGTACACAACGGTGTCTTCAGCGTAGTGCAAGACACCATACTTGGCGACATCACCGAGACATCATCCAACCTGGCATCCGTACACACAGAAGAGTCGCAGTGCACCATCGTATGCAGCCAGCGCTCAAGCGTGATGAGCAATCTGGAGAACATGGTGAACACCGTACGCAGCGTATTCGAACTGGCAGAGGCGGACAGCATCGTACACAACGACGGATATCCGGCTTGGAAGATGAACCCCAACAGCTACATCCGCCAAGTGGCACAGGAGCAGTACCGCGCCCTGTTCAACGCAGAGCCTACCGTCATCGGCATACACGCCGGACTGGAGTGCGGACTCTTTGCCGAGCGTTACCCCAACCTCGACATGCTCTCCATCGGACCAACGATGAGAGGCGTGCATTCACCAGACGAAAGACTCAACATACCAAGCGTAGAGAAGGTTTGGCAACTCGTCTGCGCAATAGCGGAAGCTCTGTAAAGATAGCGGAAGCTCTGTAAAGATAGCGGAAGCTCTCTACAAAGCCAAACACATAGCGATTTGTATCCGGCTAATATACTATACACCACATATGAAGAAATATTGCTTAGACCTTAGCGTCGTTGACGTAGAACACATCAACGAGAAATACGTACTTATACGCCTGACACACAACGACCCACTACCCGAGATGCGTCCCGGACAGTTCGTTGAGGTACGCGTAGACGGTTCGCCTTCCACATTCCTCCGCCGACCTATCTCCATTAATAATGTAGACCGCGAGAAGAACGAGCTGCACCTCCTCGTTGCCACCATCGGCGACGGCACACGCAAGCTCGCCACCCTGACAACGGGCGACACACTGAATGTCATGCTGCCATTAGGCAACGGGTTCACCATGCCAGCCACACCCGACCGCAAGCACCTGCTCGTAGGCGGCGGCGTAGGCGTAGCACCACTGCTCTACCTCGGTAAAGCCATTAAGGAAATGGGCGGCGAACCGACATTCCTGCTCGGCGCACGCAGCGCAAAAGACTTGCTCATCATTGACGAATTCAAGAAATACGGACGCATCTTCGTCACCACAGAAGACGGCAGCGAGGGCGAAAAGGGCTTCGTCACCAACCACAGCGTACTTCAGAAAGAGTCTTTCGACCTCATATCCACCTGCGGTCCAAAGCCAATGATGGTAGCCATCTCACGATTTGCAGAGAAGGCAAACACAGAATGCGAAGTGAGTCTCGAAAACAAAATGGCGTGCGGACTCGGCGCCTGCCTCTGCTGTGTAGAAAAGACACAGGACAAAGGACACATCTGCGTATGCACAGAGGGACCCGTCATCAACGCACGCAGACTGGAATGGTAATCTTCAAAAGACATTAATATGGCCAATTTACAAGTAAATATAGGTAATCTCAGTCTAAAGAACCCAGTAATGACCGCCTCCGGCACGTTCGGTTACGGCATAGAATTTCAGGATTTTATGCCCCTCGACGGCATCGGCGGCATCATAGTAAAGGGCACCACCCTACACCACCGCGAGGGAAACGACTATCCACGCATGGCAGAAACGGCAAGCGGCATGCTGAACTGTGTCGGTCTGCAGAACAAGGGTGTGGACTATTTCTGCAAACACATCTACCCCGAGATAAAGGACATCGACACCAACATGATTGTCAATGTCAGCGGTTCGTCACCCGAGACATACGCAGAATGCGCAGCTCGCGTCAACGAACTGGACAAGATACCAGCCATCGAGCTGAACATCTCATGTCCTAACGTAAAACAGGGCGGAATGGCGTTCGGCGTAACAGCGAAAGGAGCAGCCAGCGTAGTGCGCGAAGTGAGAAAGGCCTACGACAAGACTCTGATAGTCAAACTATCGCCCAACGTCACCGACATCACCGAGATAGCCCGCGCCGTTGAAGCAGAGGGCGCAGACAGCGTCTCGCTCATAAACACACTAATGGGCATGGCGATAGACATAGAGAAAAGAAAGCCAATGCTCAGCATCGGGACAGGCGGTCTGTCCGGTCCGGCAGTAAAGCCCGTAGCCGTAAGAATGGTCAACCAGGTAAGCAAGGCAGTGAAGATTCCCGTCGTAGGACTCGGCGGCATTTCATCGGCTGAGGACGCCATAGAATTCTTCATGGCAGGTGCTACCGCGATAGAAATCGGCACGGCCAACTTCCTCGACCCTGCCATCACCATAAAAGTGCGCGACGGAATCAACGCATGGCTCGACAAGCACGGTTGCACCGACATACACGACATCATCGGTGTCTGCTAACATTTGCAACAAATACCTAAGGATTAGGCACTTTATTTCTTAAAATATCTTAAATACACGGTGCTGCCGACGTGTTTTCTTTGCCAATTACGGGAAAAGCTGTAACTTTGCACACTGTTTGGAATAAGTATCAATTAACGATCTTTAAAAAGTAAAAGATAGCAATGTCTAAAGTTTGTCAAATTACCGGTAAAAAGGCAATGATCGGTAACAACGTTTCACACTCAAAGCACCGCACAAAGCGCAGCTTCGATGTGAACCTCTTCAGCAAGAAGTTCTTCTACGTAGAGGAGAACTGCTGGATCAGCCTCAAGATTTCTGCTGCTGGTCTTCGCATGATCAACAAGGTAGGTCTTGACGCA
The DNA here is from genome assembly GCA_963588475.1 of Oscillospiraceae bacterium. Lineage (GTDB taxonomy): Bacteria > Bacteroidota > Bacteroidia > Bacteroidales > Bacteroidaceae > Prevotella. The sequence goes on along the minus strand of CAVAHD010000011.1, from coordinate 9,010 downwards.
GCACTTAAGCAGGCCGTATCAAACGGATACGTAGATTGGAAAGATATTAAAGTAATAGGAGAATAAGCACCATGGCAAAGAAAGCAAAAGGTAATCGTGTACAGGTAATCCTCGAGTGCACTGAGATCAAGAACAGCGGCATGCCTGGTACAAGCCGTTACGTTACTACCAAGAACCGTAAGAACACTCCAGAGCGTCTTGAGTTGATGAAGTACAACCCAATCCTCAAGAAGATGACTCTTCACAAGGAGATCAAGTAATCACCAATACATTAAAGAATAATACAGCACTATGGCAAAGAAAACCGTCGCTACCCTCCACGAAGGTTCGAAGGATGGTCGCGCTTACACAAAGGTTATCAAGATGGTAAAGAGCCCAAAGACTGGTGCCTACATCTTTGATGAGCAGATGGTTCCCAACGAGGACGTTCAGGCTTTCTTCAAGTAATTCGCTTGACGTAAAAGTCTACATCAAATAAGACAAGAGATTGCATCCGCACACACTGCGACTGCAATCTCTTTTTTTGTACAAAACAAAAACAACCCCACCTTGACCCATGGACAACTTCAAAGTAATCATCGTCGAAGACGTACCACTCGAACTGAAAGGTACTGAAGGCATCCTCAAAGCTGAAGTACCGGAAGCCGAAATCATAGGCACCGCACAGAACGAAAGCGAGTACCTAAAGCTTATACGCACAGCACAGCCGGACCTCGTCCTCATGGACCTCGGGCTGAACGGCAGCACCACCATCGGTGTCGAACTGTGCCGCGAGACGAAAGCCAAGTTCAAAGACGCGAAGGTACTGGTATTCACCGGCGAGATACTGAACGAAAAACTTTGGGTCGACGTACTCGATGCCGGAGCGGACGGCATCATACTGAAAATGGGAGAAATGCTGACTCGCACGGACGTTGTAGGAGTAATGAGCGGCAAGAAGTACGTCTTCAACCAGCCCATTCTTGAAGTTATCGTAGACAAGTTCAGACGCACCATCTCCGACGACATACACAAACAGGAAGCCGCCATCAGATACGACATCGACGAATACGACGAACGCTTCCTCAGACACCTGGCACTCGGCTACACCAAGGAGCAGATAACAGGACTGCGCGGCATGCCTTTCGGCGTGAAAAGTCTCGAAAAACGACAGGGCGAACTCGTGCAAAAACTGTTTCCCGACAGCAAAGGAAAAGTCAGCATCAACGCAACAAGACTGGTAACAAGGGCATTCCAACTGCACATCCTCAGCCCGGAGAATCTTGAGCCAGACGAGGAATAACATTGGTTACAGATTAAAACTTTTGCGTCAGAGATACTATTAATCCGTAAGTAAACAAAGCTTTCCTTGCACAATTTCAAAAGAAAAGAGCAAAAAGCGTACACATTATTTGTGTATACGCAGATTTTTCCGTAATTTTGCAGCCGTTTATATATAAAAAAAACTCAGTATAACAAACTAAGCAACACACTATATCAGCATTATGAAACATCAGCTTCGCAGCGCAGTCTGCACAGAAGGTCGCCGTATGGCAGGTGCCCGCGCACTTTGGGTAGCCAATGGCATGAAGAGAGAGCAGTTTGGTAAGCCTATCATTGCGATAGTAAACTCGTTCACACAGTTCGTCCCAGGCCACACACACCTCCACGAAGCTGGTCAGCTCGTAAAGGCTGAGATAGAGAAGCTCGGCTGCTACGCCGCAGAGTTCAACACCATAGCCATAGACGACGGTATCGCTATGGGACACGACGGCATGCTCTACTCCCTCCCCTCACGAGACATCATCGCTGACTCCGTGGAGTACATGTGCAACGCCCACAAGGCAGATGCCATGATTTGTATCTCCAACTGCGACAAGATTACTCCGGGTATGCTCATGGCCGCTATGCGCTTGAACATCCCTGCCGTATTTGTCAGCGGTGGTCCGATGGAGGCTGGCGTATACAAAGGCGAGAATCTCGACCTCATCGCTGCCATGATTAAGGGTGCCGACAAGACCGTTTCTGACGAGGAGCTCGCAGAGGTAGAGAACCGCGCATGCCCGGGCTGTGGATGCTGCTCAGGCATGTTCACCGCAAACTCCATGAACAACCTCACCGAGGCCATCGGTCTCTCACTCCCCGGCAACGGAACAATCCTTGCCACCCACGTCAACCGTCGCCAGCTGATGAAGGACGCAGCAGCGCAAATCGTCAAGAACGCACTGGCTTACTACGAGGACGGCGACGAGTCGGTACTGCCACGCAGCATCGCCACACGTCAGGCTTTCCTCAACGCAATGACACTTGACATCGCCATGGGTGCATCGACAAACACCGTGCTCCACCTACTCGCCGTAGCACAGGAAGCCGGCGTGGACTTCACCATGAAGGACATCGACGCACTCTCACGCAAGACACCGTTCCTCTGCAAACTGGCTCCTAACTCGCAGAAGTACTCCGTGCAGGAATGTGGACGTGCAGGCGGCATGATGGGTCTGCTCGGCGAACTGGCCAAGGGCGGTCTCATCAATACCGACGTAAAGCGCGTGAACGGCGCTACACTGGCTGAGGACATCGAGAAGTACTCTATACTGAAGGACACTGTTGACCCCGAGGCAAAGCGCATCTACTCCAGCGCACCGGCAGGAGTATTCTGCAACGAGCTCGGCGTACAGAACACCACCTACGAGACTCTTGACACCGACCGCGAGAACGGTTGCATACGCGACATAGAACACGCATACACCAAGGACGGCGGTATGGCTATCCTCTTCGGAAACATCGCACAGGACGGTTGCGTCGTGAAGACTGCCGGCGTGGACGAGAGCATCTGGAAGTTCTCCGGTCCTGCCGTAGTATTCGACTCTCAGGATGACGCTTGCGAAGGCATCCTCGGCGGCAAGGTGAAGAAGGGCGACGTTGTCGTCATCACCCACGAAGGACCAAAGGGCGGCCCGGGCATGCAGGAGATGCTCTACCCAACATCGTACATCAAGTCCATGCACATGGGTAAGGAATGCGCCCTCATCACCGACGGACGTTTCTCAGGCGGCACATCCGGTCTCTCCATAGGACACATCTCACCGGAGGCTGCCAGCGGCGGTAACATCGGCAAGATTGTGGACGGCGACATCATCGAGATTGACATCCCTAACCGCAGCATCAACGTCAAGCTCACAGACGAAGAGCTCGCAGCACGTCCACAGCAGCCACTGAAGCGCAACCGCGTTGTTTCCAAGGCACTCAAGGCATACGCACAATCAGTTGCCTCCGCAGACAAGGGAGGCGTACGCATCATAGACTAAAAGAAGAGAAATGGATAATACACAAATGGTGACAGGAGCAGAGGCACTCATGCTCGCACTGAAGGCCGAAGGAGTAAAGACCATCTTCGGCTATCCGGGCGGCAGCATCATGCCTACGTTTGATGCTCTGTACAACTATACAAGAGGTGAAAAGAAAGCCTTCGAGCACGTCCTCGTACGCCACGAGCAGGCTGCAGCGCATGCAGCAGAGGGCTATGCACGTGTAAGCGGCAATGTCGGCGTAACACTCGTCACATCAGGTCCCGGCGTTACCAACACACTGACTGGTGTGGCAGATGCCATGGTGGACTCAACACCTATCGTCGTAATAGCCGGACAGGTAGCCACAAGTGTACTGGGCAGCGATGCCTTCCAGGAGGTAGACCTCGTCGGTGTGTCGCAGCCTATCAGTAAGTGGGCCTACCAGATACGCTCAGCCAAAGACGTGGCATGGGCTGTCAGCCGTGCCTTCTACATAGCACGCAGCGGCAGACCCGGTCCTGTCGTTCTCGACTTTACCAAGAACGCTCAGACAGAGAAGATAGTCTACGAACCTGCAAAGGTCGACTTCATCCGCAGCTACGTCCCCTACCCCGAGTTCACACCGGAGAGCATACTCGAGGCTGCCGAGCTCATCAACAACGCCAAGAAGCCACTCGCCCTCGTGGGACAGGGCGTGGAGCTGGCCAACGCACAGGAGGAGCTGAAGGTCTTCCTCGAGAAGGCTAACATTCCAGCCGGACGCACACTGCTCGGTCTCTCTGCACTGCCAAGCGAACACCCGCTGAACATGGGTATGCTCGGCATGCACGGCAACTACGCCGTTAACCTCAAGGAGCAGGAGGCTGACGTACTCATCGCCATCGGCATGCGCTTCTCTGACCGCGTAACGGGCGACCTGTCGCGCTACGCCAAGCAGGCCAAGATTATCCACCTCGACATCGACGCTGCTGAGATAAACAAGTGCGTGAAGGCTGACGTGGCCATCGTGGCAGACTGCAAGGTATCCCTGCCAGCCCTCACCGAGGCCGTCAACAAGAACGACCACAGCGAATGGATAGAGTCCTTCGCACCACTACACCAGAAGGAGCTCGACAACGTCATCGTGCCTGCCACACAGCCTAAGGAGGGAATGCTCTTGATGGGCGAAGTGGCAAACAAGGTTTCTGAGTTGGCAAACGATGCCATCCTCGTCACCGACGTAGGTCAGAACCAGCTGATGTCCGCCCGCTACTTCAAGTACCACAAGAACCGCAGCATCGCTACCTCCGGTGGCTTAGGCACAATGGGCTACGGCATACCTGCCGCCATGGGTGCTACGTACGGCGCTCCCGACCGCCCCGTCTGCTGCTTCATGGGCGACGGCGGACTGCAGATGGTAATACAGGAGTTCGGCACCATCATGGAGCACCACATACCGGTGAAGATGATTCTGCTCAACAACAACTTCCTAGGCAACGTGCGCCAGTGGCAGGACATGTTCTTCGGCCACAGACGTTCGTACACCCCGATGACCAACCCCGACTTCGGAAAAGTGGCCGAGGCGTACGACATCCCCTACCGCCTCGTCTCCAAGCGCGAGGAGCTGGAGGATGCCATCAAGGAAATGCTCAACACGGACGGTCCCTTCCTGCTGGAGACAGTCATCAAGCCGGACGCCAACGTTGAGCCAATGACAGCCCCGGGCAAGGCCGTCGACGAAATGGTACTGAACGTAGAGTGCTAAATACTCTGTAACATTCACTCTTTTATAACAGAAATGAACGAAACCGAAAAACAGCTCTATACGCTGCAGGTATACACGGAAAACATAGCGGGTGTTCTCAACCAGATCACCGCTGTGTTTACCCGTAGACAGATAAACATAGAAAGTCTCAACGTATCGCCATCCAGCATAAAGGGCGTACACAAATACACCATCACTGCATACGGCACCGACGAACTGATGCAGAAGGTGGTAAAGCAGATAGAGAAGAAAATCGACGTTGTCAAGGCGCACCACTATCTCAACTCTGACCTGTTCCTCGTCGAGGTGGCACTGTTCAAGCTCTCCACTCCGCACGTCACGGCAAACCCGGACATCTCAAGGTCCATCAGACACGCCGACGCACACATCACAGAGGTCAACGACACCTTCTGCATCGTAGTTTGCGAGGGAACGACAGACCACATCCTGGAGCTCTTCCACAACATCAACAAGGTAAAGGACTGCATCCTACAGTTCACACGTTCCGGACGCATCGCCGTCACACGTAGCTGTCAGGAGGAAGTAAGCCGATTTCTGCACGAAAGAGGCGAGTCCATGTGAAAGAACGAAGTAAAGGGCAATCTGACAAACGGGGGTGAAGAATATGACCGACAATAAAGTAACAAGTTACGCCGTAACGACAGAAGCATTCCACTGCGACTTCCTGCACCAACTGTGCATAGGGCACCTGGGAAACTCTCTGCTCACAGCGTCTGACATACATTCCACGGAACGCCAATTTGGCATGACATACCTCAATACCATCAACAAGACATGGGTATTGTCGCGGTTGGCACTGGAAATGTATAGCATACCAAAGGAACACGAGGAGTTCGTCATAGAGACGTGGGTGGAAAACGCGATGAAGTACTTCACCAAGCGCAACTGGGCACTCATCTCCAAAGACGGCCAGACGGTCTACGGCTACGCCAAGAGCATCTGGGCGATGATAGACACCGAGACCCGACAGCCGCAGGACATCCTCGCCGTACATGACGGCAAGATAATGGACTACCTCCTACCCGAGAAACCGTGCGACATGGCAGACGTGTCGAGGGTGAAAGTACCCGAGATGACCGACTACACAGAGTTCCGCATACTCTACAACGACATCGACGTCAACGGGCACTGCAACTCCATGAAGTACATAGACCACGTCATGGACACCTACACGCTCAACTACCTCTCCACCCACCAGCTCCACAGGCTCGAGATAGCCTACGTGGCAGAAGGACACTACGGCGACACGGTACGCATCTACCACGCCGAGACGTCGACGGACAACCACGCCTACCGCCTCTGCCGTCACAACGGCGACGGAGAAGAGACGGAACTATGCAGGCTAAAAGTAACGTTCGACGCCAAAGGGTAAAAGAATGACAAAAATTTGCACGTGCGGCAAATAATAGTTACCTTTGCACCTCGAAAAGACAAGGGAAGAGGGAAAAACATAGAACAACAGTTTAACAAACTAAATAAACAACAAACAAAATGGCAAAAATGAATTTTGGTGGCGTTATCGAAGAGGTAATGACACGTGAAGAATTCCCACTGGAAAAGGCTCGTGAAATCCTGAAGGACGAGACTATCGCAGTTATCGGTTATGGCGTTCAGGGTCCTGGCCAGGCTTGCAACCTGCGCGACAACGGCTTCAACGTTATCGTTGGCCAGCGTCAGGGCAAGACATTCGAAAAGGCTATCAACGACGGTTGGGTACCAGGCGAGACTCTCTTCTCTATCGAAGAGGCTGCCGAGAAGGGCACCATCATCATGTGTCTGCTCTCAGACGCTGCTGTAATGTCAGTATGGCCAACACTGCAGAAGTACCTCACACCGGGCAAGGCTCTGTACTTCTCTCACGGTTTCGCCATCACATGGTCCGACCGCACCGGTTGCGTTCCTTCAAAGGATATCGACGTTATCATGGTTGCACCTAAGGGTTCAGGTACATCACTCCGTACCATGTTCCTCGAGGGTCGTGGTCTGAACTCTTCATACGCCGTATACAACGACGCTACAGGCAAGGCACTCGACCGCACACTGGCTCTGGGTATCGGTATCGGTTCCGGCTACCTCTTCGAGACAACCTTCCAGCGCGAGGCTACCTCCGACCTCACTGGCGAGCGCGGCTCCCTGATGGGTGCCATCCAGGGTCTGCTCCTGGCTCAGTACGAGGTACTCCGTGAGAACGGCCACACACCATCCGAGGCATTCAACGAGACAGTAGAGGAGCTGACACAGTCCCTCATGCCTCTCTTCGCTGAGAAGGGTATGGACTGGATGTACGCTAACTGCTCTACAACAGCACAGCGCGGTGCCCTCGACTGGATGGGCCCATTCCACGACGCATGCAAGCCAGTAGTAGAGAAGCTCTACGCTTCCGTTAAGTCAGGCAACGAGGCACAGATCTCTATCGACGCCAACTCAAAGCCAGATTACCGCGTAGGTCTCGAGAAGGAGCTTGCCGCTCTGCACGACTCAGAGATGTGGCGCACAGCCGAGACAGTACGTCAGCTCCGCCCAGAGAACAACTAATCTACCAGCTAACAAGCACACACTAAATAAGCCCGAGCCGCTCCACAAAGCGACCCGGGCTTTATCATTTCCTCCCAAATATTTGGCGGTTTCAAATAAAAAGAATATCTTTGCAGAGTATAATCATTATAGAAAGGAAATAATATGTACCAAATAGCAATCAACGACCCCAATATTTATATGGCAGGAGAGGCTTATGCCAAAGAACGACATTCCAGTCTGGATGATTTGGTCAATGAATATGTAGCAAGTATAGCCTCTATATTTCTTTCTAAAAGCAAGAAGGAGAAACAGATTACATTAGCAGATACAGAAGAGTTCAAAGCAGCCATGCAGTATATGGATTCTTTTGTAGCAGACGATTTCTCTGCACCCGTTTCTGTAGATGAGGACGGCAATGGAGCGTTGTCTCGAATAAAATATGGCGTATGAAAGTATTTGTTGATACCAATGTCTTGATAGACTATGTTTGCAAGCGAGACCCTTTCTTCATTCCGGCCAAGAGCGTTTTTGCTCTATGCTTTTTGAAGAAGATAGAGATTGCTGTTTCCGCCCTGTCTATTGTCAATACTTTGTATATAGGCAGGAACCACGATTCGGTCGCCATCAAATCATGTCTTCTAGGTCTCTCGCAAATTGTCAAATTTGTTGATTTGCCAGCAGAAACGGTGTTGCAAACGTTGCAGATGGACTGGAAAGATTATGAGGATGCCCTACAAAACGCGACAGCATTACAAGTAAATGCAGATTGCATTGTTACTCGCAACAAGAAAGATTTCCAGCTTTCCCCATTACCTATATATACTCCAGAGGAGTTCATGGATTTTTTTGTTCGCTTGCTGAATACAAAGCTAGGAGAGGACTAAAACCTGAGGGGCGCATAGGGATAGGTACGTCAGTCCTCTCGGAATATGACAAAATCGATTCAAAAACATCTTGGGAGTATGAGAAGTGGGCCACATGTACCTGTCCCTCTGACCCCAAAATGCAAGGCTGTCGTATTTTTAGCGGGTCGGCGATACCTGTCCCCGTGACCCTTGAATCAATAAATTAAAAGGATTCCACTAATTCACTTCCAGTGGGGGGCATAGGGACAGGTACGCCAGTCCTCTCGGAATATGACAAAATCTGTGCAAAAAACATCTTGGGAGTATGAGAAGTGGACCACATGTACCTATCCCTCTGACCTTTGTATAAACAATACCGCATATCAAAAAGTTTATTCAATGAAACAAAATAAGAAAGATATACTGCTTACCTTGCTCCATCAACATGATGAGTTGGGCATTTCGCATCAGATAGACTACGACAAGTTCTATCTGTACTCCATCATTACACACTCTACTGCCATTGAGGGCAGTACAGTGACGGAGGTGGAGGCACAGCTGCTTTTCGATGAAGGCATCACTTCTTCGAAGCGTACCATGATGGAGCAGATGAT
>CAVAHD010000010.1:0-68910 GCA_963588475.1 Oscillospiraceae bacterium | reverse complement strand
AATTAACGGTCCATTAACGGCAATTAACGTCGAAAAAAATCATTAGCGTCGAACTTTCGCACGGCAATTGGCGTTCAGCAGAAGAGCATTGATGTCCAGTAGGCTAGGAGGGCTACGGCGTAGGCTATCAAGCACTGGCCGAGGACTACCGTCATGGCGTAGCGCGAGCCCAGTTCGCGGCGGATGGCGGCGATGGCGGCCACGCAGGGGGTGTAGAGTAGGCAGAAGACCATCAGCGAGATGGTGGACGCTACGGTGAGGACGCTCTCCAGCGTCACGCCCGCGCCGAAGAGCACCGAGAGGGTACTTACCACGCTCTCCTTTGCCATGAAACCGCCTACTAGCGACGTGGCCACGCGCCAGTCGTCGAAGCCTATCGGGGCGAAGATGGGGGTCACTACGGACGACAGGCGACCCAGGATGCTCAGCGAGGCATCCTCCACGATGTCCAGACGGAAGGAGAACGTCTGCAGGAACCATATCACGATGGTCGCCATGAAGATGACGGTGAAGGCACGCTCCAGGAAGTCGCGCGCCTTGTCCCAGAGGAGGCGCAGCGTCGTCTTCATGCCTGGCATGCGGTAGTTGGGCAGCTCCATGACGAAGGGCACTGCCTCGCCCTTGAACGCTGTGCTCTTCAGCACCAGCGCCGTCACGATGCCCACGAGGATGCCCAGCAGGTAGAGGCCGCACATCACCAGTGCGGCATTGTCCGGGAAGAAGGCGGCGCAGAAGAATGCGTATATGGGCAGCTTTGCCGTGCACGACATGAAGGGCGTCAGCATCACCGTCAGCTTGCGGTCGCGCTCGGAGGGCAGCGTACGGCTCGCCATGACGCTGGGCACGCTGCAGCCGAAGCCTATGAGCAGCGGCACTATGGAGCGGCCCGATAGGCCTATCTTGCGCAGCAGCTTGTCCGTGACGAAGGCTATGCGGGCCATGTAGCCCGAGTCCTCCAGCATGGAGAGAAAGAAGAAGAGCACCACGATGATGGGTACGAAGGAGAGCACGCTGCCCACGCCGGCGTAGACGCCGTCGATGATGAGCGACTGCACCACGTCGTTGACGTCCCACGCCACGAGCGTCTCGGCCGTCAGTGTGGTGAAGGCGTCGATGGCCTCCTCGAGCCACTCCTGCATGGTGCCTCCCAGCACGTCGAAGGTGAGCCAGAATATCAGCGCCATTATGGCGGCGAAGGCGGGCAGTGCTGTCCACCGTCCCGTCAGAATGCTGTCTATGCGCCGCGAACGTATCTGTTCGCGGCTTTTTTGTGGGTGTACGACGGTGGCCTCCGTCAGTCGCTGTATGAAGGTGTAGCGCATGTCGGCGATGGCGGCGGCACGGTCCATGCCGCGCTCCTGCTCCATCTCCGTGATGATGCTCTCTATGGCCTCGCGCGCTCCCTTGGAGAGTCTAAGGGCGTGCAGTATGCTCTGGTCGCCTTCCACTATCTTGGCGGCGGCGAAGCGCAGCGGTATCTTGGCCGCTTTGGCGTTGCCCTCTATGAGGTGGCGTATGGCGTGTAGGCAGCGGTGTACGGCACCTCCGTTGTCCGTGGGCGAGCAGAAGTCCTGCACGGCAGGCGGCTCCTGGTATTTCGCCACGTGCAGGGCGTGGCGCACCAGTTCGTCCACACCCTCGTTCTTCATTGCCGATATGGGCACTACGGGTATGCCCAGCCTGCGCTCCATCTCGTTGACGAGCACCGTGCCGCCGTTGCCCTCCATCTCGTCCATCATGTTGAGGGCCAGCACCATTGGCACGTCCAGCTCCATCAGTTGCATGGTGAGGTAGAGGTTGCGCTCTATGTTGGTGGCGTCCACGATGTTGATGATGCCTCGCGGCTTCTCGCCTATGATGAACTCGCGGCTCACCACCTCCTCGCTCGTGTAGGGCGAGAGGCTGTAGATGCCGGGCAGGTCGGTGACGTCCGTGTTCTTGTGCCCCTTGATGCTGCCGCTCTTGCGGTCCACGGTGACGCCGGGGAAGTTGCCCACGTGCTGGTTGGCTCCGGTCAGCTGGTTGAAGAGCGTCGTCTTGCCGCAGTTCTGGTTGCCGGCCAGTGCGAAGGTGAGGGTCTCGGAGTCGGGCAGTGGGTGCTCGTGCTTCTTGTCGTGGTAGGGTATTCCCTCGCCCAGACCGGGGTGGGGCACCACGGCCGCCTCGGCAGAAGGCTCGGTGTTCTCGGGCTTTGCCGTTATCTCAATGCCGATGCGTGCAGCGTCGGCCTTTCTCAGTGTCAGTTCGTAGGAGTGTATCTGCAGCTGTATGGGGTCGCCCATGGGGGCGTGCTTGCTCATGCTTACGATGGCTCCTGGGATTAGTCCCATGTCGAGGAAGTGCTGTCGGAGTGCTCCCTCGCCGCCCACGCTGGTGATGCGTGCCGTCTGGTGTATGTGTAGTTCGTCGAGTGTCATAATAGGTGCAAAGTTACAAAAAAAATGGGGTAGGGCGGCAGGTAACCTAAAAATATACCTAAATATAACGAGTGTGTAGTTTTTTTTCAGTACCTTTGCAGCACTTACAACCACCAATGCATAAAGCGAAATGACAACAATCACATCTTACGAAGACTTCCTCCAGTACGAGGGTCAGGTGCTGGGCACCTCGGATTACGTAGAACTCAGCCAGGAGCGCATCAACCTCTTTGCCGATGCCACGCTGGACCACCAGTGGATACACGTCGATCAGGAGCGCGCCAAGACGGAGAGCCAGTTCGGCACCACGATAGCGCACGGCTACCTCATCCTCTCCATGCTGCCCCACCTGTGGTACAACACTCTCGAGGTGAAGAACGTCAAGAACCTCATCAACTACGGCGTGGACAAGATGAAGTTCGGCCAGCCCGTCCTTAGTGGCCAGAGCATCAACATGACGACGACGCTGCAGAGCATCGTAAACCTCCGCGGTGCCGTAAAGACAGAGATAAAGTTCGTCATCAACGTTAAGGAGACGGGCAAAAAAGCCGCCGAGGGCATCGCCACTTTCATCTACTACTTCTCGAAGTAGCCTCCCCTACGCTAATGACATTTTAGGACGCTAATTGCCGTGCGAAAGTTCGACGCTAATGATTTTTTTCGACGTTAATTGCCGTTAATGGACCGTTAATTATTCATTAATATTTTTTCTCCATCCGGATGGGAAAGAAATAAAAAATTAACGGTCCATTAACGGCAATTAACGTTAAAAACATTCATTGGCGTAAAAAATAAAATTAATGGTCCATTAACGGTCCATTAACGGCAATTAACGTCCTAAAATGTCATTAGCGCGGCAATTAACGTCGAAAAAATGTCATTGGCGTAAAATGTCATTCCACGGCAATTGGCGTTTACAGTTGCCCGGACTCCACCAGCCGCACCACGCGCTCTATCATTTTGTCCTTTCCGTTCGGCTCGTACACCTTCTTGAGCGACGCACCGAACATCCACGCAAAGGCCTGGTAGAACGCCGCCTTGCCTGAGCCCAGGAACGCCTTCACCAGTTCGTAGCCCGACGAGTTCGTCTCGCGGTACACCAGTTTTATCAGTAGCTTGCCCTGTGAGAGCGTCAGCTTCTTCAGCCTCGGCGTGTACTGCGCCTTTATTCCCTTCTCCACAAGCTTCATGTGCTCCTTGCGGGCCTTCTCGTCCGGCAAGGTCTCCATGTACTCGTACGTCTCCAGCACGGCCAGGTTCACCTCCTTGGCTATGGGCAGCACCTTTTTCACGTTGGCCACGAGGCGGTTGTACGCCTTGCGCTGGCGGTCGTTCTTAAACTCCATAGGGCCAAAGACGTAGACATTGTTCATCTCCACGTACTTTATGCTGTCCTTGCCCTCCAGCACTTTGCCCACGCGCACCATGGGGACGAACGTAGGGCTGTCCATGTCCGCCTGCTGCTCCTCGGGCGTCTTCTTAGCCTCCGCGCTTGTCAGCAGGAGCAGTGCCAGTATGGTGGTGACGAGATATTTCACGTTAAAGCTTTCCTTTTTTATTTGTTATGTAGTTTGCAATTCGGCGGCAAAAGTACTCATAATAATTGGATTAACCTCTCGCCCCGCCCTTAAAATTGCTAAATATCCCCCCACTTCTTTGAACTTATCACCTTTTTTCCGTACCTTTGCACGCGTAACAACTTAAAGACACCCACAATGAAGCATACAATAGGCGGCATTTTTGCTGCGGCACTCCTCACGCTCACGGCGTGTACGGGAGAGAAATTCCATATTGAAGGAAACATCACACAGGCTACGGACTCTCTGCTCTACCTCGAAAACATGAGCCTCGACGGCCCGCAGGTGGTCGACTCCATACGCCTCACCGACGACGGACACTTCGACTTCAGCGGCGAGCGACCCGAAGCCCCCGAGTTCTACCGCCTCCGCATAGCCGGCAGCATCATCAACGTCAGCATCGACTCCACGGAGACCGTCACCGTCAAGGCCGCCTATCCCACCATGGCGTCGCAGTACACCGTGGAGGGCAGCGACAACTGCACACGAATCCGCGAGCTCTCCCTCATGCAGCAGAAGCTCATAGCGCAGCTCAGCGCCATCACGTCCAACTACCAGCTCTCCACGACCCAGATGGCCGACAGCACCGCCGCCGTCCTCGCCCAGTACAAGAAGTACGTCCGCGAGAACTACATCTTCAAGGCACCGCAGTACTCCTCGTCCTACTTCGCCCTCTTCCAGACCGTCGGTGCGCAGCTCATCTTCAACCCTCAGAAGGACATCCTCGACATGCGCACCTTTGCCGCCGTCGCCACTTCGTGGGACACCAACTACCCCGGTGCCCTGCGCGGCGAGAACCTCCACAACATAGCCATCGAGGGCATGAAGACCCAGCGCATCGTGGAGCAGCAGAAGAACCAGACCATCGACCCCGACAAGGTGCACGAGGTGAACATCATCGACATCCAACTGCCTGACAACAAGGGTCAGCTGCGCTCCCTCACCCAACTGCGCGGCCAGGTGGTGCTGCTCGACTTCCACGCCTTCGCCATGGAGGGCAGCCACGAGCGTATCATGATGCTCCGCGATCTCTACAACAAGTACCACGCCCAGGGACTCGAGATATACCAAGTATCCCTCGACGACGACGAGCACTTCTGGAAGACCCAGACCGCCGCGCTCCCCTGGATCTGCGTCCGCGACCCGCAGGGCGTGCAGTCCTCCAACCTCGCTGCCTACAACGTCAAGGCCATCCCCACCTTCTTCCTCATAGACCGCACCAACTCCCTCTACAAGCGCGACGCACAGGTAAAGGACATAGAATCCGAAATCGCCTCGCTAGTACAGAAATAAACGCCAAGACTCTTTTCCACGCCAATGAATATTTCCACGCCAATGAACATTTTCCACGCCAATGAATATTTCCACGCCAATGAACATTTTCCACGCCAATGAATATTTCCACGCCAATGAACATTTTCCACGCCAATGAATATTTCCACGCCAATGAACATTTTCCACGCCAATGAATATTTCCACGCCAATGAACATTTTCCACGCCAATGAATATTTTTAACGTTAATTGCCGTTAATGGACCGTTAATTGACCATTAATTTTTATTTTTTCTTCCGTCCGGATGGAGAAAATTATTAATGAATAATTAACGGTCCATTAACGACCATTAACGTCCTAAAATGTCATTAGCGTAAAAATAAAAATTAATGGTCAATTAACGGTCCATTAACGGCAATTAACGTCGAACTTTCGCACGGCAATTAACGTCCTAAAATGTCATTAGCGTGGCAATTAACGTCGAACTTTCGCACGGCAATTAGCGTTAAACGTTCCACGGGCATATACGTCAAACCACCACAATAGACAATGATAATCACAAAAGACACGCTACTGCTCTTTGACTTCGGCTGCATCCTTGTCAACCTCGACAAGCAGCGGTGCATCGATGCACTCAAGAAAATAGGATGCGGACAGATAGCATCATACGTCGACGAGCACCGCAGCGAAGACCTCTTCCACGAGATAGAGCTGGGCCGCCCCACAAGGCAGTTCTGCCTCTCCGCACGCCAGCAGTCGGCATACATGGACGACCACGGCGTCATACACACCTGCCAGGCCACCGACGACGAGATATGCTGGGCGTGGAACCAGCTCCTCACCGGCATCGACATCGGCAAGCTGCGCCTCATACGCGCCCTCAAAGAGCGAGGCTTCCGCACCGCCGTACTCTCCAACACCAACTTCATACACTGGTACTACTCCCTCGACAACTTCTTCAACGTGGGCGACCGCACCATCGACGACTACTTCGACCACGTCTTCCTCTCCTGCAACCTCGGCATGGTGAAGCCCGACCGCGGCATCTACCAGGCCGTCCTCGATACGATGCACGTCAAGGCCGACCAAGTGTACTTCATCGACGACTCCCTGCGCAACTGCCGTGGCGCACAGGCCCTTGGCATGCACACCATGCACGACCCAGACGGCTCCCTCTGGGTGGACCGTCTGCAGCCCCTTCTCTACCACAACCGCCTCGAGCTGGACTCCGCCACGCCCGCCGCTGCCGTCATCGGCAATTTCGACGGCGTGCACCGCGGACACCAGTACGTCCTCAACCAGCTGAAGGACGAGGCCGCCAAACGCGGGCTAAAGACCATGGCCATCACCTTCGACCGCCATCCACGTGCGCTCCTCCAGCCCGGCTTCAAGCCCGCGTACATCACCACCCCTAAGGAGAAGGTGGAGCTCCTCCGCGAGCAGGGCATCGACGACGTGCGCATGTTCCCCTTCACGGCCGACCTGGCCGGCACCACCGCCCGCGAGTTCCTCCAGCAGACACTCTCCGACACCCTCGGCGTGAAGCTTCTGCTCCTCGGCTACGACAACCGCTTTGGCAAGTTTCAGGACGGCGAGGCCTTCACGCAGTACGAGCAGTACGCCCGGGAGGTAGGCATGGAGCTGATGCGCATAGACCCCATCGACGTTGGCGGCGAGCGCGTCTCCTCCTCCCTCATACGCCACGAGCTGAAGGCCGGACGCATTGAGCGTGCCAACGAGCTCCTCGGCCGCCCATACACCCTCACCGGCGAAGTAGTGCAGGGCAAACACGAGGGCAACGCCATCGGTTTTCCCACCGCCAATATCAAGTTGGAAGAGTCCAAGCTCCTCCCCCGCAAAGGTGTCTACGTCTCACAAGTCAACATCGAGGGCCATCGCGAGAAGTTCCTCTCCCTGACCAACATAGGCCATCGTCCCACCTACAACGACGGCGATGCCCTCAGCATAGAGACGCACCTCATAGACATGAAAAAAATAGACCTCTACGGCCGCCGCATCAACGTCCAGCTCCTCGCCTTCCTGCGAGAGGAACAGAAGTTCGCCTCCATCGAGGACCTGCGCCTGCAGATACTCAAAGACGTAGAGCAGGCCAAGCTGACACGCCAATGAACATTTTCCACGCCAATGAACATTTTCCACGCCAATGAATATTTTTAACGTTAATTGCCGTTAATGGACCGTTAATTGACCATTAATCTTATTTTTACGCCAATGAATTTTTTTAACGTTAATTGCCGTTAATGGACCGTTAATTATTCATTAATATTTTTTATCCATCCGGATGGAAAAGAAATAAAAATTAATGGTCAATTAACGGTCCATTAACGGCCGCTCGGCTTTGCCGCTTGCCTAAGCAAGAATTAACGTCCCCCCGTTACAGGGAAAGAGTCAATTAACGTTCCCCGTCCCTCGGGTCATTGGCTCAAATGAAAACTTAACGTCCCCCGCACACCACAATGAAGAAAGCAATATTATACCTCATCGTCTTCGCTGCCCTGGAGCTGACTATCGGCTTCGGTGTCAGCCTTATAGCCTCGCCGCAGGCAGCCCAGTGGACCGGCATAGAGCAGCTGGCGCACGTAGACCCCTCCAACGTCATGATTGTGGCCTCCGGCATCATCGCCGTGGCCCTCATCGCCATCTTCACCCTCACGAAGTGGTACCCCGTCTCACGATCCTACGTCCGCACGCGCCCATGGCCCCAGATGTTCTGGTCCTTCCTCCTGGCCCTCGGCATCATACTGCCCCTGACGTGGATAGAGGAGTTCATCCCCGCCGAGTTCCGCGTCAACGTCATGAAGGACGACCTGGCCGCCATGCTCCACTCCACCGCCGGCTACTTCGTCATCGCCATGCTCATGCCCCTGGCCGAGGAGATAGTCTTCCGAGGAGCCATGATAAGCACCCTGCGCGCGGCATTCATGCGCAGCATAGGAAAGGACGCTGCCGCCATCTCCGGCACGTTAGCCGCCGGCCCAATAGCCAAGCAGCGCCGCTTTGCCACGGTGCTCTCCGTCGTCATCGCCGCCCTCTTCTTCTCCGGTGCCCACATGAATCCCGCGCAGATGCCCCACGCCTTCGTCGTAGGCTGTCTGCTCGGATGGATCTACGTGCGCACGGGCAGCATCGTCCTCCCCTTCATCATCCATTGGGTGAACAACTCCGCCGCCTACGTCACCGCCGCCTTCTTCCCCAACATCCCCGTGGACGCCCCCCTCGTGGCCTACTTCAACGGCAGCCAGACCGCCGTCCTCCAGGCCGTCCTCTCCTCCCTACTGGTAGCCCTCCCATCCCTCTACCAGCTCCACCGCCTGACGGGGAAACGCTAATTGCCGGGGAAACATTAATTGCCGTGCGAAAGTCGACGTTAATTGCCGCGCTAATGACATTTTAGGACGTTAATTGCCGTTAATTGACCGTTAATTATTCATTAATATTTTTTCTCCATCCGGATGGGAAAGAAATAAAAAATTAATGGTCCATTAACGGTCCATTAACGGCAATTAACGTCGAACTTTCGTACGGCAATTAACGTCCTAAAATGTCATTGGCGTGTCATGCGGCGCAAGAGTTTTATTGATGTGTGTCAATAATTCAGGTATGTGCTATATATAATGTGTGCGGCAATTAGTGTATATAGTTAAAAATTAGTAATTTTGCACACGTTCAGAGGAATGAGGGGCTCCACAGAAGGAGCCTCTCATTCTTGTTTTAAGACTCGAAACAAAATACTAAATGATCGACAAGCAAAGAGTAAAGAGCATTGTTGAGGAGTGGCTCGAAGGAAAAGAGTACTTCCTCGTGGAAGTTGACGTCACACCGGACGACCGCATCGTCGTGGAGATAGACCACGCCGACGGCGTATGGATTGAAGACTGCGTACAGCTGAGCCGCTTCATCGAAGACCACCTCGACCGCGAAGAGGAGGACTACGAGCTCGAAGTGGGCAGCGCCGGCATCGGACAGCCCTTCAAGGTGGAGCAGCAGTACGTCAACTGCATCGGAAAGCAGGTGGAGACGCTCACCGCCGACGGCAAGAAGCTCAAGGGCATCCTCAAGAGCGTGGAGGGCAGACAGTTCACCGTCACCGTGCAGGAAAAGCAAAAGCAGGAGGGCAAGAAGCGCCCAGTACTGGTAGACGTAGACCACACCTTCTCCATGGACGAGGTAAAGTATTGCAAATACGTCATAGACTTTGGAAAGTAATCTCTTTATGTCTTGATAATCAGTGCTTTGTAAGGCCCGTATGCCCAAGGCGTGGGCATCGTGTGCTCGCAGTGTGGGCATCGAGTTCTCACAATGCGGGCATCGTGTTCTCATAAGGTGGGCATCGCCTCGATACAAAGACCCAACGCAGAACAGGCTTGAGCACGCCAAGACAACCCCCACGAAACAACGAAACAAAAACATATAAATGGCAACAAAAACCACAGAACTACAACCCAACATGATCGATACGTTCCGCGAGTTTAAGGAAACGAAGAATATCGACCGCACCACTCTCGTCAGCGTACTGGAAGAGAGCTTCCGTAAAGTCATCGCCAGCATCTTTGGATCTGACGCTAACTTCGACGTCATCGTGAATCCCGACAAGGGCGACTTCGAAATCTACCGCAACCGCGTCGTAGTACCCGACGGCGAAGTGGCTGACGAAAACCGTGAAATAGCACTCACCGAGGCACGCAAGATAGAGGCCGACTACGAGGTGGGCGAGGACGTCTCCGAGTCCGTCAACTTCGCCAAGTTCGGTCGCCGCGCCATCCTCAACCTCCGCCAGACCCTTGCCAGCAAGATTCTGGAGCTGGAGCACGACACCCTCTACAACAAGTACAAGGACCGCGTCGGCGAGGTCATCATCGGCGAGGTATACCAGATATGGAAGCGCGAGGTGCTCGTCGTCGACGACGAGGGCAACGAGCTGCTCCTCCCCAAGGCAGAGCAGATCCCGACCGACGTATACCGCAAGAACGAGACCGTCAAGGCCGTCATCGAGCGCGTCACCAACGAGAACAACAACCCCAAGATTATCCTCTCGCGCACCTCGCCGCTCTTCCTGCAGCGTCTGCTCGAGTCGGAGGTACCCGAGATAGAGGAAGGCCTCGTTGCTGTACGCAAGATAGCACGCATCCCAGGCGAGCGCGCCAAGATTGCCGTTGAGAGCTTCGACGACCGCATCGACCCCGTTGGCGCCTGCGTCGGCGTGAAGGGCTCCCGCGTTCACGGCATCGTACGCGAGCTGTGCAACGAGAACCTCGACGTCATCAACTACACCACCAACACCAAGCTCTTCATACAGCGCGCTCTGGCTCCGGCTCAGATAAACAGCATACAGCTCAACGAAGAGGAGCACAAGGCTGAGGTCTACCTCCGTCCAGAGGAGGTGTCGCTGGCCATCGGCCGCAGCGGACAGAACATCAAGCTCGCCTCTATGCTCACCGAGTACACCATCGACGTGTTCCGTGAGGTAGAGGGCGAAGTTGACGAGGAGGACATCTACCTCGACGAGTTCAACGACGAGATAGACCAGTGGGTCATCGACGCCATCAAGGGTATCGGTCTGGACACCGCCAAGGCCGTCCTCAACGCCCCACGCGAAATGCTCATTGCAAAGGCCGACCTGGAGGAAGAAACCGTCGACCAGGTAATCAGCGTCCTCAAGAGCGAGTTCGAGAAGTAGACTTCAATGGACATTTTCCCCACGCCTAACGCCAATGAACAGATTAACGCCAAAGAATATTTTTCACGCCAATGAATGTTTTTAACGTTAATTGCCGTTAATGGACCGTTAATTCTTGCTTAGGCAAGCGGCAAAGCCGAGCGGACCATTAATATTTTTTGTAGACTATAAAAATATTAATGATGAATTAATGACAATGACAAAATAAAAATTAATGAATAATTAACGGTCAATTAACGGCAATTAACGTCGACCTTTCACACGGCAATTAACGTCGACCTTTCGCACGGCAATTAGCGTGAAAAAACATTAGCGTTGATAAAAGTATTGGTGTCCAGGGAAAAGATCTTGGCGTCGAAAACAAAGAATAATTAAACGTAGTACATGAGCATAAGATTAAATAAAGCAATAAGCGAACTCAACATCGGTCTGCAGACTGCCGTTGACTTCCTCGAGAAGAAACCCGAACTGGGAGAGGTGAAGAATGAACTGTCGTTCAAACTGAGCGACGCACAGTATAACGCCCTCGTTAACGCCTTCAAGGGCGACAAGGAAGTACGCACAGCTGCTGAGAAGATGATGAAGAAGCCAGAGAAGAAGTCCAAGGCCACCCAGGAGACTCCTTCCAATGTTGCTGTCACCCCCGGCGACAGCCTCATTAGGAAGTCGGTACAGCCGCTCGGAAAGATTGACCTGAATCCAAAACCAGCTGCTCCTAAGCAGGAAGCTACTAAGGCGGCCGCAAAGCCAGCTGCTGAGGCTCCTAAGCAGGCTGAGACACAGAAGCCAGCCGCTGAGGCTTCAAAGGCACAGGCAGTAGCCGAGGCTCCGAAGGTAGTCAGCGTTGTGGCAAAGGCTGACGAGCCTAAGCCGGCTACCACCACGGAGTCAACCAGCTCCGGCGTATTCACCCTCAAGAGCGACCGTCGCACCGTGGCACGCCCACAGGTGCTCGGCACCATCGACCTCAGTGCCATCAACCAGAGCACGCGCCCCAAGAAGAAGACCAAGGAGGAGCGTCGACGTGAGCGCGAGGACAAGAACGGTCAGGGCGGCGGCAACTCCAACAAGAAGCGCACACGTATAGGTAAGGAACGCGTAGACGTCAACTCCCCTGCCAATCAGCAGCAGGGAGGCAAGAACGGCAAGAACGCTCGCACCACCGCCAACAACGCACCCGGCAACAACAACAATAACCAGGGCGGCAAGAACGGCAAGCGCAACAAGCAGCGCGGAAACCAGCAGCCACAGGAGGTTGACTCCGAGGACGTGGCACGCCAGGTAAAGGAGACGCTGGCACGCCTCACCAACAAGAGCTCACAGAACAAGAAGGGCGCTAAGTACCGCCGCGACAAGCGCGACGCAGCCGCAGAGCAGCGCGACGCTGCCATGGCAGCCGAGGCAGCAGAGAGCAAGGTGCTCAAGCTCACCGAGTTCGTTACCGTCAGCGAGCTGGCCACGATGATGGACGTCCCCGTGACGAAGCTCATCGGCACGCTCATGTCCGTCGGCATCATGGTAAGTATCAACCAGCGTCTGGACGCCGAGACCATCAACCTCGTGGCAGACGAGTTCGGCTTCACCACCGAGTACGTCAGCGCCGAAGTGTCAGAGGCCATACAGGAGGCTGAGGACGACGAGAACGACCTCATGCACCGCGCGCCTATCGTCACCGTCATGGGTCACGTAGACCACGGTAAGACGTCGCTCCTCGACTACATCCGCAAGACCAACGTCATCGCCGGTGAGGCAGGCGGCATCACGCAGCACATCGGTGCATACAACGTGAAGCTCGAGGACGGCCGCCGCATCACCTTCCTCGATACCCCGGGTCACGAGGCCTTCACCGCCATGCGTGCTCGCGGTACACAGGTGACGGATATCGCCATCATCATCGTGGCTGCCGACGACAGCGTCATGCCTACCACCAAGGAGGCCATCGCTCACGCACAGGCCGCCAACGTGCCGATGGTATTCGCCATCAACAAGATAGACAAGCCCGGAGCCAATCCGGACAAGATACGCCAGGACCTGGCTGCCATGAACCTCCTCGTCGAGGAGTGGGGTGGTAAGTACCAGTGTCAGGAAATATCAGCCAAGAAGGGCGTAGGCGTTGAGGACCTCATGGAGAAGGTGCTCCTCGAGGCCGAGATGCTCGACCTCAAGGCCAACCCTAACCGCAACGCCACCGGCTCCGTCATCGAGTCGTCGCTCGACAAGGGCCGCGGATACGTCTCAACGGTACTCGTCAGCAACGGTACGCTCAAGCAGGGCGACATCGTCATCGCCGGCACGGCATGGGGACGCGTCAAGGCCATGTTCAACGAGCGTAACCAGCGCGTGGACCAGGCCGCTCCGGCAGAACCGGTTATCATCCTCGGTCTGAACGGCGCACCGCAGGCAGGCGACTCCTTCCACGTCATGGCCACCGAGCAGGAGGCAAAGGAGATTGCCAACAAGCGTCTCCAGCTGCAGCGCGAGCAGAGCCTGCGCACCACCAAGACCCTCTCTCTCGAGGAGATTGCGCACCGCGTCGCCCTGGGCGAGTTCCACGAGCTCAACCTCGTCGTCAAGGCCGACACGCAGGGTTCTGTGGAGGCACTGTCCGACTCGTTCATCAAGATGTCTACCGAGAAGGTGCAGGTCAACGTCATCATGAAGGGCGTAGGCCAGATTTCCGAGAACGACGTGATGCTCGCCTCTACCGCACAGAACGGTATGATAGTAGGCTTCCAGGTGCGCCCGTCCGTGGCTGCCAAGAAGCTCGCCGAGAACGAGGGCGTAGAAATCAACACCTACTCCGTCATCTACGACGCCATGGACGACATCAAGCAGGCCATGGAGGGTATGCTCGACAAGATCAAGAAGGAGATTTCCACCGGTCAGGTCGAGGTCAAGGAGGTGTTCAAGATTTCCAAGGTGGGCACCGTCGCTGGTGCTATGGTCATGGAAGGCAAGGTACACCGCGCAGACAAGGCACGCCTCGTGCGCGACGGTATCGTCATCCACACCGGTGAAATCAACGCCCTCAAGCGTTATAAGGACGACGTCAAGGAAGTGGCAACCGGTCTGGAGTGCGGTATCTCGCTCGTTAACTTCAACGACATCCAGGCTGGCGACATCATAGAGACATTCACAGAGATAGAGGTGGAGCAGACGCTGTAGTGACAGCATGTTGAACATCATTAATCAAAAAAAATGAACTTCAAAAAGATTTTTCTTGGGACTCTGGCCACAGCTGCCGTGACGCTCCTGGCGTCGTGCGGCGGGTCAGACCTGAGTGAATCGAACCGCAGCCGAGGCGAGATAGAGCTCGCCTCGCTGCAGATCGATTCTAAGGTGACCAGAAGCGGACTGGCTGCTGACGACAACAGCTCCGACGAGACTACACTCGTGGACGGCGTTGCCATCAAACCGGAGTTGAACGATTGTAAGCTCATCATCATGAGCAAGACGGGCACGTACCTGCAGACGTGGGACCACGTCAGCGACTACACGCCGAGTGACAACCCACTGACGATAGGCACGTACGACGTGACGCTCAGTTACGGAGCACTGGAGGACGAGGGCTTCGACAAACCGTACTACTACGGTTCGGCGACGACAACAGTAAAGCAGGACGAGACGAGTGAGGTAAGCGTGGAGGCAACTCTATGTAACACCATGGTAAAGATGAAATACACCGATGCCTTCAAGAAGTATTTCACCGATTATACTGCTACGATACATAGCGATGGAGGCAAATACATAACATTCGAAAAAGACGAGACGCGCGCCGCATACGTGCGTCCGGGCAATATATCCATCGACCTCAGCGTCACGAAGCCAAATGGTCTCTCAGGTACGTTTGAGGTGGAAGGCATCAGCAACGCCGCTGCGCGTACATTATATAATGTTACCGTAGACGTAAACGACGGCGGCGTGGGCGACGCACAGGTAACCATCTCTTTCGACGACGAGACAATCCTGGAGCCTATCGCCATCAAGGTGAGCGACGAAATTCTCGCTGCTCCGGCACCTACCATCACCCCGTCCGGCTTCACCCCCGGCACAGCGCTCAGCATCTTCGAGGGCAACACCCCGACAGAGGCTGCCAAGATGCAGATAATGGCGCGCTCGGGCCTCCAGGAGGTGACGCTGACCACGCAGAGCACATCGCTCCTGGCACAGGGCTTCCCGGCTGAGATAGAGCTGATGTCGGCTTCTGAAGATGTGCAGAAAAAGCTGGCCGCGCTGGGCTTCGCGCCCGCCGGTCTGTGGAAGAACCCCGGCGAGTTCGCACTGATAGACTTCACAAACCTCATCAGCCACATCAAGGCCGCCTCCGACGGCAACAACACCAGCACATTCACGCTGCAGGTGAAGGACAAGTACTCAAAGGTATGCGAGCAGGCTGTCACGATGACTGTTACGCTGACACCGCTGGAGCTGAGCCTCACAAGCATTGGCAAGCAGACCTTCGGTAGCGGCACGTGCGACCTTACCGTGAAGTACAACGGCGAGGACTTCGCCAAGAACGTCTCCTTCCAGGCAAAGAACAAGAGCGGTTTCATGCAGGACTGCCCTATGACCAACATCAAGAACAACGGCGACGGAACGTACTCACTGACCCTCACAGGACTGCCGAATGTTGACGATGCCAACGAGGTGAACATACGTTACAAGGGCACAGCAAAGAAGGGCTTCACCATAAGTACAGAAGACTTCAGCTACTCCCTCTCGTATAACGAAGGAGAAGTATGGGCCAAGCAGGCTACCATCGGCATCAGCGGCACTGCGGATGCTGCACAGAAGTCTATCGTAGCCAAGTACGCCACGTTCTACATCGGTACGACAAGCGGAAGCCTCTCGGCTGCCAAGAACGTGACCAGAGACGAGGCTAACGGTACTGTGACCATCAGCGGACTGACTGCCGGAACTAAGTATTACGTAGCTGCGAAGCTGACATCTGTAAGCGCTTCCTGCGACGAGATTAGCTTCACGACGGAGGCGGCTACGGCTGTGCCTAACGGTGGACTGGACGAGCTGACGGCGGTGTCTAACTTGACAAATAGAGAGATACAGCAGGGAGGCCAATGGACAAGTGGCTGGCAATTGCTAAAGTACAGTTATGAGACTTACAACGTGTCAGAGCCAACCGGTTGGGCTACCACCAATGCAAAGACTGCATGTGAGAGTGCCAAGACAAAGAATACATGGTTCTTCGCTCCTTCCGTATACAATACCACGTCTGACGCTCTGAGCGGCAACGCTATGGTCATTCGCAATATCGGTTGGGATTTGAACGGAGAAGTTCCTAGACTTAGTACAAACGGAACGAATACACCGTACTCTAAGAACACCCCAAGCATCGCCAACACCGCCGCAGGCAAGATGTTCCTCGGTTCATACTCTTTCGACGGCACTACTGAGACATACAACCAAGGTGTAGCATTCACCTCACGCCCAGCCTCGCTTTCGCTTGCTACCAAGTACGTGCAGGACTCGCAGGATACAAACGAGACCGGTATCGTGAAGGTGGAACTCCTCAACGGCAGCGAGACCATCGGTAGTGGCGAGCAGAATATAACCGCTTCTTCAAGCTGGAAGACGGTCACCGTGCCTATCACTTACTCTGTAAAGAACAAGAAGGCGACAACGCTCAGAATCTTCATCACCTCAAGTAGCCACTACGACAACAGCAGCATGGCAAACGAGACAAACAACATACAGAAGACGAAGATTACCGAGTACACGCAGAAGGCTATCGGTGCCGTACTGACGGTGGACAACCTGACTTTCGCTTACTAACACCCAACACAGATAAAAAATGTACAAATACATCAACAAGATATCTCGCTCACTCTTGGTGGCAGCGGTGGCCCTCTCGGGGCTCACCGCCTGCAACCAGACGACGATAGACATGGGCGACGACGATGACGATGAGGTGACCACAACCGGAAGGGGACAGCTCAACCTCAAGCAGCTCACCGTGGACATCACCAACGCCACCCAGAACGCCGAGACACGCAGTGCCGCCACACGCGCTGACGGCACCTCACAGAGTGTGGACACATATACCGTGAGAGTCATCAAAACTTCCACGGAAGAGAAGGTCTACGAATGGATCTACTCAGAAATGCCCGAAGTAGTGACGCTGCCTGTAGGCAACTACAAGCTCGAGGCATATAACGCCGAAGTGGCCGACGTGGCATGGGACACCCCATACTACTACGCCTCACAGAGCTGCGACATCGCAGCCGACAAGGTAACCGAGCCGCAGACCCTCGTCTGCAAGCTCGCCAGCGTAAAGGTGACCGTCAAGTACACCGATGCGCTGAAGAAGCTCATCGGCAGTGGCGACGATGTCAAAATCAACGTGAAGCTCGGCTCTCAGGATGCTAACTTCAAGTACACCGATACGGGTGCCGTATACTTCAAGAACTTCGGCACCGACTCCACCATCACCGCAACGTTCTCCGGCACCATCAACGGCACGTACATCAGCGAGCTGAAGACAGTGTCCACGATAAACTCTGGAGAGCACCACATCTTCAACTTCGACGTGCAGACCGTGCCAGACCCAGGCACACGCGTAGGCATGATAAGCGCAGACGGGTTGTACCTCACCTCCAGCGTGACGATAGTGGACTTGAAGCGCAACATCACCACCGAGGAGGACGTGATAGAGTCCACAGACTACATCCGTCTGAGCCAGAACACCATGACACTCACGGCCGACGGCACAGCGAAGAACGTCAACGTATCGTCAAGCGAAGCATGGACCATGACGACATCCGACTCATGGCTGCAGGTTTCAGCTACCAACACTGCCGCAGGCTTGAATATCCCAGTGGCTATCTCTGCCTCAGAGAACACTACGACAAGCGAGCGCACAGGCACCGTGACGTTCCGCATGGGTAGCATGAAGACGCAGCTTACTGTGACGCAGGCGGGGAAGAGTGGAGATACTACACCTGACACCAAGGACGCACCGACCATCACAAGCGCTAGCGACGAGATTGACCTCGATGTTACGAACAAGATAACAAGCGCATCGAAGGTGGCAGTGGACATCAACGCCAAGGCTGGCATCAAGAACCTCGTGGTGAAGATTGTCTCGGATATCCTCACGAAGGAGATGCTTGAGGGTGTAAGCCTGACGGACGAGTTCGACCTGGCTAACCCAGGACAATACGACGAAGCACTGAAGGGCCTCGGATTCCCAACTGGAAGCGACGTGACCGGAAAGACCTACATCAACTTCGACATCTCGGGCTTCATGCCACTGCTTACTCCGTCAAGCTTCCAGGGCATACACAAGTTCGTCCTCACCGTGACAGACCAGAACGGTGCTACCACGACGAAGACGCTGGCTCTCGACTCAAGACAATAATTCACTCTAAACGAAACATTCTATAATGAACAAGATATATAGCATAGCGGCAGCAGCCATGACGCTGGCTACCTCGCTCTTCGTCGCTTCGTGCGCCACGGACGAGGGACTGGGCGGCGAGGGCGAAGGCAAGCTGAAGCTCACCGTCTCGCTGCAGAGCGACGTAGTAGTGACCCGTGCTGCCGATAGTGAGGCTTCCAAAAGCTGCAAGATAGAGATATACAGCAGCAAGGGTCTCGTCAGACAGTACAAGAGTCAGGAAGCAGTGCCTGCGGACGGCATCGTGCTGCTCAGCGGCGACTACCGCGTAGACGTGACGGCTGGCGACAGCGTGCCGGCTGCCTTCGACAAGAAGTACTACAAAGGCTCTACGCCATTCACCATCACTCAGGGAACAACAACGGCCGAGGTGAAGTGCAAAATAGCAAACGCCGTCGTGTCGGCTACGTTCGAAGAGTCTATCAAGACGATGCTCAGCGACTACTCGCTCACCGTCTCCAACGCCGGAGGAAGCCTGACCTTCACCGAGGACAACATCAGCCAGAAGGGTTACTTCATGATGGACTCGGCAGAAGACTCGCTCACCTACGTCCTCTCGGGCAAGAGAAGCGACGGTTCGGAGTACTCCTACAAAGGCTCTGTAAAGCAGCCTAAGGGAGGCTACGA
The DNA here is from genome assembly GCA_963588475.1 of Oscillospiraceae bacterium. GTDB lineage: Bacteria > Bacteroidota > Bacteroidia > Bacteroidales > Bacteroidaceae > Prevotella. Next base: position 49,904 of record CAVAHD010000010.1, on the reverse strand, counting down.
GTACGCCATGACAGTGAAGTACGGCAGCGATGACCTGCCTGAGATTGGCGGCGCGTTCATCAGAGTGGAGGTGGACGAGACGGAAATCGTAGTCAACGACAACCACACCCTCACCATGCCGCCGGCATTCCTGGCCGAGGACTTCGTCTTTGCTGACGGACTGCTCAACTCGCCCGGCGACTTCAAGGACATGACGCTCTACGTGTCGTGCCTCAAGGAACTCAAGTCGTGCACCGTGTCGGGTTCAATGCTCTCTGCATTGGGACTCAGCGGCTCGTCGTACGAACTGATGAACAACAGTTCCGTGACGGCTTTTGGCGCACAGAACATCGACGTGAAGTACAAGACCAAGGAGGAGAACGGAGAGGTAAAGAGTGCCGTTCTGGCCATAGACATCCCGGCTGCACAGCTCAACAAGATGGCAGAGGGTGAGTACCAGCTCGTATTCACCGCCACCGATGGCTACGGCAAGACTTCTACGGGCACGCTCAATGTAACCTGTACAAACGCATACGTCATAACGCAGGACGCTGCTGTAAGCAATGTCAATACGTATAGCGCAACAGTGACGGCTCTCATCGCCGACGCCACCAAGTCTGGCTACGGCATCAAGTACCGCAAGAAAGGCGAGACCGACTGGACAACTGCAACGTCTACAGTCAAGGACAACACCATCACGGCGAACCTCTCTGGTCTGACAGCCAATACCACATACGAGTACGAAGGTGTGACGGACGGCTATGCGGCTGCCATCAAGACGTTCACAACGCTGCAGGCTTTGCAGCTGCAGAACGGCGACATGGAGAGCTGGTACAGCGGTTCGGACAAAGCTCTCTGCATAGGCACCAGCGCCAGCGACCTCTTCTGGGACAGTGGCAATCACGGTTCCATCACCATGAGCAAGAACGTGACGACGAACTCCTCTGACGTGAAGCACGGAGGAAGCTACTCGGCAAAGCTGCAGTCGCAGTTCGTAGGAGTGAGTATCGTCGGTAAGTTCGCCGCCGGCAACCTCTTCATAGGCAAATACCTCAATACGAATGGCACGGACGGCGAGCTGGGCTTCGGTCGCGCATTCAAGGCACGTCCGTACGCCATGAAGGTTTACGTCAAGTACACACCGGCTGCAGTGGACTACACCAATAGCGGTGCGCCTGACTGCAAGAAGGGTGAGAACGACAAGGGTATCATCTACGTGGCAATGCTCGACGGCACCACAAAGTCATACGGCGACTCCTCTTGGCCTTGCATCATCAAGACAAAGACAAAGGAGCTCTTCAGCAAGACGGACGCCAACGTCCTCGGCTACGGCGAGAAGTCATGGACATCAGCCACAGAGGGTGACGGTATGGTAGAGGTAACGATACCTATCGACTACTACAACATGAACGAAGTTCCATCCAACATCATCGTCTGCTGCTCAGCCAGCGCATACGGCGACTACTTCGCCGGCGGTAGCGGCAGCGTAATGTACGTAGACGACTTCGAGCTGCTCTACAAGTAGAGTTTAGTAACGTGTAAAAATAACTTGAGCAGTTTTTTTGATTCGCGAAATGTGCCAACGACGGGCTGAAAGCCCAACAACTACATAGCCCAGGGCAACGCCCTGGGTTTTTGTTTGTATGTGTATACGCGCCCTGTAAGGGCAAAAGTACATAAAACTCATGTGTTATACTATGGACTTTTGCCCTTACAGGGCGGCGATTGATGGTCCGATATACCCAGGGCGTTGCCCTGGGCTATGTAGTCGTTGCCCTTTCAGGGCGTGCAAGACAAATCTGTTCAAGTTATTTTTTACAGATTACTTAATTCATAATTCAGAATAGCAACAAAAAAGGCCGCAGTACTCAAAACGAGTGCTGCGGCCTTCTTTTTAATATAGAGGGTTAAGGTTGGCTTTTAGAAACTGTCGGGCGCGGTAGATGGAAACCTTTACTTGGTCTTCGGTTATCTGCATTACCTCGGCTATTTCCTTGTAGGAGCGGCCCTCGAAGTCGCGGAGCTGCATGGCGGTGCGCTGCTTTTCGGGTAGCTGCGCCATGAGGCGGCGGATGCTGTCTAAGCGCTCGGCGCGGACCATGTCCTGCTCGGGACTGTCGGCGGTGCCGCCGATGGACTCTGCGCCGTCGGAGAGCGTGTCGATGGAACGGGACTGGTTGACCTTAAGGGACTGGCGGTCGAGGGCCAGGTTGCGCACGGCACGCATGGCGTAGGCCTCGAGGTTTGTTATCTCGCCCGAGTCGAACCGCTCGCGCTCCCTCCATATGCGGATGATGACATCCTGCACGACATCCTCTGCCTCCTGGCTGTTGAGCGTTATGCGCAGTGCCAGGCGGTACATCATATTCTTCAGAGGAAGGAGGGAGGACTTTAAATTCATAATGCAGAATTCACAATTCAGAATGACTTAGATGATTGCCGTTCCGCTCTTGCCGTCTATCTTTGTGGCAAGTGTGATGATGACGCGCTTTACGCCGCTTTCTACTGCCTCTAGGGCGTTCTCTACCTTCGGCATCATGCCGCCGGAGATGGTGCCGTCGGCCACGTAGCGATCGTAGTCGGCGCGGGTGATGGTGGGGATGACGCTGTTGTCGTCGTCGGGGTTGGAGAGGACGCCCTGCTTCTCGAAGGAGAAGATGAGGGTGACGTCGAAGTGCTGGGCGAGGGCCTTGGCCACGGTGGAGGCCATCGTGTCGGCGTTGGTGTTGAGGATGTTTCCCTGGCCGTCGTGCGTCAGCGGTGCTACTACGGGCGTGATGCCGGCGTTGAGAAGCTGGGCGAGGCGGTCGCCGTCGGCACGGTCTACGTCACCGACGAAGCCGAAGTCCACCATCTGCTCCGTGCCGTCGTCGAGGCGCACCTTCTTGAGCGGACGTTTGTGGGATCGTATCACGTCCATGTCGGCACCGGTGAGGCCGAGGGCGCACACGCCGTTGGCACCGAGCTGCGCCACGATGTTCTTGTTGACGAGGCCGCCGTATACCATGGTGACGACGTTGAGCATCTCGGCGTCGGTGATGCGACGACCGCCCACCATGTGGGTCTCTATGCCGAGGGCCTTGGCAGTAGCGGTAGCGCGGCGTCCGCCGCCGTGCACGAGGAGTTTCTTGCCCTCAATGGCAGAGAAGTTCTTTATCAGGGCGGAGAGCTGATCGGGGTCTTCCACGACGGCTCCGCCGACTTTTACTATTGTAAGTTTTTCCATATATATAAAGTATTATTCTAACATTGCGCGGATGTCGTCGAGGACGGCTTCTAGGTCTTTTAGTGTGTCGGCGCGGAGGAGGCGGATGCGCGTTTGGCGGAAGTCGGGGATGCCCTTGAAGACTGGGGTGGCGGCCAGGTGGCGGCGCGTATGGAGGATGGCGCGGTATTCGTCGCCGATGTACTCGAGGTTGATGTGAAGGAGCTCGCGGAGGACGTCTATCTTCTCGCCGATGGTACGGGGTGGCTCTATGCCGTGGCCGGGGCGCGCGAAGAGCCAGGGCTGGCCGAAGGTGGCGCGACCTATCATGACGGCATCCACGCCGTAGGTGTCGAAGGCGGCGTCGGCCTCGGCCGTTGTCGTGATGTCGCCGTTGCCTATGATGGGGATGTGTATGCGCGGGTTGCGTGCCGTCTGGCCGATGAGCGTCCAGTCGGCCTCTCCGGTGTACATCTGTGCACGGGTGCGGCCGTGGATGGTGAGGGCGGCTATGCCGCAGTCCTGCAGGCGCTCGGCAAGGGAGAGGGTGGGGAGCCCTTGGGCGGATCGGTCCAGCTGGGGGTGGTTGGGGGCGTCGCCCATGACGATGTGGCTCATGTCCCAACCGAGGCGCGTCTTCACCGTGACGGGCGTGTTGACGGCCTTTACGACGGCCTCCGTCATCTCGAGCAGCAGCGGGAGGTTCTGCAGCATGCCGGCACCGGCACCCTTGCCCGCCACTTTCTTGACCGGGCAACCGAAGTTGAGGTCGATGATGTCGGGGTGGGCCTCGGCCTCCACGATGCGCGCCGCTTCGACGACGTCGGCGGTGGTGCGGCCGTAAATCTGAATGCCCACAGGGCGTTCCTCATCGCTGATGTTGAGTTTGCGCACTGTGGACTTTATGGAGCGTACGAGGGCCTCGGCGGCCACGAACTCTGTGTATACCATGGAAGCGCCGTAGCGTTTGCAGAGGTGGCGGAAGCCGATGTCCGTCACGTCCTCCATGGGTGCAAGGAAAAGCGGGCGTGTGCCCAGGTCTATGTTTGCTATCTTCATTGATGTCTGAATACTTTCTTACTGTACTGCTGAATACTTTCTTACTGTACTTCTGAATATAGTCTTACTATACTTCTAAGTACCTATATATATATCAGTGCTCGTCTTGTGGTATTTCTCTCCAGAGGTACTTGTTGTAGCCGTGGGAGTATTCGTTGAGGTCTGTCCAGTAGCCGCGTTGGCCTTCGTTGCCGTAAACGAGTGTCTTGATGCCGCTTGCCACGTCGCGTTCGTTGCGGATCTTGAAGCGTTCCTCATAGTCGGGCGAGCCGAGGGTGGGGACCACTACGTTGGTGTCGAAGATGAGGCACGCCATGCCTTTTGGGAAGATGTTGCCGTAGAGGCGTATGGTGTGTCGCACGTAGCCGGTGTAGCCCTCGGTCTTGAACTTGAACTTGAGGGTTGTCTCCTCGCCGGGCAGCACGATGTTGTTCTTGTTGAGGTCCTCGGAGATGCAGCCGCAGGAGGGTTGTATGTCGGTGAGCACGAGGGGGTCTTTGCCGACGTTGGCAATGCGCCATGAGAGTTCCATGTCCGTGCCCTGCACGAGCGGGTAGTAGTGGCGTATGGAGTCCTGCACGACGATGTGGGTCATATCGACCTCCTTGCTGCACGACGTAAAGCCGACGGTGGCGGCAAGCGCCATCGCTACTGTCAGTGCTATGTAGAGTGTCTTTCGCATATTTCAAATTATAGAATTGTGCTAACGACGGGCTGAAAGCATTGCATAATTATCGAATAGAAAACTGCTCAAGTTGTTTTGAACATTACTTAGTTCTCGTACTTGGCGATGCTCTTTTTGATGTACTTGTCGAGCGGGCCGTCGGTCTCTTTGTAGTTCTGGAGGCCGGGGACGGACTTGTAGTCCTTTAGTATCTCGATGTACTCCTCTGCCATGGGCTGCGTGGGCTTTAGCTGCAGCATGGTGTAGGCGAAGGCGGTGAGGAGCTGGTTGATGCGCTGGCGTTCGGCGCCTCGGACGCTCTTGCTCTTGCGGTCGAGGGTGGTCCAGAACTGTATGAACTCTTCGCGGTTGAGGTATGCCTCCTGGGTCTCGTCGATGTTGCCGTAGTAGGGCAGGACGCGGTTTGACTTCTTTACGCGGTCCTCTAGGGTGAGGTAGTAGTCGGCGATGAACTCTCCGCACTGGGGGAAGTACTTGGCGTAGAAGCGGCGTACGACGGTCTCTATGTCGGTCTCCTTGGGGTGCGTCATCAGTTGAGCGAGGACGTAGGACTGCACGTCGTCGAAGGAGGAGTAGTCGTAGCCGCTGCCGTTGATGAAGATGCCCTTGACGCCTGCCTGCTGGTAGTACATGAAGCGCTGGCGCAGTATCTCTAGGCAGGGGTAGGGGGTGAGGTAGTCGTCGAAGTTGCGGTCGTACTCCCATACGTATATGCGCGGTGCCACCTTTGCCCACGCCTTTAGGGTGGCATCGAACTTACGGTAGCCGCCGGACTCCTGGAAGGTGTAGCGCATGGGGATGTCCATGGTGGATATCATCACGCCCGTGTTGGAGGGCAGCGCAGTGGTGGGCGGCGTCATGGTGGTATGGTATGCCGTCATGAAGAAGACGTGCTTGGGGAAGCGCTTGGCCAGGCGGCGCACCATCTGTTCTACGGCTGGCGTGGCGTTGGTGGCGGTGTTGCCGAGCTTGGTACACGCCTTGCAGGTGCAGGCTTTCTTGTTGTCAGCGGGCATGATGGTGAAGCGCATGGTGGGCTGTTCGCCGTACTGGTCGATGACCCATGCCTCGATGGAATGGTACAGTTTCTCTGAGGAGAAGCAGTACTGCGTGGTGTCGCGCTTGCCGTCGACGGTGGCGTAGACGTCCTTCGGGGCGTTCTTGCCTACTACTTTCCAGATGTTGTGCCCCCAGAGTCCCCAGTCGTAGTCGACGTTGTTGGTTCCGGTGATGCCGTAGGCCGCCGGTTTGTTGTTGGAGGGCGTGTAGAGAGCGCGGTATTCGAAGGCTGGCGATGACGTGGCGGCATCGGCGGTTGCCGTTGCTGTTTGGTTGCCCTTTGCCGTAGCCTTACCGTTGCCGTTGCACGCCGCAAGCAATGCCGCAGTCAGTAGTATCGTCAGCTGTTTCGTCATTTTATGTACTTAGAATGATATTGTAACAAGTCCTTGGATGTAGAACATGTTTTTGTAGTCGGTGGCGTTGGACTTTGTCAGGTTGCTGCCGTAGACTCCGGTTTGTATTTCCTGGGAGCGGTAGAGGGTGTACCATGTGCCGTTGAGGCCTACTCCTATGTACTTGTTGAAGAACCAGTTGATGCCTGCCCCGACGAAGGTGTTGAGCTTGTCGAATCCGGCGGCGGAGGCGTTGTCGAGCAGCTCGGTCTGCGGTGCGTTGCCCACTCCGGCTGAGGCGAAGAGGTGCGAGCGGCTGCCTTCTATGGGGAAGAACTGTGCCTTCACCTGGGTGTTGAAGTATACGTTGGTGGTGGCGACGGAGTCTACCTTGTTGTTGAGCACGAAGGCATCGATGGAGCCTGAGAGCACCCAGAGGTCGAGGGTCTTCTGTGCGTTGACACCCACTTGGAAGAGGTTGCCGTAGCTGTGCTGCCACCCGATGCGTCCCCACTCCTGCACGCCGTTGTTGTAGGTGTAGCCGTTGATGGCGGAGTAGGCGTGAATGCGGCGGTATGAGAGGTGGACGCCGAGGTCCCACTGCTTGCCCATGTCGCGGTCGAGCTGTCCCTTTACCATTATCTGTGGGAAGTATTTGTTGGCCCACGCCGCTCCCACCTGCATGGTGTAGCGTGAGTTGCGGAACTCGTGTCTCCAGTCGGCTCCTATCTGTATGCCGGTGCCGCCGGACTCCATGTCCTTTAGCGTCATGTTGCTGAGGGCCGTGCCATCGCGTCCGGCGTAGTTGAGGTATCCGGTGTAGTCGTTGCGCTTCTCGTTGCGTGTGTAGGTGACTCCAGCGTTGGAGGTTATTACGTCTTCGTCGCCGGGGCGTGCGTACTGGTACATGACGGTGATTTCGTTCTTCATCGTCTTGTTGCGCAGTTCCTCGAGGTGCCTGTGGTGTGCCTGGTACTCCATGATACCGGGGCGGTAGTGCTGGAGGTAGACGTATGCGGAGTCGTACTGTTTGAGCTTCTCGAAGATGAGGCCCTTGGTGTAGAGCAGTTCGCTGTCTTTCGCCTTATAGAGGAGTGCTGTGTCGCAGGTGGCGAGTGCCACGTTGTATGCGCGGTGCTTCATCTGGTCGGTGGCGAGGTGTATGGAGTTCTCGGTGAAGGCGTTGACCAGTGTGGTGTCGCCGACGTAGGTGTCCATATACGGGCGGATGAGCCGGAGGGCAGCGTTGTAGTCGCCGTCCTCGCTGAGCAGCGATGCTTCCTTTACGATGAAGAAGGGGTCGTCGGGGAAGAGGTCGCGGCCGGTCTTCACTATCTCCTCATACTCCTTGCGGTTGCCCAGTTGGCCGGAGGTGGCGAGAGCCTGGTGGAGCAACGTGTTGGACTTGGGGCAGATGAGTATGGCCTGCTGCGCCGCCTTGTTGGCCTGGCGCGTCATGCCTCGCTGCGAGAGGTTCTTTATATAAGGTATGGCGAACTCCTCGTACTGGTATGCGATGAGCTTCTGCTTCTGCGGGTCTTTCTCCTTCTCATACTGCATAGCGAGGAGCATGAGGGCGAGGTCGGGGTGTCCCTCCTCGTTGAGCAGGGATGCCTTCTGTGTGGTGTAGCTCTCGTATGTGTTGCGCATGCCTTCGAGCAGGGAGTCGGCCTGATCGTAGCGCTTCGTGTTGAAGTAGCAGTTGAAGAGTCGCAGCTTGGCCGACTTGCGCAGTTCACTGTCATCGGTGTGCCGTGCGGCGTACTCCAGTTCGGGTATGGCGTCGAGGAACTGTCCGTAGTTCATGGCCTGCGTGCCGTTCTCGTAGCGTATGTTGGCGAGCTCGGCGCGAGCGTCGCTGTTGTGTGGGTTGCGCTTGAGGAGCTTTGTCAGTGCGCTGGCGGCGGCGGTGCGGTTGCCCAGTCGCTGCTGCACGATGTACTCCTTATAGAGGATGTCCTCGGTTTCACCACCCTTTTTGGCATCCTGCAGATACATGAGTGCATCGTCGTAGTATCCGCGTGCTATGGCGGTGTTGAGGAGGTAATTGAGTGCCTCGCCGCTGTGCTGCTTGGCGTATACCTGTGCCGTGGCGGTGTAGGGGTCGTTCAGTCTAGCAGCGTCTGCCGCGCTCTTCTCCAGTTCGTTGATGAGGGCGGTGGCTGCCGGGGTGTGGTAGGCGCGCTGGCACTCCTTGAGGTAGTTGATGGCTTCTACGAAACGGCCTTGGTCGGCAAGGATGGCAGCGCGCTTCTTCATGAGCTGCGCGTTGTGGGTGTTGCGCACGCCGTTGCCCAGGGTCTCTAGAGCTCCCGAGGTGTTGCCCGTCTGGAGGTACATATTGGCGAGCTGCATACAGTAGTCCACGTTCTTGGGGTAGGCGCGTACGATGTTCTGCAGGCTCTCCACCTGACCGTTGATGTCGCCGGCTTTCTTCTGCTTTGCCAGCTGCACTTCGTTGACGTATGCGAGGTCCTTCATGACAACCTCGTCGTTGGGGTATATCTGCTGCAGACGCTGCAGGAGTCGGTTGGCCTCCACGTCGTTGCCCTGTCGGCGGTAGAGGTCTATCTTGCGTCGCCAGAGTCCTCGGGCGTAGGGGTTGTTCTCCAGCAGTTCATTGATATAGCAGATAGCGCTGGAGTAGTTGTGCGTCTCTTCCTCCACCTTAGAGAGGAGCTCGCGGGAGTGTGTGTTGCTGTTGTCGTCGCGCAGCGACTTTACGAGGTAGAAGCGAGCGCGGTCGTACTTCTTGTAGTGGTAGTAGTACCATCCCATCAGCTCGTTCATGACGGACAGTGTGCCGTACTCCGGCCATGCCTCGTCGAGCAGCTTCTTGCCGGCAGCCCACTTCTGGGCATGGAACGCCTGTCTTGCGCCAGCTTCATAGTAGTCCGGGGACTGCACTTTGCTGAAGATGGCGTAGGCGCACTTTGGTACGGATGCTGCGACGAGCAGTATGGTGAGCAAAATGATGACTTTGTTCTTCATTTGTCTGTCAAGTGGTGCTTGTGTGCTTGGTACGCGTCATGGTACCCCACTTTGCGGTGGTACCCATGAGGTAGTTGATGTATCCTCTGATGGAGCAGAAGGTGATGAGCGGGTGGTACAGGAAGGGCTCGAAGATGGCGGCCAGGAAGAGTCGCCAGTAGGAGCGTGACTTGGTGTATGAGCCGCCCAAGAGGTGGTCGAAGAATACGACGAACTGCGATATGGTGATGGAGACGACGTATATCATGCTGAGGACAATCCAGAAGGTGTTCCAGTTTACTCCGCCCGTGAATATGAGGTAGAGGAACATGAAGAATCCGATGAACTCTATGATGGGCGCGAGGAACTCGAAGAGGAAGGTGTAGGGTAGGGTGATGAGCCCCAGCTGGCGGTACTTCGGCTTGAACGCCATGTGGAGGAAGTGCTGGTGCATGAGCTGTATGAGTCCTCGTCCCCATCGTGTGCGCTGTCGCATGAAGATTTTCAGCGTGGACGGTCCCTCCGTCCAGCAGCAGGTGTGGGGAATCTGCACTACGCGGTACTTCTGTTTGAAGTCGCAGCAGTAGCGTATCATGCGGTAGAGCATATCCATATCCTCGGCGAAGGAGTCGTAGCCGTATCCGCCTGCCGCCCTGACGATGGAGGTGTTGAAGAGACCGTAACCGCCGGAGACGTTAGGCATGGCGTTGATGTTGGACCATCCCATCTTGCCGACGAGGAAGGAGCGTTTGTACTCGAGGTCCTGGAAGGTGGCGAGGATATTGTTGGAGGTGCGGTACTCGATGATTTCGTTGTTTTTCAGTATGAAGCCGTTGCTCATGGACATGGTGCCTGAGACGGCGATGATGTCGCGGTTGAGGATGACGGGGAAGATACACTGGTATATGGCGTCGCGGGAGAGGATACAGTCCGAGTCGGTATTGATGAAGTAGGGGTACTGCGCCACGTTGAGTCCACCGTTGACAGCATCCGCCTTTGTGCCGCCGTTCTGCTTGTCTACGACGGTGAGGTTCTTGTAGCGGTAGTCGGTGGAGCGGTATAGTCGTTTGAAGGGCTGGCAGTGTATGTGGTAGATGTAGTCGTATGGCACCTCGATGAGGCTGAAGTTCTCAATGAGCTGTTCGAGGGTGTCGTCCTTGGAGCCGTCGTTGACGATGATGACTTCAAACTTGGGGTAGTTCTGCTTGAGGAGCGATATGGTGTTCTCCACGATGTTGACTCCCTCGTTGTATGCCGGTGCCACGATGCTGACGCCGGGGGTGAAGGGGGAGGTTTCTACCATCTGGCGCACATAGTCGAGCGTCCAGCGGCGGTAGCGGCTGGAGTATCGGTATGACATTATCACCAGGTAGACGTAGCTGATGATGAGTGCCAGCGAATAGAAGAATACGAAGTATCCGTAAAAGTATATTAGAAACTTCCACATATGGGTCAGCTTGTTGTGAGTGGTTTGGAACGCTATACAACCAATCCTCTCATCTGTGAGAGTATTGAGTTGGCGTCTATCTGGTCAATCATGCGGCGTGTGTCTGCGTCGGCGTTGTGTCTGATGATTTCGAATTCGCGTCGTCCTTCGTTGCCGTAGAGGTATATGCAGTTGAGTGCCGTCTCGCGTGTCTGCCGTGTGGAGGCGTTCTCGTAAGCCGTTTTGAAGAACTCGAGTTGCTTTCCGCTCTTCAGGGCGAGGAGAGCCTCCAGCACCTTTCGCCTGAGGTGTTCCGGCTGTCGGTAGTACGACTTGACGAGTGCGTCCTCGGCATCCCTGTTGTAGAGCATTGCGATGACCTCGATGGCGGCTTCGCGCACGGGGATTTTGTCCGAGAGCAGGAAGTCCTTCACGTCCTCCTTCTCCTGTTCTGTTCCCCAGTATGCCACCTCCTTGACGAGGTATGCAGCGGAGTCTTCGTTCTCCAGTGCGTTGGCGAGGGTGAGGAACGCCGGCATATTGCGGTTCTGCGACTTCATCCAACCGAAGACGTAGTTGAGCAGCATGGGTCGGAAGAGCGACTGTTTTATGTCGAGGTCCGCCTTGAGGAAGCGGTAGGGGTCGTCGGCGGAGCACGAGATGTAGCACAGTCGTGCCATCATGCGCACCTCCTCGTTGGAGTGGTTGACGTAGTTGGCCAGTCGGCCCTCCACGACGGTGAGCTGTAGGAAGAGTAGCAGCTGCAGCGAGTTGAAGATGTTTTTGCGCTGCAAGAGTTGTTTCTCCAGATACTCGGTGACACCGAGCGTGTTGGCCAGTCGCTGCATGTTGGGCAGGAAGACGATTTCGTAGAGGTCCATACGCTTCTTCTCCAGCATCTGTGCGAAGTAGAGGGGGTGTATCTTCTGGATGTCCCTCTCCGTCTTTCCCATGATGGCGAGCATCTGCTGTCCGTCCATCTCCTCCCACGCGCCGAGGATTTGCAGTATGTATGGCTCGTACTCCTCATATATCTTTTGTGCCTTCGCCTTGCGTCGCGATGCTTTCATCACTTTCGCCCAGAAGAGCAGGAAGAGCAGCACGAGGGTTATCACGGAATAGAGCGTGATATGGTACGACGTGACAATCTGCCAGGAATACCCCGCAAAGAAGTTCTGCATGAGGTGGAAGTAGTACCTCACCAAGTCCCATCCGGAGAACTCCACGGGCTCAAATACGCCCGAGTCAAGCAGGGGCGCATAAATAGCGGTGAGTACGCAGGATGTTGTCGTTAGTAATGTCACTTTTGTCAGTATAGACCTTGCCTTTTATAGCAGAATAGTAGTGATGACTCCTTATTTATTGTGCAAAATTAGCGAAAATCCTTTTATTAAAGATGTAAAAACGCGGAAAATAATGATTACACCCATAAATTCTTTGCTCATGCAAGATAAATTGCCTAATTTTGCCGATAGTTTCGTGCAGACGCAAGAAGTTTATAGTTATTTAGCATAAGAGATACAACTAACTAGATATATGATTTAAACAGAAAAAAGGATTATACAATGAAAGGAATTAAGAGACTACTCTCTGCCGCCGCAGTGCTGGCAGTGACGATGCTGTCGCTCGTGTCGTGCGGCGACTCTATTGCCGAGGACCTGGACAATGGTTTTGACAATTCTTACTGGGAAGGAACCATCACCAAGACTACCATTCTGCGTCGTTGGGACAGTACTACTACCTATCAGACCGTGACATGTTTGGACCTGAAGTTTAACTACGATCGCAGCACCTATTCGTCAGGTAGAGGTCAGGAGTATTCCTATGACAACTATGGGTACGGCTACTTGAATGAGTTCAGATTTACTGTGCGAGAAGATGTAAGATATGGTGGCCGCTCATACCAAAAGTATATCGACATGTATTACGATAACGGTGACAGAATGCAGATTTATCTCTACAACTACGTCTACGGCCAGTCGTTTACGGGCTACGTGATAAACAACGGTCAGGACATCGGCGATTGCTACTTCCGTCTCGTCAACACTTATCGTCCGTACACCGATTGGAGAACGTACAGGTCGCGCAGTGGAGCTTCTACAGAGAATACCGACAGCATCGCTGCGGACTCGGTGCAACACCAATGATATTTTTCACGCTAATTGCCGTGTGAAGGTTTGACGCTAATTGCCGTGCGAAGGTTTGACGTTAATTGCCGTTAATGGACCGTTAATTATTCATTAATATTTTTTCTCCATCCGGATAGGAAAGGAATAAAAAATTAATGGTCAATTAACGGTCCATTAACGGCAATTAACGTCGAAAAATGTCATTGGCGTACAAAATGTTCATTAGCGTCCCAAAGGAAATCCCCCGTCAGTCAACGAGTTAACTGACGGGGGATAATTGTTTATTGTCGTGCCCCAGTGACGGAGCAAGAGTGCATTAGACGCTTAGTCCTCGAAGCGGCGTGGGCGTTCTCCGCGCTCGCGACGCTCACCGCGCTCTGGGCGTGGGCGACGCTCTGGGCGCTGGCGGCGCTCAGGCTCTACGTAGTCCGCTGGCTTCTCGATGAGGACGCGGCGTGAGAGCTTGTACTTGCCTGTCTTCTGGTCGATGTCGATGAGCTTCACCTGGAGCTTGTCGCCCTCCTTGATGCCGGCTTCCTCGACGGTCTCGAGGCGCTTCCAGTCTATCTCGGAGATGTGGAGCAGACCGTCCTTGCCTGGGAGAATCTCTACGAAGCAGCCGTAAGGCATTACGGAACGTACTGTGCCGTCGTATACCTCGCCGATTTCCGGTATGGCAACGATGCCCTTGATCTTGCCCAGGGCAGCGTCGATAGACTCCTTGTTAGGACCTGATACCTGCACCTTGCCAACGCCATCCTCTTCGTCGATGGTGATGGTAGCGCCAGTGTCCTCCTGCATCTGCTGGATAATCTTACCGCCAGGTCCGATGACAGCACCGATGAACTCCTTCGGTATCTCAATCTGTACGATGCGTGGTACGTGTGGCTTCAGCTCAGCGCGTGGCTCAGCGATGGTGTCGGTGATGCAACCGAGGATGTGCTCGCGGCCAGCCTTAGCCTGCATGAGAGCCTTCTCCAGAATCTCGTATGAGAGACCGTCGCACTTGATATCCATCTGTGTGGCAGTCAGACCGTCCTTTGTACCGGTGGTCTTGAAGTCCATGTCGCCCAGGTGGTCCTCGTCGCCGAGGATGTCAGAGAGCACAGCGTACTTGTCCTCGCCCGGGTTCTTGATGAGGCCCATAGCGATGCCGCTGACTGGCTTCTTCATAGGAACGCCGGCGTCCATCAGTGCCAGTGTGCCGGCACATACGGTAGCCATAGAGGAAGAGCCGTTAGACTCCAGAATCTGGCTTACCAGACGTACGGTGTAAGGGAAGTCGGCTGGTATCTGACCCTTCAGACCGCGCCAAGCGAGGTGTCCGTGGCCAATCTCGCGACGTCCTACGCCGCGCTGTGCCTTTGCTTCGCCTGTGCAGAAAGGAGGGAAGTTATAGTGGAGGAGGAAACGCTGGTATGAGCGCTCGAGCACGTCGTCAACGAGCTTCTCGTCGAGCTTGGTGCCGAGGGTACAGGTGGTCAGCGACTGTGTCTCGCCACGTGTGAAGATAGAGCTTCCGTGAGGCATTGGCAGCGGTGAAGTCTCGCACCAGATAGGGCGGATTTCCGTTGTCTTACGTCCGTCGAGACGTACGCCTTCGTCGAGGATGCAACGGCGCATAGCGTCGCGCTCCACGTCGTGGTAGTACTTGTCTGCCAGGGTGTTCTTCTCTTCCAGTTCGTCCTCGGTGAGGTCAGCGTGCTCTGCAGCGTACTTCTCCTTGAACTCTGTGATGATAGCCTCGAAAGCCTCTGCGCGTGCGTGCTTCTCCAGGGCCTGCTTCACTACGTCGTAAGCCTTCTGGTAGCACTCAGCCTTCACCTGCTCCTTGAGGTCGTCGTCGTTCACCTCGTGGCAGTATTCGCGCTTCTTGTCGGTGCCGAGCTCCTTCATCAGCTCGTTCTGCAGCTCACACATAGGCTTGATGGCCTCGTGTGCAGCCTTGAGGGCGTTGAGGAGGTCTATTTCCTGCACCTCGTTCATCTCGCCTTCCACCATCATGATGTTCTCGGCTGTTGCGCCTACCATGAGGTCCATGTCGGCGTCGGCCATCTGTGCCTTAGTAGGGTTGATGACGTACTCACCGTTTACGCGGGCTACGCGCACCTCAGAGATAGGGCACTCGAATGGGATGTCTGAGCAAGCCAGTGCGCATGAGGCAGCGAAGCCTGCGAGGGCATCGGGCTGGTCTACGCCGTCGGCAGAGAAGAGGATGACGTTAACGTATACCTCAGCGTGGAAGTCGCTTGGGAAGAGAGGACGCAGCGCGCGGTCTACGAGGCGACATGTAAGGATTTCGTCGTCGTTGGCCTTGCCTTCGCGTTTTGTGAATCCACCGGGGAAGCGTCCTGCTGCGGCATACTGCTCGCGGTACTCTACCTGCAGTGGCATGAAGTCTGTGCCAGGCACTGCGTCTTTAGCGGCACATACGGTGGCGAGCAGTACGGTGTTTCCCATGCGGAGTGTGCATGAGCCGTCAGCCTGCTTGGCCAGCTTTCCTGTTTCGATGGTGATGGTGCGTCCATCAGGCAGCGAAACGGTCTTTGTGATTACGTTCATCGTTTGTTTTGGAAAAAATGTTTATTGTCTTGTCTTGCATCTATAACAGGTACGCGCATGTACCTTTAATACATATCGCGCACAAAGTTAGCGACTTTCGTTGGTTTACGCAAACTTTTCCCACTCTTTTTCTCAAACAATGCGACATTTGGGCGTTTATGAGCCCACAGTGGGGCTGTCTAATGTCACGCACGCCCTGAAAGGGCACAAACTACATAGCCCAGGGCAACGCCCTGGGTTTGTATTTGGTCGTATCTATGCGCCCTGTAAGGGCAAAAGTACATAAACCTTCACGTGCCATACTATGTACTTTTGCCCTTACAGGGCGGTGGGTGATGGTCCTATATACCCAGGGCGTTGCCCTGGGCTATGTAGTTATGGGCTTTCAGCCCGCCGTGGCACATTTCTCGAATCAAAAACTGCTCAAGTTATTTTTTACATGTTACTCAAGTTATTTTTTGACATTCACTAAAACAAAGGGGAAGACTATCAGTCCTTAAACTGATGGTCTTCCCTTTAGTCACAGTTTTTAGTGAAAAAGATTGCGACGTAACCGCTTTGACTGTCGCAGCTTCGCGGCCGATGTGTTTTAATAAGATTGTTGTCTTAGATAGGATATTTTTAAAGCATAGAAAAATTATAATTCGTTCTTTGATTCTGCCTTGACGGCAGCGGAGTCGCCCTGCGCCACTTTGTTGGCGTCCTGTCGGATGGAGTTCTTTTCCATCTGCTGTATGCGTGCGACGTTCTCCTGCTCAGCCTGCCTTTTGTTGTAGGGCATCTGTGCTGCCTGTCCGAGTGCTAGCACCACGGCGACGCAGGCGGCGGCTTTGTAGAGTGGGCGCAGACGGCGGTTGAGTGGCACGATGATTGCCTTGACGTGCAGCGGCTTTGCAGTCTCTTCGGCTTCGTTGCCGAGGATGCTGAGTATGCGTGCGTCGAAGTCAGCTCCGAGGGTGTCTTCTCTCTCTTCTCGCGCTGCCTCGCAGAAGAGGCTACGGAAGTGGATTAGCTGCATCGGAATGTCCTCCTGCGCAAAGAATGCGCGGAGAATCTGCTCTTCCTCCAGTGTCGTCCGGCACTCGAAGTAGCGGTCGAGCAGTTGTTCGATGTATTTGTAGTCCATTTTCATTCTTATCGTGAGAATCTTTTTAGTCTGTTGTAGTTTGAATCTCCAATGTTTCGTTTGGAGTCTTTATATTATATAAGGTGTCGGGCGGCTCTGTTTGCCTCGTCCCGTTCTAGCCCCTTCATACCTACGACGGACAAGTATAGGCAAAAGTTACAGCGAAAAGAGTTAAAGGGTGTTAAACAATTCTTTAGTACTGGAGCATTGCGGCTGGTGCGATGCCAAGTGTGTGGCAAAGTTGCCGTGCTACTTTCAACGTTGGTTCGGAACGTCCGGAAATAAAGTCATTGATACGTGTCGGGCTGACGCCTATTTCTACGGCAAGTTGCTTCTGGGTCATGTTCTTGTCTTTGAGCGACTGCTCAAGAAGCTCCCCTACGCTCGGCTTGCCGATAGGATAGTGCTTCTTTTCGTATGCAATGACAATGTCAGACATGAGCACCAGTTCGATGGCGTTGCGGTCGTTGCTGGGAGTTTCGTCCGTTACAAGCGGAAGAAGCTCCTCTATTCTGTTGAGTGCAAACTCGTATTGTTCCTTCTTGATTTCTTCCATAACTTTACTCGATTAGTTGCAAAATTAGTTTTCTTTTCTGTAATACGCAAGAAAAGCTGAAAAAAGTTGCGTTCTTCGGAATAAAAAGAGTTTTGGCTGTTGATTTCAAGAGGTGTCTTTTCCATGACTTTTTAAGGTCGCGATGCCCGCGGCTTGGGCATCGTGTTCTCACGGCTTGGGCATCGTGTGCCCGAGCCGTGGGCATCGCGTGCCCAAAGGGCGGGTACAATCGCGGTAGTTTGAGGCAATAATCTCGCCTGTTTTTGTCGATACGGAAAATATTGTGTAACTTTGCACCAGATAATATTTAAAGATAAAAAACTATGAATACAGCAGTGACATTTCCGGAAAACAATATCAGCCAGTTGGATGCTCTGTGGACTTTGTTCATGACGCAGCCAAAAGCAGTTCGCAAGGCGTTTGTAGAACGTCTGGGCAACATCGACGAAAAGTGGTTTAGTAGTGCGTTACGCAGATGTAAGCGAACAGAATCTCTTGAGGTGACTCCTGAGTTACAAGCAAAGATAGAAAAGGGGCGTCAAGAGCATATTAACGGAGAAACTCTGTGTTTTGACACGGCAGAAGAAGCCATTAAATGGATGGAGTCATTATGAGTATGTATAGAATAGAATTTGCCAGAGACGCTCAGAAGACTCTTGCCAAATGGAAGAAGTCCAATCCAAGATCTTTCAAGAAACTTGAGAAATTGCTGCCTGAACTTGCTGAACATCCACGTACGGGGACAGGTCATCCGGAACCTCTAAAGAATGGAAATGATATAACTTATTCGCGCAGGCTGTCTGCTCATGATAGAGTAGTCTACGACATCTATGATAGTCAGATTATAGTAAATATTATTGAGCTTGAAGGCCACTACAATGACAAGTAGACTTCTTATATGGATGGTTCTGCTGCTGACGTCGATTGGCATCAGGGCGGACGTGGTATTTTCGGTTTATTCTTCTGACGTAGAGAGGGGGGAGATGACCATCACTGCCGTGGGGCGGCCCGAGGCGGGATGGCACGTGGCATCCAAGGCATTTGCTTTGGATGGTGCAAAAAAAGCTGAATTTATCGGGGATTTGGAGCAGGTGGACTCGTGCACGTTCAAGCAACGTGTACGTGTGAAGGATGCTGCCGACTACCGCGTGCAGGGGTACTTTCGCTATACCGCCTGCAGCGACCAGATGTGCCTTGCACCGAAAATGATTGAGTTCGCTTTTCCCTTGCAAGATGCACAGACAGAGGATGGTGCACCATTTGAACCAGGGACGCAGCAACAAGCAAAGGGCAACGAACAGTTGGAGCCGGGCAAGCAGCCGCCGGCATCCGAACCCATTGATGAGGCTTTCAGCGTCGCTGATACGCCTACGGGCGGACTGCTGGAGCTGTTTCTGCTCGGTGTGTTCGGCGGACTGCTGGCTCTGCTGACTCCCTGCGTATGGCCCGTAATACCGATGACGGTAAGTTACTTTCTGAAGGATGCTACGCCTTTGCGTAGAACAGATGAAGGTTTTGCAAGCCAAAGCGGCGGCAAAACTGTCCGTGGGCGTAATATGGCACTGCTGTACGGGGCTTCTATAGTCGTGATATTCCTGACCTTGGGCGTGGCGATGACGGCTCTGATGGGGGCAAATGCCATGAACCAGTTGGCCACCAATGCCGTGTTCAACCTTGTGTGCTTCGCCGTCTTTGTGCTCTTCGGACTGTCGCTGCTTGGGGCGTTTACGCTGCAGCTGCCGCAGTCGTGGGCTGGCGTGCTGGACGAGCGGGCCGAGAGAATGGGCGGTGTAATCGGCGTTTTCTTTATGGCGCTGACGCTCGTTGTGGTCAGTTTCTCGTGCACCGCACCGATAGTGGGTGCTATGCTCGTCAGCGTCGTCACGGACGGCGACGTGCTTGCCCCCGTGGCGTGTATGCTTGGCTTCGCCCTGGCTCTGGCTCTGCCCTTCACGCTCTTCGCCCTCTTCCCACAATGGATGAAGCGCATGCCGCGCTCGGGCGAGTGGATGGTGCGCGTCAAGGTGGTGCTGGGCGTTGTGGAACTGGCGTTCTCGCTAAAGTTCCTCAGCGTTGCCGACCAGGCGTACGGCTGGGGCGTGCTGCCCCGCTGGGCGTTCTTCGCGGCGTGGGCGCTGCTCTTCGGTGGATTGGGTGTTTTTCTTGCCTATACGGCGGTGAAAAAGGTTTCTACAGCAAGTAAATTAGCGGTAAAACCATTGGAAACAGCATCCGGAAAGACTCCTACGATAAAACCGCAGAAAACGGTATCTGCTTTGAGAACCTCTGCGGTAGGATGGGCAGCAGCGGCGTTAGTGCCATTGGCATTCGCTCTGTACTTGGCAACGGGAATTTTCGGTGCCCCGTGCACGATGGTGGCGGCGTTTGCTCCGCCTCAGACCATGGAGACGGGCGCGGCAAAGACCGACCGCGACTTCGCCTCGTTCGACGAGATAGTGGCGGCGGCGCGCCGTAGCGGCAAGCCCCTTTTCGTCGATTTCACCGGTTACGGCTGCGTCAACTGCCGTAAGATGGAGGCGGCGGTGTTCACTGACCCTCGCGTGCAGCGTATGCTAAAGGAGAAGTACTACTACGTGGCACTTCACGTGGACGACCGCACGCCGCTCCCGCGCACAGAGACCGTCATGGTACGTGGCACAGAGCGGAAGCTCCGCACCGTAGGCGACCGTTGGGCCGCCGTAGAGGAGCAGCGCTTCGGCAGCGTCTCGCAGCCCATGTACGTCATCGTGGACGCTCGTGGACGCCAAGTCTCTTCCCCCCGATACTACGACGAGGACGTCAATGCTTTTGTAGCCTGGCTCGCTGCCGGGCTGCGACGCTAATGACTCTTTTACGCCAATGAGTATTTTCAACGCCAAAGAATATTTTCAACGCCAATGAAGATTTTTAACGTTAATTGCCGTTAATGGACCGTTAATTATTCATTAATATTTTTTCTCCATCCGGATAGGAAAGAAATAAAAATTAATGGTCAATTAACGGTCCATTAACGGCAATTAACGTCCTAAAATGTCATTAGCGCGTCCTAAAATATCATTAGCGTCAAAAATAAAATTAATGGTCAATTAACGGTCCATTAACGGCAATTAACGTTAAAAATCTTCATTGGCGTTGAAAAACATTCATTGGCGTAAACACATCATTGGCGTAAAAAAGTCATTGGAGTCGGTCGGGGCTACCAGTTACGCGTGCGCAAAGGCACGATGTTAAAAAAGAAAAAAAGTCCCTATATAATAAGGTGGAAGAAAAAGTTTTGTGTAATTTTGCACCCGATTTTCTTGCGCCGACGTGCCGTCGGCGCCGCAAAGTGTATAAATAACTACAAAAACATATATATGCAAGACAACCTCGTTATCGTGGAGAGCCCTGCCAAGGCCAAGACCATCGAGAAATTCCTGGGAAAGGACTATAAGGTGATGTCCAGCTACGGCCACATCCGCGACCTGAAAAAGAAGGAGATTAGTATCGACATGAAGTCGCTCGAGCCGGAGTACGAGATTCCGGAGGAGAAGAAGAAAGTGGTGTCCGAGCTGAAGAGCTGCGCCAAGAAAGCCAAGAAGGTATGGCTGGCATCCGATGAGGACCGCGAAGGAGAAGCTATCTCATGGCACCTTTGCGAGGTACTCGGTTTGGACGAGAAGAGCACCAACCGCATAGTATTCCATGAGATAACAAAGAACGCCATCCTCGAGGCCATCGAGCACCCCCGCCACCTCGACATGAACCTGGCCAACGCCCAGCAGGCACGCCGTATGCTGGACCGCCTCGTGGGCTTCAAGCTCTCGCCGGTGCTCTGGCGCAAGGTGAAGCCACAGCTCTCGGCTGGTCGCGTGCAGTCCGTTGCGGTGCGACTCATCGTGGAGCGCGAGCGTGAAGTACAAGCTTTCAAGGCAGAGCCATATTTCCGCGTGACGGCACAGTTCGTAGTGGCAGGCAGCGAGATACGCGCCGAGCTCGACCGCCGTTTCCCCACCCGCGAAGAGGCCCTCGCCTTCCTCGAGAAGTGTAAGGACGCCAAGTTCACCATAGCCGCCATACAGAAGAAGCCGCTGAAGCGCACCCCAGCACCACCGTTCACCACGTCGACCCTCCAGCAGGAGGCTGCAAGAAAGCTCGGTTTCACCGTGTCGCAGACCATGATGGTGGCACAGAGACTCTACGAGAACGGTTGCATCACATACATGCGTACCGACTCCGTAAACCTCTCGCAGCTCTGCATAGGCACGGCGAAGGAGGCCGTCACGGCACTCTACGGCGAGAAGTACAGCAAGCCACGCAACTACACCACCCACTCCAAGGGTGCACAGGAGGCCCACGAGGCCATACGTCCTACCTACATGGACAAGCAGGAGATAGACGGCACCAGCCAGGAGCGCCGACTCTACGACCTCATCTGGAAGCGCACAGCTGCCACGCAGATGGCTGACGCCGAACTGGAGAAGACCATGGTAACCATCAACGTCTCAGGCGCAAAGGAGCAGTTCGTGGCCACCGGCGAGGTAGTTACCTTTGACGGCTTCCTCAAGGTATACCGCGAGAGCGACGGCGACGACGGCGACAAGCAGCACGACGAGGTGGAGGGACTCATGCCAGCAACGATGAAGGCTGGCGACGAGATAGAGCGCGACACCGTAGTGGCAACAGAGCGCTACTCGCAGGGCCCCGTACGCTATACGGAGGCATCCCTCGTGCACAAGCTGGAGGAGCTGGGCATCGGACGTCCGTCTACGTACGCCCCGACAATCTCCACCATACAGCAGCGCGAGTACGTCGTGAAGGGCGACAAGAAGGGCGACGAACGATCCTACACCATAGACACCCTGGCCGGAAGCAAGGTGACCACCAAGCAGAAGACCGAGATGGCCGGAAGCGAGAAGGGCAAGCTGCTGCCCACAGACATAGGCACCGTGGTCAACGACTTCCTCATGGAGAACTTCCCCGACGTGATGGACTACAACTTCACCGCCAACGTGGAGGAGAAGTTCGACTCCATAGCCGAGGGCAAGGAAGACTGGCACGCCATGCTCAAGGACTTCTACAAGGACTTCGAGCCTACCGTCAACAACGCCGTCAAGCAGCGCAGCGAGCACAAGGCCGGCGAGCGCGAACTGGGCATCGACCCCAAGAGCCACAAGCCTGTGCTCGTGAAGATAGGACGCTACGGCCCGCTCGTGCAGATAGGCACCGCCGACGACGAGGACAAGCCGCGCTTCGCCCAGCTGCCCAAGGACAAGAGCATAGAGACCATCACGCTCGAAGAGGCACTGGAGCTCTTCCGCCTCCCACGCGTGGCAGGCCAGTTTGAGGGCGCAGACGTCACCATCGGTGCAGGACGCTTCGGCCCCTACGTGCTCCACAACAAGAAGTACGTCTCCATACCGAAGGACATCGACCCGCTCCAGATAACCATTGAGGAGGCCGTGGCCCTCATCGAGAAGAACCGCAAGGCAGAGCAGCAGCGACACCTCAAGACCTTCGACGAGGACCCCAAACTCGAGGTGATGAACGGACGCTACGGCCCGTACATAGCATACGACGGAAAGAACTACCGTCTGCCGAAGGCAATGCACGAGAAGGCCGCCGAACTGACCTACGAGGAGTGCATGGCTATAGTGGAAAAGACTGACGCCAAATAGGTCAGACATACACACACATAAGAACTGAAGAAAAAGAATACAGACTATAAAATGTTGAGAGTGATACTCATCGGCTACATGGGAGCCGGAAAGACTACCATTGGCAAGCAACTGGCAAAGGAACTGGGCGTGACGTTCTACGACCTCGACTGGTACATAGAGACCCGCATGCGCAAGAGAGTGCCCGAAATCTTCGCCGAGCGCGGAGAGGAAGGCTTCCGCACCATAGAACGCAACATGCTGCACGAAGTGGCGGAGTTTGAGAACGTCGTCATCTCATGCGGAGGCGGCACCCCCTGCTTCTTCGACAACATGGAGTACCTCAACCAGCAGGGCACCGTGGTGTACCTCAAGTGCACCCCGGACGTGCTCTTCCAGCACCTCAAAATGGGCAAGGGCGTGCGTCCGCTGCTCGCCGGAAAGAACGACGAGGAGCTGCGCGCCTTCATCACCGAGCAGCTGGCAAAGCGCGAGGAGTACTACCTAAAAGCCAACAACGTGGTAGACGTCACTCTCCTGGAGACCCCCGACAAAGTGGCGGTCACCATCGACAAGATAAAAAATATAATATTGAAAGATGCCAAAGAATGAATACGTACGCCAGGTGGCGGAGCAGAAGTACGAATACGGCTTCACCACCGACGTGCACACCGACATAATACCCGTAGGACTCACCGAGGACGTCGTACGCCTCATCTCAGAGAAGAAGGGCGAGCCGGACTGGATGCTCGAGTTCCGACTGGAGGCCTTCCGCTACTGGCAGACCCTCGAGCAGCCCTCGTGGGCACACGTCAACGTTCCCGAGATAGACTACCAGGCCATATCCTACTACGCCGACCCCCTCGCCAAGAAGAAGGACGGCCCCAAGGAGATAGACCCCGAGCTGCAGAAGACCTTCGACAAGCTCGGCATCCCCCTCGAGGAGCGTCTGGCCCTGAGCGGTGTGGCCGTAGACGCCATCATGGACTCCGTCTCCGTGAAGACCACCTACAAGGAGGCCCTCAAGGAGAAGGGCATCATATTCATGTCCATCGGAGAGGCCATAAAGGAGCACCCCGACTTGGTGCGCGAGTATCTGGGCAGCGTAGTGCCCTACCGCGACAACTTCTTCGCCGCACTCAACTCGGCAGTATTCTCCGACGGCTCTTTCGTCTACATCCCCAAGGGCGTGCGCTGCCCCATGGAGCTCTCCAGCTACTTCCGCATCAACGCGGCCGGCACCGGACAGTTTGAGCGCACACTCATCATAGCCGACGACGACGCGTACGTCTCATACCTCGAGGGATGCACCGCACCCCAGCGCGACGAGAACCAGCTCCACGCCGCCATCGTGGAGATAATAATAAAGGACCGCGCCGAGGTGAAGTACTCCACCGTGCAGAACTGGTACCCCGGCGACGAGCACGGCAAGGGCGGCGTACTCAACCTCGTCACCAAGCGCGGCGACCTGCGCGGCGAGTCGTCCAAGCTATCGTGGACGCAGGTGGAGACGGGCTCCGCCATCACGTGGAAATACCCTTCCTGCGTGCTCCGCGGCGACAACTCCGTAGCAGAGTTCTACTCCGTAGCTGTGACCAACAACTACCAGGAGGCCGACACGGGCACGAAGATGATACACATGGGACGCAACACCAAGTCCACCATAATATCCAAGGGCATCTCGGCCGGCCACTCGCAGAACTCCTACCGAGGTCTGGTGCGCGCCACGTCGAAGGCAGCCGGAGCACGCAACTACTCGTCGTGCGACTCCCTCCTCCTTGGCAGCCACTGCGGCGCCCACACCTTCCCCTACATGGACATACGCAACAACACGGCGGTGGTGGAGCACGAGGCAACGACATCAAAGATATCCGAGGCCCAGCTGATGTACTGCAACCAGCGAGGCATCTCCACCGAGGACGCCGTAGGCCTCATCGTCAACGGCTACGCCAAGGAGGTGCTGCAGAAGCTCCCCATGGAGTTCGCCGTGGAGGCCCAAAAGCTGCTCAGCGTAAGCCTCGAGGGCTGCGTGGGGTAACACGCCAATGGACTCTTCCGTGGCGGGGACGCTAATGGACTCTTCTGGGGTGGGGACGCTAATGGATATTTTTAACGTTAATTGCCGTTAATGGACCGTTAATTGACCATTAATTTTAAAATAGAAAATGAACTGTTATGATAGAACTGGATAAGTACAAAGATTTGGTGTACAATATCATTGGGGCTGCTATGGAAGTGCACAATGAGTTGAATTGGGGACTACAGGAACCAATATACCAAGAGTGCTTGTCCTTGGAACTTACCGGCAAGGGCATACAGCATAAGCGGGAGGTGGAGTTGCTCTGTTCGTATAAAGGACACACGCTGGAGAAACGTTACCGCATGGACTTTGTCGTTGGGGATATCATAATAGAACTAAAGTCTGTTTCCAATATCACCCCTGAGCATAGAAGCCAGTTGTGCAATTATCTGCGGCTGACGCAGAAACCATTAGGACTGCTGATAAACTTTGGAGAAGACCATTTGGTAGGAGAGCGTTGGGCGTACGACAGAGACCTGAACGAATGTTTCGTAGTAAACCGCAATATGCTCCCATTGCCTTAACGTCAATGGCCGCCTGACGTTTAACGCTAATGACCGTCTGACGGAACGTTTAACGTTAATTGCCGTTAATTGACCGTTAATTTAGCCGTTAATTTATTCATTAATTTATTCATCAATAGAAGAATAAAAATTAATGACAGATTAACGCAAAAGAAAAGAATAAAAAATTAACGACCAATTAACGGTCCATTAACGGCAATTAACGTCCTAAAATGTCATTAGCGTGTCCCGTCCTAAAATGTCATTAGCGTGTCCCGTTCTAAAATGTCATTAGCGTGTCCCGTCCTAAAATGTCATTGGCGTGTCCCGTCCTAAAATGTCATTAGCGTCTAAAATGTAATTAGAGTAAAAGTAAAAAGTTTCATTATATGTTAGAGATACACAATCTGCACGCCAAGGTTGGCGACAAGGAAATACTTAAAGGCGTTGACCTCACCATTCGCGACGGAGAGATTCACGCCGTCATGGGAACCAACGGAGCCGGTAAGTCCACGCTCAGCAAGGTCATCGTCGGCGACCCCGCATACGAGGTGACCGAGGGAACCATCACCTTCAACGGACAGGACCTCCTGGCCATGAAACCCGAGGAGCGCGCCAACGCAGGCATATTCATGTCCTTCCAGTTGCCGGTGGAGATACCCGGTGTCTCCATGACAAACTTCATGAAGGCCGCCGTCAACGCACGCCGTAAGGCACGCGGCGAGGAGCCAATCAAGGCCGCCGAGTTCATCAAGATGATGAAGGAGAAGCGCCAGCTCGTAGAGATAGACCAGAAGCTCATGAACCGCTCCGTCAACGAGGGATTCTCCGGTGGCGAGAAGAAGCGCAACGAGATATTCCAGATGGCAATGCTCGAGCCCACCTTCTGCATCCTCGACGAGACAGACTCCGGCCTCGACGTAGACGCCCTCCGCATCGTGGCCACCGGCTTCAACAAACTGCGCAAGCCCGAGACCTCAGCCATCGTCATCACCCACTACGAGCGTCTACTCGACTACATCCGCCCCGACGTGGTCCACGTCCTCATAGACGGCCGCATCGTAAAGACCGGAGAGGCCAGCCTGGCACAGAAAATCGAGGACGAAGGTTTCGACTGGATTAAGGAAGAACTGGGATTGTAACCCTAATTCTTAGGCAACAAATGAGTAAAGATATAAAGGAAATAACCAAAACATACGTGGAGCTCTACCACGAGGCGCTGCCGCTGCTCAAGAAGCAGTCGTGCGACGCCTTGAACGCTGCGCGCGACGAGGCCATCAAGGCTTTTGCCCAGGCTGGCTTCCCCACGCGAAAAGTGGAGCGATACAGATATACCGACGTGGCAGAGGCGTTCGACATGAACTACGGACTCTCGCTGGCACCCCTCACCATCAAGGACGTCGACTACGTCTACACGATGAAGAACGCACCCGTCAAGGTGGAGCAGTACTACAACACCGTGGCGACGCAGGCCGGAGCAGACCCCGTGACGTGCCTCAACACCGCCCTGGGGCACGACGCACTCATCGTCTACGTGCCAAAGGGCACGAAGGTCACCGCCCCCATACGCATCGAGAACATGCTCAGCGGAGAGCAGGACACCATGGTGGTGCGCCGCGTGCTCATCGTCATGGAGGAGAGCAGCGAGGCTACAGTATTCTTCGTGGACCACGCCACGCAGGGAGCGGACCAGCACTACCTCACGCTGCAGGTGGTGGAGGTAATAGCCAAGGACAACGCACACCTCGACATGTACGAGATGGAGGAGACACACGAACGCTGCCGCCGCTTCAACAACGTATACATACAGACGGGACGCGACACCGTAGTGCGCCACAACAACATCACGCTCAACAACGGCATCACACGCAACGGCATCGACGTATACATGAAGGGCACGGGGGCTGACATCACCCTCAACGGCGCCGTCATTGCCGACCGCCACCAGCA
This sequence comes from Oscillospiraceae bacterium, assembly GCA_963588475.1. Classification (GTDB taxonomy): domain Bacteria; phylum Bacteroidota; class Bacteroidia; order Bacteroidales; family Bacteroidaceae; genus Prevotella. The sequence continues at coordinate 22,644 of CAVAHD010000010.1, read as the reverse complement.
CGTGGACAACAACACCGTCATCGACCACCAGGTGGGACAGTGCAACAGCAACGAGCTATATAAATATGTAGTGGACGACAAGGCCGTCTGCGCCTTCGCCGGACGCATCCTCGTGCGCGAAGGGGCACAGCAGACCACCTCGCAGGAGACCAACAACAACATGTGCGCCAGCAACGAGGCACGCATGTACACCCAGCCCATGCTGGAGATATACGCCGACGACGTAAAGTGCGCCCACGGCTCTACGGTAGGCGTAATGGACGACCAGGCACTCTTCTACATGCAGCAGCGCGGCATCCCAGTGGAGGAAGCACGCACCCTGCTGAAGAACGCCTTCATCTCTGAGGTAATCGACGAAATGAAGTGGGACTCCTTCCGCGAGCGCCTCCACATCCTCACAGACCAACGCCTCTCCAAGGAAGACCGCTGCGGCACCTGCAAAATCTGCCACTAAGTAACATGTAAAAAATAACTTGCGCAGATTTGTCCTGCATGCCCTAAACCAACGGTCATCGGTGCAACGACGCCCTGAAAGGGCAACAACTACATAGCCCAGGGCAACGCCCTGGGTATATTGGGCAGTGAACCACCGCCCTGTAAGGGCAAAAGTATATAGAACTATGATTAATATAGAAGAGATACGCGCGCAGTTCCCCATACTGCAACGCAAGATATACGAGAAGTACCCGCTAGTGTACCTCGACAACGGAGCGACTACGCAAAAGCCGCTCTGCGTCCTCGATGCCATGCGCGAGGAGTACCTCAACGTCAACGCCAACGTGCACCGCGGTGTGCACTACCTCTCGCAGAAGGCCACTGACCTCCACGAGGGGGCACGCGAGACGGTGCGACGCTTCATCAACGCCCGCAGCGCACACGAGATAATATTCACTCGCGGCACTACCGAGAGCATCAACCTCGTGGCGGAGTCGTTTGTGGAGCGATACATGAAGCCCGGCGACGAGGTCATCATCTCCACCATGGAGCACCACTCCAACATCGTGTCCTGGCAGCTGGCCGGCAAGCGTTGGGGCATCAAGCTCCGCGTCATACCGATGAGCGACGACGGCATCATCGACCTCGAAGCCTACGAGGCGATGTTCACCGAGAAGACAAAGCTCGTCAGCGTGGCGCAGGTGAGCAACGTGCTCGGCACCATCAACCCCGTCAAGCAGATGATAGCCACGGCACACGCACACGGAGTGCCGTTCCTCGTGGACGGAGCGCAGAGCACACCGCACATCAAGGTAGACGTGCAGGACCTCGACTGCGACTTCTTCGCCTTCTCGAGCCACAAGATGTACGGCCCCACGGGCATGGGCGTGCTCTACGGAAAGGAGAAATTCCTCGAGGAGATGCCGCCGTACCAGGGTGGCGGCGAGATGATAGGCACCGTGACGTTCGAGAGTTCCACGTACGCCGCACTGCCATACAAGTTTGAGGCTGGCACACCGGACTACATCGCCACCCACGGACTGGCACGCGCCATCGACTTCATGGAGCAGATAGGCCTGGACAACATCGAGGCGCACGAGCACGAACTGACACGCTACGCCCTCGAGCAGATGAACACCATAGAGGGCATGACCATCTTCGGCCCCAAGGACGCTGACCGCCGCGACGCCGTCATCAGCTTCCTCGTGAAGCAGGGCGACACCTACGTGCACCACCTCGACATGGGCACGCTGCTGGACCGCCTCGGCATAGCAGTACGCACCGGCCACCACTGCGCCGAGCCACTCATGAATCGCCTCGGCATACAAGGCACCGTGCGCGCCTCCCTCGCCGTGTACAACACGAAGGAGGAGATAGACACCCTCGTGGCCGGCATACGCCGAGTGATGCAAATGTTCTAAACCACTCTTGATGTTCTGAATCACGCTGATGACAAACAAGAAGACGACAATACAGGAGATGCACCGGCTGACGGTGGAGGAGTTCCACGAGGCGGAGAAGATGCCGCTCGTCGTGGTGCTCGACGATGTGCGCTCGCTATACAACGTGGGCAGCATCTTCCGCACAGCCGATGCGTTTCGCGTGGAGGCCATATACCTCTGCGGCATAACGGCAACGCCCGCCCCGGCAGAGGGTGCACGAGAGTGCACGCTGAAAGCCTCGCAGGAGATACACAAGACGGCCCTCGGAGCGGAGGAGAGCGTCAGCTGGAAGTACTTCCCAACGGCGCTCGAAGCCGTGGAACAGCTAAAGGCAGACGGATACACCGTCCTCGCCGTGGAGCAGTGTCACGGCAGCATAATGCTCGGGGCAGGGGAGGTGGAGCTTCCTGTTGCCGCGCGAAGCGCCGTTGCCAAACAGACCGCCACGGGCAAGCACCCCCGATACGCCGTAGTGCTCGGCAACGAGGTGAAGGGCGTAAAGCAAGAGGTGGTGGATGCCTGCGACGCCTGCCTCGAGATACCGCAGTACGGCACGAAGCACTCGCTCAACGTCTCCGTCACCGGTGGCATAGTGATATGGCACTTCGCCAGCCACTATCGACAATGAGCAAATAACAACGCAATTACAAGAGACTTTAAACCTATATTTATGAAGAAACAAATGCTACCTATGATGGCATTGGCTATGCTGGCTTCAGCCACGACAGCCCTTGCCGACTCGGACGTGACGGCAGAAAAGGCCACCGCCGAGAGTTCTTTCCCTAAGACGGAATGGAGTGACGACGCCAAAGCCAAGGTCGTGGAACTCCCAAACATCCCGACTATCACAGCGGCAAACACCTTCACCGTGACAGACGCTGCATACGGCGCTTCTACCTCGTCAGCAAACAACACCAAGGCAATACAGGCCGCACTCGATGCAGCTGCTAATGCAGGAGGCGGCATGGTGGTGATACCGGCTGGCACATTCCTCTGCGGACCTCTCCAGGTGGGCAACAAGACAGTGCTGCACCTCAACAAGGGCGCTATGCTCAAGCTGCTCCCTTACGGCGGATGGAACGTGGCGACGGACGGTACAAACTACTATCCTGCCTCAGGAAAGAACGGCGACAACCTCTCGTACAAGAACAACAACTTCATAGCGAATAAGAGCAATGCCAGCGACATCATCATCGAGGGCGAAGACTCTACACAGTGCATCATAGACGGACAGGGCGCACCATGGTGGAAGGCTGTAGAAGACAACGTCAGCTTTGACCGCCCGTCGCTCATACGTTTCACCTCAGGCTCGCGCTTCCTCGTCAGATACATGAAGTTCCAGAATGCACCGGGTACCAACGTGACGCTCGGCAACAGCGGCAAGGCAAGCCACTTCACTGTGCACGACATCTCCATTAAGAACCCTGCCTCTACACTGGGCAAGGGCAAGGCGTCGCACAATACGGACGGCATACCTATGTGGGGACCGTACATCAACATCTACGACTGCACCATCGACACGGGCGACGACAACATCGTCACCGACTCCAACGCCAGCTACGTGCACGCCTGGAACCTCACAATGGGAGCAGGACACGGAGCGTCCATGGGTTCATACACCGTGAACATGCACCACGTGCTCTTCGAGAATATGACCTTCAACGGCACGGAGACGGCACTGCGCATGAAGACAAACAAGGACCGCAGCGGAGAGGTGTACAACATCATCTACCGCAACATGACAATCAACAACTGCTCGGAGATACCCATCCTGCTCACGTGCGACTACGACAACTATACTGAGCCGTCAAAGATGGCATCGAGCGATGTCTCCAGCACCACGCCTAAGTTCCACGACATACTCTTCCAGAACATCAAGGGCAACTGCACGTACAAACAAGTGTCGTCAGCCGGAAAGCGCGGCAACTCTCTCTTTATCTACGGCCGTCCGGAGTCGTACATCAAGGACGTGACGTTCGACAACGTGCAGATTTCCGCCAACAACGGGATGGTGCTGGCATTCTGCGAGGGCATAGTGTTCAAGAACGGTTGCCAGTTCAAAAACGTAAAGAACAGTAGCAAGAACATCTTTGTGCAGTACAAAGCCACATACACCGGCGACTACTACACAGCCATCCAAGGCGTTGAGGCTGACGCAAACGCAAAGGCCACTTCCGCCAAGACCTACAACCTCCTCGGCCAGCAGGTAACAGACTCTGCCAAGGGCCTGGTAATAAAGAACGGTGTAAAGTACTACAACAAATAAATAGTGCCGTAGCCACAAACAAAAAACGGGGCATAGACTTATCGCAGTCTATGCCCCGTTTGCTGTTTATTCAAATTACTTCACGATTTCAATCTCGCTGGCTTTGTATGCCGACCCTACGAAGTTTACTACCATCCATATGGATTTGGCAGGGGTGCCGTCCTCGGCCTTGCCGAAGAGGGCGTAGGCGATGGAGTCGAGCAGTCCCGTGCCGGACTTGATACGTACGTTGACGTTGGTCTCGCCGTTGGCGTAGATGAAGATGCAGTTGCCGGCGGAGTTCTTTACCGTGCTGCCGTTGCTCTGCTCACGGAGGGCCTTCAGTGTGCTCTGCTCTTCGGCGGTGAAGAATCCGGCCTCGTTGAGGGCTGCCAGCTCTTGCTTCATCTCCGTCAGGGCATTGATGAGGTTGCTTTTGCGCGAGAAGGTGTAGTCCTCCATTGTGAACGGCGTGTAGGCGGAGTTCTCTTCGTTGTCCCACGACTGCAGCAAGGCTCCTGTCCAGCGGAAGGGGAGGTCGTTGGTTGCCAGCTGTTCCACGTAGATGGTGTCGTACAGCACGGTTATCTGGCTCTGGAAGCGTTGGAAGGTTTCTTCCGGCAGCTTGCCCTCCTCAGAGGCGCGCTTCAGACTGTTGTACAGCTTGGCAAGGTATCCGTTGGCGAAGGCAGTGCGCACGGTGCCGTCCTCGGTAAGGAACGGTATGGCGAAGGCGCAGCTGTCTTCCTGCGCAATCTTGACGGAGAGCTTCTCGTTGGTGTCTATGGTGAACGTCAGCAATCCCTCGACGGATGTCGTGTCAAGACAGCTGTCCTTGGAGAGCGGGTCGTTCTCTATCCTCCTGTCCGGCACGTAGAGAGAGATGCGCATAGTGCCGTTGTAGGTGGCGCCGTCAGTCTCGTACGGCGACTCAGTGGCGTTCTTGTCGCAGGAGGTGAGCATGGTGGAGAGTAGGATGGCCACGCATGCTGCGGTCTTTATGATGATACTTTTCATTGGTGTGCGTATATGGAGAGAGTGGTGGATTAGAACATTATTACCATTGAGGCACCGATGGTAAGGGAGTGTATTTTCTGCTTGTGAGAGAAGCGCGACTGTGTGAGCAGCATCTTCTCGGCGTCGGTGTTGTACGGTGTGTATGTGATATCGAACTGCGGCTTGCTGTAGTCGTAGTCCACGAAGGCGGACAGTGCCATGCCGCTTCCGGCAGCGTACGTATAGCTGATGCCCGCTCCGATGCCGTCGGCGTTGGTGCTGGAGATCTCCAGGTCGTCGCCAGCCATGTTTTCGGTGTACACCTCAGTGTCTCCCTTCACGCGGAAGCTGAGGTCGTAGGAGGCCTGCAGGTCCAGCGATCCGTAGAAGCGTCTGCCGTACAGCACCTTACCGCCTATGCTGTGGCGCGGTGTGAGGGGCAGTGAGCCGTAGACGCCAATGCCGATGTCGGCGATGCTCCATACGTCGGCTGCCGCCGTGTAGTTGCTCAGGCGCGAGCCCACGGTGCCGGTGACCAGTCCGCGGGTGTCGTAGCAGTAGAGGTCGTCGGTGTATACGGACGACGTGGTGATGCGTCCGCGCAGTCCGAAGCCTACGTAGGGGTTGATGAAGTATGCCCCCTCGACGCCCACCGTCGTGCCCATGCTGGTGTGGATGGTAGGTGCGGTGCCCTCGGCCACGGCAGGGTTGTTGCTGGAGTAGTTGTTGTAGGTGGGGTTGCTGCGGTTTTCGAAGTCGTCAGGGATGCGGAAGGGGTTGCCGTTGCGCACCACGGTGAAGTAGTCGTTGTCGAGCGAGGCACCGGACTGGTTCCACACCTGCATCGTCGTGGTGTAGCTCGTGGTGGGTTTCAACTCAATGTTGCTTAGGCCCTGCATACCCAGTGAGAGGCGGAAGAAGGACGGGTTGTTGATAAGGTCGGCGCGGAACTCGCGCGGCTTGCGCTTGATGCCCTTATCCTTCATGATCATGTCCACGATGGCGTAGCCTATGTCGGTAGAGATGATACCGATGCCGGCTCCTACGAGTACGTCGGAGATCCAGTGGCGGTTGTTCAGAGTGCGCATGATGCCGGTGGTGGCGGCGGTGGCGTAGCCGAGCACGGACCACCATGGCGAGCGCGTCAGACCGTACTCCTTGTGGAGGATGGTGGCGGCGGTGAATGCCGTGGCGGTGTGGCCCGAAGGGAATGAGTTTGGCGTGGAGCCGTCCGGGCGCATCTGTCTGACGGAGTACTTCAGACCGTTGACGAGTGCTGCCATGACGACGTACGAGGCACCGGCGCTGGCCACGTAGCGCACGAAGTTGCTGCGGCCCTCGTAGCCGGCCACATTGAGGATGGTGGAGACGACGACGGGTCCGAACTGCAGGTAGTCGTCCAGACCGTTCTTATAGAAAGGAACGAACTTCTCGTGTGCCGTACGGAACTTCTTCTTCTCCGCCATGGAGAGGAGTCCGAAGGCCACGAGCGGTGCCGGGCCGATGCTGAACTCTTTCTTTGGCGTGTAACCGCCGTACTTCTTCTCGTAAGCAATGCGGCGTGCCTCTTTCTCTATTTCCGTCATGCGTTCCTTCGACATGCTTACTGTAGTGTCCACTGCCGTGGCGGGTGTAGCGTTGTCTGTCGCGTTGAGTGTCGCGTCGTCTGCTGTTGCGTTGAGTGTCGCGTTGTCTGCTGTTGCAGTAAGTGTAGTGTTGTCTGTTTGCAGCATCGCCCCAGTCTCTTGGAAGTTGAGAGTCTCTGCGCTAGCGTCAATGGCACAGGCTGCCAATGCGGCTGCTATGCCCCATGTCTTTGTCATATAACGTGTAATCTATTGGTTTTGCGGTGCAAAGTTAATAAATATAAATGGAATACGGGCGTACTTCGCCGCTTTTCACGCCAATAAACTTTTCTACGCCAATGAATGTTTGGAACGCCAATGACATTTTAGGATGCGCTAATGACATTTTAGGACGTTAATTGCCATTAATGGACCGTTAATTATTCGTTAATATTTTTTCCGTCCGGATGGGAGAAGATTAAAAATTAATGGTCCATTAACGGTTCATTAACGGCAATTAACGTCCTAAAATGTCATTGGCGTCGAAAACGTCATTGGCGTAAAGATGTCATTGATGTCGTGGAGGGGCACAAACGAAAAATGCTCCGCGAATCTTCACGATCTGCGGAGCATTTGAAGTATGTTTGACTAAATTCTTTTTCAAATCCAAGAACAGTCTCACGACTACTCTATGTTATCCCAAAGGTCAAACAATCTTTCTAACCTAATAACTAAAACCTAAATCTATTATATATCTACTAACCTAAACAATCGTTATTGTATAGTGTCTCAGAAAATTGTTTTCGTCCTCGTCGAACTTCGTAATGTCTTACGTTGTCCGCCTGTGGAGTACTTGTTTTCTTTTGACACTGCAAAGGTACGAACTTTTTGTTTGTGGGCGTGCACATTTTCGTGAAAATCTTCAGAAAATCGCATTAAAATTGATAATGGTCAAGCGATGTGCTCGCACACAACACTTTTTAACGACCGTTTAACGGTTAGTTAACGTTATAGCCGCCTGCCAGTCTGGTTGACGGGAGGCGGCTATTGTTTTTGCTGTACTTGGCTCGAAGGTTGAAGCCTTTGGCTGTTCTATGTTTTTACTGGTTGATGCCCATAGCCTGCTGGTACTGGTTGCTCTTGGGGCTGATGGCGTCGATCAGGTGTATGGCGTCGACGTACTGCGCTATGCCCTCTGCCACTTTCTTGGCGTCCTGCATGGCGTGCACGACGGTGGCCTGGCGGTTTGCCACGTCGCCGCCGGCGAAGACGCCCTGGCGTGTGGTCATGCCGTACGGCTTCTCGCGGGTGATGAGGAAGCCGCGCTCGTCGCTGTCGAGGTTGCTCGTGGTGCGCACGATGGTGGTGAGCGGCTTGTTGCCTATGGCCATGATGATGCGGTCGGCCGGCATGGTGAACTCGCGTACCTCTGGCTCTGCGCCCTCTTCCGTGGCAGGAGTGGTCTGCTGGATGAGCACCTCCTTTATCTCGTTGTTGCGGTTGATGTGTATCTCCTTGATGGACGAGAACCAGTTGAACTTGGCTCCCTCCTTGACGGCATCGTCGTACTCGGCGCGCAGGGCTGCCATGTTCTCTATGCCGCGGTGGTAGATGACGTTGACGTCGGCCGTGTTGAGGCGCAGTGCCGTGCGGGCGGCGTCCATGGCGGTGTTGCCGCAGCCTACTACGAAGACGTGCTGGCCCTCGCGTACGGCGAGCTGCTCGCTCTGCAGGCAGTTCTCAAGGTACAGCTCCATGCGGCGCAGGAAGTGTGTGGCAAGGCGCACGCCGTACAGCTCGTCGCTCTTCATGGGTGCGTCCTCCATGGTGTCGATGTACTTCACGGGCACGTTGAGCGACTTCGGCTGGCCCATGCCGGTGCCTACGAAGACTGCGTCGAAGCCGTCGGCAAACATCGTGTCGATGGTTATCGTCTCGCCCACGTGGGTGTTGCGGTGAATGTTGACGCCCATGCTCTCGATGAAGCGTATCTCGTTGGCCACTACCTCCTTCGGCAGTCGGTACTCCGGTATGCCGTAGCGCAGCACGCCGCCGCACTGGCTTTCCATCTCGAACATCTCCACGGCGAAGCCCATACGCGAGAGGTCGCCCGCCACGGTGATGCTGGCCGGGCCGGAGCCTATGACGGCCACCTTGCCGCGAGTCTTTTCGGGCACGTTGTCGTGTGTGAGGTGTGCCACGGCGTCGAAGTCAGCGACGAAGCGTTCCAGCTTTCCGATGTTGATGGGAGCCCCCTTCTTGCCCAGTACGCAAGAGCCCTCGCACTGGCGTTCGTGTGCGCAGACGCGTCCGCAGACAGCAGGCAGGTTGCTGCGGTTGCGGATGATGGAGATGGCGTTGCCCATGTTGCCCTTCTTCAGCTCGAGTATCCAGTCGGGGATGTCGTTGCTTATAGGGCAACCCTTCTTACACTGAGGCACTTTGCAGTGCAGGCAGCGCTTCGCCTCGGTGATAGCCTCGGCGAGCGTGTAGTTCTCGTTTACTTCTTTAAAGTTGTTCATAGTGCGTTTGTATTTAAGGTGTAAGGTTGTTTTGTAAAGTCTACTTTGCAATTTCTGTGCAAAGTTATAAAATGTCACTTTACAAACCAAAGATTTCCGCCACTTTTTCGACTTCCCACTTGCAAAACGCCAGCATCTCTCCTATATATGTAGTTGTTGGGCTTTACCTTTCCGCTTCGCACCGGTGACCGTTGGTTCAGCCAGTCATTGCTTATTGATATACAAACAAACTTCCCCCTTTCAGACGCACGTCTGAGAGGGGGAAGTTTGCGTTTATATCTACTGTGTGAGCAGGGTTAGATAATCTTGTCGAGTTCGGCGATGTTGCGGGCTACTTCTTCGTCGGTCACTTCGTAGTCCTGGAGCGAGCCGGAGAGGTACTGGTCGTAGGCGGTCATGTCTATGAGGCCGTGGCCGGAGAGGTTGAAGAGGATTACCTTCTCCTCGCCTGTTTCTTTGCATTTCAGCGCCTCGCGTATGGTGGCTGCTATGGCGTGGCACGACTCTGGGGCTGGGATGATGCCCTCGCTCTTGGCGAAGAGCAGGCCGGCTTTGAACGACTCTGACTGGGGGATGTCCATGCCCTCGATGTATCCGTCCTTGAGGAGCTGGGAGATTATCATGCCTGCACCGTGGTAGCGCAGTCCGCCGGCGTGGATGTTGGCTGGCATGAAGTTGTGGCCCAGGGTGTACATGGGGAGCAGGGGGGTGAGTCCGCTCAGGTCGCCGAAGTCATACTGGAAGACGCCGCGCGTCAGCTTCGGGCAGCTGGACGGCTCGGCGGCGATGTAGCGTGTCTTCTTGCCGTCCTTCAGTGTGTGGCGCATGAAGGGGAACGTGATGCCGCCGAAGTTGGAGCCGCCGCCGAAGCAGGCTATCACCATGTCGGGGTATTCGCCGGCCATCTCCATCTGCTTCTCAGCCTCGAGGCCGATGACGGTCTGGTGCAGCGCCACGTGGTTGAGCACGGAGCCGAGGACGTATTTGCAGTTGGGGGTCATCTGTGCCAGCTCTACGGCCTCTGAGATGGCGGTGCCAAGGGAGCCCTGGTTGTTAGGCTCACGTGTGAGCACGTCCTTTCCGGCGCGTGTGGACATGGATGGCGATGCCGTCACCTGTGCGCCGTAGGTCTGCATGATGGAGCGGCGGTATGGCTTCTGCTCGTACGATATCTTCACCTGGTATACGGCGGCCTCCAGTCCGAACACCTTTGCGGCGTAGGAGAGGGCGGCGCCCCACTGTCCGGCACCCGTCTCGGTGGTGACGTTCGTCACGCCTTCTTTCTTGCAGTAGTAAGCCTGCGCCAGGGCGGAGTTGAGCTTGTGCGAACCGACGGGCGAAACGGATTCGTTCTTGAAGTATATGTGTGCCGGCGTGCCGAGTGCCTTCTCCAGTCCGTAGGCGCGCACGAGCGGTGTTGAGCGGTAGTACTTGTACATCTCGCGCACCTCCTCGGGGATGTCTATCCACGCGTCGGTGGTGTTCAGTTCCTGATGGCACAGTTCCTTGGCGAAGATGGGGTAGAGGTCTTCGGGGCCGAGGGGCTGGTGAGTGCCTGGGTGGAGTGGGGGAAGTGGTTTGTTGACCATGTCGGCCTGTATGTTGTACCACTGTCTTGGGATGTCGTCCTCTGCGAGGAAATAGCGCTTCTGTTTTGTACTCATTGGGATAGTGCGATATTAATATTGGTTTGATGGGTGCAAATTTAGGCAAATAATTTGGAAAATGTAGCGGTTTTCGCTTTTTTATTATTAATTTTGCCGTGTAATACATATTTAATATACAGGAATGATAGAAATACGTACAGTAAGCGGCAAGAAGGAGATCGGTAAGTTTGTTGATTTCCGCACCGCCTTATATAAGGATGACCCCAACGCAGTGCCCTATCTTTACGACGACGAGGTGAACTCGCTGCTGCCATCGCAGAACCCGGCTTTCGAGTTCTGCGAGGCGGAATACTACATGGCCTACCGCGACGGGGAGCCCGTGGGACGCATTGCTGCCATCATCAACCACAAGGCCAACGGGCTGTGGAACCAGAAGAACGTACGCTTCGGCCATTTCGACTTCATCGACGATGCCGAGGTCGTGGACGCTCTGCTCGACCGCGTGCGCCAGTTCGGCAAGGAGCGCGGCATGGACACTATCATCGGTCCGATGGGCTTTATAGACCTGGAGCGCGAGGGTATGCTCGTCGACGGTTTCGACGTGCTGCAGTCCATGCACGCCAACCACAACTACCCCTACTACATGAAGCACATGGAGCGCCACACGGAGTTCCAGAAGGACAACGACTGGGTGCAGGAGCGCATCATGGTGCCCGACCAAGTGCCCGAGAAGATGGCCAAGATAACGGCGATGATAGGCAAGCGCTACAACCTCCACGCCCGCAAGTTGACGAAGAAGCAGCTCGTGGACGGCGGCTACGCCAAGACGCTCTTCGACATCCTCAACGTCTGCTACAAGGAACTGTACGAATACTCCGAGCTCTCCGAGCGACAGATAGACCAACTCGTGCACGAATACATCAGCAAGGCCGACCTGAACCTCGTCACCTTCGTCTTCGACGAGACGGCGAAGGGCCCGGACGGCCTGGGCAAGATGGTGGGCTTCGGTGTCAGCTTCCCATCATTCTCGCAGGCCCTGCGCCGCACGAAGACCGGTAAGCTCTTTCCCTTCGGCTGGTGGCACCTGGGGCGCACGCTGCTCTACCACAACACGGATACGGTGGACCTGCTCCTCATCGGCGTGCTACCCGAATACCGCCAGAAGGGTGCCAACGCCATCCTCTTCGACGACCTCATCCACTACTATCAGAAGTACCACTTCAAACAGGCCCTCACCATGCCAATGATGGAGACCAACAACGGAGTCCTCTCCGCTTGGCAGTACTTCGACGCAAAGACGGTGAAGCGTCTGCGCTCCTATAAGGCTCCGCTTTAAACTCCTCTATAAGGGGCTTCCCCATATAAAATACGTCGCAACAACGACAATGGCAATACTGAACAACAGAATACCATGGCAGAAGAAATAGACAAGAAAGAAGAAGAGTTGGTGCAGTACACCGACGACAACATACGCAAACTCAGCGACGTGGAGCACATCCGCACCCGTCCGGGCATGTACATCGGTCGCTTGGGCGACGGTACTCATGCCGAGGACGGCATATACGTGCTCCTCAAGGAGGCCATCGACAACTCCATCGACGAGTTCCGCATGAACGCCGGAAAGCGCATCGAGATAGAGCTTACCGACAACAAGGCCATCTCCCTGCGCGACTACGGACGCGGTATCCCGCAGGGAAAGATGATAGAGGCCGTCAGCCAGCTCAACACCGGCGGCAAGTACGACAGCAAGGCCTTCAAGAAGTCCGTCGGCATGAACGGCGTCGGCATCAAGGCCGTCAACTTCCTCTCCACGCAGTTTGAGGTGCGATCATACCGCGACGGACAGGTGCGCACGGCAAAGTTCGAGCGAGGCATCCTCGTCAGCGACACCACCGAGCCCACCGAGGACGAGAACGGCACGTACATAGCCTTCCAGCCGGACGAGACGCTGTTCAAGAACTACTCCTTCCACAACGACATCGTCGAGACGATGCTCCGCAACTATACGTACCTCAATACGGGCCTCGCCATCATCTTCAACGGCCGACGCATCATCTCGCGAAACGGTCTGCAGGACCTCCTCAAGGACCAGATGACCTCCGAGGCGCTCTACCCCATAGTACACATGAAGGGCGAGGACATCGAGATAGCCTTCACCCATACCAACCAGAACGGTGAGGAGTACGACTCCTTCGTCAACGGTCAGCACACCACGCAGGGCGGCACGCACCAGTCCGCCTTCAAGGAGCACATCGCCAAGACCATCAAGGAGTACTTCGGCAAGTACGAGTACGGCGACATACGCAACGGCCTCGTCGCCGCCATCGCCGTCAACGTCGAGGAGCCTATCTTCGAGTCGCAGACCAAGATAAAGCTCGGCTCGCTCACCATGGCCCCCGAGGGTGTCTCGGTGAACAAATACATCGGCGACTTCATAAAGAATGAGGTGGACAACTACCTCCACCGCCACCTCGACATTGCCGAGATTATAGAGGAAAAGGTAAAGACCAGCGAGCGCGAGCGCAAGGCCATGGCGGGCGTCACCAAGCTGGCGCGCGAGCGTGCCAAGAAGGCCAACCTCCACAACCGCAAGCTGCGCGACTGCCGCGTGCACTACTCCGACCCCAAGGGCGACGAGCGCGAGGACTCCTGCATCTTCATCACCGAGGGCGACTCCGCCAGCGGTTCCATCACCAAGAGTCGCAACGTCAACACCCAGGCCGTCTTCTCCCTGCGAGGCAAGCCGCTCAACAGCTACGGACTCACCAAGAAAGTGGTCTACGAGAACGAGGAGTTCAACCTCCTCCAGGCCGCGCTCGACATAGAGGAAGGTCTCGACAACCTGCGCTACAACAAGGTCATCGTGGCTACCGATGCCGATGTCGACGGTATGCACATACGCCTCCTCACCATCACCTTCTTCCTGCAGTTCTTCCCAGAGCTCATCAAAAAGGGCCACGTCTACGTCCTCCAGACCCCTCTCTTCCGCGTGCGCAACAAACGCTCCAAGATAAAGAAGAAGGCCGTCATCACAGCCGAGGACGCACGCCTCAAGGAGCGCGGCGAGAAGGCAAAGGACTTCATCACGCGCTACTGCTACAGCGAGGAGGAACGCCTCAAGGCGATAGACGAACTGGGTCCCGACCCGGAGATAACCCGATTCAAAGGTCTCGGTGAGATATCCCCCGATGAGTTCGCCGGCTTCATAGGTCCCGACATACGCCTCGAGCAGGTGACGCTCCACAAGAGCGATGAAGTGGAAAAGCTCCTGGCCTACTATATGGGCAAGAACACCATGGACCGCCAGAACTTCATCATCGACAACCTCGTCATCGAGGAGGACATCCCCGAGGAGGACACGTATATCGATTGATGCTATATTATGTTGTCCGAATTGATGTCATATAAATGTATGCAGCGATGGGCTGAAAGCCCTATACTACATAGCCCAGGGCAACGCCCTGGGTATATGCAGACATCATTCATCGCCCTGTAAGGGCAAAAGTACATAGTATAGCGTGTGAAGGTTTATACACTTTTGCCCTTACAGGGCGCGTGGATACACCCATACAAAACCCAGGGCGTTGCCCTGGGCTATGGAGTTGTTGGGCTTTCAGCCCGTAGCATTACCAATCTGCGCAAGTTATTTAAATAGAATACTTCTCTATATATAATAAGGTATATATGAAACACCTACGCAAACTGCTCTACGCAGGGCTCGCTGCTGTCTTCACCACGGCTCTGGCAGTACCGTCCAAGGACGGCACTGACTACGATCAGCTCAAGAAGCTCAATATGGCTGAGGTCATCGTCAGCCGCCTCTACGTCGACAGCGTCGACCAAGGCAAACTCGTTGAGGACGCTATACGCGGCATGCTCAGCGGGCTCGACCCGCACTCCACCTATTCCACCCCGAAAGAGGTGAAGGCCACGCAGGAGACCCTCTCCGGCAACTTCGACGGCATCGGCGTGCAGTTCAACATGCTCAACGACACCCTCTTCGTCATACAGACCATCACCGACGGCCCCTCCGAGAAGGTGGGCGTGCTGGCCGGCGACCGCATCGTCTCCGTCAACGACACCGCCATTGCCGGCGTCAAGATGTCCAAGGAAGAGATAATGAAACGCCTGCGTGGTCCCAAGGGCACCAAGGTGAAGATAGGCGTGTGCCGCCACGGCATGGCCGAACAGCTCTACTTCAACATCACGCGCGACAAGATTCCCGTCAACACCGTTGATGCCTCCTACATGATACGCCCCGGCGTAGGCTACATACGCATCTCGTCCTTCGGCGCCACCACCCACGACGAGTTCGTGCAGAGCCTCACCGCCTTGCAGAAGAAGGGCATGAAGAAACTCGTCATCGACCTACAGGAGAACGGCGGCGGATACCTCCAGGCTGCCGTCGACATTCTAAATGAAATCCTCTCCCCCGGCGACCTCATCGTCTACACCCAGGGCCTCCACACCGGCCGCAGGGAGTACACCGCCAAGGGCGACGGCAAGATGCGCACGGGCGACATCGCCGTCCTCGTCAACGAGTTCTCCGCCTCGGCAGCAGAGATTCTCACCGGTGCCGTGCAAGACCAGGACCGCGGCATCGTCGTAGGCCGCCGCACCTTCGGCAAGGGCCTCGTGCAGCGTCCCGTAGACCTCTTCGACGGCTCGCAGATACGCATCACCGTGGCACACTACTACACCCCTTCCGGTCGCTGCATACAGAAGCCATACGTCAAGGGCGATAAGGAGAAGTACCAGCACGAGTTAGCCGACCGCTTCAAGAACGGCGAGTTCACCAATGCCGATAGCATACATTTCGCCGACTCGCTCAAGTACACCACCCTCAAGAAGCACCGCACCGTTTACGGCGGCGGTGGCATCATGCCAGACTACTTCGTGCCCCTCGACACGGCACGCTACACCTCCTGCTACCGCAAGATAGCGGCCAAGAGCATCATCCTCAACAACTCCCTCGCCTACAACGAGCAGCACCGCGACGAGCTACTCCGCCGCTACGGCAAGGACGCCGAGAAGGCATACGACAAGTTCGCAGCACAATACGAAGTGCCACAGACGCTCATAGACCTGATAATGGCCGAAGGCGAGAAGCAGGACATCAAGCCCGCAGACGATGCCGAGCGACAGAGCACGCGTGAGCAGGTGGCAGAGACGCTGAAGGCTCTCGTAGCCCGCAATTTATGGACAATGACAGAGTATTTCCGCATCACAAACGAGCGCAACGACATCGTGCGCAAGGCACTCCAGCAGTTGGGAGAACTGTAAGTCTACAGTCTACAATTGCCCGTGCAACCTTGATGTATACCAATATGTTGCACATAAAAGCGCCGAGTGTGCACTAAAAGTCGCTTTTTTGACTGAAATATTTGTCCAATCCAATAAAAGTGCATAACTTTGTGCCCGAATTCGCGCAATGCGTTTTCTTTTCTCGACTGAGAATATAACAAAAGAAAGAAAATAACATTAAAACTTAAAGAAAAAAATTATGTCAGACATTCAGACACAGATCGCAAAGATTATCTGCGACAAACTCGGAGTAACAGAAGACGAGGTTAAGCCAGAAGCAAGCTTCACCAACGACCTCGGTGCAGACTCTCTCGACACTGTAGAGCTCATCATGGAACTCGAGAAGGAGTTCGGTGTTACTATTCCTGATTCAGACGCCGAGAAGATTCAGACCGTAGGCGACGCTATCGCTTACATCGAGAACGCAGGCAAGTAATCCTTTGCTCTCAATATCCGTATGATATTTCGGGTGATGGCTGGTCGGATTTTCATTCGCCCTGCCATCACCTTTTTTTTTATATATCAAGGTGGTTCCTAAATTGCCACCTAAGAACATAGCATTACTATGGAATTGAAAAGAGTTGTAGTAACTGGCCTCGGCGCAGTTACACCATTGGGACTCACCGCAGAGGAGACCTGGAAGAATATGCTTGCAGGCGTCAGCGGCGCAGACCAGATAAAGCAGTTTGATGCTACGCGCTATAAGACCACATTCGCTTGCGAAGTGAAGGACTTCGACCCCTCACAGTGGATCGACCGCAAGGAAGTGCGCAAGATGGACAAGTTCTGCCAGTTTGCTGTAGCTTCAGCCGACATGGCCCTCAAAGACTCAGCACTCGACCTCGAGACTGCCAACAAGGACCGCATCGGAGTTGTCTTCGGTGTAGGCATCGGTGGACTCAAGACCATGCAGGACGAGATAGAATACTACGCCGACCACCGCGACGCGCCGAAGTTCAACCCCTTCTTCATCCCTAAGATGATTGGCGACATCGCCCCCGGCCAGATCTCCATCCGCTACGGTTTCCACGGTCCTAACTACGCCACCACCAGCGCCTGTGCCTCTTCTACGCACGCCGTGGCCGACGCCTTCAACCTCATTCGTCTCGGCAAGGCCGACATGATACTGAGCGGCGGCGCAGAGGCCGTCATCACCGACCCGGGTCTGGGCGGCTTCGTGTCAATGCACGCCCTGTCTACCCGCAACGACGAGCCACAGAAGGCCAGCCGTCCGTTCTCTGCCTCACGCGACGGATTCGTCATGGGCGAGGGAGCAGCTTGCCTCATCCTCGAGGAGCTGGAGCACGCCAAGGCACGCGGTGCCAAGATATACTGCGAGATAGTAGGCGAGGGCATGTCTGCCGACGCACACCACATCACGGCATCTCACCCCGAGGGTCTCGGCGCCAAGATCGTCATGAGCGAAGCACTCAAGGACGCAGGCCTCCAGCCAGAGGACATCGACTACATCAACGTGCACGGCACATCCACACCCGTCGGCGACCGCTCCGAGGCCAAGGCCATCAAGGACCTCTTCGGCGACGCTGCATACAAGCTCAACATCTCATCCACAAAGTCTATGACGGGCCACCTCCTCGGTGCTGCCGGAGCAGTAGAGTCCATGGCATGCGTCATGGCCATCAAGGAAGACATCGTGCCGCCTACCATCAACCACGAGGAAGGCGACGAAGACCCCGAAATCGACTATAACCTCAACTTCACCTTCAACAAGGCACAGAAGCGTGAGGTACGCGCAGCGCTGAACAACACGTTCGGCTTCGGCGGCCACAACGCTTGTGTAATCTTCAAGAAGTATGCTGAATAATATACTAGACAGAATAAAGCTGCCTTTCCGCAAGGAGAAGGAGCTTTATTCTGCTTTATACAACATCCTCGGTTTCTACCCACGCGAGATAACCTACTACAAGCTCGCCCTCATGCACAAGAGCATGGGACACCGCGCCACGGCCGACGAGCTGAAAGCCCTCGAGGGCGATCGCCGCGCCACCAAGCAGGCTGGCGATAAATACCCGCGCAAAGGCAAGGGCGGAGCACAGCGCAGTAAAGGCGCACACTCCAACCAGGGCAAGGGCGAACGCCTTGGCAAGCAGCTCAACAACGAGCGACTAGAGTTCCTTGGCGATGCCATTCTCGATGCCGTAGTAGGCGACGTGGTGTACCAGTACTTCCCCGGGAAGCCCGAAGGATTCCTCACCAACACACGCTCCAAGCTCGTACAGCGAGAGACGCTCGGCAAGCTGGCGCAGCAGATGGGCATCACAAAGCTCATCCTCTCCAGCGGACGCTCCGCAGCACACAACAGCTACATGGGCGGCAACGCATTCGAAGCACTCGTCGGCGCCATCTACCTCGACAGAGGCTACGAGGCATGCCAGACATTCTGGAACGAGCGCATCATGGGCAAGCAGCTCAACATCGAGAAAGTAGCCTACAAGGAAGTGAACTTCAAGTCGAAAATACTCGAGTGGTCGCAGAAGAACCGCATCACGCTAAGTTTCCGCCTTGAAGATCAGACGCAGGACAAGACCGGCTCCCCGAAGTTCGAGTACACAGTACTCCTGGAGGGCGTCGAGGGTTGCCGAGGCGAAGGATTCTCGAAAAAGGAAAGCCAGCAGCGCGCCTGTGAGCTAACGCTACAGAAACTGCGCAAGGACAGCGACTTCCTCAATAGCGTCTTCGCCGCAAAGAGCCAGCGCACACAGATGGACGAAGACCCCGTCGCCGTAGTGCCCGACGTTACGCCGCAAGCCCCCGTGCAACTGGTAGAGCAACCACAAGAGCAGATCGCTGAGGAAAACACCTGCCAGCCAGCAGAACAGACAGTCAACCAGCCAGCAGCCACCGCCGCTTCCGAGCAGGAAATGGAGATAGACTCCCTCACGCTCGACGACATCAAACGCGAGAAGTCGCGCGAGGACATCATAGCCGAAGCGGAGGCAGCAGCCTACGGAAACTGACACGCCGACAGCCCCGCTTTCTGCCCTCGTGATGTCCATGACTCGGGCATCCTGTTCTCGCATTGTGGGCATCGTGTTCTCGCATTGTGGGCATCGCGTGCCCAAGCCTTGGGCACTACGCCGATTCCAAGAGTCGACGAAGACGTTAAAAATCAACACTATACAACACACCAAACAACAATGAAAATAGCACTCATAGGCTACGGCAAGATGGGCAAGATGATAGAGCAGATTGCCATTGCCCGCGGCCACGAAATCGTTAGCATCATAGACATCGACAACCAGGAGGACTTCCAGAGCGAGGCATTCGCCTCAGCCGAGGTAGCCATAGAGTTCACCGCCCCACACGTGGCATACGGCAACTACCTCAAGGCATGGGCCGCCGGAGTAAAGGTAGTCAGCGGCTCTACCGGTTGGCTCAAGGAGCACGGCGACGACGTGCGCAAGGCATGTGCCGAGGAAGGCAAGACCCTCTTCTGGGCATCCAACTACTCCATCGGCGTGGCCATCTTCTCCGCCGTCAACAAGTATCTGGCTAAGATAATGAACAGCTTCCCACAGTACGACGTAGAGGAGACCGAGACCCACCACATCCACAAGCTCGACCACCCATCGGGCACCGGCATCACCCTCGCCGAGCAGATCGTGGCCAACCTCGACCGCAAGAGCGACTGGCAGATGGGTACCCTCACGCAGCCCGACGGCACAGTAGAGCCAGCCCCATCCAACGACGCCGACAAGCTCACCATCAACTCCATCCGCCGCGACGAGGTGCCAGGCATCCATTCCATCAAGTGGGACAGCGAGGCCGACTGCATCACCATCACCCACGACGCACACTCACGCCAAGGCTTCGCCCTCGGCGCAGTCCTAGCCGCCGAGTACACCGCACAGCACAGCGGCCTGCTCACCATCGACGACATGTTCAAGTTCTAAACTGCACTGGGCGTGCTAATTGCCGCGTAGTTCATTGGACGCTAATCACCACGCAAATATATTTTTTCGACGTTAATTGCCGTTAATTGACCGTTAATTGTTCATTAATTTTATTCCAAACAAACGAATAAATAATTAATGGCTAA
This sequence comes from Oscillospiraceae bacterium, assembly GCA_963588475.1. GTDB lineage: Bacteria > Bacteroidota > Bacteroidia > Bacteroidales > Bacteroidaceae > Prevotella. Next base: position 2,468 of record CAVAHD010000010.1, on the reverse strand, counting down.
TTAACGGTCAATTAACGGCAATTAACGTTGAAAACCCCTCGCAGGCAAGACCAAGTTTATCATATAATTAGGCGTTGCAACGCTAGATGTCTTAGAGCCCCCACCCGCGAGAATGAAATTGTATGTTAGAGTACGATTTTGTATCTGTATAAATGTGAAAAAGAACTAATTTTGCAACATCTATACAAACTATTGTACTAACGTACTAACGATGAAGACCTATATCATAAGTATCTGCATGTTGCTCGCCTCCGCAGCGATGGCGCAGCAGCCTATCGACCGCCAGAAAGTGGTGGAGCGAAACAATCCGCACGTCACACAGATGGACTCACTGTCCTCGCTGTCCGTAGGCAACGGAGGCTTTGCCATGACCGTTGACGGCACAGGACTGCAGTCCTTCCCGCGCGCATACTCCAAGGGCGTGCCACTCGGAACGATGAGCGACTGGGGATGGCACAATTTTGCCAACCCCGAGAACTACCAGCCCGAAGAGAGCTGGCGATACTACGACTACGGACGCGGACGCAAAGAACCCTACGCCACACAGATAAAGGACGACAAACGAAAGAAAGATGCCGGAAACTGGTATCGCGTCAATCCGCACCGCCTGCACCTTGGCACGCTCGGACTCTCACTGGGCGGCGACCCCAAGCAGGTGAAGTCCGTCGACCAGACCCTCAACATGTGGGACGGAAAGATAACGAGCCGCTTTATATATAAAGGTAAGGCATACCAAGTGGAGACAGCCTGCCACCCCCAGCTCGACATGATAGCCACACGCATACAGTCCACCGCCGCCATCAACGTGGACGTGCGCTTCGCATACCCCACCGGCGGACACTGTGACGATGCGTGCGATTGGACGAAGGAAAACCTCCATTCCACCGCTATTGTGGCCTCAACAGCAAACAGCGCCGTGCTCAAGCGCACCGTCGACCAAACCGTCTACTACGTCATGCTCCGCTGGCAGGGAAAAGCCAGTCTGAAGCAGCGCGGCAAGAACTTCTACCAGCTGCAGGCAAAGACGGCAGACCTTAAGCTCACTTGTGAATATGCTGAAGAGCCAACTGAAATAAGCCAGAAGTCAACAGAGTCAAGCAAGCAGTCAGCCTCTGCAGCAAGCAAGACATTTGACGACGTAGTAGCCGCTGCCCAGACCTACTGGAACGGCTACTGGAAAGCGGGCGCCATTGCCGATTTCAGCCATTGCACCGACAGTCGCGCCCCCGAGATGGAGCGCCGCGTGGTGCTCAGCCAGTATCTCCTCGCCATACAGGATGCCGGAGAGACACCGCCGCAGGAGACCGGTCTGACGTACAACTCATGGTTCGGAAAGTTCCACCTCGAGATGATACTCTGGCACCAGGCACAGTTCGCCCTCTGGGGACACCCAGAACTCCTCGACCGCTCCCTCTCCTGGTACTTCAAGGCCGAGCCGGCCGCACGCAAGATAGCCGAGCGACAGGGCTTCAAGGGCGTACGATGGATGAAGATGACCGACCCCGATGCCGGCGAGGCACCCTCCAGCGTGGGCAGCTTCCTCATCTGGCAGCAGCCACACCTCATCTACCTCGCCGAGCTCCTCTACCGTGCCAACCCCACGCCCGCCATACTGCAGAAGTACGCCCGTCTGGTCGATGAAACCGCGGAATTTATGGGAGACTTCGCAGAATACGACAAGACCAACGACCGCTACATACTGCGCGGATGCATAGCAGCACAGGAGACCCTGCCCGCCGCCACTACCGTCAATCCGCCATTCGAACTGAGCCAGTGGCACTGCGCACTCCAGATAGCCCAGCAGTGGCGCGAGCGCATGGGCAAGCAGCGCGACGCACGTTGGGACGACATCATCAACAAGATATCTCCCCTGGCCGCCAAGGACAGCCTCTACCTCGCTGCCGAGACGCAGCCCGACACCTATTCCAACGAGCGCATGTACAGCGACCACCCCGCCGTCATGGGTGCCATAGGACTATTCCCATACAACAGTCGCCAGATAGACTTCGCCACTATGAAGAAGACCGAGCAGTGGATATGGAAAAACTGGAAGTGGGAGACATCCTGGGGATGGGACTACCCGATGATGGCCATGGGAGCAGCCCGTATGGGTGAGCCTGCCAACGCCGTCGGTGCCCTCCTGATGAACCAGCAGAAGAACACCTACCTCGTCAGCGGCCACAACTACCAGGACAAGCGTCTACGCCTCTACCTCCCCGGCAACGGCGGCTTCTTGATGGCAGTAGCCATGATGTGCGCCGGATGGGACGGAAGCACCAACCCCAACCCCGGCTTCCCGCAGGACGGCACATGGAACGTAAAGTGGGAAGGCTTGAAGCCACTGCTGTAGAACGTTTGTAACGTGTAAAAAATAACTTGAGCAGATTTGTCCCGCACGCCCTGAAAGGGCAACAACTACATAGCCCAGGGCAACGCCCTGGGTATATCAGGCCATCAACCGCCGCCCT
>CAVAHD010000009.1:0-78094 GCA_963588475.1 Oscillospiraceae bacterium | reverse complement strand
TCCTGCACGCCCTGAAAGGGCAACAACTACATAGCCCAGGGCAACGCCCTGGGTACATCAGACCATCAACCACCGCCCTGTAAGGGCAAAAGTACATAGTATTGCATGCGAAGGTTTATGGACTTTTGCCCTTACAGGGCGCGTAAACACATACAAACAAAAACCCAGGGCGTTGCCCTGGGCTATGGAGTTTTTGGGCTTTCAGCCCGTAGCTGCATAAATCTGCATTACTAAAGAAAATCATGCACCGAAACCGTGATGTCCTCCAGCGGCACGCGCTGCCAGTCGAACACGCCCAGCAGCTCAGCTGCACTCACGGGCGCGGCATCCTCGGTCAGTCCTGCGACATGAGCCAGGAAACCGATTATCTCCTCCGGCGTATGCGCGGCACGCAGAGCACCCATGTCCAGCGACTTGTCGCGCTTGGAGAGGCGCTGACCCGCCTCGTTGCATAGCAGCGGCAGGTGCACGAACTGAGGCGAGGGGACGTCAAGCAGACGGGCCATATACATCTGTTGCGGCGAGGAGAGCAGCAGGTCACGCCCGCGCACCACCTCCGTCACGCCCATCTCGGCATCGTCCACCACCACCGCCAGCTGGTACGCCCACGCACCGTCCTTGCGGCGCACGATGAAGTCGCCAACCTGCGCGGTGAGGTCCACGCTCTGACTGCCGTAGTGACCGTCTACAAAATCAACCACCTCATACGGCGGCACCATTACGCGCAGTGCTGCAGCACCCTCCGGGGCAGGCTGCCCGAGATACTTCCTACACGTACCTTTATATACTACCCTGCCGTCGCTCTCGTGCGGAGCCTGCGTGGCCAGTATGTCGGCCCGCGTGCAGAAGCACGGGTAGAGCAGCCCCTTGGCGCGCAGACGCTCAAGGGCCGCCTCATAGAGGGCGCTGCGCTGGCTCTGGTAGACGGGCGTGCCGTCCCACGTGAGACCGAGCCACTCCAAGTCCTCCATCAGCAGGTCGGCATACTCCTGCCTCGACCGCTGCGGGTCTATATCCTCGATGCGCAGCAGCCACTGCCCTCCCCTGCTCTTGACGGAAAGCCAAGAGAGAAGGGCACTGAACACGTTGCCCAAATGCATGCGTCCCGTCGGCGACGGGGCAAAACGTCCTTTGTCTGTACTCATAGCCATGCAAAGGTACTTATTTTATTTCTAATGCAAAGCGCAGTTGACAAAAAAGCTAAAAAACGACTACAAAGTGTGCAATACGTCAAGTTTTCCACCGAAAAGTTTGGCTCTCTTGAAAGAAACACCTAACTTTGTACTCGTTCGCAGACGCGGTGCAGCCATACAGGATACGTTTACCGCCACGCCACGCCCGCAGGACACACCAAAACACACGTTAGGTGGACACAGACAAAGTTACACAATTTTAATAACTACAACAAACAATGGTAAACTACAAAGACCTCGGCCTTGTAAACACCCGTGAGATGTTTAAGCGTGCCGTAAGCGGTGGCTACGCCATCCCAGCTTTCAACTTCAACACAATGGAACAGATGCAGGCCATCGTAATGGCTGCAGTAGAGACAAAGTCTCCTGTTATAATGCAGGTATCAAAGGGCGCACGCAAGTACGCTAACCCAACCATCCTGCGCTACATGGCAGAGGGTGCCGTAGCATACGCAAAGGAGCTCGGTTGCGAGCATCCTGAAATCGTTCTCCACCTCGACCACGGTGACACGTTCGAGACCTGTAAGTCTTGTATCGACACTGGCTTCTCTTCAGTGATGATCGACGGTTCTTCACTCCCATACGAGGAGAACATCGAGCTGACAAAGAAGGTCGTTGAGTACGCTCACCAGTTCGACGTTACCGTTGAGGCTGAGCTTGGCGTTCTCGCTGGCGTAGAGGACGAGGTAGCTTCAGAGGTTTCTCACTACACAAAGCCAGAGGAAGTTATCGACTTCGCTACTCGCACAGGCTGCGACTCACTGGCCATCTCTATCGGTACTTCACACGGTGCATACAAGTTCACACCAGAGCAGTGCACACGCGACCCCAAGACCGGCAAGCTCGTTCCTCCTCCACTCGCTTTCGACATCCTGCACGAGATAGAGCAGAAGCTCCCTGGATTCCCTATCGTTCTCCACGGTTCTTCTTCTGTACCACAGGAAGAGGTAGACACCATCAACCAGTACGGTGGCAAGCTGCCTGACGCAGTAGGTATCCCTGAGGAGCAGCTCCGCGAGGCTTCCAAGTCTGCCGTTTGCAAGATCAACATCGACTCTGACTCACGTCTGGCCATGACTGCTGCCATCCGCAAGCACCTGGCTGAGAACCCAGGTCACTTCGACCCACGTCAGTATCTCACACCAGCCCGCGACAACATGAAGAAGATGTACATCCACAAGATTGTGGAGGTGCTCGGCTCAAACAACAAGCTGGCTGAATAATATTTACGCCATAAACGTAAAATTTAGTTCAATATTCCGAGGGGGAGACTGCGAAGTCTTCCCCTCATTCTTTTTCTCACCATATAGACAACAAAAACAACAATGACCAAGCACATTATCCTCTGGACACTCAAGCCGGAACTCTCCGAGGCTGAGAAAATCGAAGTAAAGAAAGGCATCAAGGAAGGACTCGAAGGCCTCAAGGGACAAATCGAAGGCCTCACCGACATCCGCGTCAACATCAACGGCCTCGAAACGTCCACCTGCGACGTCATGCTCGACTCCACCTTCACCTCCTTCGAAGCCCTCAAGGCATACTCCAAGCACCCCGCACACGTGGCCGTCGCCAACTCAAAAGTGCGCCCCTACACCGCCGTGCGTTCATGCCTCGATTTTGAAGAATAACAAAAAGTTCTTAAAAGAGTGCACACTTTGAATATTTTTGTGTAAATTTGCAAGCGAATTGCCAACGTAAACACAAAAAGTTGAACATTATGTACAGTACAATCACAGCTGCAGAAGCAGCAGCACTCATCAAGAACGGCGACGCACTGGGTCTCAGTGGCTTCACACCGGCCGGCGCGCCAAAGGCTGTTACAAAAGAACTCGCAAAGATTGCAACCGCAGAGCATGCGAAAGGCAATGCATTCAAAGTGAAACTCTTCACCGGTGCATCCACAGGCCAAAGCACCGACGGCGACCTCGCCGCCGCAGAGGCCATAGAGTACCGTGCACCATACACGACGAACTCGGAGTTCCGCACACGCGTGAACCGCGACGAGATACGCTACAACGACCTGCACCTCTCACACATGGCACAGGAGCTGCGCTACGGCTTCTACGGCCCCATCAACTGGGGCATACTGGAAGTGTGCCAGATAGAGGATGCAGGCGACAAATACCGCGTCTACCTCACCGCCGGCGGAGGCATAGCCCCCACTGTGGCCCATCTGGCAGAGAAGATAATCCTGGAGCTCAACCACTTCCACAGCACCGGCGTAGCCCAGCTGCACGACGTGTACGAGCCACTCGACGCTCCCTTCCGCCAGCCCATCATGATAACGAAGGTAAGCGACCGCATAGGCACGCCATACCTCGAGGTGGAGAAGAGCAAAGTAGTGGGCGTCGTGGACTGCAACATCCCCGACGAGGCACGCGCCTTCAAGGGCAGCGACCCCATCACCGACCAAATCGGCGCCAACGTGGCACAGTTCCTCGTCGGCGACATGAAGCGCGGCATCATACCGCCCTCCTTCCTCCCGCTGCAGAGCGGCGTGGGCACAACAGCCAACGCCATCCTCGCCGCACTGGGACAGGACAAGGCAGTGCCCGACTTCGACATCTACACCGAGGTGCTCCAGAACGCCATCGTTGACATGATGCTCGAGGGACGCGTCAAGGACGCATCCACCTGCTCCCTCACCGTGGACAACGACTGCCTCATGCAGGTGTACGACAACATCGACTACTTCGCAAAGCACCTCACCATACGTCCGTCCGAGATTTCCAACTCACCCGAGGTGATACGCCGACTCGGCGTCATCGCCATCAATACAGCCATCGAGGTGGACATCTTCGGCAACGCCAACTCCACACACATCTCCGGCACGAAGATGATGAACGGCATCGGCGGCTCGGGCGACTTCGAGCGCAACGCATACATCTCCATCTTCACATGCGCCTCAGTGGCAAAGGGCGGACTCATCTCGGCCATCGTACCTATGGTGAGCCACCAAGACCACTCCGAGCACGACATCAACGTCATCATCACCGAACAGGGCATCGCTGACCTGCGCGGACTGACACCGATGGAGCGCGCACAGGCCATCATCGAGAACTGCGCACACCCGGACTACCGCCCAATCTTGCGCGAGTACCTCAAGATAGCCGCCGGCGGACACACGCACCACAACCTGCCGTGCGCCTTCGCCATGCACGACACCCTGCGCCGAAAGGGCGATATGCACCTGACAGACTTCTCTGAATATATCAAGTAAGAAGTAAGTGCTCCACTCCATAGAAGGAGAAACAACAAATAAGAATAGTACAACCAAAAAACAAATCGAAAAGACACACCAACGAAATGGACAAAGTAAGCTACGCCCTCGGACTGGGCATCGGTTCCCAGCTGAAGCAGATGGGCGCCGAGAAACTGAACATCGATGACTTCGCACAGGCCATCAAGGACTCAATAGCAGGCAAGGAGCAGATACAGGCTGCTGAAGCACAGCAGATAGTACAGGAATTCTTCGCCGAGCAGGAGAAGGTGCAGCGCGCCAAGGCTGCCGAGAACGGCAAGCTGGCAAAGCTGGCCGGAGAGAAGTACCTCGAAGAGAACGCCAAGAAGGACGGCGTACAGGTGACCGAGAGCGGTCTGCAGTACCTCGTGCTCGAGGAGGGCAACGGCAAGTCGCCTAAGGCCACCGACCGCGTGAAGTGCCACTACGAGGGCATGCTCACCGACGGCACACTCTTCGACTCCAGCGTACAGCGCGGCGAGCCAGCAGTATTCCCCCTCAACGGTGTCATCGCAGGATGGACCGAGGGTCTGCAGCTCATGAAGGAAGGCGGCAAGACACGCTTCTTCATCCCTTACCACCTCGGATACGGCGAGGCTGGCGCTGCTGGTGCCATACCTCCGTACGCTGCACTCATCTTCGACGTGGAGCTCATCGAGGTCCTCTAAATCGAACATACAAAAGCGTCTATACACGCTACAAACAACAGAAGCGTTACCCGCGACAACTAAACAACAGAATAAATGAAGAAACTTTCTATTGCAGCCATTGTTGCCATTGCAGCAGCTGCATTCACTTCTTGCGGCAACGGCACACCAAATGCCAACCTCAAGGACGACGTGGACACACTGAGCTATGCCATCGGTATGGCACAGTCCGACGGTCTGAAGCCTTACCTCCAGGACCGCCTCGGCGTTGACACCGCCGAGTACATCGACGAATTCATCAAGGGTCTCAACGAAGGCATCGCCGCCGGCGACGACAAGAAGAAGGCAGCACGCATGGCCGGCATACAGATTGGCCAGCAGATAAGCCAGCAGATGATTCCCGGTCTGAACCGCGAAGTGTTCGGCGACGACTCCACACAGACCGTATCGCTCAAGAACTTCATCGCAGGCTTCATCGCAGGTACTACAGGCGAAAAGCAGCTCATGACAATGCTCCAGGCACGCGGCACTGCCGACACCAAGATTCAGCAGATCAAGGCCAAGAGCATGGAGAAGCAGTGGGGCGAATACAAGAAGAAGAACGAGGCGTGGCTCGCAGCCAACGCCAAGAAGCCGGGCGTAGTATCGCTCCCTTCAGGCGTGCAGTACAAGATTCTGACCAAGGGCACCGGTGCCGTAGCTACCGACACGTCTATGGTAAAGGTACACTACGAGGGCCGCAACATCGAGGGCAAGATCTTTGACTCCAGCTACAAGCGCAACGCTCCTGCCGAGATGCGTGCCGGACAGGTCATCAAGGGTTGGACCGAGGTGCTCAAGCTGATGCCTGCAGGCTCTAAGTGGGAAGTGTACATCCCAGCTTCCATGGCCTACGGCGCACAGCAGCAGGGACCGGAAATCAAGCCGTTCTCTACGCTCGTCTTCACCATCGAAGTACTCGACGTAAAGTAAAGACCTGACAGAATCTGACACAATGGGCTGAAAGCCCTATACTACATAGCCCAGGGCAACGCCCTGGGTATATTTGGGAAACAACCGACGCCCTGAAAGGGCAAAAGTACATAAACTATACAATGAATAAGACTATCCTGGCTGCGCTTGTCATCATGGCAAGCGCAGTCTGCGCAAATACAGCAAGCGCAAAGAAGAAAAAGGCAGAACCCGCCGCTCCGCAGGCCGCTGCCACAGTGCTCACCACGCAGGACGACACCCTCAGCTACGCCATCGGCAAGCAGTGCACCGAGGGACTCATCCCCTACATCCAGCAGCAGTACGGCGTAGACACCGTCTACATGGCCGACTTCATACAGGGCTTCAGGGAACAGCTCAGCGCCGGCGACAACCCTGCTCTCAACGCCAAGCAGGCCGGTGCCGCCATCGCCAAGATGGCCAAGGAGCGCATCTTAAACAGTGTAAAGCAGCAGCTGCAGGGCACACCGGACTCCATCAGAGAGAGTGCTTTCTACGCCGGATTCATCTCTGCTTTGGAGAAGGACACCACCATCTTCTCTCAGCCCGTTGCCAACAAATATGCCGATGCTCGCATGAAGAGCATCCAGGACGCCAAGAAGGAACGTCTGGCTGCCGAGGGCAAGGCATGGATGGCAGAGAACGCCAAGAAGGAAGGCGTAGTGACGCTCCCCTCAGGTCTGCAGTATAAGGTCCTCACCGCCGGTAAGGGCGAAAAGCCAAAGGCCACCGACGAGGTCAGCGTAAAGTACGAAGGCAAGCTAACCGACGGCACCGTCTTCGACTCCAGCTACAAGCGCCAGGACCCCATCACCAAGTTCCGCTGCAACGAGGTAATAAAGGGTTGGACCGAAGCTCTCCAGCTCATGCCCGTAGGTTCCAAGTGGGAAGTCTACATCCCCTACGACCTAGGCTACGGCGAGCGTGGTGCCGGCAAGGACATCCCCCCCTTCTCCACCCTCATCTTCACCGTCGAGCTGGTAAGCATCACAAAGTAAGTAATGTTCAAAAAATAACTTGAGCAGTTTTTACAAGCACGGGCTGAAAGCCCAATAACTACATAGCCCAGGGCAACGCCCTGGGTTTTTAGTTGTATGTATATATGCGCCCTGTAAGGGCAAAAGTCTTTAGACTCAATGGTTTAGTTTATGTACTTTTGCCCTTACAGGGCGGTGGTTGATATCCCGATGTACCCAGGGCGTTGCCCTGGGCTATGGAGTTATTGCCCTTTCAGGGCGTGCAGGACAAATCTGCTCAGTTGTTTTTTACACATTACTAAATAGTAAAGCACATAAAAAAGGCTGTATTCCTCGTAAAGAGGAATGCAGCCTTTTTTTGTATATATAGCTAAATTAAGGTGTGTGCTTAGAAGTCGCGGGCATCCTTGGAGTCCTGGTTTTCGAAGTACTCGGCGATTTCGCGCTCTGCGGTGTCGGAGAAGGCGTATGCCTCGTCGTGCTGGCTGACGTCGAGACCGATGCGCTCGCTCTTCATGCTGACACGCATTGGAATCATCTTGTTTGTCACCCAGTAGAGGATGAAGCTTACTACGAAGGTGTAGGCAACGACGATGAGTACGCCGAGGATAGAGTTGAAGAACTCTACGTAGCCGCCGTGGATGAGTCCGGTGTATGAGAAGACACCCGTCAGGATGGTGGCGAAGATACCGCCAACGCCGTGGGTTGGAAATACGTCGAGAGCATCGTCGAGGCTTGACTTCTCACGCCAGTAAACGGCGGTGTTGCAGACCATCGTGGTGAGTACGGCGATGATGAAGCTGGTAGAGGTTGTCACTACGTCGGCACATGGCGTGATGGCCACGAGACCTACCACTGCACCTACTGCAGCGCCCATGCCGGAAGGCTTGCGGCCACGGAGGCAGTCGAGGAATATCCACGTCATCATGGCTGTGGCACCGGCAGTGTTGGTGTTCAGGAACGCCTTGACGGCAATGCCATCAGCAGCCAGACCGGAACCGCCGTTGAAGCCGAACCATCCGAGCCAGAGCAGTGCTGCACCGAGGATGACGAACGGCACGTTGGCAGGCAGGTGCTGTGCGCTCTTTGCGTTCTGGCGGCGACCAAGGAAGATGGCACCAGCTAGGGCTGCCACACCGCTGGAGGCGTGAACGACGATACCACCGGCGAAGTCGTGTATGTTGAGGAGCTGGTGGAGCAGTCCGTCAGGATGCCATGTCCAGTGTGCCAGTGGGCAGTATACGAAGATGCAGAAGAGCATCATGAACACCATGTATGCAGAGAAGCGCACGCGCTCGGCGAAGGAGCCGGTGATAAGGGATGGGGTGATGATGGCGAACTTCATCTGGAACAGCGCATAGAGGGCCAGCGGTATGGAGGCCGTTATCTTCTCGTATGGCTTGGCACCCACGTGGTTGAACATAAAGAACTGCGTAGGGTCGCCGATGAGTCCCAGTCCGGCAACGTCGTCGCCGAATGCCAGTGAGAAACCGAATACCACCCAAAGGATACTGATGATACCCATGGCGATGAACGACTGCAGAATGGTGGAGATGACGTTCTTCTTACCCACCATACCACCGTAGAAGAACGACAGTCCCGGTGTCATCATCAAGACGAAAATGGTGGCGGTAATCATCCACGCCACGTTGCTTGACGTACACGCCTCTGTTTCCACGAAGTCCCACAGACCTTCATCCTCTGGCATGAAAACGCCAATCAATGATATCACCAGCATGAGCGACATCATAATGATCCATCTCTTTTGTACTTTCATAATGTGTGTTTGTGTAAGTGTTGTGTTGTTTAGTTTTGCTTAAAAAGTGACGTTTTGTCCATTTTTGAGTGCAAAAGTAATACATTTTGTCGTTATTACCAAATTTTCGCGTGCTTTTTGCTATTAAGGTAGCGTTTTTCTTGATATAAAAAAGCAACCAAGGCGACGCGCGGTGTCGTTGCCTTGGTTGCTATAGGGGTATGTTTTATGTGTTCGTGCACGTCAGTTGCTGATGACGATGCCGCCTGCTGCCGTGGCGGTGGCATGGTAGCGGAAGAGCTTGCTTCCGCTGTCGCCAGAGGTGACTACGCCGGCGTTCAGCAGTCCGTAGGTGCGTTTGCACGTGGAGCAGTAGAGGGACTGCCCGGAGTTGGTGAACGAGAGCTGATACTTCTTGTTACGGTGCTCAGCGTAGCAGTTGGGGCAGACGCGGTCGAAGACGTAGGGGTTGTCGCTCTGCAGCGATGAGTTGCCCACGACGAGTCCGGTGCTGTTGTTGATGCCCAATACTGGCAAAGTGCGCACTGCCGTGGCGGTGGTGACGTTGACGGTCTGCGCCTCTCCGCCGTACAGCTGTGCCTGCAGACGGTAATACTTGTTTGCTTCGCTTGCGGGCATGGAGACAAAAGCGAAGGTGTTGGCCCCGGTGATGGCGGCCTGCAGCGGCGGCAGCGGCGCTATGGTGGGGTCGTAGTTGAGCCGCGCCTGATACTGGCAGTACTCGTTCTGCACCTCGCCCTCGCAGGAGGACGCCAATGCCATCGCTCCTGCTGACATTAATAATATACCTACTCTATTCTTCATCTGCTCGTACACATTAATGATAAGTTTTCACGCCAATTCATTTTCACGCTAATGATTTTTATAACGTTAATTGCCGTTAATGGACCGTTAATTGGCCATTAATTTTTAATTTCTTCTCTATCCGGATGGAATAAAATATTAACGAATAAATTAACGGCCAATTAACGGCAATTAACGTTAAAATATTCATTGGCGTCGAAAGCGTCCAAGCGGCTACTCGCCGGAGGCAAGCAGTTGGCGTTCTGCGGCATCCACCTTTTCGAAGTGGAAACCGTCGAGGAGCGACTGCATCAGGGCCTCTATGCGGTCGTTGCAGAGATTGCCGATGGAACCTTCGTGCGTGTGGTGAATATCCTTGTTGGGCGAGAACTTTCCGGCCTCTATGTCCAGTCCCACCTTCTTGTATGCGTCGCGGAACGGCATTCCCTCGGCGGCGAGGCGGTTTACCTCCTCTACGCTGAAGATGGCATCGTACATCGGGTCGTCGAGGATGTCCTCGCGCACCTCTATCTTATTAATAATGTACGCGCACATTTCGAGGCAGTCCTTCAGCTCGTCGAAGGCCGGGAGGAAGACCTCCTTTATTATCTGCAAGTCGCGGAAGTAACCGCACGGCAGGTTGTTCTGTATCAGCGTCACCTGCGTGGGCAGAGCCTGCAGCTTGTTGCACTTGGCGCGTATCAGCTCGAAGACGTCGGGGTTCTTCTTGTGCGGCATGATGCTGGAACCAGTGGTGCACTCCTTCGGCAGCTTGACGAACTGGAAGTTCTGCGAGTTGAACAGGCAGGCGTCGAAAGCCATCTTGGCCATCGTGCCGGCCAGTCCGGCAATGGAGAACGCCACGTTGCGCTCCATCTTGCCACGGCCCATCTGGGCGTAGACAACGTTGTAGTTCATCGAGTCAAAGCCGAGCAGGTCGGTGGTCATCTGACGGTTCAGGGGGAACGACGAGCCGTATCCGGCAGCGGAGCCGAGAGGGTTGCGGTTGGTCATCTTGTAGGCGGCCTGCAGGTAGAGCATGTCGTCGGTGAGCGACTCGGCGTACGCGCCGAACCACAGTCCGAAGCTCGAGGGCATGGCAATCTGCAAGTGCGTATAGCCCGGCATCAGCACGCCCTTGTACTGGTTGGACTTCTGGATGAGCTCGTCGAAGAGCGACTTCGTCTCCTCCACTACCTGGCGCAGAGCTGCACGCGTGAAGAGCTTCAGGTCCACGAGCACTTGGTCGTTGCGCGAGCGGCCGGAGTGTATCTTCTTGCCCATGTCGCCGAGGGCACGCGTCAGCATCAGCTCCACCTGTGAGTGAACGTCCTCGATGTCGTCCTCGATGACAAAGTCGCCCGCCTCGCAGACGGCGTAAATCTTGCGCAGTTCGCGCAAGAGCACGGGCAGTTCGTCATCGGCAATGAGGCCGATGGAGTTGAGCATAGTGATGTGGGCCATTGAGCCCAGCACGTCGTACTTGGCGAGGTAGAGGTCCATCTCACGGTCGCGGCCGACGGTGAAACGCTCTATCTCCTGATTGATGGAGTAGTTCTTTTCCCAGAGTTTCATTTTTACTTAGGTATATTTTTCGTATTGTCAGTGCAAAGGTAACAAAAAATTTGCTCATTTCAACTTTTCTGCGTAAATTTGCAACGCAATAGCAAAAAAGCACGGCTGCCGCAATGGTGGAATTGGTAGACACGAGGGACTTAAAATCCCTTGACCCGAAACGGTCGTGCGGGTTCGAGTCCCGCTCGCGGCACTGCTTGTTTGCAAGGGGTATAGCTATCTGTCCCCCATGTCTCGTCACCTTTCAACTTATAGACTCTAAATGACATGCACTAAATACTATGCAGCCTCAGCAACCTACCTCGTTGCTTTGGCTGTTTTTTTGTTTCTGACGGCCTGCTCCGGCGGCGGCACTAAGGTAAAGATATCGGGCCGTCTGCTCAACATGAACCAGGCCACCTTCTTCATCTACTCCCCGGACGGCGTCATCGACGGTCTGGACACCATAAAGGTGGTGGGCGGACGCTTCGAGTACGAGAAGGAGATAGCGCACGATGGCACCCTCGCCATGGTGTACCCCAACTTCTCCACGCTCCCCATCTTCGTCTCGCCGGGCGACAAGGTGTCCATCGACGGCAACGCCGCCATGATAAGCCAACAGGAGATAGACGGCGGCGACAAGGCCAACGAGCTCTTCTCCAAGTGGCGCGTAGAGCAGGCGCATGCCTCCTTTGCCCAGCAGAAGAAGGCCGCCGCTGCCTTCATCGGCGAGCACCCCGAGTCGCGCGCTGCCCTATGGCTAGTGCGCCAGTACTACGTGCTGGCCGCCAAGCCTGACATTGCCGGTGCCACCAAGCTGCTGGCCGCCATCGCCAAGGCGCAGCCGGAGAACACCCACGTCAAGCTGATGCAGACGCAGGTATCTGCCATCGGCCGCGTCGGCGTGGGACAGCCCTTGACGCGCTTCTCCGCCACGGACATCAACGGCAAGACCGTCAACGACCACCAGATAAACCGCGGCCGCACCGTCATCTGCGTCTGGGCCTCGTGGAACTACGACAGCCAGAACACGCTGCGCCAGCTCGCCATGCGCCGCCGCTCCGTCACCGAGGGCAACACGTCGCTATACTCCGGCGACATCATCCCCGACCACGTCCTCACCGTCTGCATGGACGGCAGCATAAAGGAGTGTCGCGGCACGCTGAAGAACTGCAACGCCGAGAACCTCACCAACGTCTGCGACACCATGCAGTGGGACTCGCCACTCGTCAAGTCGTTCGCCGTCACCAGCATACCAGATAATATCCTCCTCCAGGACGGTAAAGTGGTAAAGCGCGGCGTGCCTGTTGGTGACTTGTTTAAGAAGTAGCCGACGGGTAACAACAACATGAAAATGCCCGCTTGGCGAGCATCGTGTTCTCACCAAGCGGGCACTCGATGCTCACCAAGCGAGCACACGGTGCTCACCAAGCGGGCATTTTGTCGTTTTCAAGCATCACTCCCCTACTTCCTTCCACTGGAAGACGCAGCCATTCTTCATGCCGGCGTCAGCTCCTTGGAAATCAGCAGAATAGGGGCTTCCGTCTGCTGGATTCTTGCCTATATACCTCTGCGTCTTCAGCGAGAGGAGCATGCAGCGGTTGTAGAGCATGTCCTGCCATACGAACTGCTCGGCCTTCTGCGCGTCGGCGGTCAGACGCACGTCGCCCGAGAGGCCCGCGCCGGCTATGTAGACGTATCTGCCGTCGGCACACTGCAGCTTCACCGTGCCGTTGCCACCATCAATGACGTTGAACATCACCTCGTTGCGTCGGTCGGCCTTGTTCCAACCGATGTGCACCACGCCGTGGCGTGTGGCGTCGAGGAGCGTCCCGTCAGAGAGGTTGGCCAACTGTATCTTCTTCCCTACAGGCGTATTGGCCGTTCTGTCTGCCAGAGGCTCTTCCACGTTGAAGTCGTCGAAGTCAGCCACGCCGCCGTTCTTGCCGTCCTTATTGAAGGCATAGAGCGCCACGCGCACACCCTGGAACGTCTTCAGCTGGTATGGGGAGATAATCTTCTCGCCTATATTCGTCCATGTCTTTCCGCCGTCGAGGGAGTAGGAGTACTGCAGTTCACTGCGGTCGTAGTCGCCCCAGAGTCGCAGCCATACCGTCTTGCTGCCCTTTGCCAGCGGCTGCAGCGTCTCCTTGTTCTCGCGCTGGTCGTAGCATCTGATCGTCAGCCCGTCTGCCGTCTTCAGCACACCGAGCGAGGCGTACGGCATATTGATGGCACCGAGACCGGCCTCGTCGCCAGCCTTCAAACGGGAAACGTCCAGCTTCACTGAGGTATAGGACACTGGTCCGATGGCGCGCTGCGTCAGCGAGTTCTTCGCCCATAGCAACTGCTTGGCGGGCATGGAGTGCAGTCTGAGCCAACCCTTACGCTCCTTGTTGAGCGACCACATCTTGTCGTCCGGATTGTGGTTCCACTGCCATACGGGTTTGAATGTCTTGCCGGAGAAGTCGTCGCAGCGGTCGTAGGGGGCCACGGGGGTCTGCACCTTGTTGTTAGGCTTAAACCACGTGCGCGGCGAGCGGCCCAGGTTCTTCTCCAGTCCGAAGTACGGCCATCCGTCCACCCACGTTACGGGTGAGAGGCACGTCGTTCTGCCCACGGCGTTGAAGTCCTGCATGGAGACTCCCCACCACTTGCCGTCCGGTGCCTGCACGATGCCGCCCTGGTGTATGGTGGAGCAGATGAGGCGCGTGTCCTCCGGCTTGCCAGTCTTGAACTTGAAGCCGTCCTCGGGTATCTTGCTGCCGAGCCCCACATTGTTGGTGGTCCATGCGGCGGAGTAGCCGAACGACTCCCTCTCGCTGATGACGCACGTCTCGTACGGTCCCCAGATGCTCTTGCTCCGCGCGCACTGCATACGTCCCATGGGCGAGTAGTCGGCGGAGAGGATGTAGTACATTCCGTTTATCTTATATATATGGTGTCCCTCGCCCATGGCGTTGCCCTCGAGGATGACCACCTTCTCTGCTCCCTCCACGGGTCCGCTGAGGTCGGGCTTCAGCTCCGTTACGGTGACGTTGCCGTATTTGTGGACGGCATAAATCTTGCCGTCGTCGTCGAAGAGTACGGAGAGGTCGTAGATGTGTCCCTCTATCTTCTGATGCTTCCACGGTCCGCGTGCACTGTCGGAGATGAACACCTGCAGTCCGTGGCCGTTGATGTTGGAGAAGATGTAGAACTTGCCGTTGTGGTAGCGTATGGCTGGTGCCCAGATGCCCTGTCCGTATGCCTCCTTGTCGTTGCGGAGGTTGAAGTCGTCGGAGTCGTCGAAGCGGTCGAAGCAGTATGAGGCGAACTCCCAGTTCACAAGGTCTTTGGAGTGGAGCACCACAAGTCCGGGCACGCTGTGCATGGTAGTGCCGGCCAGGTAGTAGTCCTCACCGACGCGTATGATGTCGGGGTCGGAGAACTCATCGTAAAACAGAGGATTGGTGTAGGTGCCGTTGCCGTTGTCGGCCGACCACGATCGTGCTGCGTCAGCCGCATTGACGGGTGCACCGCATACGGCTGCAAGGCAGGCTGCAAAAAGTATTTTCTTCATCATTAGGTAAATATTGTTAGTAAGTAATCTGTAAAAAATAACTTGAGCAATTTTTAATTTGAATTGTGCTAACGACGGGCTGAAAGCCCAACAACTACATAGCCCAGGGCAACGCCCTGGGTTTTTGTTTGTATGTGTCTATGCGCCCTGTAAGGGCAAAAGTACATAAAACTTACGCGCTATACTATAGACTTTTGCCCTTACAGGGCGGCAGTTGATGACCCGATGTACCCAGGGCGTTGCCCTGGGCTATGGAGTTGTTGCCCTTTCAGGGCGTGCAGGACAAAACTGCTCAAGTTATTTTTTACATAATACTAGACGCTTACGCGGCACAAAAGTACAAAAAAAGACTGAGCCGCGAAAGCGTGCAGTGTATTATTGCTCAAATTTCCACCAATCGAAGGTAAAGAGTTTACCTCCCTTGTTGCCTTTGAAGAGGAAGTACAGGTCGTGCTTGCCCGTTATCTGCTTCTTGAGCGGTGTGCTGAGCGTCTGCCACTTCTCCCATCCGCCCGTGTAGGGCACGTTGAGGGTAGCCACTACGTCGCCGTCCATTCTGTCGGCACGCACCTCGATGGTTCCGCCCTGCAGTGCGCTGGCAACGCATGCCGTAAACTGCTTCGGGGCGGCAGTGCCGAAGTCCACTTCCCTTACCTTTATGAAGTCGCCCTCGTGTATCTCCGAGATGTAGACTCCCGTCTCGCCGTTCCACTCGGACTTCACTCCCTTGCTGTCGGCGATGGTCTCGGCCTCTGTGCGCTGGTAGGGGTTGAGCGTGCCTATCGGCGATACGCCTTCACGGGTGTGATGGATGATGGGGAACGTGCCGTCTTCGTTGTACTTGAACTCCTCGACGGCCACGCTGCGTCCGAATCCTCCGCCCAGTTTTCCCGTGTGGTATACGAAGTACGAATGGCCCTTGAAGTCCACTACGCCGCAGTGGTTGGTGAAGGAGCCGGTATTTTCTAATGGCATTATCTCGCCCATATACTTCCACGGTCCGAGCGGCTTCTTGCTCATGGAGTATGCGATGTGCTCCGGCACGCCACCTGCGGCATAGAGCATGTAGTAGTTCTTGCCACGCTTGGTGAGCCAAGGGCCTTCCGTGTAGCAGTCCTTATACTTCACGGTAGAGTCGCGCTTCTCCATGTCGGGCGCGCCGAAGCCCTCTATGGTCTGCATTATCATGCCCACTTCGCCCTTCTCGTCCACGCGTTCCTTAGCCTTCACTCCGCCCTTGAAGCTCACCATGTCCTCGTTGAGCCGGGCGTAGTAGAGGTGTGGGTTGCCCCAATAGAGGTAAGCTTGTCCGTCGGTGTCTATGAAGACGGTGGGGTCTATGTTGTCCCACTTGCCATTGTCGAAGAGCGGTTTGCCCAGTGCATCCTTGAAGGGTCCCGTCGGCGAGTCGCCCACGGCCACGCCAATGGCCATGCCGCCGCTGAGTTTGGAGTGTGCACAGACGTACCAGTAATACTTGCCGTTGCGCTCTATGGTCTGCGCAGCCCAGGCTCTGCCGTCTGCCCACGAGAACGAGGAGAGATTGAGCGGAGCCCCGTGGTCGGTCCAGTTCACCATGTCCGAGGAGGAGTACACGCGCCATTCGTTCATCCAGAAGAAGTCGGCGCCGTCCTCGTCGTGTCCGGCGTAGATGTACATGCGGTCGCCGTCCACCATCGGGGCGGGGTCGCCCGTCAGTTGCGTCTGCACTATAGGGTTCTGCGCAAAGGCAGCACTGTTGAAAGCCATGCCCAAGCAAAGGGCGAAAATGTGTTTAGGTTTCATCATGATTTGTTTTTTACTAGTTGGTTTTCGGTTGTAAAGTTAGGCAATAAACAAGAAAAAGTCTTTATCGGAAGTATCAAATACTTGCGATAAAGACTTTTTCTGTTAGTAACATGTAAATTCACTGCACTTATTATAAACCTGGACAGTTAGGTTATATCTGCCATGGATCAGCACCCCATGGATTAAAATGGCAGACCTAAGCATCAATTGTATTCTTGAATGGAGGCACAATGATGTAGTTGTCTGAAGTCTGAGCTCCTATTGTATTCTTGAATGGAGGCACAATGATGTAGTTGTCTGAAGTCTGAGCTCCTATTGTATTCTTGAATGGAGGCACAATGATGTAGTTGTCTGAAGTCTGAACACTCTGTGGAGCCTCTGATGCGTAAACTGGGAATGCCAGTGCTGACTGTGCACCTGCGAATGTGAGTGCTACTACTGCTGCTGCGATGGTGTTACGGAAGTTCTTCATAATTGTAAATGTTTTATAGGGTTTATTGTTGTTCTTGTTTGTTTTACTGTTTTCTTGTTTTGTTGATGCAAAGGTACAACGCATATTTCGTTCGTGCAAATTATAAACACATCCTTTTACAAAACAACTACCCTTTATCCTCTCTTTTAACAGTAATTCAGCTTTCTTTCAAAACGGTTAACTACTCAAACCACAAAAAGCACATCATCTTTGCCATATCTGAAGTTCGGGATACATATTAGGATAAGCAACATATAAAATAGATTTGCCTTGCACGCCCTGAACCAACGGTCTGAACATTACTTAATAATAAAATGTGTAAGTCCTTCCTGCCTCGGTCTCCAAGTCATACTCGTAGACCTTGGGGACCGTTGCCTTGATGCCGGGTTCCACGACGGGGTTCTTCACTGGCTGCTTGATGCTGGCAGGAGCCAGGAGGGCATTCGGACATTTGCCTTGGGCTGGCTTCAGCCCTTTTGCCTTCAGGGGCACACAAGAGCGGATGCGCAGGGTGCCGCCTATCTTCGACAGGACCTTGGCAGTGGATAGTCGGCCGGCTTTCCAGTTCATATCCACTACGAAGCCGCCGCGGGCGCACAGTCCCTTTACCTCACCGGCTGACCATGCATCGGGCAGAGCTGGCAGGAGATGCACAGCACCGTCGTGGCTCTGCAGGAGCATCTCGGCTATGCCAGCCGTAACGCCGAAGTTGCCGTCTATCTGGAATGGCGGATGGGCATCGAAGAGGTTAGGATAGGTTCTGCCGTCCTTTTTCTTGGGGTTCCAGGGGTCTTCCTCCGCCGGCAGGAGGGTTAGCATATTGCTGATAATCTTGAAGGCGTGGTTGCCGTCCAGCATACGCGCCCAGAAGTTGGTCTTCCAACCGAGGCTCCATCCAGTGGCCTGGTCGCCGCGCTGCGTCAGGGTATTGGCAGCGGCATCGAACAGTTCCGGATGGGTGAAGGGCGAAATCTGGTTGGACGGGTACAGACCGTAGAGATGCGAGATGTGGCGATGCTCGTTGTGAGGGTCGTCGGCATCTATCATCCACTCCTGCAACTGCCCGTACTTGCCTATCTGCATAGGCGGCAAAGAGTCGATGGCTGTCTGGTAGGCGGCGCGCGACTCGGCATCCTCGCCCAGTATCTCTGCGGCGTGGAGTGCGTTGCTCAGCGCGTCGAAGGCTATCTGGTTGTCCATCGTGCACCCGGCCGTCACCGCTGTTCCCTTTCCGTTAGGACCTTGCTCGGGGCTGACGGAGGGCACGGTGACCTTCCACGGTGTGCCCGGCATGGGCTGCATATAGTCGAGGTAGAAGTCGGCCGCGCCCTTCAGCACGGGGTACCACTGGCGTAGGAAGTCCTTGTCGCCGGTGTAGAGGTAGTGCTGCCATAGATGGGTGGATAGCCATGCGCCACCGTTGGGGAACATGCCCCAGAAGGCACCGTCCACGACACCGGCAATGCGCCAGATGTCCGTGTTGTGGTGAGCCATCCAGCCTCGGCACCCGTACATCTCGCGGGCTGTCTTGGATCCCGTCTCTCTCAAGTCCTTGATGAGCGAGAAGAGTGGATCGGCGTTGCGGCTCAGATTGGTCACCTCGGCTGGCCAGTAGTTCATCTCGGTATTGATATTGATGGTGTACTTGCTGTCCCAAGGCGCAAACTTGTTGTCGTTCCATACGCCCTGCAGGTTGGCAGCCTGTCCGCCGGGCTGTGAGGATGAGATAAGGAGGTAGCGACCGTAGTTGAACATCAGCGCCACCATGGCCATGTCCTTGCTACCGGAAAACTTGTCCAGTCGCTGGTTGGTAGGCAGCGAGGCGTTGGCGTCCGTTGGCAAAGACAAGCTGACCGTGCCGAACTGCTGCTGATACTTGTCCACATGGCGCTCCAGCAACTGTGCATAAGTCATCTTCCTTACCTTATTTATATAGGCAGCATTGCGCTGGGCGGCGTTGCCCGACACGTCGCGGTAGTTCACGAAGTTGGTGGCGGCACTCACGATGACGGTAGCCTCCGTGCCGTCGTTCTTAGTCATCTCTGCCACGCATTCTGCCGTGAGGGCAGACCGGATGCCCTCCTGTTCCTGCCCCTTCACCGTCAGCTTCATGCCGTTGGCAGTGGTCTGCGTCTGATGATCAAACGGTGCATCCAACGTGAAGTCCAGGAGAAGCTTTCCTTTCTTGCTCGCCTTAATATGGCAGACGATCACGCCGTCCGCCAACGAGGCGAAGGTAGTACGGGTATATTGCACCCCATCCACCACAAAACGGGTTGTTGCCACGGCCTTGGTCAGGTCCAGTTCACGCTGGTACTGCTCCACCTTGCCCTGCAGATTCAACTTGACGTGCAGGTCGGCCATCGGCAAGAAGCGCATGCCGCTAGGACCTGGCACGAAATACTTGTTGACGAGAGCCTCGGCCTCCTTCTCCTTGCCCTGGAAGATGAGCTGTCGCACCTCCGGCAGATGTGCCAAGGCCTGCTTGCTGTTGTTGTCGTGCGGGCCGCCGCTCCAGAACGTCTCCTCGTTCAGTTGGATTCTCTCGTCGAGCGTCCCACCGAATACCATCGCCCCGAGGTGCGAATTGCCGATGGGCAGTGCCTCCAGCCAGTGGTTGGCCGGAGCGTCATACCACAGCTTGGTGGCGTTGTCAGACTTCACGCCCTTTGCCATGCTGAGCACCGGACAAAGGAGCAGAAGCCATGACAAGCACCAAACCTTCTTTTTAACTAAAAAACACAACATATTTCTTTCTATTCCTTGTGATACTCAAAGCTGTCCACATCCACGTAGCCGCCGATCTGTTTGGTGGCGTAGTTGTAGATGGCGAAGCGGGTGCCCATGAAGAGGCGGCGGTAGTCGTAGACCATCTTGAAGTCCCGGATGGCGAGAGTCCACGTCTTGCCGTCTGTACTGTATGATAAGGTGGCGAGGTCCTTATGCAGGCGGAAGTCGGCGGCTATCTTCAGATAGACGGTATCCGACTGCAGGGGCTGGCGGTACACTATCTCGTGCAACACCTGCGTCACCGCCTTTTCCTTGTCGGTGAGCGCGACATTGTCCTTGAAGCCCATGATGTACGTCTTCTCGCCGTCCTTTACTATGGAGAGCAGTGCAGCATCGCCTTGGAACGCGGCAAAGCCGGCCACGTCGCCGTCCTTCATCTGGCTTATGTCCATCTTGATGATGCCCTCACAGGTGGGACCCTCCATACGGTTGGTCAGGGTGTTGGGGGCCAGGAAGAGGTCATGCGCGAGGCGACTGGTCTTCAGGCGCAGGAAGCCCTTGCGCTCCGTGAGCGACCAAGCCTCGTCTATCGGGTTGTGGTTCCACTGCCACTGCAGGTCGAGCTTGTCCTTGCCGAAGTCGTCGCTGTACACGATGCCCTTGCCGTAGTAGCCCTGCACGGGCTTCTTCATTGTCAAGGGGATATTGCCCTGCGCATCGCCAAGCATAGGCCAGCCGTCCTTCCATGTGCACGGTTCGAGAGTGAGCACTCGGCCCACGCCGCCGCGGTCCTGGAAGATGATACCGTACCAGTTGCCGTCGGCAGCGTCCACGATGGTGCCCTGCCCTACTCCATTGAAGCCTTCGAATTGCGTCTCGAGGATAACCTTCTTCTCCCAAGGTCCTTGGAGGTTGTCGGCACGGTAGCACACCTGACGACGGGGATGGCCCTTAGTCCAGGAAATCATCAGCAGGTAATACTTGCCGTCGCGCTTTATGACGCGTGATCCTTCGAGGAGTCCCGTCTCGTCGGCATCGCGCTGGAAGATTTGGCGGTGGCTGCCCTCAACGACATCGGTCAGGTCGCTGTTGAGCTGCACCATCTCACCCGTGCCGTAGAACACGTACGCCTTGTCGTCATCATCGAAGAAGAGGGCAGCATCGTGGAAGTGGCGCATACGACTGTGGATGGTCCACTTGCCCTCAATGTCGTCGGCGGTGCAGATGTAGGTCTCGCCGCCGGGTGAGTCGTTGGGTGCAAAGAGCGCGTAGAACTTGCCCTTGTGGTGCTGCAGGGAGGTGGCCCATTGTCCGCGCCCGTATGCCGTGCCCTCCTGCATGTCGTACTTGGGAGAGTCTGTTAGCTTAGGGAAAATGTAGTTGACGGTCTCCCAGTTCACGAGGTCCTTCGACTTCATGATGGGCGCGCCCGGCATCAGGTGCATCGTGGTGCTTACCATGTAGAAGTTGTCGCCGTCGCGTATGACGTCCACGTCCGGCACGTCCGCCCAGATCATGGGGTTCTGAAAGCTGTCGGTGGATGGTGTGATTCCAAGTAGCGAGAGCATCTTGTCAGCATAACGCTTGCCCATCGTGCGGTAGCTCTCGGCCACGAAGTGCAGACCGTCGCCTCGCTGCGGACAGCCTTTCGAGGAGATGACGTGGGCCGTCGGGATAGTCTTGGCAATACCATCCACGATGGCGATGTGCGCCCAGCATGAGCCGCCTTGGTCTTTCTGCACTGTCTCGCCTACGAGTAGGGGTACGTCCGCAGCCTTCAAGTTCAGCTCTTTCAAGATGTCGGTGTAGACGGTCTTCACTCTTGCAGCCCACGTGGGCGAGCCGTTGTCTGTCTCACCCTGGTGCAGGAGTATGCCCTTGATGACGCCCTGCTGCTTGGCTATCTTGGCCATCTCGATGAGGCGGGCGTAGGGGTTGCCGTTGTATTTGGATGCAAAGTCCTTCATCCAGTCGGGCTGCTTCTTCAGATAAGCCTTGCAGGTGCGCTTGTTGAAGAGGTCGATGCTGGCACCGCCCACCGCCACGGTGATGGTGCCCACCCGGATGCTGTCGGGCAGGTTTGCCACCATTTGGCGTCCGAAATAGTCCACGGGGCTAAGTCCGGTGTTGGGGCGTGCCTGCGGCGGCACTGCCGTATGCCACTCGCCCTTCTTCCATCCCGCCTTCTCGTCGTCCACGGCATACATGGCCACGAAGCGTGGGTCTACGCCCTTGCGGTCCTGGTCCTCGATGGCAGCGTTACCCTCCATGTTGGACTGTCCGAAGCAGAGGTAAATGTGGAAGTTAGGGTCCGGTGTAGTAGTTTCGCTCGTCTTGCGTGCCGAAGCCGGTAGGCACAGCAGAGCAAGAGCTGATATTATAAAGGATATAGTCTTCATTGTATGTGTTGATTAGGTTTGGGTAATGTATAAAAAAATAACTAGCGCAGTTTTGAATTCTGGAATTGGGCCAACGACGCCCTGAAAGGGCAACAACTACATAGCCCAGGGCAACGCCCTGGGTTTTTGTTCGTATGTATTTACGCGCCCTGTAAGGGCAAAAGTGCATAAACCTCACACGCTATACTATGGACTTTTGCCCTTACAGGGCGGCAGTTGATGTCCCGATATACCCAGGGCGTTGCCCTGGGCTATGTAGTATAGGGCTTTCAGCCCATCGCGAGATTCTCCACTTTGCCGATTACTAAAAATTGCGCAAGGTTTTTACTGTTACTTATTATTCTATCACAATACCGCCGTTGCAGGGGATTACGATGTCGAGGGTTTGCTTCTTGCCCAGCTTGACGGTCTTCTTCTCTCCCTCCAGCTTTTCGTTGTCCTTGTAGAGGGTGAGCGTGGTTCCGGCGTTGAACATGTCGAGCGTGATGCGCTTCTTGAGCGGCTGCTTCTCGGCATTGATGGCCACGACGTACCACTTGTCGCCGTGGCGGCGCGCCATGATGACGTACTTGCCGGGGTAGCCGTCGATGAAGCGTGTGTCGTCCCATGTGGTGGGCACTTGCTTCATGAAGTCGATGGCCCAGGCGGGAGCGTCGGTCATGTTGTTGGGGGCCAGGGCGAAGTGCTGCACGGAGCTTTGGAAGAGGACGGCCGTGGCGAGAGCGAACACGTCCGACGTGACGCGGTGTGAGCCCGTCTTGTTGTCACCATTATAATACTTGTTGAGCGTAGAGCCGCCGAAGTCCATGCTGCCCACGGCATTGCGCACGAAGGGGTGTATGCAGGCGTTGCGGGCCTCAGCGTCGCACATGCCCTGTGAGAAGTGCATGTTCTCCGATGCCAAGACGGCCTCGCTGGCTATGTAGTTGGGGTACATACGCTCCCAACCGCGCGGCAGGGTACAGCCGTGGAAGATTACCTCGATGCCGTAGTCGTTGGCATCGATGAGTATGTCCTCGTAGAGCTTCATCATCTCCTGCTTGTCGCCCCCGAAGAAGTCCACCTTGATGCCGCGTATGCCGTTCTTCTGCATCCATGCCATCTCCTGGCGGCGCTTCAGAGTGTTGTCCATGACGCCGCGCGGACCCTGCGGAGCGTCGTTCCACGCGCCGTTGGAGTTGTACCACAGGAAGAGGTCCACGCCCTTAGATTTGCCGTACTTGGCCAACTGCTCCATCTTGGGGTAGCCTATCTGCGAGTCCCAGAGCGCATCCACCAGAACGGTCTGGTAGCCCATGGCAGCGGCGAAGTCGATGTAGCGTTTCTGCTCGTCGAAATTGCACGACCAGTCCATGCCTATTATCCAGCTCCACGTTCCCTTGCCGTACTCATACTTCTTGGAAGCCTTGTACTTCTGGGCTACCACATCGAAAGGTATGGTGGTCTCCACGATGGGCTTCAGCGTAGTGCCCACGGTGATGGTGCGCCACGGTGTCTCGCCCGGCAGATTGAGGGCGGGGTTGGCAGATCCTTGTCCGTTCATCTCCTCCGGCATGGCGTTGGCTATCTGGTAGCCGCCGTCCGCCTTGCCCGTCAGTCGGCAACCCACGTAGGTAGCGTCCGTACCCGTTTCCGATAGGAGCACCCAACCGTCATTGCCATTCTTAAAGAGGCAAGGGAAGGTATAGCCCGTACGGCTAATATTCTCTCCCACGGGCACGTCGAGCGAGTAGTTCGTCTCGTAACTGGGTGCCGTGCGTGCAAAGCCGGTCATGGGGTCCATCTGTGGACAGAGGAAGGACGTTGTCCCCTTGGGCATCTGATAAGAGGTGGCCTCCTCCTTCACCACCAGACAACGGGTGTCGCCCTGCGGATAGAGACGGTACTTGAACGCCACGTCGTTGTCGCCCACTTGGAAGATAACGTCAAACACCTGCTTGCCGTCCTTGGAGAAGGTAAGCACCTGCTTGTTGGCACGGTACTCCACGTGGCTCTTCTTTATACGGTCCAACTGGTAACTGTCGCTGACCGCCTGAGCCTCGGAAGCCGCGCTCATCGTCATGCCCCGGGTGAAGTCGCCGATATTGGTGTTCAGTCCGAGGGCAGAGGTCTCCAGGAATGTCTTGCCGTCAAGGGTAACCTTATAAGAAGGTTTCCCCCCGTTGTCGTTCACCGTCACCACCAGCTTGCCGTTAGGGCTGGCCACTTGCTTTTCGAGTGCGCTAGCCGACGACATCACCATCGCCAGTGCGCCACAAATCAATAGTCTCATTCTCATATTCCTGTTTAGGTTCTTGTAATTCAATAAACGCTGACAAAGATACTTATTTTCCCAAGATAACACTTTGCTTCGTGTAACAGATAGTTTAATTTCCGTCTCATTCCCTTTGTCAATTAAAATGTTCTTTGTATATTTGCTCCCAAATTACGGAGTTTCAACATCAGTAAGTATATACTTAAAGCATTCATTACGATGGCAGCATTGAAATTATATCCAGTAGGAATACAGACTTTTGAGGACATTGTCAACAGAAATCTTCTCTATGTGGACAAGACGGAATACATTTACCGCATGACCCACACCAGCGGCAAGTATTTCTTCTTGGGTCGCCCTCGCCGTTTCGGCAAATCACTGCTCGCCTCAACTTTCCATAGCTATTTCGCCGGAAAGAAGGAGCTTTTCAAGGGACTTGCCATCGAGAAACTGGAAAAGGAATGGACAGAATACCCAGTCCTGCATTTCGACTTGTCGGGCGGAAAGCACATGGACAAGGAGGGACTGGAAGAATATCTCGACGACATGCTGGACGAACAGGAGAAACTGTTGGGGCTGAAAGAGGAAGCCCAGGAGCCAAATGCCGGGAAGAAGTCCCCCAACCTCCGCTTCAAGGATCTGATACTGAAGCTCTATGAAAAGACCGGGCAACAAGTGGTGGTACTCATCGACGAATATGATGCCCCACTTCTGGATGTCGTACACGAGGAGGATAATCTGAGTATACTCCGCAACGTGATGCGCAACTTTTACAGTCCCTTGAAGAAATACGAGTCCTATCTCCGCTTCGTCTTCCTGACAGGCATCACCAAGTTCTCGCAGATGAGCATCTTCAGCGAGCTGAACAACATCACGAACATCAGCATGGATGATGACTATGCAGGCATCTGCGGCATCACCAAGGAAGAACTCGTTACAGAAATGTCGGCAGACGTGGATGCCTTGGCAGAGAAATTAGGAAAGACAAGAGAAGAGACCCTGGAGAAACTGCGCGAGTACTACGACGGCTATCATTTCTCCCCCGACTCGCCCGACGTATTCAACCCTTACAGCCTGCTTAATGCCATGGCCTCAGGAAAGTTGGATTACTATTGGTTTGCCTCCGGCACTCCCACTTATCTGCTCAACATGCTCAACAAGTTCCATGTGATGCCGTCGGAGATAGGAGGCAGCGAGGCAGACAAGTCTGAGTTTGACGCACCGACGGAAAAGATGACCACCATCACACCCCTTCTCTACCAGAGTGGCTACGTCACCATCAAGGACTACGACCCCGAGACAGACCTCTACCTGCTCGACCTCCCCAACAAGGAGATTCGCGTGGGCTTGTACCGTTGTCTCCTGCCCCATTATATCGGTGCCAACACCATGAAGGGCACCACGACCATCGCCAAGATGTCTGCCCTCATCCGCCGCAACAATATGGACGCTGCCTTGGAGATGCTACAGACTTACCTCGGCACAGTGCCTTATTGCGACAACACAGACTCCGAGGGACATTACCAGCAGATGATGTATGTCATCTTCTCTATCCTCGACAACTACGTGGACGTGGAGGTACGCACCCCCAAGGGGCGTGTAGATATGGTATTGCGCACCGCCACCCATCTATACCTCTTCGAGCTGAAGCTGAACAGGAATGCAGATGTGGCGATGCGCCAAATCGACCTGAAGGAATACCCCAAGCGGTTCTCCCTTTGCGGCTTGCCTATAGTGAAAGTGGGCATCAACTTTGACGTTGACACCCACAATATCACGGATTGGAAAGTAAAGGAATTACCTTTGTAAGCAAAAGTTCCTTGAAAAGTGGAGGGAAGTGGCAAAAAGTTCCTTGAAAAATGGAATGAAGGGGCAAAAGCAAACAAAAATAGCGCTTATTCCGCTACGAACGTTCGTTTTTTGCAGTTCGTAGCGGAATAAGCGCTGTTTTCTTTCATTGTTTCCCAAAATAAGCTTAACTTTGCAGGCGAGTAAAACTGTAAAGTCATGTGTGAAATAATAGGTAGGAAAAAGGAAATCGCCGAACTCAAACGCTACTATCACAGTAGTAGGGCCGAGTTTGTTGCCGTGTATGGTCGCCGCCGTGTGGGAAAGACATTCTTGATTAATGAGGTCTTTCACGACGACATGGTGTTCCATCATACAGGTCTGTCGCCCTACGACCGCCAGCGTAAGGTCTCCCTAAAGGACCAACTGCAAAACTTCTACTTCTCCCTCCTTCGGCATGGTATGGAAAACATCATACCGCCCAAGTCGTGGATGGAGGCCTTCTTCCTGCTCGAAAGATACCTGGAGACGTGTGACAATGGCTCTCGCCAAGTGGTCTTCATCGACGAGCTGCCATGGATGGACACGGCCCGCTCCGGCTTCCTTACTGCCCTGGAGGCTTTCTGGAACGGATGGGGCAACACGCGCCACAACCTGCTGCTGGTAGTTTGCGGGTCCGCTACCTCATGGATGCTCGACAATCTGATTAGCAATAAGGGCGGGCTCTACGGCAGATTGACGGGCGAAATGAAGTTGTCGCCGTTCACGCTCAAGGAGTGTGACGAGTTCTATAAGAGCCGCGGCATCAAGATGTCTCATTACCACGTGGCCCAGGCTTATATGGTGATAGGCGGAATCCCGTTCTACATGAATTTCTTCAACCCGGCCTACAGCCTTGCGCAAAACATAGATGCTTTGTTCTTTGCCCGCAATGCGAAACTGGGTGACGAGTTTGAGCGACTGTTCAACTCCGTCTTCGACCGTGCAGAGGACTGCATGAAGATAGTCCGTTTCCTGGGTACCCGTCATGCCGGCTTCACCCGCCAGGAGATAGCCGAGCGAACAGGTCTGAGTCCGAACGGCGACTTCACCAAGATGCTGAAGGCATTGCAGGGCAGCGACTTTGTGGTCAGATACATTCCCTTTGGTGCCGGTCAGCGAGAGGAGCATTACAAGCTGACTGACTCCTTCTGCTGGTTCTGGCTTCATTTCAAGGAGAAGAAGACCATCAAGCAGGCAGACTACTGGCAGCAGCATCTTACGGAGAGCGACGTAGCCTCATGGCGCGGCATCGCTTTCGAGGAATTGTGCCTGCAACACATTTCCCAAATCAAGTATGCCCTCAACATAGGTGCCGTCTCTTCCGAGGAGTCTTCGCTCGTGGTGAAGGGCAGCGAGGAGGCTGACGGCATGCAGATAGACTTGCTGATAGACAGGGCAGATGATGTAGTGAATGTCTGCGAGATGAAATTCTACAAGGCCACTTACGCCGTGACAAAGTCCTACGCCCAAGTGCTGAACAACCGTCTGCAGGCATTGGAGCAGATGTACCCTAACAAGACATTCCTGCTCACCTATATCGGAAACTCCGAATTGGCCACCAACGAATACTCCGAGCTGTTCGCATCGTCAGTAACGCTGGAGGATTTGTTTACTTTGTAATGTTCAAAACATACAAAAATAGCGGATAAGTGTGGCAAAATCGCATCTTTGGGGTAAAAAGACCTCAAAGTTCTCGGGAAATTGCGGTCTGTTTACCCCAATTTTTTGTACTTTTGCAACTGTAATAATCAAAATCGGCAAGAATTATGGAGTTATTGAAGCAACTTTCTGACAATCTCATCAAGCGTACCGACACCCGTTACCTTAGATATATGTACCATCAGATTCCTTGGACGAATAGGATGACTGCCATTGTCGGGCCCCGGGGCGTAGGCAAGACGACAATCCTGTTGCAGTATATTAAGCTAAACCTTCAGATGAAAGACACGCTCTACGTAAGCGCGGAGTCCATCTATTTCGCCAGCCATACCCTCTTTGACACTGCGATGAAATTCTGCCAGCTTGGCGGCAAGCATCTTTTTGTCGACGAAATACACAAATACAAGGGATGGGCTACGGAGCTAAAGATGATATACGACAATTTTCCAACCCTACAAGTGGTATTCACCGGGTCGTCGGTGCTTGACATCTATAAAGGCACGTCCGACTTAAGTCGCCGCGCCTTGGTCTACACGATGCAAGGCTTGTCCTTCCGTGAGTACATCGGCATGGAGAAAGGCATCGATATTCCTACCTATACTTTGGAACAAATCGTAAACAACGAGGTAGTACTGCCCGAGGAGATAGATCATCCACTGGCATTGTTCAACGACTATCTGCGCAGGGGCTACTATCCTTTCTATAAGGACGAAGGCTACAGTATGCGACTCAACCAGGTGGTGAGCATGACATTGGAGACAGACATCCCACAATATGCCAATTATACCGTGATGACATCGAGAAAACTGAAGGAACTCATGCAGGTGATAGCCGACAGCGTGCCATTCAAACCAAACATGAGCACTATAGCTACTACTATCAAGGTGGACCGCAAGAACCTTCCCGACTACTTCGAACTAATGGAACGTGCAGGCTTGATAGCACAACTTCACGAGTCGACAGGAGGAGTGCGCGGCTTGGGAAAGGTGGAAAAAGTGTATCTTGACAATTCCAACCTCTCCTTTGCCCTTTCGTCTTCAACGCCTGATGTCGGCAACCTGCGCGAAACGTTCTTCTATAACCAAATGCGCGTGAACCATGTGGTTTCCAATTCTCCCATCTCCGATTTTCTGATTGACGGCAAGACCTTCGAGATAGGTGGCAAGAAGAAAGGGCAGAAGCAGATAGCCGAGGCAAAGGAGGGGTATGTGGTGAAAGATGATATAGAAACAGGCATGGGCAATGTCATTCCGCTTTGGGCGTTCGGCATGAACTATTAACCTTAGTGAATGTCAAAAAATATACTAAGAAACAATGCTTTCTTCGCATATTATTATTACCTTTGCAAGCAGAAAGTCCCTTGAAAAAGTGGAGCAAAGCAGCAAAAAGTCCCTTGAAAAAGTGGAACAAAACAGCAAAAAGTCCCTTGAAAAAGTGGAGCAAAGTCAGTAACTAACTTTATCATAGCACATTATGCTAAAGAGGAAAATAGAGGAAACTTTGTGGGCGTGGAAGCAAGAAGCCAACCACAAGCCAATAGTCATCAAAGGCTGCCGCCAATGTGGCAAGACATATAGCGTGCAGAAGTTTGCACAAGACAACTACCAGCATGTGGTTTATCTCAATTTCATGCTCAACCCAGACTATGCCCTGGCCTTTGAAGGCTCAAAAGCGATAGACGACCTTGTCGTCAACATATCTGCCATGATTCCAGGAGCAGTCTTCGAGCCTCAGCAAACCTGCCTTATTCTTGACGAGATACAGGAATATCCAGCCGCCCGCACTGCCTTGAATATGGCATTTCTCTTACGGCAAGTATAAATTTCTTATCTTGAATATTACCGATATGGACTCTCCGGCATACCCAGGCGATATGGACGATAGCCTCCGCAGTCTACTTGTACCTTCTCGAATACTATTCCGGGTTGCAGGGGGCGGAAACGGAGGGTGTGCACGGATGACTGGCCTACCGCCAGGCGTACTTGCTTTTCTATTACCCTGGAGGCTGCCGTAGGGTACATCAAGTCGTACTTGTGCTCCCAGTTTAGATTCTGGTTGAGGTTGATTATCTCCTCCTTGCCACCATCCAAGCTCACGGCTACTTGATGTCCGCCCTTTAGGAATGGCATCACGGCTGCTACCGTGAGATAGACGTCGACGGAATCACGCTGGGTGTTCAGCTGCATCTGATAGTCGATGTAGGCACCATCCACTGGCTTGGTATACGGATAGAGCACTATGCCCGACAGGGTTCTGCCCAATCCCGGTATCACCCTCCAAGCTGCGCCATCGCCATTCGGCTGCTTCTGCTTGCCGGCAACGGCATTCTGATAGTCTGCCACGTGCTGCGCCTCTATCGACACTACATTTGCCTGCTCTGTAAAGACGTAGCCCTTGCGCAAGGACTGGTGGGATTTCTTCAGCTCCTCGTCGCTCAGGCGGTACACCTTGGGCATCACGTTGTAGCGTGGTGCATGCCATTCGGTATAGCCGATGTGCACTTGGTCCATCATGTGGTTCCACTTGCCGCCAGCTATCTCTTGGTTGTAATGGCGACAAAGCAGGGAGTCCCTTACGAAGCATTTCTCTACTTGGTCTGCCCAGCGGTTGGTCTCGGCATCGCCCTCAGTATAGAGGTGCTTGTTCATTGCCAACGAATAGTACATGTCGTAGAGGTTGGCCATACCCTGGATAGGGAACAGAACCAGTTCCTCATAGGCATCCTTCTGAGCCTCATCCATCGTCTGAGAGATGCGGAGTGCCTTTGCCTCCAAGGCCAGGAATTCGTCCCTTACAGACTTGAACTCTCCCGAGGGAAGGTCGTAGGTCTGGTCGTCGAGCATCTCGGCAGTGATACGGGAGGCGTATCTGCCGTATGCCAGCAGGAGGTCGGCGATGTCGGCAGCATACGTCTCGCCAAACTGCCCGGCACAGAACTGCTCGGCATAGTCGCGCAGATTGTCGGCATCATAGCGGTTGGGCTCCCACGCCATCTTCAAGAAGAAGTCGATGGAGAACTCGTGGGGCTTCAGGTCGCCCACATTGAGAATCCAGAACTTGTCCACCCCATACTGGTAAGTGGCTTGCATCTGCTCCCACATCTCCGTGATGGTAGACATGGTGAGCCACTTGCTGGCCCTCGGCGCACCGTAATATCCTACGTGGTAGTACATGCCGTAGCC
This sequence comes from Oscillospiraceae bacterium, assembly GCA_963588475.1. GTDB lineage: Bacteria > Bacteroidota > Bacteroidia > Bacteroidales > Bacteroidaceae > Prevotella. The sequence continues at coordinate 47,056 of CAVAHD010000009.1, read as the reverse complement.
GCCCTTATGCTTCTCAGTGCCGAAATAAGGCAAGCGGCGTACATGGCCGAAGTTGTCGTCGCAAAGCATGACGATGACGTCATCCGGCACCTTGAGTCCTTGGTCGTAGTAGTCGAGCACCTCGCTGTAGAGAGTCCATACCTGCGGTGTCTCTGCGGCGGGCTTGCCCGTCGTCTTGGCGATAATCTTGCGCTGGGCAGCCATTATTTCTTCCATCTGCCGGAAGTTAGCCTCCCTACTGCCTGCATCCACCATCGGACGATCTTCGTCGCCACGCATGCCAATGGTCACCAAGTTCTCGTAGTTCTTGGCGTTCTGCATGCCCTCGGTGAAGAAGCGCGTTATGGCCTCCTTGTTGGTCTGCCAGTTCCACTCGGCGTTGCCGTAGCTCTGCTTATGGCGAATCCACTCTTGCTGCGAGCGCATCATCGGTTCATGGTGGGAGGTGCCCATCACGATGCCGTACTCGTCGGCAAGGCGAGGGTTCTCCGTATCGTCCTCGTTGAAACAGTTGCCCTCGTATCTGCCGTTCTCGTCCTTGAGGATAGGCACCAGTGGCTTGTACTCCTTGAAGGAACCCCACATGGCCGGCCAAAGACAGTTGGCTTTGAGGCGCAGCAACAGTTCGAACATATGGGCGTACATCTTGCTGTTCATCCCCCCGAACTTATTGCGAGCCCATGCTGTCATGCTGGGGAACTCGTCGTTGATAAAGATGCCACGGTATTTCACCTTGGGCGAAGGCTGCATGTATCTGCCCTTTATTATATATAAGGAGGAAGCGTGCTTTGCCGGGACATCGGCCCACCAGTACCAGGGCGACACGCCTATCTTCTCCGAGATGTCGTAGAGCCCATAGATGGTGCCGCGCTTGTCGCTGCCCACCACATAGAGGTTCTGCCCGTCGCTCTGTATGATGTACGACTCCCATTGTCCACGGATATCGTTCACCTTTATCTTCCCTTTCTTCACCAAGGCATCGATGAGCGCGCTCTTGCCTAGTGTTCCCACAACAACGGTCCCGGGGGCTATCGCCAAAGCCTGCTTTCCCTTGGAAGAACCATGAGTCGGCAGGACCTTCACTTCCGAAGCCACGCCCGTCACCCGACCGACGTCTTCAGCCAAGTCATGGGCGGCCCTGACCACTCCCTTCCAATCGTCAGAGGCAATGCAAATCTGAGCCGACTTGCCGGAGGCCGCCAACTCAAACCCCTGTTCTGCCCGTGAGCAAGTGACATAGTTCCCCGTGTCTGCCAGCGTCCAAGTGGCAGATAAGGAGAAAATAAGCACTGTCAAAAGAAGTTTTATACGTCCCATAGATCGTGGTTTTAGTTTTATAGGTCTTACTTTGTTATCTTCATTACGCTACCATCGTCCATACAAAGGAGCACCAGTCCCTTTGCGTCAGGATTTACGCGCATTCCCGCAGCGTTTACTGCGCTTACTACTTTTGGACTGCCGTTTTTTTTTACGGTATTCTTAATGCCCGTTGCCCCTGCCGGCGGCGTGTCGAGGGTGTAGCGACTGAGGAAGTTCCAGATGACGTTGCTCTCGTTGAACTTGTCGGTGTTCTTGTACTCATGTCCGTAGCCGTCCAGTGAGTAGTAGTCAAACTCATAGCCGCCGGCCATGGGCTGGTAGTGGCGACGGGTGTAGACGCCCTGCTTCTCCGTCACCTCCGGCACGGGTTTTGCGCCGATGGCCTGCACCCAGTTGTCTACGATGGGCTGCAGGTTGTTGTAGACCACGAAGCCGTCGTTCTTGCCGTGCAGATGCATGATGGGCACGCGGCGTTTGCACGTGTACTTTGGGGTGTACTCGTTGAGCGGATAGCCGCTGGCGGAGGCGAAGGCTGCGAAGATGTCGCTGGCCACGTTGATGCAGTGGTAGGTCATCATGCCGCCCAGCGAGAAGCCGCAGAGGTACACTCGCTTGCGGTCTATGTCGTAGTGCTCGCTCATGTAGTCGATAATCTTCTTGAAGAACTCCACGTCGTCGTCGGTCATGCCGTTGGCATCCCATCCCGTATTACTTCCACCGCCCAGTTCGGGGCGCACCAGTCCGTCGGGGCAAGCCACGATGAAGCGTGCCGTGTCTGCTTGCACTTCAAAATGCGTGCAGTTGGCCATATCCATACCGTTGCCCCATCTGCCGTGCAGGGCGATGAGCAGAGGGCGGTTCTTCTCTATGTTCTGGGGAACATACACGGGGCAGTTGCGGCTCGTCCCGTTCACATCCATGCTGATAGGGAAACCGCCGTACTGCGCAAAGCTCTGGGTTGCCACCAGGAGCAGCAGGACCAGTAATTGAATAAGTCTTCTCATTTTATGATAGCTTAGGTTTTATATTGTTGTTTCTTAGTAGACTATCGCAGCTTAATCCAGTGCGAAAGTACACAAAAAAAACGGCAAAGCATTTGTTGTTTGTAACAAACACTTTGCCGTGGCATTTATACGGCAAAACTATTTCTTATCTAAGTAAAGTTATTACCATATATTACTTATTTACGAACTTAACTACCTTACCGCTCTGGAGTTTCTTGATAACCAAGCCCTTGGTGTCGGCAGAAACCTTCTCGCCAGCTACGTTGTAGGTAGCTACCACTACGTCGTTAGCAGCCTCTGTGACATTCTGGATGGCTGTAGGGCCATCGCCCTTGAAAAGAAGGATGGCATCAATCTGAGCTTCTTGACCCCATGGCACCTTAATTGTTACCAAGTGAGCGAAATCGTCAAGCGTCTTATCGTCACCGACACCACGCAGCATCTCGTTCTTCAAGTCGAGAGTCACCTCGCCGTCTTCGCCTACAGTCTTGTAAATCTCAATCATCTTGCCGTCAGCAGCCTGACCATTAGCTTCCATACGATTGAACATCAAACGAGCACCATTGCCAATCTCACCGTAGATGACCATTGTTGAGTACTCAGACAGGTCGGCGTAGGCTGTTTCCTGAACAGTAGTTGTACCAGCCAACACTGCTCCACCTCCTAAAGATACCCCAGTGCCAATCTGCCAATCCCAGTTGTAGATTGGACCGTCTACCTTCTGGGCATCCTTGCCTGTACCGTCGTAGAGGCTCCAATTGTCGGCTGTCAGTTCATCACCTTCTTCGTCCTGTGCAGAAACAGAAGTTACACCGGCAACCAGGGCTACTGCCATCATTGCCAAACATTTAATACTTGTTCTCATAATCTTTAAAGCTTTAATTGATTAATAAAGTTATTTATAATGTTTCTCCGTTGTTGTTTTGCCGTTTCGAAGATACATTTTCTTAATATTGATGCCACGCTGAGGAGCTGCCAGACGCATGCCCCGAAGGTCGTAATACTCCACGTGGTCTACGATATCGTCATCTACAGAGACACCTGCGATGGCTGTCATCTCGCCCTTATAGTTGAGGCTTACGCAGTCGAGGACTGCACTGCTGCCACTTACGTAGTCTACCTGCATGTTGCCGTTCACGTCAGCCATGTCGATGTCGAAGGTGTACTCGGTCCAGCCGTACTTGCCCAAATCTGTCTTAGGCAGAGTGATGTTCTTTACTGCATTGCCACAAGTCACCTTGAGCGTAGCATCTCCATCGTTGGACTGATAGCGAACCTTGGCCTCGTAGTTGCCGGCCTTGGCAATAGGAGTATATCCACGAAGGGAAGCACCCGTACTGGTACCCATTCTTACGCAGCCCTGACCAGAGTAGTTGCGATAGCCTGTATACCAGGCATTGCCCCAAAGACCGCTGACATTCTTGTAGTCGAAGTTCTCAAACTCGTACTGCAACTCTCCTTCGTATGCAGCTGGTACAGATGGAACCTCGATGACAGAAGCAGTAACCGTCTCGTCCTTCAGCTTGCCCGAAGTCTTGGTTCCCTGACAGTTGATAGTCAACTCCAATGGACCATTGTGGGTAACGTATACGATGAACTGACTGTTCACCCATTCGCTCTTTACGCTACTTACAGAGTGGTCGCCGTTGTCCTTCCAAGAGATAGTAGGCTGAGAGCTTGCGCCCAGCACGGTGATGGTGTCAGTCTGCTGCTCGAACTCCGGCAGATTCTTGTCATCGTTGAGAGCAGGATTGCCTTGCTCCAGTCGAAGTCCGTCCTTCAGACGATAGTTCTGCATGTAGAGGCTGAGCTTATTGGAATACTCACGCATGAACACCAATGAGTACGGAGCCAGGTTCATCTTGATTTGGCTGCAAGTATTGTACTTAGGGAGGAGAGTACCCTTGGCACTGCGCGTGGTAGCATAGTACTCACGATAGAACTGCATACCGTTCTTGTTGGCAGTCAGGTTGACATGCTTCTCGTCGTACTGGTAAGGATTGTAGCAAACCCAAGCATTCTCATGGCGGGACGCATAGATGGTTCCAGTATACTCCTGCTTGAAGAGCTTGTTGAGGTAGTTCTTCTTATTGGTAACATTATTCCAAGTTGAGTTGGAAGAATACTCGCTGGCCTTCACTGCCACGGTCAGTTTCTTGGCCTCGTCATCGAGCAAGTCTGAAACCACCGGGATGGTAGGATAACGACCTGTGCTCTTCAGCCACCAACGGTTGGTCAGAGTGTGGTTAGGCCACTGGCAACCATTCTCGTCTGCCTCGTTGCGGTAGATGCCATTGTAGAATCCTTCTGGAGAGACGTATGGCTCCATCTGGTTTACGCTGGAAGAAGCATCAGTTGGTGTGATGTCGTTGAGCAAGCAAATCTTGGTACGTTCAATCACCTCGCTACGGGTAGGGATGCGGATGGTGCCGTCCAGTATCTTGCGGAACATATCTATGTTGATATTCCGGAAGTGTGGGAACCATCCCCAGTTGCGACGGGTGTAGCCGTCGGCAGTCTTGGTGGTCGGTATCTCACGGGAGTCTTCCAAAGGAATAGTCTCAGGACCATCGATAACGGTCTCACCCGTCAGGGCTACGTGCTCCAGGATAGGGATGGCGCCACAAGCCTTAGGGAAGTCGTTGTAGTATTTCTTTATGGCATTGCCCTTGTCGTCAGTTACCACATTGCCACTCTCGTCTACCTGGTTGTCATCGCCGTACCATCCGCAGGCATCGAAACGGATGCCATACTGACCGGCGTAACCTCCGAGGTAAGCACCGAGGCTGTTGCTCTCTATGTCGAAGAAGCCATTCTTCATGGTGTACTTCTCGCAGCAGAGGAAGTGGTCATTGTCGGTGCTGAGCAACTGGCGCATCTTGGCATTGCGCTTCATGTAAGCCACTGGCATCATGTTGGCAGAATAAACCGCCTGGGTAAAGCTGACTGCCAGATAGCCACCATACTGATGGCAAAGCTCATAGATGTCAGCAAGCAACTGTAAGCGCTTCAAGAAGGAAGGGTTCTTCCTCACCTCGGTGGTCGTAGTGCCATCGGAATTGATGACCTCCCACTTGCGGTCTTCCTCGAATCCCCAGAACTGCTCGGCGAAGTTCCAGCCCAGGAAGTTCGGGTACTCCTTGAAGTACTTCTCGTAGATGCTCAAGTCGTCGTCAGAGAAAGCACTGCAGGCACCGCTGGCGCACTGAATCATCGTCCAGACACGGTTGCGGGCACATACCTTCATCCAAGAGTCGCAGACCTTCTCGCCGTCAGGACAAGTGGCCTGGGTGGCAGACAGAGAGAGATTGAACACCACGTAAGGCTTGATGTCTTCAGGCACCAAGTCGATGATGCGCTGTGGGTCCGGGTCGTTCCACGTATCAATGTGGATAATCCACATGGGTTGCGACGTGGAGATAACTCGTCGCAGTGCAGGCCCATTATGAGCCTGACTCACTGCAACTGTTACGACACTTAAAACTAAGATTAATAATTTCTTTACCATACTGTTTCCTTTGATTGTAAGCCATTAGCAACTCCTACGTAGGTAGGCAAACGATTATTGTTTTTCCATAGACCAACGCTTTGGGAAGAAGCATTGACAGAGGCAAAAGAGAGTCCGTATTGCTGAGCCTGCGGAATAATCTCAAGATACTTCTGAACTATGTAGTTGTAGAAGACAGACATCTTCTGCAGCTGTTCTGTGGTTACCTGCGAGACATCCTGCATTACTCCAGTCTCATCTGTCGGGTAAACATTCAGATTAGACAAACGTACCAGGAGGCCAGTCTCCTTCAGATTGTTCAGCAGTGCTTCATAATTGGCCTTTGTCTCTTCCATAGTCTGCTCATTGTAAGCAAATTCTGCGTTGATATCTACGCCAGCAATCTGAGCGCCTTCGCCATTCCACTGAGCCAAATAGGTCTTCAGACCGTCTTGCTTCATGTCATTGCCCAACATATTGCCCTCTGCATAGAAAAGCTTCATCTCGGGCTTGGCAGCATGGATATTCTTGCAAATGTCTACGATATAATTCTCGCCCAAATAGTCATTAGGATAGAAGTCGTTAGGGTCGCCCGTGATGTCATTAGACTTCATTTCGCCAAGGAAGTCATCCAACAGGTTGGAAGCCACTGTCCAGGTGCTAATCTCATCGCCATACTTTCCTACCAAAGCGTCAGTATAGTCGTTGAGGCCCTTCTTTACGTCCGCAGCCTTCTCCTCGATAGGTCTTTCCTCTTCGTGACCTTCGGTAACGTAGGCAATATGTAACTTCACGTTGTCAACATACACCTTCTGAGGCGTAGCACTTTGTCCTATTACCAAATAGAACTCGTTGGAAGACAGCTCCTCTGTAGGAATTCCATCCAAGCCGGAGCTCTTCACGTTGATTTCGTAGTGAGTCCAAGTGTCCTTCGTTTCCGGTATGCCAAGCTGTTTCTCGGCAATACCGGTAGCAGTCTTGACTCTCGCCAGCAGAACTTTCTTAATATTGTTCGTGCGATAATCAAAAGAGATCTTCTCCACGTCATTCAATGTAGCGTCGTTAGGCAACTTTACAGGAATGGACATCTGCTTGGCGTTCTTATTCGTATAAAACACCTTACCATTTTGTCCATCCGGGTCATTGACTATGGTCGAGAAGTTGTCGCCTTCCAACTGTGCATTGACATCGTAGCTCTCGAAATCCTCAGTCTGGTCAAGTTCCTCACGTGTACCGGGAATCCAAAGGTTCTTTGTCAGCACCTTCATATAATTGAGGTTGAACTGAGCTGGATCGAACATCGCTGTACCGAAGATGTTCATGCCCGACTGTGCGGCATTGTTAACAGCGCTCTCCATAGTGAGGACGTCTATTTCGCCCTCGTCAGATACCATCGCTGAATATTGGAAAGCATCAGAAAGGGTCACCTCGTTGAAGTTTGTCAAAACCTGCGAATACAGGACGTTCCTATTTACAGCATCATTGGATGCCATCTCTGCGCCCAAACGAACACCAGTATAGTTCTTCAATACCTCATAACCATTAAGTGTCTCTGCAAGAGCTACATCTGCTGGTTTTTCAACATTGAAGTCTGACTCATACGCCTCAGCACAGCCAGTGAGCAGCACGGTTGCTGCTGCACTGGCGATGATAAGATTCTGTATCTTTTTCATGATTATGAATTCTTGTTTGTTCTACTTTAATGTGAAATATTCCGCAACGATGCCACGGTTGCGAACCACCATTGTATCCTTGGTGGCTACTGTGGCCACACCGTTAGCCGTGACCGTGTAGTCAAGATACAGTGCATTGCGCTTGATGCCGCCCATATTCTCACATGCCTTGACGAACTTGCCTGTTCCGGTCACCTCTACATTCTGGTCCGAGGTAGTCAGCGTGCAGTTGTTCTCGTCGTCAAAGTTGAGCAGGAGCGTCACGTTATGGGTGACACCGGCCTTGTCCTTCACTCCGATAACGGCCTTGGCCTGCTTCAGTCCTGTCGTTGTCATAGTGAGCAGATCGCCGTTCTCCATATACTGGGTGTGGCGGACATTGTCGGCCGTAGTGCCGTCAGCGTATGTTATCTCGTCCTTACCGCGACGCAGATAGGTAGCATGCCAAGGGTTGACAAACTTGACGGCACAAACCGTATAGTTCATGTCAGACAGTATCTTGTCGACACCTGAGGCACCGGTCAGCCTTACGGGAATCACGTAGTTGGCTTCCAGGCTCTTCGGGTCTGCAAAGAAGGCATCGGTAAGATGGATACGCGGACCGCCGCTCAGATTGCCCTGGGATATAACGAACTGGTTGGCGTTCTCTACGGTGTAGTACTCCTGTGGCATAACGGTCATTTCCTTCTCCTCTTCGCCAATCACCATCACCTTGCCTTCCACCAGACTGGGGTCTATCGCATAGTCTACAGTAACGTTTGCATTGTTAGTGTAGCCACCACCGCAGAAAGCCTTGATGTTGATGTTGTGCAGGTTGTCCTCCGTCAGATCCACCTCCTGGTCTTCGCCCAACTCTATGGTGCGGATGTAGGAAGGCTTGGAGAAGTAGACGGACGTTTCGCCCTCGTAGTCGAATTCCTGGTTGCTGTTTGAGCAAGAGGTTGTTGCCAGCATTGCGAGAACAGCGAAGCCAAGTGTATTTATTAATCTTAGAGTTTTCATGTCGTAATCGTATTTTTATGTCGTTCTACATTACTGCCAGCCCTTGTTCTGTATGAGCTGGTCGTACTTCAGAGTCTCTGAGTATGGTATTGGACCATAAATCATGTAGTCTTCGTAAGCACGTGTCTCCACCTTGGGAAGGGTTGTAAACGTACTGCCGTTCCAGTCTATACCGGTAGCCGTCTCGTTCATGTTGGCCTTCCAACGGCGCAGGTCCCAGAAGCGGAAGCCCTCGAAGCAGAGTTCCAGACGACGCTCGTTGCGAATCAGCTCACGCATCTTGTCCCTGCTCTGCGCACATTCATCGAGATAGGTGTCGTCGGTCAGACCGGCACGGTGGCGGATGGCCTTGATGACATCGTATGCTGAATAAGAGTGAGAACCCTTGCCTGTGGGACCCCAAGCCTCGTTGGCAGCCTCGGCATAGTCGAGGAAGAACTCCGTATAACGGAGACGAGGGGTATACTTGCTCACCTTGGTCGTTGAGGTGGAAGAGCAGTTCACCTTCATGTTCAGCAGCTTCTTCATATAGTAGCCCGTACGTGTAGAGTTGTCCTTGACATTGATACCGTCGTCCGTGCCGCCCTGACTGCCCGTGTAGATGACCTTGTCGCTTGGTCCTTCTTTTGCACCATTATAAATAATGTACTTTGCCAGACGTGGGTCGCGGTTTGCGTATGGGTTGTTGGCGTTGTATTCGCTGCGCTCGTCCGTGATAGGATATCCGTTGGCGGTAGGGAATGCGTCTACCAGATTCTGAGTCGGGTTGATGCGGCCGCTGCCATTGAGTGATGGCGGATAGTTGCTGGACTCGTCGCTGTTTGTCTCCGTGGAGAGGTTCTCGCGCCAGATAATCTCAGCCGGATTGGAGCCTTCCTTGATGGCACTGATTTCATCGTCATTGGTGTAGTAGGTGCCGCCTGTTGCCGACAGACCCGAGGGGCCGCCGATGTAGTCGAGGACTGCTGCAGAGGCATCAGCCGCCTTTGCCCAGTTCTCCTCGCTCTCCAGGAATGCTGGACTTGCCGCCAGCATGAGCAAACGTGCGCGGAAAGCCTTTACTATCTGACCGTTTATCAACTGTCTTGCCTTGTTGCCCATCACAACTGAATAGTCACCCGGCTCAGATACTATCTGGCGATACTTCTCAGGAATCAGATTGGCATCTTCTATGTCAGCATAATCGTCCGGGAGCAGCTGCTCTGCCCTGTCCAGATCTACCAGTATGCTGTCTACGTTCTCCTGAAAGCCGAGACGCGGCAGATTGAGGTTGTCGTTGGTTTCGAGGAACTGACGGCTGAGGATGGTTCCGAGCAGTCTGCCGTCAGCGGTATATCCTGCATGAGCACGCAGGAGGTAATACTGTAAGATGGCACGAAGTCCGTAAGCTTCACCACGCATTCTGACCTGGCTCAACTTGTTCTGGGCTGGGTCTTTCATAAACTGCACGTTGTCCACGTGGTCCAGGAACGTATTGAGATACTGTACGGCTCCGAGGCATGAGCCCCACTTGTCTGTAGGGTTGCTTGACGAGGTCCAGGAAGACGTAGCCATCTTCATCCAGCTGTTGCTCTTGTCATTGGAGACGGCATCATCAGTGGCCACATCGCTGCCGTCGTAGTAACCGGGGAGCGCACGGTAAGTCGTTGTCAAGAAGCCTGCGGCGAAATTATGGTCAGAGTCTATCTGGTCTACCTCCTTGAAGTTTTCTACAGCCGGTGTGAACACGTCATCGCAAGCTGTAAGGAACGCCGCCGAGGCGCATATCATGATTATATTTCTTAATTTCATAATGTTGTTCATCTTAATGTTAGTATTCATGAACTTCTCCTTAGAATGACATCTTCAGACCGATGTTGTAGAAACGGCACTGTGGCGAACTGTATGAAGTCTCCATGTACTCGCTGTTCTTGCTTATGGTGAGAAGGTTCTCGCCGAGCAGATAAACGCTCATTCCGCTGACAACCTTTCCTGTGAACCATTGACTTGGCATGTCGTAGGTCAGCTGCACCTTGTTCAGGTTGAAGCGATCAGTACTGTAGATCCAGAAGTTGGAGTTTCTGAAGTTGTTGGTGTTGTTGAGAGCTGTTAGGCGCGGATAGGTAGCCGTCTCTGCTGTCTCAGGAGTCCAGCGGCCTCTTACCACCTCCGTGTACTTTGAAGTGCCGTATCTCCAGTCGTTGCTTCTGAATGCCTTGCCTCCTGCCTGGCCTGTACCAGCTGCAAAGAGGGTGAAGTTCTTCCACTTCAAGGTCAGGTTGAGACCGTAGATGAACGGGCATGCGCTCCAGCCGTACTTGCCCATGACCACTTGGTCTTTGCTGTCTACAACGCCGTCACCGTTTATGTCCTTGTACTTCAAGTCGCCGGCCTGCACCTCACCAAAGGTATGCTTTGGCACGAAGTTAGGGTCGCTCTGGTCCAGGTTGGCATTCAGGTTGTCGATGTCTTGCTGGGTGAAAAATCCCTCGCAGACGTATCCGCGAATGACGTCCAGAGCCTGTCCCTCTGAATTGAGGTAGGTGTCGCTACCGTTGTTCTCCTCGCGGCGCTTAGCCTCAGACGAGTACACCTGTCCGGTGAAACCGAGCTGTGCCTCTACCTGACCTATCTTCTTCTTGAGGTTGAGAGCAAAGTCGAAGCCCTTGCGCGTGTCCTGGTTATAGTTGGTATAAGGCAGGAAAGAGCCGTTGGGATAAGTGTTGAAGTAGGAAGGGTAGAGTGTGGAGCTGCCATTGGTCAGCAGTCCGTCGGTCAGCTGATTGAAATAGTTAAGGTCGAGTGAAACCAAACCTTTGAACAGCGATGCCTCCAGTCCGATTCTCCATTCCTTACGCTTCACGAAAGTCAGGTCTTCGTTTGAGCCACGTACGGATGCATTGGTGTTTCCGCCCTGTGTGCCGTCCTGCCATGTGTACCATCCGCCTTTCATATTATAGTAGCCTTTGTACATATAATAGTCAGAGATGTCTATGTCCTGGTTGAGCACGGCGTAGGAAGCGTTAATCTTAGCCTCGTCGAAGAAAGGCAGCGCATTCTTGAACCATTTTTCCTGGCTCAGTCTCCATCCCAGCGTGAAGGATGGTGAGAGGGCCTCGCGGTGTCCCTCTGCCAGTTTTGCGGAATGTACGGCAGCAGCCGCAAACTCTGCGTAGTAGGTGTGGTTGTAGTTGTAGCCCAAGCGCAGACCAAGGTTGGCGTTGGTTGTCCTGTGGTAAGAAGAGCTGCTGTGATATTCATCGGCAGCATTCTGCTTGGAATATCCCCAGGCCGAGAGCGTGGCATTTACGTTGTGGTACTTGGCGAAAGTGTTCAGATAGTTGAACTGCGCACGGAATGTCATGGACTGGTAGTACTGGCTGGTGCCAATGTATTCGCTCTGCGAAAGCACGTCCTTGCCGTACTGTGTGAGTCCTACTATCATGTCCTTGCCGTTTATATTGCCCCATACCGGCTCGTAGGTGGCATACGTCTGGCTGAGAGCCTCAGAATAGTAGTCCCAGTAGTCGATGCTGAATGCGGTCTCAAAGCTCAAGCCCTTGGTTATCATGCCGAGGTCGGCCTTTACGCCAACGTCGAACGAGAAGGTGCGGTTCTTGTCCTTTATGTAGCCGCCCGTAAGCATGTCGCCGAAGACGGTTGTCTGGTAGTCGGAGGCACCGCCCAGCAGGGAGTTGCCGCCAATGAGGAAGCTGGAGTTCTGGATAATCTTCTGCAGCGACGCATTATTCGGGTCTATCATGTCCGTCGGAATCAGCCCCGTATAGCTGTTCGGGCGCAAGCTGGAGGCAGCTCCCCAGAAATCGCCGCGGCCATTGTAGGCGTTGTTGATGTTGATGCCCACGTTGACATAGGCGCCCAGCCAATCGGTAATCGTTGCATCAATGTTGGAACGTATACGGAAGTTCAGAGTATTGTCGTTCTCGTGCTCGCCATACTTGATGAGGCCATTGTTATAGGTAATGCCGAAGTTTGCATAGTATTTTGCGAACTTACCGCCGCCGGTCACCTCGACAGTAGCATCCGTACGGTTGTATGCCTTGCGCAGATACTCGTCGCTGTAGAGATTCATGTCCGGATAGCGATAAGGGTTTGTTCCCTGCGCCGTGTTGTAGATGTCGGCATCGCTATACTTCAGCGGCTGCGTAGGGTCGTCGTTGGTCAGAGCCTCGTTGTAGAGGGTCATGTACTCAGCCGCACCCAGGAACTTGGGATAGCGCTTTGGCACATAGAAGCCCGTATTGGCACGTGCCTCAATGGTCAGTGGCTGTATCTTACCGCGCTTCGTGGTGATGAGAATAACGCCCTTTGCACCCTTGGAGCCGTAGAGAGCCACAGCGGAAGCTCCCTTCAGCACCGTCACCTTGTCCACTTCGGTAGCATCTACTTGTGATGCAGTGCGAGGTGCACCGTCCACCAGGATGAGCGGGTCCTGTCCCCAGATGTTTCCATTGTAACCGCCAATGAGCGACTGGAGGTTGTTCAGGCTATACGAGTCATAGTCTTTCTTCAGTTGCTCCTGGACATCCACCTGGCTGACGCCGCCCATCAAGTCAGTCTTGGCAACCTGGCCGAAGGCGATGTTTATCTTGCTGCTGTCAGCAAGCTCCTGGGCGTTTGCCACGCCACTGGCAACTAGCATGGAGGCTAGTGCCAATGGCATTTTCTTATCGAATATATTATGTTTCATACCAATACTCTTAGATTATTCCCAACCTGGGTTTTGTTTAAATGCTTCATACTGCTCCACATCGCTCTTCAGGAATGGGAACCAATAGTGCTTGTCCGTGAAATTGCGGGTAACCAACGTTTCCTCGCGGAGGTTGAGTACGTGGCCGTTCTGCGGGTCGGCATAACGCTCATCGTCACTCTGGTCAGTAGCGCGGTCGAAATATACGGCGGTCTTCTTGTTGTACGGTGCCTTGTCGAGCAGGAGCCAACGGCGGAGGTCGTTGAAGCGATGGCCCTCAAAAGCCAGCTCCACGGCACGCTCGCGGCGAACCTCACTCATGAATCCGTCCGTAGAGGTGAGGTACTCAGCAGCTACGTCGCCCACACCGGCACGCTGACGAATCTTGTTGACGGCCTGCAGGGCTGTCATCTGGAATGCCTGGCTGGAAGAGGAGTATGAGCCGTATCCCTCTGCCACTGCCTCGGCATACATCAAGTAGACATCTGCCAGACGCATAAGGCTCAACGTCATGCGGTTATTGTCCTTGTAGCCGTCCCAGTCGTTCATATACTGGTCGATAAATTTCTTCATCATATAACCTGTGAACACGGCCTTGGCAGGGGTATCGGTACGATAGAGACCGCCGGTCTGAAGGGAGGCATACTGCTTTGCCAGGTTTACCGTGCCGTCGCCATTCTTGATGTTGGTGGTTGTCTTCACGCACTTCTGGGCATCGAAGACGAAATCGTTGTAGAAACGTGGGTCGCGGTCGCGGAACGGATATTCCGGGTCATAGCCGCTGTCGGGGTCCTTCTGTGTGATGTCCTTGATGGGCTTTCCGTTTGCCATGCCGTAGTAGTCGGCATAGTTGGCTGTAGGATAGCACTTGATACCCGAACCGTTGATACAGTATGGTCTGTAGTCGTTGACCTGGTTCCAGCGCCAGTCGCCGCAGGTGCTCTCATAGAAGATGGCTTCCTTCACTCCTGGCAGTTTGAGGTTCTGGTTGTACGTATAGAATATCTCACGGTAGTCTTCCCAGTCGGCCAGCTGATAGCGTCCTGTCTCCTGGCATATCTTCAGTACCTGACCGAAAGCCTCTGCAGCCTTCTTGCAGTAGTCTGCATTATACGAGTCGTTGCCTGTGCTCTCCTTGTTCATCAGTGGCGAACCGGCGTAGAGATAGTTCTTGCCAAGGAAGGACAGTGCCATCACCTTGTTGATGCGGAGCACGTTCTTGCCGTAAGTGGCCTTACCCACGGTGGTCTGGTCCCAGTCCACAGGAAGGAGCTCTGCGGCTCTTGCGAAGTCGGCAGCCGCCTTGTCTGCTGTCTGCTGGTAGTTCAAGCGGGCCTCGCGCGGTATCTCGTCGCCTGGTATCAAGCGGTCCACGTATGGGAGTCCGCCCCAGTAGGTCATCAGCATAAAGTGGTAGAAACCACGGAAGAAGTAGAGCTGTCCCTCGATGACGTTTTTCTCCTCGGTGGTGCAGTCCACCATGTTGTCGAGGTTGGCTATACCAAGGTTACACTTGCGGATGGCGTACCAGCTCAGTCCCCACAGGTTTCCCTTGTTGTCGCGGTTCATTTCAGTCGTATTGTATGCACCCGACTTGAATGGAGAATAGAGTACTGTATTCCACGCCCAGTAGTCTCCCTGGTCCACGTGGTTGGCAAACATACGTGTCTCTGAAGGCTGCCAGTATTCGTCCTCGCCGAAGTTCCAGTTGCAGTGATAGTTTGGGGCTACGGCAAAACCGGGTATACAGTTGTAGATTTCCTCCACGAAGCCCTGGAAGTTTGTGTAGTTCTTATATGGCTCGGTAGCCGAGATGTCCGCCGTCGGCGACTTGTCCAGGTAGTCGGTACAAGAGACCGTTGTCAGCGAAAGGCCTGCTGCGAGCATCATTGTGTATATTAACTGTTTCATAACTTGATATCATTTAAAATGTAAGGTCGAAACCTAAGTTGAATCTTCTCACGGTAGGATAAGCACCGCTGGACGAGTCACCGCTGAAGTTGTTCTCGCGGTCGTCCGGCATCTTGGTCCAGAGGAGGAGGTTGTCACCGTTGACGTATACTCTCAGAGAGTTGATGCGCAAGCTCTTCACCCAGTTGCCAGTGAAGGTGTAAGCCAGCTCGGCATTCTTCAGACGGAGGTATGAGCCGTCGTAGTAGTAACGTGTACCCGAAGCACTGCCGTCGGCAACGGTTGTCCAGCGTGGCAATGGCAATGAGCCAGAATTGCTGCCCACTTCGTAGTATGAGCCTTCGTTGAATGCTACGTGCACCTCACGCTCGAACGTCGGGAAGTTGACCTGACGGGTTACGTTTGATACGCCGTAGAACTGTACGGTAAAGCTCAGTCCCTTCCACTCTACGCCGAGTGTAGTGCTGTAGGTGTTCTGCGGAATGGAAGAATACTGGTACGGGGCCTGGTCGTTGGTGTCTATTTTGCCGTCGCCGTTGAAGTCGACAATCTGATAGTCGCCGGTCAGCTTGCTGCCGTCCTGCTCCGAGAGTGTAGGACCTGCGTAGTAGTCGTCCCAGCTGCGGATGTAGCCATGGTCAATGTAGGTGCGTACCTGGTTGATGGCATAGCCTGCACTCTTGCGGTATGAAGGAGTCAGCTCCGCGTCGTCTGCAAACTCAATCTTGTTGGTAGCATGAGTCATGTTGAAGTTCAACCACGTGCGGAGGTTCTTGTTCCATTTCTTGTTCAGCTTAACGGAGAGCTCATAACCCTTGCCGTCCACAGTACCGAGGTTGGCAACCGGGGCGCTCGTACCGAAGTATGAAGGGATGGTACGGTTGGTAATCAGGATGTCTGTACGGTGGTCGTGGAAGAGGTCGAACGAACCGGTAATCAAGCCGCCCAGGAATCCGAAGTCAACACCAATATTCTTCTTCTCTGATGTCTCCCAATGCAAGTTGGGGTTGCCTATCTTTGTCTGTCTATATATAGTATAAGGTGAAGTGCTCTGTGTCGTGCCCCACATCCAGCTTGTTCCGCCGGACGCATACTCGTCGGCATACATGAAGCGCTGGTTGATGTTGTCGTCTCCGATGCGTCCCCATGAGGCACGAATCTTGAACATGTCCACATACTTCTTTATTCCCTCCATAAACGGCTCTTCTGACAGCATCCAGCCTACAGAGGCTGATGGGAAGAACTTGAAGCGATAGTCCGGACCGAACATCTCACTGCCGTTGTAGCAGCCATTGAACTCGGCAAAGTAGCGCATGGCGTAGTTATAGGTAGCACGGAACACCCAGTCCTCACGGTAGTGCCACCATGAGCCGCCGGTGGTGTACTTGTTGCGGTTGAATACGCCCATGGCCGTCACCTCGTGGTCGCCGAACTTGCGTGTCCAGTCCAACTGGAAGAGGTAGTAGAGGCGGCGATAAGTGGAATTGCTGTCAACGCTACCGCCACTGGTTGTCCAGGCCGTAGAAGGATAGTAGTTGACATCCTGCTCCCACACGGTATCTCCCGAGTCTGGGTTTATCCACTTGCGCTGTGGGTCCATGTACAAGTCGGAGATACCGCGCTTCACTTCCTTCATCGTGTTATCAAAGGACAGCTTAGCGGTAAACTTCAGTCCCTTGGTGAGGAAGTCCAGCTTCTGGGTAAGGATAAAGTCGGTGGTTATCTGGGTATTGGTATCGCTTCGGTCGCCACTGCGTGACAGTTGCTGTATGGAGTTAGGACAGTCGGCAGGGCGCGGTGAATAGAAACCGTACGTGCCGTCGCTGTAGATAGGGCGCATAGCATCTGGTGCCGACTTATATACTGAAGCCCAGAACGAGTTGATGTCGCCGCCATTTCCTAACATCGGGTAATGGCGCACGCCATTGCTACCGAAGAGGTTGGTAGAGAACTGTGTGGTCTTGGTAATGTTGAAATCGAGGTTGGCACGCATATTCAGACGGTTGTAGCTGAAGCCTGAGTCGTAGCCACGGTCGTTGGTGAATGTCTTGAACAGGTCACCCTCATGGGCGAAGTCCACGGCAGCAAAGTACTTGACGAACTTGGTACCGCCCGACACGTCGACACTGGCATTGTACGACATCGCCGTACTGTTGAATAGCTCGCTCTGCCAGTCCACGTTAGGATAACGGTCCCATTCCTCTGCATTGGCAGGGTAACGGTACTTGTTTATTGTTTCCATCGGGGTGTAGCTGCCCCATCCGTTAGGGCTGACACCAAGCTCGCGCTCCACGGTACGGTTGAGGAGTAGCAGCGTGTCGTAGGAATCATACTTCTCCGGCAGCTTGGAGACCACCTTCATCGTGGCGTTGGCCTTCACGTGAACGGCAGCCTTGCCCTCCTTACCGCGCTTGGTGGTAATGAGGATGACACCGTTACCACCCTTCACACCGTAGACGGCCGTGGCGGAGGCGTCCTTCAGCACGGAGACGCTCTCTACGGAAGACAGGTCTACCGTATTCATGGCACGTTCCACACCGTCCACGAGGACGAGCGGGTCGCTGGAGTTCCAGGATGTCTGTGTACGGATTACAATCTTTGGGTCTTCCTCACCTGGCATACCAGTGGAAGCCGAGGTGATGACACCGGGCAGGTTACCCGTCAGTGCCTGGCCGAGAGAAGAGACACCGGCGTGGCGGCTCAAGGTCTTGGCATCGGTCTGCGCGATGGAGCCTACAACGGAGGCTTTCTTCTGCTGGCCGTAGCCTACTACTACAACTTCTTCGAGGGAGTTGTCGTCCGACAGCTTCACGTCGAAGACGCGCTTCTTGCCCACCTTCATCTCCGTGGTGTTCATACCTATATAAGTAATGGTAAGAACGGAGCTCTCCGATGGTACGTCCAATTCGAAGTTGCCGTCGATGTCAGTGATGGTTGCCACGTTAGGGTTGCCCTTCACTCTGACGGTAGCGCCGATGAGTTCGCCTCCGGAACCGTCGGCAACGTGGCCCTTGATAGTGATGCCCTGTGCCTGCATTGTCAGGCCGCAAGTCAGTCCCATCAGGAGTAAGGCCATAGACCGCTTCACTGTCTGTCTTTTTTCATCCATAATGATGCCTTTCTTGATTTATATTTTTTTAGTTATTGGTGACTATTTTTAGTTATTGGTGTCCATTTTCGTGTTTCCTGGTGTAAAATTAGTTATTCTATCAGTAACGCACTTTGCGTAGCGTTACAAATACTTTACACTTCCACGCAAAGCCGCCAAAAACAGGGGTTTACGTCTGCGGCACACTTCGTACATCCGGAAAGAATCCAGAATAACGAGCGGACTTATGGACATAAAAAAATGGCGCGTAGCACTACGCACCATTCTTTATACAAAATTCTAACTACTTTACTTTCTCTAGTCTATTTGTCGCAAATCTGTGGAACCACGGCGTCACGCCGGAGAAGCCACGCGGTGTGGCATCTATTGCCTTGTACACTAAAATATACTAACTATGTAACCTAAAACTTTATGTCCAGATTCAGTAATTGTCCCTTTCTTATGGTGCAAAGGTACGGCTTTTCAAAATAACTCTCTTCTCTTAGTGCAACAAAAACTTTTACATTCGTTCTTTTCGTGTTACACAGACTTTGCATAACGTAACATTATGCCGCTTTTACTGCAAAAATAGCACGTACATCCTTTGCCGTCTGCAACTTTTTGAGTATTTTTGCACTACCTAAGAGAAATTAACTGACTACAAACCGAAGACAAACTAACTTACTCCACTAACCATCACACCATGATGCGACTATTATACCTAGTGCTTGCCAGCCTGCTCTGCTCATTTGTACACGCGCAGAGCGGCAAGTTCTTCAATACCGACGACAACCTCTCCAGCAGCTTCGCCACACAGGTGATGCAGGACCACAACGGCTTTATCTGGATTGCCACGCGCAACGGCCTCAACCTCTACGACGGGTACGACTTCACCGTCTTCACCAAAGACAGCAAGGACAACCGCGGGTTCTCCAACAACTACGTCAACGCCCTGGGCGAGGACAAGAGCGGCAACGTCGTCATCGGCACCAACAACGGCGTCATGCTCTACGACGGATGCCGCTTCCGCGACCTCGACATGACCAGTGGCGGCAAAAGCGTCAAGTGCTACGTCAACCACATACTCACACGCAAGGACGGACGCGTGTGGGTGGTAACGTCGGGCTACGGCATCATGCAGATGAACGCCGACCAGACCAAGTGCGAACGAATCACACGCGGTCCACTCGCCAAATACGTATACATCCATACCGCCAAGGAGGACAGCCGCGGACGGGTATGGATAGTCACCGAGGACTTCAAGCTACTTAGACTCGAAGCCAACGGCAAACTCACCACACACCTACCCGGCATCGACGGCCTCTACGCCAAGGACATCGCCGAGGACACATACGGAAACATCTACCTCGCCACGCTGCACCAGGGCGTATACGTCCAGAAGGCAGGGCGCGGCACCTTCGCACGCATACTGGGCATAGACCTGCCCGACGTCGAACAGCTCTGCACCACGCGCGACGACAAGCTATACGTGGGCAGCAACGGACACGGCATCGTCAGCTACGACATCAGGACCGGCCAAACTACCACTACCCCCTTCTTCTCCTACCAGACAAACCTGGCAAAGGCCAAGGCATCCAGCATCATAGAGGACAGACAGGGCAACATCTGGGTGGCAATGCTGCAGAAGGGCGTCATCATGCACCCAAACAAGACGCACGACTTCGGCTACATGGGCGTGAAGCTGGGCCACCACAACCTCATCGGCGAAAACTGCGTCACCAGCATCACGCAGAGCAGAGACGGCCGCACATGGATCGGCACGGACAAGGACTACCTCTACTCTCTCTCCATCTCCACTACGCCAGCCACGCAACGCCACTACACCACCACCCCCTCCACCGTGCTCGCCGTCTGCGAGGACACATACGGGAACATCTGGACCGGAAGTTTTCGCGAAGGAGTGGGATACGTAGACCCCACCACCGGTGCATACCACGCCGTGAGCCTCGGCACCGCCACACCGCCCAGCGTCTTCGACATCAAATGCGACCCCGAGGGCAACCTCTGGTTTGCCACCATGGGCGACGGCGTCATCTGCCTTACGCGCGACAGACAACTACGCCACTACACCGCAGCCGCCAACGCCGACAACCCCAAGGCAAACTGCCTCGTCAACAACTACATAGCCAAGTTAGGATTCTCCAAAGACTACAGCAAGCTCTACGTGGCAACCAGCGTGGGCCTCTGCTGTCTGGACCTGAAGAAGAACAGCTGGACCTCCGCCTTCGGCAGGAACGTGATAAACAAAGGTTCCTTCTCCCACTGCGTGCAGACCGACCGCAAGGGGCGCGTATGGTACGGCACCGAGGACGGCGTATGGGTATACACCCCCGGCGGCGACATCAACCACCCCACCCGCTACACCACCGCCAACGGCCTCAGCAACAACGGCGTGGCCTCCATCGTCGAGGATGCCGCTGGCATGATGTGGGTGGGCACCACGCACGGACTCAACCGCATCAACCCCCAGACGGGCGACATCAAGGTGTTCTACAGCGAAAGCGGACTGCAGAGCAACGAATTCTCTGACGGAGCAGCCTTCAGCGCTGGTGGCGGCAGACTGGTGCTACTCGGAGGCACGGGAGGCATCAACTGGTTCAACCCCCTCAACATGAAGCACCACAAGAGCCAGCTCAGCGTCATCATCTCCGACTTCGTTGTGGACAACATCTCCATCTCCCCACACATGAAGTCGGACGGACACACCATCATAGACAAACCCGTCTACGCCACCGACCGCTTCGACCTCTCGCACGAAGACGGATCGTTCAGCATACACTTCTCCACGCTTACATATAATAATGTAGAGCAGATAATCTACCTCTACAACATCAACAACGAGGGATGGCACGCCATACAGGCTGGACAGAACGACATCTCCTTCTCCCACCTGCCCGCCGGCACGTACTGCTTCAAGGTGAAGGCCGTAACGAACGGCGAGGAGTCCCCCGTGCGCCAGTTCACCGTACGGGTGCACCCGGCATGGTACGCCAGCACGTGGGCCAAACTTATATACCTAGCCACCATCATAGCACTGGCCGCCCTATACCTGCGCCACCGCAAGCGCAAGGAGGAGGAGCGACTCGTGCTGCAGCAGCACATACACGCCGAAGAGATGAGCGAGGCAAAGCTGAGGTTCTTCATGAACATCAGCCACGAGATACGCACGCCGCTCACCCTCATCGTCTCCCCCCTACTCTCCCTCATCAAGGACGACAAGGACGCGCACCGACAGGGCATCTACGACCTCATGCACAAGAACGCCGAGCGTATCCTCCACCTCATAAACCAGATGATGGACCTCAGGAAGATAGACAAGGGCATGATGGTGATGCACATGGAGGAGACCGACATGGTGGCCTTCGTCGGCGATGCCTACAACCTCTTCATGCAGCAGGCACGTGACCGCAACATCTCCTTCCGCTTAGACCACGACGCCGACAGCCTCAGCGTCTGGATAGACCGCAACAACTTCGACAAGGTGCTCATGAACGTCCTCTCCAACGCGTTCAAGTTCACACCTACGGGAGGCAGCATACTCCTCTCCCTCACACACACCGACCACCACGCCTACATTTCCATAAAGGACAGCGGATGCGGCATACCGAAGGAGCAGCTCGAGACCATCTTCCAACGCTTCTACCAGAGCACCGCCACCGAGAAGAACCACAAGACCGGCACGGGCATCGGTCTCGACCTGGCACGCTCCCTCGTAGAGCTGCACTGCGGCACCATCTCAGCACGCAACAACGAGGGCGCACCCGGTACGCCATTCCGCAAGGGCAGCGAGTTCATCATACGTCTGCCACTCGGAAACGCGCACCTCGCACCGGAGAATATCGTCACCGCCACCGCCGCCGCGCAGGAGGAGGAGTTGTACGCCCCAGAAATCACCCCCCCCGATACAGAAACCACGCCCGAACTGCCTGACACTGAGCAGTCTGACCCCGAACAGACACCCGACACCGCCGCCGTGCCGCACATCGCCATCGTGGAGGACGACGAGGACATCCTCGAATACCTCCGTAAGCAGTTTGGCGCCACATTCAAGGTGTCCACATTCAGAAACGGTAAGGAGGCGCTGCCGGCCATCATACAGCAGATGCCCGACATCGTCGTCTCCGACGTCATGATGCCCGAGATGGAAGGCACCGTGCTCTGCGCAAAGCTGAAGAGCAACATCAACACCAACCACATTCCCGTCATCCTCCTCACCGCCATGACGCGCGAGGAGGACCAGCTCACCGGACTGCAGACCGGTGCCGACGCATACATCACAAAGCCCTTCAACTGGGACATCCTCCTGCGCACCGCACTCAACCTGCTCGCCCTCAGACGCACACTGCGAAATAAGTTCAACGGCAACGAGAACCCCGACGACCAGCTCGACGACATCAGCGTCACCTCCCCCGACGACACGCTCATGCAGAAGATAATGGCCGCCATCAACGAGAACATCAGCAACCCCGACCTCAGCGTCGACATGATAGCCGACATCGTGGGCATCAGCCGCGTGCACCTGCACCGCAAGATGAAGGAGCTGACCAACCAGACGCCCCACAGCTTCATCAGAAATCTGCGCCTCAAACAGGCAGCACGCATACTCCGCGAGTCGCACAAGAACGTCACCGAGGTGATGTACAAATGCGGATTCTCCAACGCCGCCAGCTTCAGCACCATGTTCAAAAACATGTACGGATGTTCGCCGCGCGAGTACATGAACACGCACAACGCAAAAGGATGATACCGAAAGAAAACTTTTCGTTACACATCGTATACTCTACCTAAGGAAGAAAGACTAACTTTGCAAACGGATTTGTTCTATAACCATAAACAACATTCTTTTGCAACAATGAAGAAAATTGCTATCCTAACCCTGGCGGCCGCCATGGCCACCACCGTGCTGGCGCAGACCGCCCAGTTCGGCTACTTCAAGTACTCGGGCAACGACGCACGCTTCAGCACCACCATCGACAAGACGCACCAGTACTACAACCCCGTGCTGGCCGGCTTCTACCCCGACCCCAGCGTCTGCCGCGTCGGCGACACGTACTACCTCGTCAACTCGTCCTTCACCTTCTTCCCCGGAGTGCCCCTCTCCACCAGTAAGGACCTGGTGAACTGGACACCGGCTGGACACGTCCTCGACCGCCCATCGCAGGTGCCCCTCAAGGGCCAGCACGTCTCCGGAGGCATCTATGCCCCCGCCATTTCCTATAATAAGAAGAACAAGACCTTCTACATGATAACCACCAACGTGGGTGCGGGCAACTTCTACGTGAAGACCAAAGACCCCTCTAAGGGATGGAGCGAGCCCATATACCTGCGCAAGATAGACGGCATAGACCCCGCCTTCTTCTTCGACGACAACGGTAAGGGCTACATCGTGCACAACGCACCCGTAGTGGGTAAGGCCGACTACGAGGGCCAGCGCGCCATACGCTGCTTTGAGTTCGACGTGAAGGGCGACAGCATCAAGGGCGACTTCAAGGAGATACTCCGCGGCGGCACACACGTGCAGAAGAACCCCATCTGGATAGAGGGCCCACACATGTTCAAGAAGGACAAATACTACTACCTCATGTGCGCCGAGGGCGGCACGGGAGCATGGCACAGCGAAGTAATCCTCCGATCCAAGAACCCCATGGGACCATGGGAGGAATGCCCCAACAACCCCATCCTCACCCAGCGCACCGGTCTGGACAAGAACCGCCCCAACCCCGTCTCCTCAGCCGGACACGCTGACCTCGTGGAGGACGGCAAGGGCAACTGGTGGGCCGTCTTCCTCGCCTGCCGCCCATACGAGGACGACATGTACAACACCGGCCGCGACACCTACCTGCTGCCCGTCACGTGGAAGGACGGATGGCCGGAGATACTGGCCAAGAACACGCCAATATCCCCAGTAGGCGAGAAACCGGGCTTGAAGCCAGCAGAGAAGAACGAGTTCTCCGGCAACTTCAGCTACACGGACAACTTCGACACCACTGGCGAAAAGACAGCGCTGAAGGACTTGAACCCACGCTGGATGTTCCTGCGCGACCCGAAAGACTGCTACAAGGTGGAGAACGGCAAACTGACCCTCAACCTCCTGCCCGGCAACATCTACAAGCGCGAGCCGCTGTCGGCCATCTGGGCACGCCAGCAGCACGGCACCTTCACGGCTGAGACTTCCCTCGACTTCACCCCACGCAACGACAAGGACATCGCCGGCATCGCCCTGCTCCAGAAGGAGGACTACAACTTCGTCTTGGGCAAGACGATGAAGGACGGCAAGCTGATGCTCACCCTGACCCGTGCCGAGAAGAACAAGGTCCAGATAGCCTCCGCCGCCATCAAGCCCGGCACCCTACGCCTAAAGGTAGAAGGCCACGACCGCTACTACGACTTCTACTACGCCGAAGCCGGCGGCACATGGCAGCTTCTGGCCAAGGGCGTAGACGCCTCCAACCTAAGCACCCAAAAGAGCGGCGGCTTCCTAGGAGCATGCATAGGACTCTACGCTTCCTCAGACAAGGAATAAAGACAGCCCTCATAAGAGAATAAGAACATCCCCATAAGGAATATACACATACGCCAAAAGGCAGGTCCACGGAATCCAAAAATCCGTAGGCCTGCCTTTTGGCGTTGATTGAACGGTAAGTTTCAAACTGGTTGGATAACGTCTATCTCAACCGTACAGGTCGAAATATATTAAAGTCCCCGAGCAGCCTACCCGCGAACCATTTCAAGCAGCTCCTTGCCGGTGAGCTTATAGCTCATGTCGGTGCTCTCGAGGATGTTGTCTGCCAGTGCCTTCTTGCGCTCGTGCAGACGCTGTATCTTTTCCTCTATGGTGCCGGCGGCAATGAAGTGGTAGACGGTGACGGCGTTCTTCTGGCCTATACGGTGGGCACGGTCGGTGGCCTGCGCCTCGATGGCCGGGTTCCACCATGGGTCCATGTGTATGACGTAGTTGGCGCGCGTCAGGTTCAGACCGAGACCGCCTGCCTTCAGCGAGATGAGGAAGACGGGGCACTCGCCGTCCTGGAAACGCTCCACGAGCTTCTGGCGCTGGGCGATGGGCACACCTCCGTCGATGTAGAAGTACGGTATCTTGGCGTCGGTCAGCGCCTGGCGTATCAGCGTCAGGTACGAGGTGAACTGGGAGAAGACCAGCGTGTGGCCGCCTCCCTCTATGATGCCCTGCAGCAGCTCGAGAAGGGCTATTATCTTTGATCCCACACCAGAGTTGCCCACGGCATCGGCACCCATCATGTGGTGCGTGCCCGTCTGCTTTGCCGGAGCGGTAGTACCCGTCTCTTCACCTTCCTCCTTGAGCAGGTGCTCGACGAGGCGCGTGTCGCAGGCGCACTGACGGAGGCGTGTTATCTCGGCCAGGGCGTTCATGGACGTTGTCTCTGCGCCTTCGGCCATGAGCATCAGCTCTGCCTTGCGGCGCATTGCCTCGTAGACGAGGAGCTCTTCCTCGCTCAGCTCTACGTGCTGGTATATCTCCTGCTTCTCGGGCAGCTCCTTGGCCACTTTGTCCTTGGTGCGTCGCAGCATGAAGGGCTTCACGAGGCGGTCGAGGTTAGCCTGACGTATGGTGTCCTGGTTCTGCTCGATGGGCACGATGAAGCGGCGGTTGAAGTCCTCGAAGCTGCCCAGCAGACCGGGGTTGACGAACTGGAAGAGGTTCCAGAGCTCGCCCAGATGGTTCTGCACGGGCGTACCGGTGAGCATGACGCGGTTGTCGCTCTTGAGGCGCATTGCCACGGCAGAGGTCTTGGCGCCACGGTTCTTGATGATGTGGGCCTCATCGAGACATACGGTGGCCCAGTGTTTCTTGACCACGGGCTCCTCGACGCTGAGCAGCAGGCCGTAGGTGCTTATTATGACGTCGCCTGGTCCGGCATTCTCCACTGTCTTCTCGCGCTCGTTGCAGTAGTTGAGCATCGTCACCTTGAGGGACGGTGCGAACTTCTCCATCTCCGTCATCCAGTTTGGGGCGACGGAGGCCGGTGCCAGTACGAAGGCAGGGCCTTTGTCGGCGGTGGAAAGGAGGAAGGTGATGGTCTGCACTGTCTTACCCAGACCCATGTCGTCGGCGAGCAGCGCTCCGGCACCCCAACGGTTGAGGCGTGCCATCCATCGGTAGCCCTCCAGCTGGTAGTTGCGCAGGGTGGCGTTGAGTGCCGCGGGCACTTCGGGCTGATATTCGCTCGACTCCTTGATGCGCTGGCGTATCTTGCGCAGTTCGTCGTCCTCCTGCAGGATGAGCTCGCCGTTGGTCAGGTCGGCGCCGACGAGTGCGGCTGAGAAGGGTGACATCTGCAGCTTGCCGTGCGAACGGGAGGCGATGGCGCTGAGTCCCTCGAGCTGTCGGCGCAGCTTGTCGCTGAGGGCGAGGAACTCACCGTCGCCCAGACGGATGAAGCGTCCGTGGCTCTGGTTGATAAGCTCGAGGAGCTGTGCCATGGAGACTACCTTGCCCTCGTCCAGCTCTATGTCGCCCTCTATGCTGAACCATCCGTTCTCGTTCTTCTTGATGGTGCCGAGCCATCCGGCTGTGCCGCTGCGGTGCTTCACCTTCATCTGTGCTCCCTCGGGCCACTCGCAGACGATGACGTGGGGGTGCTGCTGGGCGTACTCGATGAGTGGGAGCAGGTCGTAGGCTTCCACGGTGACGGTGCCGTTTACGATGTCGTCCTTCTCCGTGGCGCTGATGAACTCCATGAGGTTCTGGTGCTCCTTGACGAGGTCGCGGATTACGCGGTAGTGCTTGGTGGTATTGTCGGCTTTTGCAGAGTCTACGATTATCTCGTCGCCGCCGCCGGGATAGCAGCGCACGCGTCCTCCGGCCAGCGGACGGACGAAGACGCTGACGAGGTATGTGGTGCGGTCGTGTGGGCGCATCTGCATGATGAGCAGCGAGTTGCCGTCGGCCGAGGGCAGTGTGCTGCCGCCCTCTATGAGGTCGCTGTTTATCTCTACCTTACCGCCCACCTCCTTTATGAAGTGCTTGAGCTGGGCCTCTGCCTCCAGTGGGAAGAAGCCGGCGTTGAGCAGGCGTCGGTAGTAGGGTCGCTGCTCGTCGGTGAGGTGTATGAAGTTGATGCTGGCGGCGCTGGTGTGGGTGATGATGAACTCCTCGTCCATCTCCTCTCTGGGCACGTTGCTCATGACGGCGAACCCGTCCTGCGTGCGCTTGAGGGTGATGTATGGTATCTCCTCCGTGACGTCCACCTGTGTGAAGGGTGCGAAACGTCCCACCATGAGGCGGTTGTCCTCACCAAGGAAGGTGAGGAGGTACTTGAGTGGTATGAGGCGATCGGTGGCACCCTCATTGTTGAGTCGCTCGATGAGGGCGAGGTCGTTCTTGTTGAGTCCCTCGGAGACGCCCTGGAGGAAGTGTATGAACTGTATGCGCTTTCCGGCGCTCCATGCTCCGTTCTTCAGCACTGTCTGCTGGCGCACCTCTACGTGTGTGTCGTCGGTGTTGTGCATGAGGTATGCTATGCGTGTGCTGGGCTTGCCGCTGTCTGTCGTCTCGTTGAGGAATGCCAGTTCGCTGAGCTGTGCTTCCCATTCGTTTGGCTTCGTGACGACGAAGAAGAGCGACTCCTTGCCGTAGGCGGCATCGAGCTGGCGGCACTGGTCCTCGTCGTATTCCTTATAGTTTCTGAACTCCTGCTTGAGTATGAGGAAGTTGGGCTGTGCCGTCACCTCTCCACGATTGCCGTTGATGCGGCGGTCGAGCAGTGCGCCCAGCAGTCTGTCTACGGCGAAGGTGGATGCCTGCAGGTCCTCCAGCATCTTGCTCTGCTGCTTTTGCGTCACTCCCGAGTAGAGGACGCTGTAGAGAGCCTTGGCTGAGGCGGTGAGGCTGTACTCGGCACACTTGTTTAGGGCCAGGGCGCGCTTGCGTCCGTCGTCGTTGGCGGCCGCTTTTGTCGTTAGCATATAGAAGAAATTGACGAGACGTATGTCGCTGTATGCCTTTGCGCTGGCAATGGATCGGCTTGCCTTGTTTGCATTGCCCACGCCCTCCTTGAAGGCGCGGAGGCTGTTTGTCATCTTGCCGTGGTATGCCTCATATATGGCGGCGATGAACTGGTGTGGCGTGCTGTGCTGATATAGCTGCGGCGGCATGGTGCCGAAGGCCACGTAGTCGTAGAAGTCGCAGAGGCACGTGGCGTTCTCCTTTAGCTTTTGCTCGGCCGGCACAGTGCAGCCGGTGTACTCGCCAAGGAGCAGGCGTAGCTTCGCCGTGTCGATGATGGCGTCGGCGTCGAGTGCCTCGTAGATGCTGCGCGTGATGAGGTTGAAGAAGCTCTCTGGCTTGAATATCATCAGCAGCGTCTTGAAGCGCTCGTCGTAGATGCAGGGGAGGAAGATGTTGAGCTTCTCGTTGATGCTGGTGTCCACGACTTCGTCTAGGCGTATATTCTGGTGTCCGGAGCTGATGTATCTCCAGAGCAGTCGCTGTATGTCGTTTGGTTTCAGCCCGGTGCACGTCTTCAGTACGGAGACGGTGAGGTCGGGCACTTTGTTTACGAGAAACTCCATGGAGTCTATGACCATGTCGTCTGCGATGGCATGGTCGTAGGACTCGTTGCGCCAGTTGTAGTTGGATGCAGTGAGGAATCCTTCCCTTGCCAGTCGTTCCGTGGTGGCTTTGTAGTCCACGAAGTTTCTTCCGAGCAGTTGGTCGATGGCTCGTCTAGCGCGGCTGACATCGCCTTCTTTCACGTTGAAGAGAGTGAAGATGCAGAGTATGTATTTTTCGGCGTCTGTGGCGTTGATGAAGTATTCTTCCAGTGTCATTCGTCTTGTATGGTGCTTTGTTTAGTGTGTTGGTAGTTACGTCCTTGATTATATTGAGATTGGGATGCTTTTTTTTTACATGGAGTAAGCCAGGGCGTATGCCTTTATGCGCTTCACCATGGCGAGGAGTCCGTTGGAGCGTGTCGGCGAGAGGTGGTCCTTCAGTCCGATGGCCTCTATGAAGTAGAGGTCTGCGTCGAGGATTTCCTTCGGTGTGTGTCCGCTGATGACGCGTATGAGTAGTGCTATGATGCCCTTCACGATGAGTGCGTCGCTCTCGGCGGTGAAGGTGAGCGTACCGTCGTCCTCCTTGTCGCACTGCACCCACACGCGGCTCTGGCAGCCGTCGATGAGGTTCTGTTCCGTCTTGTACTCCTCGGCGAGGGGCTCCTGCTCTCCGCCAAGGTCTATGAGGAGCTGGTACTTGTCCATCCAGTCGTCAAAGCCGCTGAACTCCTCAATCACTTCGTCTTGTATCTCGTTTATTGTCATTAGTTTTCCAATGATTTTATATACTTTTGCCCTTACAGGGCGGTTGTTGACTTTTCGTATATACCCAGGGCGTTGCCCTGGGCTATGTACTTTTGGGCTTTCAGCCCGTTAAGCCATGCGCAGCCAATTATGAATTATGAATTCTGCATTATGAATTATGAATTCTGCATTATGAATTATGCATTATGAATTATGCATTATAAAGAGTTTGTCGCTCGGTCGTACTTTTGCCGGCACGGCGATGCTGATGCGCTGGCCTTTCAAGGCTGTGTCCACGGGCTTGAGGTTGTAGCGTATCTCCTCTACCTTATCTATATATAGGGCGCCGGTGGTGGGGCCGGTGATTAGGAGCTTGTCGCCTACGTGTATCTCGTGGGCCTCCACCTGGAACTCTGCCACGCCAATCTTTGAGAAGTACTTGATGGTCTTGGCGGCGTACACCTTCTTCTCCGTGGCCTTGGAGCCGTACGAGTCGTTCCACTCGCCCAGAGTCTGGCCCTGGTAGTATCCGTCCCAGAATCCGCGGTTGAAGACGCGGGCCAAGCGCTCGTCCCACTCGTCCTTGCGCTCCTCGGTGAAGGTGCCGTCGAGGACGGCGTTTATGGCTTCACGGTAGCAGCGCACCACGGTATCTACGTACTCCGGACCGCGCGCACGGCCTTCTATCTTGAAGACGCGCACGCCGGCGTCCATCATGCGGTCGATGAAGCGGACCGTCTTCAGGTCCTTGGGCGACATGATGTACTTGTTGTCCACGAGGAGCTCGTTGCCCGTCTCCACGTCGCGCACCTCGTAGCCTCGGCGGCATATCTGCACGCACTCGCCGCGGTTGGCGGAGCGGTTGGCGTTGTGCAGCGAGAGGTAGCACTTGCCGGAGATGGCCATGCAGAGTGCGCCGTGGCAGAACATCTCTATGCGTATGGGCTGTCCGGAGGGTCCGCAGATGCCCTCGGCGATGGCCTGCTCGTGGATGGCCTTCACCTGGTCCATGCGCAGCTCGCGCGCCAGCACTACGACGTCGGCAAACTGTGCGTAGAAGCGCAGCGCCTCGACGTTGCTGATGTTGAGCTGGGTGGAGAGGTGCACCTCCTGCCCCACCTCGCGGCAGTACATCATGACGGCCACGTCGGAGGCGATGACGGCGGAGATGCCTGCCTCCTTGGCGGCGCGTATTATCTCGCGCATCTGCTCGAGATCCTCGCCGTAGATGATGGTATTTACGGTGAGGTAGGTCTTGATGTCCTTCTCGGCGCAGGTGGCGGCGATTTCCTTCAGGTCGTCGATGGTGAAGGTGGTGGCAGAGTGGGCTCTCATGTTGAGCTTCTCAATGCCGAAGTATATGGAGTCTGCTCCGGCATTGATGGCAGCGGCTAGGCTTTCCCTCGAGCCCACGGGAGCCATTATCTCATATTCGTTCTGTATCATTCTCGTTGTTATGTAGAACTACAGTAATTTTTAGCAGATTATACTAGTACGGGCTGAAAGCCCAGCACTCCATAGCCCAGGGCAACGCCCTGGGTTTGTGTTGGTATTTATCTACTCGCCCTGAAAGGGCAAAAGTCTATAGCCTTGTACATTCATTTTATGCACTTTTGCCCTTACAGGGCGATGGTTGATGGTCCGACATACCCAGGGCGTTGCCCTGGGCTATGTAGTATAGGGCTTTCAGCCCATCGCATCAATATCAGCCAATAATCTAAAACTGTGCAAGTTTAAACAATACACAGCTACTCTATTTTACAGTTCCCAGACAGCTCCGTCGGGTGTGTCCTTGATGATGAAACCGGCCTCGTTGAGGGCGTCGCGGATTTGGTCGCACGTTGCCCAGTCCTTTTCGGCGCGTGCCTTGGCGCGCATGTCGAGCACCATGTTGAGCACTTTGCCGAAGGCTTCCTCGCGTGAGGCATCGGCGGCACCGGCTGTGGCGTTTGTCAGACCGAGGATGTCCTCCGTGAAGGTGTGCATGATGCGTGAGAGCTCGTCCAGGTCGACCTGGGAGATCTTCGCCTTGCGGTCTACGAGGAGGTTCACCTGGTGGCAGGCTTCGAAGAGCTCGGAGATGACGTTCTGCGTCTGCAGGTCGTCGTTCATGGCATCGTAGAGCTTCTGCTCGAGCTGGCTGACGTACTTCTGCACCTCTGGCGACGATCCCTTGGCGGGCTGCACGCGCTTGAGGTCCTTCAGTCCCTGCATGAGGCGCGCAAAACCCTTCTCTGCCGACTCGAGGGCGGCGCTGGAGAAGTCCACCGTGCCGCGGTAGTGGGCCGAGAGGATGAAGAAGCGTATCGTCATCGGGGCGAACGGCTTGGTGAGCAGCTCGTGGTCGCCACGGAAGAACTGGTCGAGGGTGATGAAGTTGTTGTATGACTTGCCCATCTTCTTGCCGTTGATGGTAATCATGTTGTTGTGCATCCAGTAGTGGACGGCCTGGTGGCCCATGGCAGCCTGCGCCTGTGCTATCTCGCACTCGTGGTGTGGGAAGACGAGGTCCATGCCGCCGCCGTGAATGTCGAACTCCTCACCGAGGTACTTGCGTCCCATGGCAGTGCACTCGCAGTGCCATCCGGGGAAGCCGTCGCTCCATGGCGATGGCCAGCGCATGATGTGCTCTGGCTGCGCCTTCTTCCAGAGTGCGAAGTCGGCCTGGTTCTTCTTCTCGCCTACGCCGGCGAGGGTGTCGCGGGAGGCGTCCTTGACGTTCTCGAGGGAGCGTCCGGAGAGGATGCCGTACTTGTAGTCCTTGTTGTACTTCTCAATGTCGAAGTATACTGAACCGTTTGATACGTAAGCGTATCCGTTGTCCAGTATCTCCTGCACGAGCTGCTGCTGCTCTATGATGTGGCCCGTAGCATGGGGCTCGATGCTAGGCGGCAGCACGTTGAGCTTCTCCATGGCGGCGTTGAAGCGGCGTGTGTAGTACTGTGCTATCTCCATCGGCTCGAGCTGCTCGAGGCGTGCCTTCTTGGCAATCTTGTCCTCGCCCTCGTCGGCGTCGTGCTCGAGGTGGCCCACGTCGGTGATGTTGCGCACGTAGCGCACCTTATATCCGAGGTGCTGTAGGTAGCGGAAGAGTATGTCGAAGGTGATGGCAGGGCGTGCGTGTCCGAGGTGCGCGTCGCCGTATACGGTAGGGCCGCAGACGTACATGCCTACGTGTCCGGGGTTGATGGGCTTGAAAGCCTCTTTCTGTCTGGTAAGGGTGTTATATATAAGTAGGGTCTGTGCCATGGGGACTTTAATTTATATTGTGCTTGATGGTGGTGTGGCTGGGGACGCTAATGATATTTTGTTGGTGGGGACGCTAATGATATTTTGTTGGTGGGGACGCTAATGATATTTTTCGACGTTAATTGCCGTTAATGGACCGTTAATTGACCATTAATTTTATTTTTCTTCCATCCGGATGGTAATAAAAATTAATGAATAATTAACGGACAAATTAACGGTCCATTAACGGCAATTAACGTTAAAAAAATCATTGGCGTAAAAACCATTCATTGGCGTAAAAACCATTCATTGGCGTGTAGGGGTCAGGACAGCTCGAGCATTCGAGTGATAGGCTTGACGGCGTCGGCGGCTATTGCCGGGTCGACATCCACGACGGGCATTTCGTCGCGCAGACATCGCGCGAGCTTCTCCAGCGTGTTGAGCTTCATGTACTGACACTCGTTGCACTGGCATCCTACGCCTCCCTCGCTCACCTCGGGCGGCACGGGGATGAAGGTGCAGTCGGGACAGGTGCGCTCCAGTTCGTGGAGGATGCCTGCCTCGGTGGCCACGATGTATGTCTGTGCCGGGTGGATCTGGGCGTACTTGAGCATGTCGGCCGTGGAGCCCTTCACCTGTGCCATGGCCAGTACGGGGGCCTTACACTCCAGATGGGCCATAACGGTGGCCTCGGGGTTGTCGGCCTTCAGCTGCGCGATGGCGTCGCACGAGAAACGCTCGTGCACGTGGCAGCCGCCGTTCCACAACTCCATGTTGCGGCCGGTGACACTGTTGATGTACGAGCCGAGGTTGTAGTCGGGACCGAAGAGTATCTTGGCGTCCTTGGGCAGCTGGTCCACCACCTTCTTGGCGTTGCCGGAGGTGACGACGACGTCGGTGAGGGCCTTCGTGGCTGCCGTCGTGTTGACGTACTGCACTACCATGTAGTCGGGGTGTTCCTCCTTCCAACGGCGCAGGTCGTCGGCGGAGCATGAGTCGGCCAGCGAGCAGCCAGCCTCCAGGTCGGGTGCGAGCACCTTCTTCCCGGGCGAGAGCAGCTTGCACGTCTCGGCCATGAAGTGTACTCCGCACATGACGATGATGTCGGCATCTGTCTGTGCGGCCTTGCGTGCCAGTGCCAGCGAGTCGCCGACGAAGTCAGCACATTCCTGAATGTCGCCCGTGGTATAGTAGTGTGCCAGTACCACGGCGTTTTTCTCTTTGCACATCTGGCGTATCTGTGCCTGCAGTGCGTGTGTATCGAGTTGTTCCATAGGTGTTTGTTTGGCGGGGTAGACGGCCCGCGTCTGATTGAACTGCAAAGTTACGCATAATTTCTGAATTACACGACAACTTCCCCGTTTTTTGTGCCTTTTGCCGTAGGCAGCGCTATTGGAAATACCAAAGGTATGTCATTTCTTGAGTTAGCAATGTGCTACAGCAATGCGATGTTTCTCTTTATCCACAATTTGAAGAAGGGGTCGTTGAACGACACTACGTCCTCTTCCACGTCTATGAAGTCGCGGGCTATCAGTGCCTTTTTGATGCCTTGCACGTTGGCGGAACTCTCCAGCCGGTACTCGTTGAGCACCTCGCGACGAGTAAGTCCCGTATTGGTGCCGTTGGCAACGGCCAGGAGGAAATTCTTCTGAAAGACGGTCAAGGACTCCAGGTCGCGCTGATAGAACAGCCTGTTCTGGTCGAGCAGGTCGTTGACAGCCTGATCTATCATGCCGTCAGTGGTGTCGGGGGTGGCTTTGTACCATACCAGCCATGCCAGGTGCTGCACGAGCGAGGACAGGTTCTCTGCCAACTGGCAAATCCTCTGGGCCTGCCCCTCCTCTATGTGTTTGCCTGTCTTCCTGAACTTGTCGCAGATGAAAGGCACCCACTCCGCCTCCGGTATCTTGTCCAGAAACATGATGTCGCCAAACTTGTAGAAAGGGCATTCGGAAGAATAGAACAGCTGGGCCATCAGGTGCTTCTTGCTGCCAAACATGCAGTAGGTGGTATGCTTCTGGTGCTGCCAAACGGTTCGGAGCTTCTTCTGGAAAGTAAGGGAGTCCTTGAATTCCGCAATCTGCTGGAATTCGTCAAAGCACACGACTATCTTTATGTTCTTCTTCTCCGCTATCTTCTCCGGCAACTGCAGTATCTCCTTTTCCGGATTGTCCTTCGGGTCCCACACGAACGACAGGGAGAAGTCATTCATCGGGTCGGTGCCTATGGAGAACTTCGGGGTGATGTTGGACAGGAAGGCCTTGGCGGTCTTTATCCATTCTTCCCATTTGGAAGATGTCTGGCAGATAATCTCTGTTGCCAACACCTTGCAGAACTCATACTCTGACTTGCAGGAGAATACATCCACAAAGATGAACTTCACATCCTTGCGTGTGGACTGGCTTATCACTTTTTTCACCAACGATGTCTTGCCCCATCTTCGTGGTGAGATGAGGACAGTATTTATGCCGTGTGTCAAGTTGGCTTCCAGTCGCTTAGTGTCTTCTACCCGGTCTGTGAAGTACTCGTCCTCCACGGCCCTACCAAATTCAAAAGGGTTCTCCGTCATGTCTTTTCTATTCTCCGTGATGTCTTTTCTTCTTTTCTGCAAAGTTAGTAAAAGATTTCTTAGTAACAACTCTTTTACTAAAAACTTTTTTACTAACCCTTTATAAATTCAACCTTAGTGTTCAAATCCCGAGTTCCGCCGGCCCTTAGCTCAGGAGTATTGATTCTAATGTCGCAATCTATCACACATACATGGCCAGTCTGCGAAAGCAACACATTCTCGTCATGCATGTCGCTCAGATATATGTCGTTCGTGGCGAATGTCCAGTTTCGGGGATTTATCAGCCTGAAACCCATTTGTTGCGCGAAAGTTGCTATACTTGAATCGGTCATCATTTCGCCGTGGACAAAAGGTTGCTCTACTATAATTTCAAAATCCCCATCGGAGTTTCTTCCAAATCCCAAAACCGTCATTTGGGTCTCTTCAAAATAAGCATTGTGCAACGAAATCCTGTCCAGGGCCAAGATAGGCTGCACAAAATAGTCCAGCCCTATAGTTTTGATTACCTTGTTTCCATTGTCATAAACGACAGCCTCACCACCTTGAGCAAGTTTCTCGCCCAAGGTATACCGAAAAGTCTCGTCTGTCTTTTGAATCCAAAAGCCCGCTTTTGTGGCCCATCCCTCTATACGTTCTTCCTGGACCTTTCCGAGTTGCTGTTCTCTTTTGAAGCTGCCCTCTGGCGCAGAGAGTTTATTTGGGCCAACTTCTGCTCCCGCGAGTATGGACGCAACAACATGGATTGCACCGCCTTGACAGCACCCATACTGTTCTGACGGTGAAAATCGTTTATATAGGATCTCTCCAGTCTTGAATTGTTCTGCATAATCATCTAATTTTGCCAGACCTTTAGATGTGAACCCTCCATTGATTATGTCGCTGACGGACATCCAAAAATCATTGTTTGTCATAATAGCTCGTTATCAAATCTTTGGCGAAGATATAACATTTTCCCGACATCTCCAAATAATTGCTGCATATTTCTGCTTCATCCTCACAAAACACCATATGTTTTGAACGTTAATAGTTGCATTAATACTTACTACTAACACAGTACAGTATTTATATTTTGTAAATAACAACAGAGATACTTGGATTATCCCAACTTTCATGCGACGAACAAATTCCAAGAGCGCTAACGAGCAAATCCCAAGAGCCTAACAATCAACTCTTTATCAGACGGGTGTGCCCACCCTATGGGCACGCGATGCCCGCCTTGTGAGCACACGATGCCCAACCTATGGGCACACGATGCCCACAAGGCGGGAACTTTTATGTTGAAAAACAACGCCAGCGGCGTATAAAAAGAGTGAGGCCGGCAGTTCCCAATCGCGGGAGTGCCGGCCTCGGTTTGACCTGTCAGTAGTCAAATAAAAAGTGTGTGTATTATAGTTATGAAGAGAAATTCCTTACTTAGCCTGCTCCACTACGATATCCTTGGCATCGTCGATGAGGGCGTTCTCATCGTAGTGCTCGTAGCCAGAGATGAGCGAACCATCGGGCTTGTAGAACTTGACGGTAGGCTTGGCGTTCTTGAGAGTCTCGAGGAGTGCGCTGGCGTTGACGAATCCGGTGAAGTAGTTGGATACCTCGAACGTGATGCCGTCACCGAACTCCTGGCGGCAGTACTTCAGAGCGTTGGCTCCGATGCCCTTCGTCTTGATGCGGATGCCTTCAGGCTCGTAGGAGACGGTGAGGGTGATGTCGTCGCCAGCGATGTTCATGCTGACAACCTCCTGGTTGACGCCCTCGGCGTTGTCGCCGTTGTATACCCAGTAGCCTTCCTTGTGGCGCTCTACAATGAACATGTCGTCCTTGTTGCAGTAGTACTCCTTAGCGATTGGGATGTATACCTCTACGTCAACGGTGTCGCGAACGTGGATGGAGAGCTTGGTCTCGTTGCGAGCGTATGCCGAGTCGGTACCCAGGTGCTGGTCATCCTTAACGTTGAGGTCTATCTGAACCTCAGGTGCGCCAGGAACAGGCTTTACGTCCGGGGTTGGAGCAGGCGTTGGATCTGGTGTTGGGGCCGGGTCCACCTTTCCGTCCGTGTTGCTCTTATCTTCGCTGGCAGCAACAATCTTGATGACATAATCGTCGTAGATGCCGTCGCCTTCGTACTTCTCTTTGCCGTCCTTCTCAGTTACGTAGTCGAAGCCGAGGTAGAGGTTCTTCTGGCCGTTGTAGGTGATGTAGTAGTACTTGTAGTGGTTGTACTTACGTACGTTCACATTGCCCCAGCTGTCTTTGTACGACGGTGTGTTGTCCTTCAGGTTGCAGCCTTTTACGAATGCTCGCGGACCGTAGTTTGCGTTGTAGTCATTGGCGGCGTTTTCGCCGAACTTGATTTCGTTCATATGGCCGGAAGCGTTCCAAACCGTTTGTGTATAGCCGTTCCGGTCCTTGGTTGTTGTATACTGATGGTTGCCGCCGCCGACGTACTGTATGTAGTACATGTCGATGTCGATATTAGTCCATCCCTCGTCAGGGTGCTCCTGCAGATACTTTATTACGTAGTTGTACTCGTCTGTGGAAACGAATTCACCACGGTCCGCCTTCTTCGGACGGTTTTCCCAGGTGCTGCAGTACGTGGCATCCTTTTTTGCAAGTTCTTCCTTTAGCTGCTTCTCGTTTGTATAGCCCTCCATGTCCACTACCTTAAAGTACTCAAAGTGGGACGTTTCAGTCTCTCCAGAGCGTGTAGAGCTGAGCACCGCCGACCTTGTCGAGTAGATACTGAAATCAGCGAGGCTGCTTGCTTGGATATTGCTGGCTGTGCTACCGCCGCCACCAGGATTGCCGTCGCCGTCATTGCCGACAACGTCGTTGTTGGAGCAGGACACTGCTGTTGCCGCCAAG
The DNA here is from genome assembly GCA_963588475.1 of Oscillospiraceae bacterium. Taxonomy (GTDB): domain Bacteria; phylum Bacteroidota; class Bacteroidia; order Bacteroidales; family Bacteroidaceae; genus Prevotella. The sequence goes on along the minus strand of CAVAHD010000009.1, from coordinate 8,924 downwards.
GCTGCTATCGCAACCATTGCAGCTAGATTTGGTCTAAACTTCTTCATATTCTCTTTGTTTTTAATTGGATGTTAATACTCCTTATGATGATATACGAAATAGCTAGCGGTAACTTTTTTCTAAAGTCCTCAACAACAGTGGGGTTACAACTCTGTGTGCGTGCACATAATATTCAGCCTCTAGTTAGTTCTTCATTTCTGATCTGCTGCAAAGGTAGACATTATTCCTGTAACAGAGCAATAAAGATTGTTAAAAAAACTCAAAACCTGGGCTGCTTCCATAATATCACTGATAAACATCAAATAAAATGCCTAACTTTGCAGCCGCCTAACGGGCTCTGATAGTTCAATGGATAGAACAACTCTCTCCTAAAGAGTAGATCCGGGTTCGATTCCCGGTCGGAGTACTACGTATATATAAGTTGTACCATTTGTATACTTCAGACAACATCATCCAGATTGCCATAATTGGCGGAGGGGCGGCAGGATTCATGGCCGCCATCACGGCCAAGGAACAGTGCCCCCAGGCGGACGTCACCATCTACGAGCGCGCCACGAAGGTGCTCGCAAAGGTCGCCATAACGGGCGGCGGACGCTGCAACGTCACAAACTCATTTGCCAACATCACCGACCTTAAGCAGGCCTACCCGCGCGGTCACAAACTGATGAAGCGACTCTTCAAACGCTTCAGCCCCGAGGACACCTGCCGGTGGTTTGAGCAGCACGGCGTGCGACTCGTCACGCAGGAAGACCAGTGTATCTTCCCACAGACGCAGGACGCCATAACCGTCGTCAACGCACTCACCTTCCACGCACGCCGCTTGGGCGTGAAGACCGTCACCGGGTGGCACGGCACCATCGCCGACTTCCCCCCGGACGTGCGCATCGCCGTCTGCACGGGCGGACAGCCGCGCCCCACCAGCCTGCAGCCCTACGCCGACATGGGCCACGACATCGTGGAGCCCGTGCCCTCCCTCTTTACCTTTAATATAGAAGACGCCGCGCTGCGCACCCTCATGGGCACCGTAGTGGAGGCCCACCTCGCCGTGCCCGGCACGAAGTTCACGTCCACGGGCGCACTACTCGTCACACACTGGGGGCTGAGCGGTCCCGCCGCCCTCAAACTGTCGTCGTACGCCGCGCGCCACCTGCACGACTGCGACTACCGCACCCCCGTCCTCATCAACTGGACCGCCACGGCGCGCCCCGACGTGGAGGCGGAGCTGCAGCGCACCATAGCCGAGGCCCCACAGAAGCTCGTCACCAACGTGCGCCCCTACGACCTCCCCACCCGCCTATGGACCTACCTCACCGCCCGCGCCGGCATAGCCCCCGAGCGCCGCTGGGCCGAAGTGGGCCGCAAGCAGCTCAACCGCCTGGTGGAGGTGCTCACCGCAGACGTGCAGCACGTGACGGGCCGCGGAGCCTACAAGGAGGAGTTCGTGACGGCTGGCGGCATTGCCCTCAGCAGCATCAACGCCAACACGCTGGAGAGCCGCCACCGCCCCGGCCTCTACTTCGCCGGAGAGGTGCTGGACGTAGACGCCATCACCGGCGGCTTCAACCTCCAGGCCGCCTGGACAATGGGACGAATCGTGGGGCTGGAAATCGTCGGGGCGCCCACCGTATGAACACCATACTTTTCAGATACTTACCATGCGCACAATCGTCATAACAAAACCTGAGTTCTTCTGCGGCGAAGCCTCTGCCATCGCACAGATGCTCGCCAGCCGCCGCGCCGACACCGTGCACATCCGCAAGCCCGGTGCCGCACGGCAGGACGTGGAACGCCTCATCAGCGACATCCCCACCCCACTGCGCCACCGCCTCGTGCTGCACGACCACCACGACCTGGCCGCTGCTTATGCCCTCGGCGGCATACACCTCAACTCGCGCTGCCCACTGCCGCCCGACGACTGGACCACCCCCACTGCCACGGGCTGTCCTACAACCTCTATGGGCTGGACGAAAACCGTCGACGGCCGCCGTCTGACCGTCAGCCGCAGCTGTCACACGCTGGACGAACTGCGGCAGTGGCGCGACCGGTGCGACTACCTCACCCTCTCCCCCATCTTCGACTCCATCTCCAAGCAAGGCTACCGCGCCGCCTTCACTGCGGAAGAGCTGCGCCGCGCCGCCGCCGAGGGCATCATCGACGATAAGGTGATGGCGCTGGGCGGAGTGACCTTCGCACGCCTCGCCGAAGTGGAGCGCATGGGCTTCGGCGGAGGCATGATACTGGGCGACGCGTGGCGCAATGAGCCCACCGTAAAGGTGGTGCTGACAATAGCCGGCAGCGACACCTCCGCCGGGGCCGGCATACAGCAGGACCTGAAGACAGTCAGCGCCATGGGCCACTACGCCGTCACCGTCCCCACGGCCCTGACGGCACAGAACACCATGGGGGTGCAGCGCGTCATGCCCGTGCCCACCGACATGCTGCGCGCACAGCTGGACAGCATCTACAGCGACATCCGGCTGGACGGCATAAAAATAGGCATGCTGCCCAATACGGATACAGCACGCCTCGTCGTGGAATATATTAAGAAGTGGAGAGAGACCAACAGCGCCCTCCCCGTCGTCGTAGACCCCGTCATGGTGTCCACCAGCGGCACACCGCTCATGGCCGACGACTGTATAGAGTACGTCCAGACGAACCTCTTCCCCCTCTGCACACTCATCACGCCGAACATCCCAGAAGCCCTGCGGCTGCTCGGTGCACCGACAGCTGAAGCAGACACCGCCCACCTTGGCCTCATGCTGGCCAAGCGCTACGCCACCGCCGTACTCCTGAAAGGCGGACACGCCGAGGGCAACGACTCCGTGGACACCCTCTGCCTGCCCGACGGCACGCAGCACCGCTACACCTCGCAGCGCATCAGCACCCGCAACCTGCACGGCACCGGCTGCACACTCTCCAGCGCACTGGCCACCGCCCTGGCCACAGGCCTCCCCCTCCCCGCCGCTGTGGCACGGGCAAAGGAAACCATACAACAGGCTATCCTCGGCGGTCGCCACCTGCACATAGGCAACGGCAACGGCCCGCTCTTCTTCGCTGGCACAAAATTATCAATGGACAAAAACTAACGAAATCCAAATATTATTAGTAACTTTGCGCCAAACGAACGTAAAACTGCTATATTATGGCTATAAGAGAAAGGAAAAAGCGGATATACCGCAAGCGCATACCGTACGGCATGCAGAACTTTGAGGATGTGATACTGGAAGACTGCTACTATGTGGACAAGACTCCATTCATCGAGGACATAGAGGAAGCCAACAAGTACTTCTTCTTCATACGTCCCCGACGCTTCGGCAAGACGCTTACCATCTCCATGCTCGAGAACTACTACGACATCAACAAAAAGGACGAGTTCGAGAAAATCTTCGGTAAGCTATACATAGGCGAGAACCCTACGCCCGAGCGCAACAAGTACCTCATCATACACCTCAACTTCTCCGAGGTCGTGGGTAGCTTGAACGACTACAAGCGAGGACTGGACGGCCACTGCAACCTGTGCTTCGAATATTTCTGCGACATGTATGTCCACATTCTGCCTCCCGGCACAAAGGAGCAGATGAACCAGAAGGACGGTGCAGTGGAGCAGCTGCGGTTTCTCTGTCAGAAAACTGCTGAGGTGAAGCAGAAAATATATCTCTTCATCGACGAGTACGACAACTTCACCAACATGATTCTGGCCAACGAAGACCACTTGGTGCGCTACCGTAAGCAGACCCACGGTGAAGGCTATCTGAGGAAGTTCTTCAATACGATAAAGGGAGCTGCCGGCGGTGCTCTCGGCAGAGTATTCGTAACGGGAGTAAGCCCCGTGACGATGGACGACCTCACCAGCGGCTTCAACGTAGGTACCAACTACTCTCTGGAGCCAGAATTCAACGAGATGACTGGGTTTACCGAGGACGAGGTGCACGAGATGCTGGAGTACTATGCCAACACATTGCCGTTCAACCACACGCCGGACGAACTCATCAAGGTCATGAAGCCGTGGTACGACAACTACTGCTTCGCACTGAACAGATACGGCAAGACCACCATGTACAACTCAGTCATGGTGCTCTACTTCCTGGACAAATACATACGCAACGACTACAACTTCCCCGACAAGATGGTGGAGAGCAACGTCCGCATAGACTACGACAAGGTGCGCATGCTCATACGCCACGACAAGAGTTTCTCACACGATGCAAGCATCGTACAGGAGCTTGTCACCAAGGGATTCGTCACTGGAAAGCTCAACGAGAACTTCCCGGCCGAGCAGATAAACAACCCGGACAACTTCCTCAGCCTGCTCTTCTACTTCGGAATGGTAACGATAGACGGGGAGTACAAGGGCAAGACAAAGTTCGTCATCCCCAACGAGGTGGTGCGCGACCAGATGTACACCTACCTGCTCTCCACCTACGACGAGAACGACCTTACGTATGAGCCCTACGACAAGAACCAGTTGGAAAGCAAGATGGCGTTCGACGGCGACTACAAGCCCTACTTCGAGTACATCGCCGACTGTCTGAAGCGTTACGCCTCGCAGCGCGACAAGCAGAAGGGCGAAGCCTTCGTACACGGATTCACTCTGGCCATGACAAGCCAGTGCCAGTTCTACCGCCCCATCTCCGAACTGGACAACGACGGCGGCTATGCCGACATCTACCTCCTCCCCCTCTGCGACATCTACAAGAGCATGACCGACTCGTACATCGTGGAGTTGAAATACTGCAAGTCGTCCACAACGGACGCCCAGGTAAAGCAACTCTTCAAGGAAGCCTCAGCCCAAATCTGCCGCTACGCCGACAGCGACATCGTCCGCGAGTCCGTCAGAGCGACAACGCTCCACAAACTCGTGGTTATATACCGTGGCACGGAGATGGTGGAGTGCCGCGAAGCGGAGGAGCAATAGCACAGAGGTCATCAGCCCGACAGTTTTATTCAAAAAGAGTGCCGTAATGAATAAAAAACACACTTTTTTGTTCACTACGGCACTCTTTTTGAATAAAAAGGACTAAATTTGCAGCAAGTTTCAATTGTAAGTGGATATGAGGAACGTCATACTAAACCAACGCAAGGAGCGCGACCTGCTGCTCAGTCGCCCCTACCTGTCGCGCCGCACAAGACTCCGCGTCGACGAGATGCTGCAAAGCAAACAGATAAAGCTGATAACAGGCCCCAGGCGTACGGGCAAATCGACAGAGGCCCTGCTCATGCTGCAGGGGCATAACTTTGCGTACCTCAACTTCGACGACGCCCAGCTGCTGGGCAAGTGGGACGAAGAGCTCGTCATGGAGAGTCTCGCACAGATATATCCCTCATACGAATACCTGCTACTCGACGAGGTGCAGAACCTGCCGCAGTGGGACCTGTGGGTGTCAAAGCTCTACCGCAACGGGGTAAATCTTGTCATTACCGGCAGCAACGCCAAACTACTCAGCAGCGAGATGGCCACCCTCCTGACCGGACGCTACGTGCAGCTCGAGATGCTGCCCTTCAGCCTGGAGGAGTTCTTCCTCTGGAACAAGACTGCCATAGACTCCTCCGCCCCACTGCCCGCTGCCGCAACAGCCCTCATGGACGACTATCTGCACTTGGGCGGCTACCCCGAAACCGTCGTGTCGCGTACGCTGACACAGAGCTACCTCTCCACACTCTTCGACGCCATCGTATGGAAAGACGTGGCCAAACGCCACAACGTACGTAAAGTGGACGAGCTGAACAACGTGGCCGTGTACATGCTCTCCAACTTCTGTAACCCCATAAGCGCCAACACCCTGGCACGCGAACTCGGGATGGCCAGCGTCGCCACGGCAAAGAAGTACATGGACTACCTCCACGAGCCATACCTCTTCTATTACCTGCCGCGCTACAACAACAAACTGAAAGTCATGGCGAAGGCACCGCAGAAAGTGTACGTCGTGGACAACGGCTTCGTGACGGCAAAGGCTTTCAACCTGAGCGAGAACCTGGGCCGTCTTCTGGAAAACCAAGTATTCATAGAGCTGCTCCGCCAAGGCTACGATACCGAGAAGACCCTCTTCTACTACCGCTCGCGCAACGACAAGGAGACCGACTTCGTCGTCCGCCACGGAACGCACATTGAGCGCCTCATCCAGGTATGCTACACCCTCTCCTCCCCGCGCACCTTAAAGCGCGAAGTGGACAGCCTTGTAGAATGTGCAGGCGAACTGAACTGCCCCAACCTGACCATCGTCACCATGGCAGACGAAGAACGCACCATAGAGAAGTCCGGATATGAGATACGGGTGCTGCCGGTGCATCGGCTGTAGCCATAAGGGCAACACTTTCTTCCAGATGCACTTTGCACGCTAAAAAAGAACAAAACTTTGGCGGTGTTAAGAATTTGTCTTAACTTTGCACATACTAATACATTTCATGCTATGGCAACAAGATTATACCCTATAGGAATACAGACGTTCGAGCGAATCCGAAAGGAAGACAAGCTCTATGTAGACAAGACGGAATATATCTACCGCATGACACATACCAACGGTACTTTTTTCTTCTTAAGCCGACCACGCCGCTTCGGCAAGTCGCTGCTCGTCTCCACCCTGCACAGTTATTTCGAGGGCAGAAAGGACCTCTTCAAGGGGCTCGCCATAGAAGGGCTGGAGAAGGAATGGACGGAGTATCCCGTGCTCCACTTCGACATGAGCAAAGGGAAGCACATGGAGAAAGAGCAGTTGGAGATTTACCTTGGTTACCAACTGGAGAACCAGGAAAGGAAGTACGGCATCACAGAGCATCGCACTGGCCTCAACAACAGGTTCACAGACTTGATAGAAACCGTCCACCAAAAGACAGGCAAACAACTTGTCATTCTCATCGACGAGTACGACGTTCCCCTATTAGATGTCGTTCATGAGGACGAGAACCTGGACGTTCTCCGCAACGTAATGCGCAACTTCTACAGCCCGCTGAAAGCTGCCGAACCGATGCTGCGCTTCGTCTTCCTTACGGGCATCACGAAGTTCTCGCAGCTAAGCATCTTTAGCGAGCTGAACAACATTAGGAACATAAGTATGGACGAGCCCTACGCCGGCATCTGCGGCATCACCAAGGAGGAACTGCTCAGCCAAATGAGCGACGACATCGACGAACTCGCCGGCAAGCTACGACTGACCCGCGAAGAGACCGTGCAAAAGTTGAAGGACAATTATGACGGCTACCACTTTTGCTGGCCCTCGCCCGACGTGTTCAACCCTTACAGCTTGCTTAACTGTTTTGCAGACGGAAAGCTGAACGCATATTGGTTTGGCTCAGGTACTCCCACTTATCTCCTCAACATGATGAGGAAGTACGAATTCCTGCCGACAGACTTAGGCGAGGACACCGAGGCTGCCCAGGAAGACTTTGACGCTGCCACGGAGACGATGTCCACCATCATTCCGTTGCTCTATCAAAGCGGTTACTTCACCATCAAAGGGTACGACGAGGAAACTGACCTTTATACATTGGGTATTCCGAACAAAGAGATAAGGGTGGGACTGTTCCGCAGCTTAGTGCCACACTATCTGAACGAGAAAAGCGTGAAGGGCAATACCACCATGGCAAAGATGTCGGTGCTGGTAAAGAAAGGCGACATGGATGCCGCCTTCAGCATGCTCAACGACTTTCTGGAGACCGTCCCCTACTGCGACAACACGAACTACGAGGGACACTGGCAGCAGACGCTATACATCATGTTCGCCCTGCTCACCAACTACCGCATCCTCGTGGAGCAGCGTACGGCGAAAGGCAGAACGGACATAATACTGGAGACAGCCAACACCATCTACATAATGGAGCTAAAGTTCGGCAAGACCGCCGAAGAGGCTTTGGCGCAGATAAAGAGCCGCCACTACGCCGATGCCTTCAAGATGAGGGGCAAGGAAATAGTAAAGGTTGGTCTGAACTTCGGCATTAAGAACAGCGTAAACAGGCTGGACTGGGAAGTGGACAACTGAAGGTAATTAACTGACATTGACATTAAAAGACTGTAATACTATGGCTATAAGAGAAAGGAAAAAGCGAATATACCGCAAGCGCATACCGTACGGCATGCAGAACTTTGAGGATGTCATTGAAAGGGACTGCTACTATGTGGACAAGACCCCATTCATCGAGGACATTGAAGAAAGCAACCTGTACTTCTTCTTCATACGTCCCCGACGCTTCGGTAAGAGCCTTACCATATCTATGCTCGAAAACTACTACGACATTAACAAGAAGGACAAGTTCGAGACACTCTTTGGCAAACTCTACATAGGCGAAAACCCTACGCCGGAGCGCAACAAGTACCTTGTCATTCACCTCAACTTCTCCGAGGTCGTGGGTAGTTTGGCTGATTACAAGCGAGGGCTGGACGGCCACTGCAACCTGTGCTTCGAATATTTCTGCGACATGTATGCCCACATTTTGCCTCCCGGCACAAAGGAGCAGATGAACCAGAAGGACGGCGCAGTGGAGCAGCTGCGGTTTCTCTGCCAGAAAACTGCTGAGGTGAAGCAGAAAATATATCTCTTCATCGACGAGTACGACAACTTCACCAACATGATTCTGGCCGACGAAGACCACTTGGTGCGCTACCGTAAGCAGACCCACGGCGAAGGCTATCTGAGGAAGTTCTTCAATACGATAAAGGGAGCTGCCGGCGGTGCCCTCGGCAGAGTATTCGTAACGGGAGTAAGCCCCGTGACAATGGACGACCTCACCAGCGGCTTCAACGTAGGTACCAATTACTCACTGAGCCCGCGCTTCAACGAGATGACGGGATTCACCGAGGACGAAGTGTACGACATGCTGGAATACTACGCCAACACATTGCCGTTCAACCACACTCCGGACGAACTCATCAAGGCAATGAAGCCGTGGTACGACAACTACTGCTTCGCACTGAACAGATACGGCAAGACCAC
>CAVAHD010000008.1:0-102091 GCA_963588475.1 Oscillospiraceae bacterium | reverse complement strand
CGAAGAACTCATGTTCGTAGTAGCCCCAGCCCCACTGTCCGTTGTTGCCGTTGCCCAGCGTACCATTGCGCATGGTGGAGTTGCCGATGAGGAACAGCACAGGGTTGTTGCCCTTGCGGCTTGTACCAGGAACAATGCGGGCGGTCATCGCCTTGGCGAGACTGTCCGCGGTGTTGTCAATTACCTTGTTTACGTCCTCCATAGGTCCTGCCACCTGGGCAAGACTCACGGTTGAGAATGCCGTCAACGCAACGGCAGTCATTAGTAAATGCTTCATCTTATTATTGTAGATTATGTTATCTTCTTACTTCACTTTCTCCGCATAGTCCGGGAGGTAGTATCCGAGGTGCGGCGGCTGGTTGTACGACACGTTCTGCCATGCCACTCCCATGCGGTATACGTGGTCGTGCATCAGCGTCGGCACGCGGTAGTCGGTAGGGATGTTAGTGGTGAATATATTAAGGTGTGCCGCATCGCTGCTGTCCCAGAATATCACCTCCTCACGCCAGTCGCCGAAGAGGTCCGCTTGCAGGTTGGGCGTTGCCTTGGACCAGTTGCACGTCACGGAGTTGCCCATCTCGTACAGCTGCTTGCCGTTGCTTAGTGGCAGAGGCTTCACATCCTTTCCGTTCCACTTCTGAATATAAGGTGGGAAGTGCGGCGGTCTGCCGTTGCCTATCAGCTCGTCCTGCAAGTCGCCGTCCCAATAGATGCGGAACGTCGTGCTGGGCCAGCCTTTTTGGGTTAGCGTATTTCCTTTTATGTCCCTAACGCCCGGTGTGTCCAGGCTCCACAGTTCGCTGCCACGGTGGTTGGCATCTATGTCAGCCGCCATGCCGCGCCCGGTGTCCTCGTCGCCCGTAGTGCGCAGCAGTATCTCGCCGGTCTTTGCGTCACGCAGGTCAGATCCGTACGGCTTTGCCTCGTGTACCATGAAGTACTCCAACCCTGGGCGGTCTGGGTCAAGGTCGCCAAGGTGCTGCGCGTCGCCGTGTCCCAGTCCTGTTGAGTATAGCAAGGTGCCGTCGTTGTTGATGGCTGCCGAACCGTATGTTATCTCGTCGCATCCGTCTCCGTCCACGTCAGCCACGGAGATGTTGTGTGCTCCCTGACCGTATGCCGTTGCCTCGAGTCCGTGTGCTTCCTTTATCACCTTACCGTCAGCATCCGTCACGGTCCAGTCGTGCGTCGTCGTGGACGAGTGCAGCCAACGTGTAGCCAATTGTTTGCCGTCAAAGTCCACCGCCCAAAGGAACGACGGCGTGTAGTAGCCGCGACACATCACGGCACTGGGGCGCTCGTTTGCCCCGGCAAGGTATGCCACACAAGCAAGGAAGCGTTCGCCACGGTTGCCAATAACCGATTTGTCTCCCCATTCCTTGGAGTATTCCGCCTTGCCGCCCACGGTCATCGCACGGTTAGGGTTGTACCACACGGTGTGTATGGCTTGTCCCGTCAGACCGTTGAAGACGGTCAGCAGCTCCTCGCCTTCAAGTATCCTTCCGCGTTCGTTGCGATAGTCCTTCGTGTTGTCAATGGCTTTTATCTCGCTGTCCGTAGCAGCCAGACTGACGTAGCGTCCCTTGCTGTCGGTGGTGCCGGGAGCAGTCTTGCATATCAGCTCCGCCTTCCCGTCGCCGTCGAAGTCGTACACGAGGAACTGCGTGTAGTGCGCTCCGGAACGTATGTTCTTTCCGAGGTCTATACGCCAAAGTTGCTTGCCGTCGAGTTTATAGCAGTCGAGGTAGTCCACGCCGGTATATCCGTCGTGCGAATTGTCGTGCGAATTGGAAGGTGTCCACTTCAGTATCAGCTCATACTCACCGTCGCCGTCCACGTCGCCGACGCTACAGTCGTTTGGCGAATATGTATATGGCCTGCCGTCGGGAGCTGTGCCGCCCTCAGGACGGTTCACAGGCAGCGACTTGTACAGTTCCGCCCACGGCATAACAGCCTTGGACACTTCCCTACTCGCTGCTGCATCCGCCTTTGGAGCGGTCTGATAAGTGATGATGCGGTAGGTATCTTTTGAAGTGCCTTTCGGGTCTGTATAGTTGGTAATCTTAACGTTCTGCGCTATCACCTTCCCGTTCTTCTCAATGTCAAAACAAGTGGTAGCGGCATCCGTGCCCAACAGCCGCCAACTCAGGAACACGCCTTTGTCCTTAGCCGGCAAAGCCACGACACCCCTGTCGAGTCGCTCCATCTGAGCCGCAGGAGTCTTCTGGGCGTTCGCACCGCATAGAGCCGCCGAGTTCAGCGTCAATAATAAAAAGAGTTTGTTTGAAAGTCTCATTATATATAAGTAGGTTTCAGCCTTTCTCCAATATGGGAATATGCTAAAAGTTAGTAGTATGTATTCGACGTGCAAATGTAGTCTTTTAATGCCTAACCCACCTATCAATATTGTCCAATCTTCTTTATTTTTTATCCAAGTAAATCAAAAAAAGCCCAGAGTGACTCTGCCTTGCCTTGGTATGGCATGGCAGTTCACTCTGGGCTTTGTTTGTTTTATAGTCTACGTAAGAGACTAGTAGTTGATGGTCACTTTCTTTGTACCGCGTGGAGTGCGTACGATGTATACGCCTGTAGCCAGACCGTGGCTCTTCAAGTCGTCCACGAGCGTAGCCGTGCTGGTCTCTATGCTTGTCAGCTTGAAACCGCTGAGCGTGTAAACGTCAGCCTTTACCTTGTCGGTACCGAAGCCTACTTCAGCAATGCCGGTAGAACTTGTTACATAGACTAAGCCGAGGTCCAGGAACCTTGAGGTATCCCACTTCAAACCTTCCGGCAATTCCTGCAGTTCAAACTTTGGAGTACCTGCAATAGTGCCTGCGCAGTCAAGCACACGGACATATTCACCTTCCTGTGGAGTCCATGAAGAAGACTTGTACGTAACGTACACCGTACCGTTAATCGTTGCATTTCCTGCCACCTTAACGAATGACCAAGCCGGTGATTCTTTTCCTGTGATTTTGTTGACACTTATTGAATCTGCCTTTGTCTTGTTGGCATAGATAGCAGCTCCATCGCTAAGCGACAGGTTTCTCAGTACAGAAATCGTGCCGACGTTGTTAGTCTGTGAAGACTCTGCATTGTTTCCCGGGCGTACTGTACCTCCTGAGAGAACATTGATGCCGTAAGAGCATCCCTGACCGCGAAGCTCACCAGCATCCTGAACATACAGTATTGTCGGTGAAGTCATCGAAGTTTCGGCTCCGGCACTGTTCAGTTTAACAGCACCTTCTATAATCTTCAGCGACTTTGCTTCGTTCAGCACGTCAGCATTGGAAATTGTCCAAACACCTGCACCTTTCTTCACCACGTTGCTGCCGGCTATCACACCGGAGAACTCGAAGTTGGTGCCCTTGCCGCCAATTGTCAGTGTATTGGTACTATTGTTACCACCGTTGCAGATGTAACCCTTTCCAGTCAAAGCACCGATTTCAAAGTTCATGCCGTTTGTATAGAAAGGAGTATCCTTGGTGAAGCGTTCATCTACATTCAGGGTTGCCAACGGCATTCCGTATGTGTTGCTGAAATTAAATACTGGCTCATAGGCATTCTTACTACCACGCATTGCGTTTATCGTACCTTCAAACTTGCTCCAGTCACCCTTGAAGTAACAACGTACCCATGTAGCATAGATGTCGATAGTACCTTCACCGGTCAACTTGCCTGTATAATTACAACGGCCGTCGGGATACCAGATACCGGTCTTTCCCTTAGGAACGTCAATGTTTACATTGTCCGAGTTTTCACTGTAGATACTGTTGCTGGCCTGCAGCACTACCTTGCTACCGTTCAGCACGATGGTCTTGTTTGCAAAGTGCGCATCCTGGAAGTCATACACTGTTCCGGCATTGATGTACAGCTTGTCGAAGTCTGTCGTACAGTTCAACTGCAGCGTGCCACTTCCCAGCTTGTACAGGTCGCGGTTTGAACCTGCGTTTGACTTCTGTATACCGCCATTCAGAATCAGTGTGCCTGTCGTGTTGAGACATCCGCCACCGTCACCCAGTACGACAGGATGCGAAGCCGTCATGCCGGTTGTAGTCTTCAGCGTACCGTTGTTTTTAAGGGTAATGCTATTGCTTGCATCACCGAGAGCACCATACGTCACGCCGTCCTTGTTGGCAAGACTTGCAGCCACCAGTGTACCTTCTGAGACCACAGTTCCGCCAGTGTACTTGTTGGTGTTGTTGATGTTTACAGTACCTTTTCCTTCTACAGAGAGGGCGATGTCGCCTTCTATCGCACCTGCCCCCACCAAAGTATACGCCTTGTCGTTGTTCTTGAATACCACGCTACCCGGTGCTACATCTTCCAGTACATTGACGTTGAAGCTGGAAGCGGTATCGTCGAAGGTCAGTTTGTCTCCTGGCACAAACTTCTTGTCGGATGAAGAGAAGTTCTCTGCATTCGCCATGTCCCAGTCAGAGCCGTTGGCACCAGTCCATGTGCTTGCTTCGCCTGCTCGCATTTCACTGACGGTCAAGGTTATCTTTCCGTCAGCGTAAGCCAGTGAGTACTTATGTCCAGACAATCCTTCCACCTTTACATTGGCGATGTCGCCTGTAAGCTCTGCCACCTCAGCCAAAGTGTAAGTGCCGGGTGCTACGGAAGAAGTCATCTCGAATACAGGAGCATCGTACTCCGGACCGTTCTCCCATACCTTCTTCTCGAGGCTCATCTTGGCAGCGACGATCTTGTCGGTCTGGCCGTCCTTTACGTCGAAGCGGACGCGTGCACCGAAACCGAGGTCGATGGAAGATGCTGTCAGCACGCCTACGTTATCCTTACCGCCGGGACAGATGACAGAACCGTAGTCTGCCTTTATGCCACCCTTGAAGTTACCGCCGTTTGAATGCAGTTCGGCAAAGCGGTTCAGCCATACCGGGCTGCTTGCCATCGTACCGTCAAACTGCAGCGCACCTGCCCATACGTCGGTCTTACCCGTGTATGTCTGCTCCACGTTAGGCAGCACTAAAGTACCGTCGCCCTGCTTTACCAGGCGCATAGCTCCGGTGAAGCCTGCCCCCGTCAGCGTGTGGGTGTAGTAGGTATACTTGATTTCCGTGTCCTTTTTCTCGCACTCGCTCTCTGCAGTACCCTGCACCCATGACGGTGCGTTGTCTGTGAAGATTGACGGTGCGGCACCGCTTGCCACTGCCACTGTTGCGTCACCTGTCGTTGACAGCAGGGCGTGCTTGTCGTTCAGATCGGTGCCGATGGCAGAGGTTACCTCGGTGCGTCCTGTCGTGGTGAGCGGTGGAGGAGCTATTGTTATGTTCTCCAGTTCGCCGAGGAAGTACGAAGCGTGTGGCGGCTGGTTGTAGCCGCATGGCTGCCATACCATAGCGTTGCGGTACTGGTGGTCGTACCACAGCGAGTAGTTGCGCCACTCTGTAGGTGTTGTCGTTGTGTAGATACGTATGTTGTTGTCGGCAGTGCGCTCTATCACTTCCTCGCGCCAGTCGCCGAAGACGTCGCCTTGATAACATGGGGTTGCCTTCGTGCCGTTGTTTGAGTATGCGCCGGGCAGTGTTGCCAAGGTACCTACGCCGGGCTTTGACACTGTTACATTGTCAAAACACTCTTCCTGCAAGTCTCCGTCCCAGTATATGCGGAAGTTCACTCCGTAACCGTTCGTATTGACATCGACATGTTGGTTTGTCACTGCAGATATTGGAGTGTCGTGACCACTGTTTCCTACAGCACCAGGTATCGTGTTGTAGAAGTTACCTGCCAAGCTGCGACCGTCATCGCTTGTGTCAGTCAAACGATAGTATATCTTGCTCGTTGTGGCATCGCGGTAGTTGTTAGCCGGTTCGTCCTCGTTACAAGCATACACTTCCTGACCGTGTACGTACGGGTTCAAGTCGCTGACGTGCTGTGCGTCGCCGTGTCCGAGACCTGTTGTCGACAGTCCCTTACCATTGTCGTCTATTACCATGGAGCCCCATACAATCTCGTCGCGTCCGTCCCAGTCTACGTCGGCAATGGTGTAGTTGTGGTAGCCCTGACCGTACCATGGCGAACCTGCCTTGTTGTTGGTCCAGCGCCAACGCTCTGTCAGCTCGTGTGTCGTAGGGTCTACGTCCAGTGCCACGAACTTATGACGGGTATAGATACCGCGTCCGAGGAAGATGCTCGGTTTCTTGCCGTCAAGATACGGTGCACCGAAGAAGAACTTGCTTGAGCGGTGGCCGTAGCCGTCGCCCCATGCCTTCTCCAGGTCTGTCTCGCCGTCTTCCAGTCTCTTGAGCGGGAATTCCTTACACTGGTATGGCTTACCCGTTGCGCCCTCGCAATAGAACAGAAACTCTTTGCCGTAATGGGTAAACCACTCTACTTGACCTGCTGGGTCCTTTGGCTCACGGTAGTTTGTCCAACTGGTACCGTTCTTTCCGTCAGTGCCAATGGTGTATGTGGTACCGTCAGCCATGTGTACGGTAGAACCTTCTTCCAGACGCATCACCACTTCGGCCTTGCCGTCCATGTCCCAGTCGTATCCTACGATGTTCTGCTCGTTGTTCTGGAAGTCACCCATGTTTGGTCCGCAGTTCACCCACCACAGCACGGTTCCGTCCTGCTTCAGACATGCGAGCATGGAGTATTCCTTTGTCTCCACGCCGCCAATTGTCGGTCCGTTCTTTGGATAGAGTTGCGCGACCTCTTCCGAGTTGTCGAACTTCATCAGTATCTCCAGTTCGCCGTCTCCGTCTACGTCAGCGCAGCACGCATCGTTGGGGATGTAAGTTGCCTTCAGCTCTGCCGGGTACTGTATCTTTACCTCCTTATAGCTCTGCTCAAACACTGATGCAGCCTTGGATGCTGCCTGTTCTACACCGTCCACTACGGCCTTCACCGTGTACGTACTGGTCGCCGAGCCTGTTGCGTCCGTGTAGTTGGATACGTTAAGCGGTTCTGCGTTTACTTTCGTACCGTCTCTATACAGATTGTACTTCACGTCGTAGTACTCGTCTGCCTGAATACGCCATGAGCAGTACACCCCGTTGGTCGTCTGTACAGCAACAAGTCCACGGTCAAGCTGGTCGGTGAATCTTTGGGCATGTGCCCCAACGCCGGCCATCAAGGCTAAAGCTACAGTAATAAATTTCTTTTTCATTCTCTACGAAAACTTAAGAAAAAGACCGGGACCGTACCCGAAAAGTACCGTCCCGGTCAAATTATATTCACTTCACTTGTTTAAGGTTTCTTACTTGATCTGTGCGCCAGATACAGAGTAAATCTTGTCGCCCTTTACAAGTACGATACCGTTGCTGGTTACAACCTTCTTCACGGCTGCAGTAGAAGCCTTTGCCTCTTCTGCATCTATAGAAGTAATTCCTGTGCCAGGTACGAAACCTTGGTAAGTCATAACCTTTACATCACAGATAGCTGTGTCGTAACGGTAGAGGTTGAACTTCTCACCAGCCTTAACTACAGTAGTCTTATTGCAGTCGCCCTTGTCAGGACGGTCGTAGCCACCGCGTGTGTGTACAATGTAGAAGTTTGGCTTATTTGCATCGTCAGAAGTGTACTTGGAGTCAAGCTCGAACTCAGCGTTGGTGAGGTTTGTATCGTAGTAAACAATACCCTCCAATGGGAAGACACCCCATGCTGATGCAACATACTTAGAGTTTCCCAAGAAGTCAGCTGTTGGAGTCAAAGGTGCAAATGCAGTTGTAGGATCCTCTGGAGTCTGAACGTTCCACTTTGCATCATCTGTACCAATTGCGGTGCCGGCATAGAAGCCAAAGCCCTTCTTTATAGACTTATAGCTAGCAGCATCTGCCTCTGTGCAAGCTGTAGCATTGCCGTTTTCGTCATAACCGTACATCTGGTCAGAGTAGATACGATCCCAGTGTGACTTGTTAGCGTTATCAACGATTTCTGTCTTGGTAAAGCCCTCTACAGAACCATTGCACTTATCCTTACTCCAAGCGAAGTCCTTAGTTTCCGCTTCCTCATAGGAAGTATTGTTCTCTACCGTTACTTCCTCAGACTGTGAATACCACTGAGTTGGGTGAGTTCCGTCGTAAGCATACATCACCAATTTACCACTCGCAGGCACATTAATAACATCGCCAGACTTTGCTTCAGCATTAGAATTAGCTAGTGAACCATCTTCATTATAGTACTTCCAGCTGATAGTTACCTCAGGCTTTAGAAGGGTATTAGTGTTATCAGCAGTGATGGTATATTGCTTACTGTATCCCGTTGACACGTTAGTGATTGTAGCTACAGGAGTAGGCATTGAAACCGATTCGCATGTAACAGACATTACAACATCCTCAGAACGAGCTTCATTGTCGTCACGCGTTGTCCATACTACCAAGTCACCAGACTGTGTGCAAGGAATAAGCTTATGACCAACATAATCCTCTCCAGATTCAAAGTTTGTGTTGTCAGAAGCTGAAGAATAGTCTACGGAACACTCATCTCCACTAATATAAGATGCTCCCGAAATAGGATCTTCCGCGTCACCCAACTGCTTCCAATGCAATGTCTCACCCTCTTGGAAGGTTGCGTAATAGTAACGTTCAGCTCCAATCACACTTGTCAGCTCCACATCAGGTTCATTAGCAAATGGACCTTCAGCCTTATATGAGAGACCTATGTTAGAAAGCAGGTGAGTAGAGGTGCCATTCATACCGAAAACGAAGATACCAGCGCGTTCCTCTGTGCAAGTATAATTATGAGTACCCGTCTTTACTTGAGTACCTTCCTCATCAGAGATAGTATAAGTGGCAGTATTGGCTGCAGTATTAATTTCTACCTCATACTTGTACGTCTTCTGGCTGCTCAGTTCTACAGTTTCTGTATAAGAAGCCCAGTCAGATTTTCCTGTTGGAGTCTCATTGATACAGATGGTGTAGTCTCCGTTTGCCGCAGTAGGAGCGGTTACAACTCTCCAACGGAAGAAATAATCCTCACCATCGGCAGAATTCCACCAGTGGTAATTGTGCGTGCTTACACGAGTGTCTGTAGATGTACAAGCGTTCACAGGCAGAAGCACAAACTCCATATCGCTACGTGCAGCCATGTTTGACATATTCAAATCCATTGAGAATTTGTATGTACTGTTTGGCAGAGTCGACAGGTCTGTCACCTTAGTCCATGCATTCTCGTTCCAGAAGTAGTTGAGCATACGACCGCCATTCTTGTTGTTGGTCACAGTCAAATTCTCCTTACCTGGTGTCATCACAGTGTTTCCTGCATCCTGGATTACCCAATTTGCGTCCATCTTGTCGGTGGCAATCTTGTAGAAGTACTTGTCCATCAACTCAGCACTTGCTGTTAAGCTGTATCCAGCCAAGAGCAAAGCAACAAAAGTAGAATTTCTCATAACTTTTTAGTTTTTAGTTACTGTTAATAATTATTGTTATCTATAGATTTGTCTGAAACTATCTGGCATGCACTCGGCATGCCAGACAGCTCTAATACAAATTTCTTTATTTACCAACCGGGGTTCTGTTGTATAGCACCTCCAGACTTCAGTATCTCAGTCTGGCTGAATGGGAAGAGGTTCCACTTGGTCTGCCACTTACCGTCGCCACGTGTCACGGCAACCTTGTTGTAGGTGTAAGTTCCGTCCTCATTCTTGGTGATTTCCATACGGTGAATGTTCATGAACTTGTCACCGTCCTCCATCCAACGACGCACGTCATAGAAGCGATGTCCCTCGAAAGCAAGCTCCACACGACGCTCGTTCTTGTACTTCTCCCAAAACTGGTCGTTGGAAGTAATCGTAGAACTGTTGAATGCAGGCATTGCTGTTTCAGTACGCTGTCTTGTCTTGCTTGCCATCACAGCGGCAGATTTTGATACAGAAACGGTGGTCTTCTTGCCGTTGGCGTCAGTGTACTCCACGTTGCCAGTGACAAAGCCGGCATTTGCATTGCCGCAGGCCTTGAAGTACTGGAACAGTGCCTCTGCATAGTTAAGGTACATACCACCCATTCTGAATGTCAGCCATCCGTGAGGAGAAGTGGTAACGGCAACACCGGAACGTGCCTTCAGAATCTGGTCGGGGTTGCAGAACTTCTTCAGATAATATCCAGTTGGAGTAGCATAGGACTTACCGGAAGCACTACCTGTACGTGAGTGGTAACCGCCTTGGTATGTTTCTATTGTAGGGTGCTCACTGTTGTATGCAGCCAAGTCGTTTGGCCATGCTTCACCATTGCGAACAACAATCAAAGCCAAACGTGGGTCACGGTTAGCGTAAGGATTAGCTGCGTCATACTTTGGGCTCTCGGCAATGCTCAGACCATCTGTACACTCGAAAGCGTCTACAAGGTCCTGCGTCGGACAGTTGCCACCTTGACCAGAAGAATAGCCTACAGGGAAGTTATAGCTTTCAAAGGTATTTTTAGAAGCAGTTCTTCTTGCCCAGATTATCTCTTTCATACTTTGTGAGTTAGAATAGTAGTCTTTTGCCCAAAGAGTAGAAAGTGATTCAGACAATCCGTAGCCCTTGCTCTCAGCAGAGTCAATGAGTTCCTTATGAGCAATGACAGCGGCAGCCCACAGATTCTTCTTTTCGTCGTCTGACTTACCCTGAGTGAAGAGAGGCGAAGCGTGATAGAGAGCCGCCTGAGCCTTGAGGGCCAAAACGGCAAACTTGTTTGCACGTCCATTTTCAGCTTTGGACAGTATCATGTCTTTCTCGGCAGAGTAGTCAGCGATTATCTTGTTCTTGATGCTGTCACATTCAGAATCGATAAATGCGAAGATAGAATCAGCACTTGTGCAAGGCATTGCAGTCTCCTGGTCACCTGTTGTATTGTGAATCTTGAAAGGTACACTACCGTACTGGCGAACCAGCGTGAAGTAGAAGTACGCACGTGCCCAACGAGCCTCATACTTGTAGTTGTTGTACAGGTACATCTGCCTCTCGTAGTCATCGTTGTACTTGAACTGGTCGAACGTCAGGTTAGACCACTTGTCAATGACCTCATTGCAGTATGTTATACCCTCGTATGCCGAACTCCAAATAGTCTGATGAGGATTGGAAGCGCTCCAGTTGCCATTGTAGAAATCCTCTACGGAATTACCGTCGTGGCTATACTCAGACTCGTCAGTTGCCGAGGACAACATAGCACCGCTCAGATTGCCCCAGTCCGTGTCAATATCATTGTATATTGAAGTCATCAGACCTCCAACGTATGTGAACGAGCGTTCTATATATTCCTTGTCGTAGACCGTGTACTCATTGTAATCCATCTTGCATGAAGACAGAGCTACAGCGGCCATTACAAAGCATAATATGTTTTTATTAACTTTCATAGTCGTATAGTTACTTTTTGTTATAATGTAACAGCAGCGCCGAGTTGCAGACTGCGAGTCAAAGGCTGTGTAGTGCCATAGGAAGCAGCGTCAGCTTTCTCCAGATGGTCAGCAGTGAAGAGGTCTGTACCACGCACGTATACCTTTACCTTATTAATAAAGCCTGTCTTGCTCAGCAGTGACTGTGGGAGGTAGTAGTACAGCTCTACGTAACGGAGCTTGAAGTAGCTGCGGTCAAACATGTTCAATGTGCTGTTCACATCATTGTTTGCATTGCTTGTGGTAGAGAGACGTGGGAAGAGAGGGTTCTCTGTATTTCCGCGCTCAGCAGACCAAGAGTTCTCGTACAGGTACTCAGACAGAGTGTTTGTAGCGACAGCGGAACGGTACAGACCGTTTGTTGTCTTGAAGCCGGTCCAACGACCTACGCCCTGGAACATGGCATCGAAGCCGAAGCCCTTGTACTCAGCACCGAGGTGGAAGTTGTAGTAGAGGTCCGGGGCTGTAGTGCTGTAACCGATAGCTGTTCTGTCGTTCGTGTCAATCTTACCATCGCCAGTAACGTCAATGTACTTAACGTCACCAGGATAAACCGTAGTGAATGACTGTACAGGATATCCCAGCTGAGTCATCTCAGCAGCGGAAATAACGCCATCGCCGTTCAGGTCATCAGACTTCTGGAAGAAACCGTTGGCAAGGTATCCGAATGCCTGTCCATAGCGCAAACCTGTAGAAGAAGTATTAGCATAGAGCTGTGGAGCCTCTGCCTGCTCCTCTACGATGGTCTTGTTGAGTGTCATGGATGCACCGACATTTACAACAAAGTCCTTTCCAATCTTCTTGCTGAAGTCAGCAGATACCTCAAGACCCTTAGAGTTGATTACACCTACATTTTCGTAAGGTGCAGTCAGACCGAACACGCTTGAGTAGCTTCCTGCTGTTGAATACCAGATGTCGTAACGGTGCTGGTAATAGTAGTCAACAGAAAGGTTCAGACAGTTGAAGAGAGTAGCATCTACACCGACATTGAACTTGCTTGCTCTCTCGTGACCAAGGCTCTGTGTCATGGCAGTAGAGAGGTAAGTGTTGCCCCACTGTGTACCGGTATAGGTAGCATCGAACGGATAGTTGTCGGCGTTCATCAGATAGAACTGGTTGTAGTATGTCCAGGTGTCGTTTGGCAGAACGTCCAGAACCTGATTGCCCCATGATGCACGCAGCTTGAGGAAATCAACCCACTTTGCATCCTTCATGAACGACTCGTTGGAGATGTTCCATGCAGCGGAGAAGTTTGGCGAGAATGCCCACTTGCTGCCGGGAGCCAAACGGTTTGAACCGTTTTCTGACAAGGTGAAGTCAAAGATGTATCTGTTGTCGTAGCCATAGTGACCGAACAGCGATACGGTATGACGGTATACAGAGGTATTGGTACCTGTCTTGTCGTTGAACTCGTAGTCGTACTTCAGCTGAGCGTATACATTATGCTTCTGAGCGAAAGTTCTGTCGTAGTTGACTGCCGCATTCCAGATGCAACGGCGAATCCAGTTGTTGTTGTTGGCTCCCGTACCCATGTTTGAGTCAGTACCCTCGACAGCTGCCATTGAAGCTGCGCCGTCTGCTACCACGTCTGCATTGTTGTCCACTACATAGTAACTGTAACGATACGTCTTCGAGTGGTCTTCGTATACATTAGACCATGTATCGTAGCCCAGCTGAAGCTGTGCACCAAGACCTTCCGTTATGGAAGACAGGTCCTGGTCCAACTGGAGGTCTGCATAGAGTGCACGCTGGTGGTTCTTGTAGTATGCAGCACCCTGACTCTGAGCGACAGGGTTGTTTGTGGTGTATACGGTGTTACCGCCCCAAATGCCACTGTTCAGTTTAACGGGGAACGCATTAGCCGGTACCTTATATACCATTGACCACAGGTCTGCCTGTGAACCAGGCTGCGACTGCTCTGTCAACAAGCCGTACAAATGAGTGTGCAACTTTGTCTTGGGACCCAAGTCGATGTCCATGTTGGAACGCAAAGTGCCTCGTGTGTACTTGTTCTGGGTAGAATAGCCGTCGTTCTCGTAGTTCTTTACAAAGCCCTTGTTGGTCAAGAGTTGCAAATTGGTGTAGTAACGGAAGTTTGACGTACCGCCCTTGAACTCGATGTTGTATCTGTCGTTGTTGGAAACGTTGCGGAAAGTCTCGTCAGCCCAATTTACATTAGGATAATACAGAGAATTTGTACCGTTGCGGTAAGCACCGATTACAGCATCACTGTAAATGGCAGAACCACCCTGGTTGCGGTAAGCCTCGTTGACAGCGGAAGCGTACGTGGCAGCGTCCGCCATCTGCGGCTTGTTCGTCAGGAAAGAGAAGACGTGGTCGTAAGAGAAAGTGATGGACTTGGAGTTGTAGCTACCGTGCTTTGTAGTTACGAGCAAAACGCCGTTTGCGCCCTTATAACCGTACAGTGCCGTAGCAGCGGCATCCTTCAGTATCTGTACGCTCTCCACATCCTCTGCCACTACATTCTCAATGGCGCGCTCCACACCGTCTACTATAATAAGAGGTGTGCTGCCGCTTGAGGACTGTATGCCACGGATGTAGAACGTAGGGTTCTGGGCATTGTACAGTCCGCTGCCGTCGAGGCTGACAAGTCCCGAGCCTGAACCAAGAATGTTGTTACCTATATTACGTGCGCCACGCTTGTTTACGTCCTTATTTGCTATGACACTGACGGAAGCGGAAGACTGCTCTCTGGTGAACTTCTTCATTGCGCCAATATCCATCAGTTGGTCCTTATATGCTACCGTATCCACGATATCATATTGAGCCATCGCTGGCAGGGTACTACCTGCCAGCAATGAAAGCATGAATATATTGTTTGTTCTCATATTGATTCGTTTTTACTTGTTTATTCCCAACCAGGATTTTGTACAAGACCATAGTTCTTATTTATTTCAGCCTGCGGCAATGGGTCGAGAAGCCACTTCTGAGCTTCGGTGCTCTTTGGGTCCTTACCCCAGAGGTAACGGCTGTTGCTGGTGATATCCTTCTTCATGTTCAAGAAGAACAGAGGCTGAGTAGATGATGCGTCATTGTTACGGTCCGTTCCAACCCATGCCACGTGGCGGCTCTTGAACACCGTACCGCTTTGAGTCAAGCGATACTGCATCAGTCCGTGAAGCTGCTTCGTCATCCAGTCGGTTCTCTTGTAGCGAACCATATCGAACCAACGTGCATTGGTCAAGCCGAGCTCTCTTACGCGTTCGTCGAGCAGTTCCTCGATGAATTCTGTTGAAGTCTGGCCGTTTGACAATGTTACGGTAGCAGACGCTGCAGCTTCTGCTGTTGTTGCTGTATAGCCAAGCACAGTACGATAATTAGACGCAG
This sequence comes from Oscillospiraceae bacterium, assembly GCA_963588475.1. Classification (GTDB taxonomy): domain Bacteria; phylum Bacteroidota; class Bacteroidia; order Bacteroidales; family Bacteroidaceae; genus Prevotella. The sequence continues at coordinate 87,406 of CAVAHD010000008.1, read as the reverse complement.
TCCACATCTTTGCCATTGTAGGCAGACCGACACGCGAACGAACCATGTCAACCATCTGGACGGCCTTCGTCACGTCACGGGCAGACCTCATAACCAAAGCCTCAGCGTACTGCAGATAGAACTCAGGCAAAGACAGGGCAACCCACTGGGTAGGATAACGGTAGGAGTCAGCACCGGTATCACCAACGTAAACGCCAGTTCCAAGATAATACTTGTTGAAGCCGTATCCGGAGCCAAACATGGTTGACGACTGGGTCATAACGCCAGTACCGCCATCATTGCCCTTATACCACAGCTCCCAAGGATAACCTGTCATATTGGCTGAAGACCAGTCAAGGTTCATGTTCTGTCCGTTAACGATGCACTCCTCATAAAGACGGGGGTCACGGGTAAGTGTCGTATTAATCTGACGGCCACCGGAAGGAACATCACCGCTGACAAACATAGTATGCAAAGACTTAGCATTACGAGTAATCGCACCAGTAATCCTATTCGTAACAAAGTTGGAAATAGTATAATTCACTGTGCCTGCAGTATCAGTCTCTGTCGTCATCTCAGGCTCTGTTGCCTGGTCTTTGAAAGTCTTCTTTGCTGCATTTTCCCAGTTGAACGGTTCACCGTCATTCCAAGAGAACTTCTCTACGTATTCCTGTGTCGGGCAGTAGGCATTACGTGGCACGTCCTTGGAGTACCACTCGTGCCATCCATAACGTGCAGTCGTCATAGGGTCGTTACCGTATACTCTTACCGAGTGTAAAATCTCAGTAGAAGCATTCAGATAATAGCCTTTGCGGTATGCCAATCTGTAGTACGGAGCCTTCTTTGCTGTGGTGTTGGCAGAACTTGGAATATCGGCCTTAACCAAAGAATACTGTCCCTCAGACTGCAACTTGTTGTAGAACTCATCACAAGCAGTGGCGAAGGCATCCCAACGTGCCTGATACTGTGAAGCATCTGTGTACATGATGTAAGGTTTCACCTCTTCCGATGCACCAGTGTAATATGGCTGACCGTCCTTCGGATTAAGCAGTGGCGAAGCGGCGAACTGCAATATCTTGCACTTCAAGGCCATAGCACCAGCCTTTGTCCAACGACCGTTCATGGTTGCAGGGTTGGAGGTAATCCAAGGGAAATCGTTATCGGCGATAGCCAGGTCCAACTCCTTTACCATCCAGTTTACACATTCTTCCACAGTATTACGTGGGAGCTGACCCGAAACCTCGTCCAGAGTCAAAGCATGGTCCATGATAGGAATACCGCCGTAGTGCTGGAATGTAGCGAAGAAAGCATCAACCATCAGACAGCGTGCCTCAGCCTTCAGACGATTCTTCTCGTCCTGCTTCATATCAGCCTCCGGCGCACGGTCAGCATTCTCTATGAAAATCTGAGCGGCACGAATCATATACCATTGGAACTCCTTATCATATGAATACAGCGGACCATCCAATCCGTCATCACGACTTACCGTAGCAGTCTGTGCACCAGTGTAATACTGACCATATACGGCTGCACCGTTCCAGAACTGATGCCAGCAGTCTGTCAAGGCATCAAACTTACCTGCGTAAGGATTACCTGCGTGCGGCATGGCGGTACCACCGTTTGCATAAGGCAGACCATAGTACTGCTTCGAGTAGATGCCTACAAGAAACTGGCGGGTGTATTCTGCATTTTGGAATACAGAATCGATTGTCGCAGTAGAACTGGTCGCCTTGTCAAGCGAAGCATCGCCCACTGCAATATTATCTGTACAAGATACTACTGCAGCACTGGCCATCAACAATGCCACTGCGCTATGTAACAATATATTTTGTTTCATTATGTACTTATTTATATTATACTGTTTATTAACCGTTCATTATTAGAAACCAACGTTAAGGCTTACAGTGTATGTACGTTGCAGTGGGTATGAAGGAGCGTTGGAAGCTCTTGTCTCAGGGTCTCCCCACTTGTATGGAGTAATGGTAAAGAGGTTGTAACCAGACAGCGTAACCTCAAACTTCGTCATACCAATACGCTTGAACGTTGGGTTGATGAAGTCGTAAGAAACTGATATCGTCTTCAAACGCAGATACTTGGCATCCTTCTCCCAGAGGTCAGACTCAGCGTAGTTCTGCACTGCGTTTGCCCATGTGGCACGAGGATAGAGAGCATCCTGAGACTCGTAGGTCTCTGGGGTCCACGTATTAGACAGGTGGTATGACAACAGACCACCCTCCGTAGTATTTGAAGAGCAATAGAATGGCTGACGGAACACGTCGGTAATGTAGCGTGTCACGTTCCATGCGCCAGTGAACTGTGCATTGAATGTCAGTCTCTTATAAGCGAAGCCAAAGTTAAAACCTGCCATGTACTCAGGGTCGTCGGTATAACCGTTGTCACGGGTCTTATCGTTGGCGTCAATCTTTCCGTTGCCGTCGAGGTCTACGTATACGCAGTCACCAGGCTGCAGGTTGCTCTGCAACTGAGTCGGGAATTCCTGACCGAAAGTAGCCTTGTACTCTGCCTTGGTCTGTTCGCCCTCATAGAACTTCCAGAACTTATACATAGAGCGCGAGCCGATACGGTGTCCCTTAGCCAGCATGTAGTCGTTCTTCTGAGGAGCTTCCTTCATCTCGACGATTTCATTCTGGTTGTAAGAGAGGTTCATCTTAGCCCATACGCGCCAGTCCTGACCAATCTTGTCGTTGTAACCGATAGAAACTTCCCAACCCCATGACTTTGTCTCACCGGCGTTGGTATAAGGTACTGTGAAACCGATGGTGCTTGGCACTGTTGCGTCACGTACAAGAATGTCGGTACGGTGCTCGTAGTAGTAGTCGAACGTTGTACGGATGCGGTCATTCAGGAAGTTAAGGTCGAAACCGTAGTCCTGCTTGAATGCCTTTTCCCAACCGATGTCAGGGTTGTTCTTGGCTGACTCATATGCACCGGCAATGCCAGATGTACCAGAAACTTCACCGGAGTTGGCGTTACCGAACAGATAACCGTAAGTATCTGAAGTAGAGGACAGGCAGTTGGAAATCAAGCCACTAGAACCTGTAACGTAAGGGTCGGCGAGGTACATAAAGCGGATGGCGTCCGTAGTCTTATCGTTACCTACAAGACCCCAAGAAGCACGGAGCTTGAAGAAGCTGGCAACCTTGGAGATGGGCTTCCAAAACTTCTCTTCACTGACAATCCAGCCCAAAGAGCCTGCAGGGAACAGACCGAAGCGCTTGCCAGGGGCGAAGTTCTCGGAACCGTTGTAACCCATGTTCACTTCTGCCATGTACTTGTTGGCGAAGTCGTAAGTGACACGACCAACCAGACCTACATACGAACGGGGAACGTCAGGATATGAAGAACCCGAATAGTAGTACAGCTTAGACTGGTTGTAGAGCACGAGGGCGTTTACAGTATGCTGTGCAAAAGTGCGTGAGTAGTTGAAGCTGGTCTCCAAATACCAGTCTCGTGCCTTACCCTGTGAATAGCTGTACACCGGGTCGGTATCGTTGCCTACCTGCTGGTATACTACCATAGCATTTCCGTCTGCGTCGTAATAGACCTTCGGAGTGTAACTTGCTACGCTACAGTTACCCTGTTTGTTTACTGTATATGTAGAGTTGTACGAACCCTTGAGTTTGAATACCAGTCCCTTGGTGACGAAGTCCAGCTTCTGGTCAAGGACAAGGTCCATCTGCAGCTTGTTGACATTGGTCTGCATGAAACCGTTGCCGTAGTATGACATACCTGTGCCGCCGATGAAAGGAAGACCCGTATTCTCAGTGGTGAGGTTTACCATTCTGCCGTTTACGAGACCCGGACTAGAGAATGGAGTAGCATAGTAGATATTCTTAATCATACCGGAAGAGCCCTGACCTGTGTAAGGTTTGTCGGCATCACTCACGTTACCTGCCACGTTGAAAGAAACGGTAGTGGTGTTTGTTGCCTTGAGGTCGAGATTTGCACGGTAGTTGAAACGCTGGTACTGGTAACCGTAATCGTAACCACGGTCGAACTCATTGAACAGACCGCCTTGAGAATAGTAACCAGCAGAGATGAAGTACTTCACGCGGTCGCTACCACCCGAGATGTTCAAGTTGTGCTGCTGCTGAAGCGTAACATTCTTCATGATATACTCAGCCCAGTTGGTGTTAGGATAGAACGTCGGGTTTGAGCCGTCCTTGAATTTCTGGATGATGTCGTCAGAGAAAGAAGGAGCGAAAGCGTTGGCAGCCTTGTAGGCGTCCATAGAAGAATAAGTACCATTTGCAACGGCAGTGTTCGCATTCTGCAAATAGTCGTTGTATTTCATCTGGTTGTAGAAGGTGGCGTATTCGTATGAATTGGCCTGCTCAACCATCTTTGTTGGAGAAAGTGCGGTCCATGATGTGGAAACGCTAATCTTTGCCTTGCCCTGTGCACCACGCTTTGTTGTGATGAGGACAACACCGTTGGCACCACGCACACCGAACACAGCCGTTGCGGATGCATCCTTCAGTACGGTAACGCTCTCGATTTCGTTCGGGTCGATATCAGACATGGAACGCTCCACACCGTCTACTTGTATAAGAGGTGAAGAGTCTCCCCATGTTGCCTTACCACGGACGAAGATTTCAGCGGCATCGCTACCAGGCTCACCAGAGTACTGCACCGTGGTAACACCAGAGAGCTGACCACCGAGCACGTTGTTTACAGAGCCGACAGAAGTGCGGATCAAGTCTTCACTCTTTACACTTGACACCGCACCAGTCATCGTTACCTTCTTCTGCACGCCGTAAGCCACGATTTCCACACCCTGCAGCGTGGTAGACTCATCCTTCAGCGTAACACTCATGCCGTTCTTGGCAACTACAGTCTGTGGCTCGCATCCGATATAACTGATTTTCAGCTTTGCGCCCGGTTTAACCTTCAGCGTAAAGTTACCGTCCATATCGGTAACTGTACCTTGGGTAGGTTGTACACCAACGACAATGACGCTGGCTCCTATTACCGGTTCCCCTGTACTGTCAAATACAGAACCCGTAACAGTAGAAGCCTGCTGAACTGTTGCCGTATTGGCCATAGCGACATTTGCACCGTTCATCAATGGAGCAAGTGTCAAGGCAGAACAAAGCATTGCCATCGGCAAGGCTTTTTCTTTCTCAAACAGTTTTCTATTCATATTAATAAATTTGGGTATTCGATACACAGATTTGTAACGTCGGCATTAGACCGATAAGATATCCGTAATGTATATTTAGTTAGTGATTAGCGTTTAGTATTTTGCTACTTAAATGTATAACCTCGTTAGTAATTAGCATTAAATGTTCTATAACATTTTCGTTAGGTTGGTGCAAAGTTGGCGATAATTCCCCCCCCCGACTGCAATATCTGACTAACTAACGCCAAAATTTGGTAACAACCCTTAAAAAGTGCGCATTTGGCAAGAAATCCCCATGATTTGTGGCAAAAAAAACAGTCCAACGGAGATTATCCGTTGGACCATAATATCACAGCTGCATTCCTTTATCGTATTACACTTATCACCAAATGCCATCTTCTTAGTCACCCAATTCCTTGTCAAGAGCAAAGAGCAGATATAGCGGGATGTTAAGAATATTGGCTTGCACGTTGCGCTCGTATGGCAATAGGCTGGTACGTATGCACCAGTCGGGGGCGTATCTCTCTTTGTATGACTTCAAGCTCTTGGCATTCATGGACGTTCCGGCTTTTACCTCAAGAGGGTAAACGGACATACCGTCAGACACGAGGAAATCAACCTCGGCCTTGGAAGAGGAGGTCCAGTAATAGTTAGTTTGCAACCGCTTGAACAGCTGTAGCTCCTGGCAGACATACTGCTCTGTCAGTGCTCCCTTGAACTCCTCGAAGATTCGGCTGCCCTCCAATATCACCTTGGGCGAGACACCACTCAAAGACCTCAGTAGTCCCACGTCCATCAAAAAGACCTTGAAGCTCTTCAAGTCGGCGTACGCCTTCAGCGGGACATCAGGCTTGCTGACATTGTAAGTTCTGATAATCTCTCCAGCATCCGAGAGCCACAACAGCGCATCCTCATACTCGCGGGCACGGGCACCTTCCCTTACCAGTCCGAAAATGAACTTCTTGTTTTCCTTTCCCAACTGCGCCGGGATGCTCGCCCACACATATCTGATTTTCTCAACTATCTGCCGTGGCGCATGCTTGGAGAAGTCGTTCTCGTAGGCACTGATTATCTGCCTCTGAACATCATCTACCTCAAAGAAATCCTGTGTGTCCAGCCATTTCAATATGGCTGCCGGCATGCCACCTATTATATAATACTTCTTGAGGTAATCGGTCAGTTTCTCCTCGAAAGCCTTTAAGTCGCGGTTTCCCGAGAGGACATAGCCAACAAGCATCTGCTCACCATTGGCAAGCAAGAACTCGCGGAACGACAACGGATACAGGTCAAGGAAATCCACTTTCCCCACAGGGAAGGATGTACCTGCATGAAGGGCCACGCCCAAAAGAGAGCCTGCACAACAGATTGCATACTCGGGGGCTTCCTCCGCAAAATACTTCAAAGAGGTCAAGGCACGGGGCAGTTCCTGCACCTCGTCGAATATTAATAAGGTGTCGTTGGGGATAATCTTACGTCCGTGGTAGACAGAGAGCTGTTCTATGATACGTTGGGGGGACAGCGTTCCCTCAAAGATATGCCCCAGCAAGTCTTTCTGTTCAAAGTTGACGTAGCATATATCCTCGAAGCATTGTGCACCAAAATATTTGAGTAGCCAAGTCTTTCCAACCTGTCTAGCTCCACGTAGAATCAAGGGCTTTCTGTCAGCCTTTTCCTTCCATTTTCTCAAGTCATCCAATAAGAGTCGTTCCATACTTTTGCGTTTTGAGTGCAAAGTTACTACAACACAACCAATTACGCAAGTCCGATCACATTTTCGGCACGACTTTTAAAGTATTTTATCACATTTTCGGCACGACTTTTCCGCTATTCTATCACATTTTCGGCACGAGTTTAGGTTATGCTTAATATTTTCCAACTACGCTTTTCCTATATGAAAGCAAGCTTTTTGATACTTTTTTTAGGAAAACTTTGGTTGTTACAATAGAATATCGTATCTTTGCCATGACATTATACGTAAAGAGGAGGAAATATATGTATCAAATAGCAATTAACGACCCAATGGTTTACCTTGACGGGGAAACATACGCAAAGGAAAACCATTCCAGTTTAGAGGAGTTAGTCAATAAATATGTGGCTAGCTTGGCAGCATTGATTCGCTCCAGGAAGGACTCCAATGTTGTTCCTTTTGCTCAGTCGGAGGAGTTTAAGAAAGCCCTGGCATTTGTCAAGACAAAGGCTGCCAAGGGTGGTGCACCAGTACCCGTTGACGAAGATGGACTTGACGCATTGGTTGAAGCAAAGTATAAGTTATGAAAGTTTTTATAGACACCAATGTGTTGATTGATTTTGTCTGTCAACGAGGCGAGTTTGCAGAGCCGGCAAACCGTTTAATGGCATTAGGCAGCTTAGGCAAGGTGCAATTACAAACATTGTCTTTGTCTTATGTCACGGCGATGTTTGTAGCCCAAAAGTACAAGTATGCAAAAGTAGAAGAATCGCTACTTTTTGTTTCGAGTATTGTCGAGATATTGGATTTGCAAGCTACTACAGTTATAGAAATGCTGTCATCGGGTTGGGACGATTATGAAGACGCAACGCAGAATGCAACTGCAATAAAGGCGAATTGCGATTGCATAGTAACAAGAAACATAAAAGACTTCACCAAGTCAACCTTACCAGTTTATACCGTAGAGGAGTTGTTCAAGGTCTTGGGTTTGTAAATTCACCACCAAGGGTAAAGAGCAGATATAGAGGATGTTGAGAAATCACATTTTCGGCACGAGTTTAGATGCTAGGCTCTTAACATATACTGTTCAAAATATATTGTATGCGTCCTACCAAGTAGAACGGCAGGTTGACCAGTCTGAATTCTTTACCACTGTCGTTTTACCTACCTGTCTGGCTCCTCTCATGATGAGCGGCTTGTGCCTCTCGTCCCGTTTCCAAGCCTCCAATTTATCAAGTATAGTACGTCTGAACAAAAGCCTTTGTTTCAAATCAGTGGCAAAGTTACACAAAATTTGTCACAAATCAGTGGCAACAACGGGTAAATTTTGTTGCAAATCAGCGGCAACAGTAGGCGGAAATTGTAGTAAATCAGCGGCAATGATTAAAGGAACTACCATACCCTACGTTATTTACAATGATAAAATCTTGGAAAAGTGTAGGAAAAAGCCTGCTTTTACCATGGAAAAGTGTAAGAAAATTCTTAATTTTGCCTTGGAAAAGTGTAGTTCGTAAAGATTAAGCCTATGATACATAGAAAGATAAACGGTTTTTCGAATGGGTTCTTCTATAATTGAAATAAAAGTTGTAGCTTTGCAAGGGAATTTAAAAAGTATGACATGGAGCAGAATGTGAAAGAATTGCCATACGGGGTGCAGGACTTTGTCACCATCGTGGAGCAGAATATATATTATGTCGACAAGACCATGTATATACCAGAGTTGGAGAAGCAGGCCCGCAACCTGTTCTTTATACGCCCTCGCCGTTTTGGCAAGAGCGTATTCCTCGGTATGCTTCATGCCTACTACGACTGTCTGAACAAGAGCAAGTTTGAGGAATGGTTCGGAAACCTGTGGATAGGTTCCCAGCCTACATCCTTGCAGGGACAGTTTCAGATATTGCATCTTGACTTCTCGCAGGTGGGAGGTGACATTGAGGGCTTGGAAGAAAACTTCAACGGGTACTGTGGTGCCATGCTCGACAACTATGTAGATATTTATAGAGCGTCGTACAGTGAAGCTTTCGTCAAAAAAGTGCAAGCTACCCCGAAAGCTACAGACAAGTTGAACCTTATCAATATTGAAGCCAAGAAACTAAGGCTGAGACAATACCTCTTCATCGACGAGTACGACAACTTTACCAATACCGTGCTCAACGAGCAAGGGGAGAAGGTGTATTGGGCGATGACGCATGCCGAGGGATTCTACCGTGACATTTTTAAGAAGTTCAAGGGCAATTTCGAACGTATCTTTATCACAGGTGTCAGCCCTGTGACGCTTGACGACGTGACGAGTGGCTTCAATATTGGATGGCACATCTCTACGATGCCAGAGTTCAATCAGATGTTAGGCTTCTCGACAGAAGATGTGCACGAGTTGTTCAATTACTACAAGGATAAAGGTGAGATACCGGCGGACAGAGACGTGGATGCCATCATCAAAGAGATGAAGCCGTGGTATGACAACTATTGTTTCTCTAAGAATGCCTTGACGACCCAAAGCCGAGTATTCAATTGCGACATGGTGTTCTACTATCTTCGCAATTACCTCAGTCGTGGCGAAGGTCCCAGCGAAATGGTAGACCCCAATACCAAGACTGACTATAACAAGATGAAGAAACTCTTGCAGCTCGATAAACTGGACGGTGACCGTAAGGGGGTGATTCGTACTATAGCCGAGAAGGGCGAAATAGTGGCAACGCTATTCGATTCTTTCCCAGCACATGCAATAACAGACCCCGAGGTATTCCCCAGTTTGCTGTTTTACTATGGCATGCTTACGATAAAGGGTACAAGAGGTGCTAAAGTAATACTCGGAATACCCAACAACAATGTTCGTAAGCAATACTACGAATATTTGCTGGAACTGATAGATGCCAAGGCATACGTAAGCAACAACAAGCTGACGGACTATTACTATGATATGGCTTACGACGGCAATTGGCGTGATGCCCTGCAATATATGGCTGATGCCTATGCGCAAGTGTCGTCTGTTCGCGACAGCATAGAGGGGGAGCGTAACCTGCAAGGCTTCTTCATGGCTTACCTCAATCTGAACGCCTATTACTACACGGCACCGGAATTGGAGCTGAACCATGGATACTGCGACTTTTTCCTCTTGCCGGACCTAACGCACTATGCTACCAAGCACAGCTACATCCTGGAGCTGAAACTTATTCCGAAGAGGGAGAAGGGCATGAGCGAGGAAACTCATAAGGCAAATATCAAAAAGCAATGGGACCAGGCTGAGGTGCAGATTAAACAGTATGCTGCAGCCCCAAGGGTGGAGGCATTGCGTCAAGGCACTACGCTGCACAAAATCATCATGCTGTTTGATGGTTGGAAGTTGTATTATATGGATGAGGTGCATTAAAAAAGCGGTCGTTGTGAAATACACAACGACCGCTTTTTCTTATTTAGTTACCGTCTGGCTTCGTAACGTCGGTAGCGTCTACCGACGGATACCATACGAAAGTCTTGAAATCGTCTGGTTTGGCTGGGTCGAAGCCCTGCCACTCTGGGCGGAGGTGCTGGGCCAACGGGCAACCTATCTGCTGCATGCCGGCTACTACCATCTTGGCTACCTCGTATGCACCGTAGGGGTTGAAGTGGGTGTTGTCCGCCAGGGCCTTCTTCTGTTTGGGGAAGGTGTTGGCTGGATAGTGGACGAGGGAGTTCTTGCTATTCTCGTAGCCGAGAGTCTCGAAGAAGGTGCGGGTCATGTCGTGAAGCTCTATGACGGGCACACCCTCACGCTTTGCCACAGCACGCATGGCATCGGGGAAGTCGCCGTGGGTCTCGAGAATCTTTGACTTTGTGGCATCGTCGAAGTGTCTTCTCTGCGTCGGGGTGACGAAGATGATGTTGCCGCCCTTGGCGCGCACCTGGTCAATGTATTTCTTCAGGTTGTAGGAGAAGTTGTACCATGCGCCGCTGCCTGGAGTTTTCTCTTTCTGGTCGTTGTGGCCGAATTCGCAGATTACGTAGTCGCCCTTCTTCATCGTAGCCAGAATCTTGTCCAGTCTGTTCTGCGCGAGGAACGAACCCGCGGTAAGGCCGCTCTCAGCGTGGTTGGAAACAACGACATCGGTGTTGAACCACCTCGTTATCATCTGTCCCCAGCTGGCGTAAGGCTCGTTGCTCTGGTCCACCACGGTGGAGTTGCCGCAGAGGAAGAGGGTGACTGCCGTCGTGTCTCGTTCTATCTTGATATGCTTGACAGCCGGAGCCTTACCGAAGAAGTCGAGGGTCAGCTTGTCGTCCCAGTCGCGCGAGTCCTTTTCGCGTGGCTTTACGCGCACACTCGTCTTGTCGTTGATTTTCGGTGAGCGCTTGTTCACCATGAACTCCACCGTAGTGAACTTTCCCTTCTTCGTGGCAGTCTCGTCCACCATGAGGCGGCGTGCCTCTGCCCTGATGACGGTGCTGGATGCCTTCTTCTTCGAACCGAGTTCCACGGTCACCTTGTAGTTGCCGTCCGGAACGTCCACCGAATAAGTCTTCACGTCTTGTTTGCTCAGGTCCACATCACATATTGTCTGGGCTGAGAGTTGCAGCGGCAGAGCCAGACAGGCCAAGCCTACAGCAGAAAATAAACTTCTTCTCATTAGTACTTATATTGTTTTAGTTATCACCATTATACAGGTGCATCTTTTTTTAATTAGTCGCAAAATTACGAATTTGCACGGGCTTGCATCTGATACAATCGTACAAATCATAGAACTATTATCCAAGTTATAGATATTTTTGCAAAGTTACGAAGCCAGCAAACGCCAGCACTTAACTTTTTGTCCCTTAAACCATACTATTTGCTTTACCCACTTACATGGAAAGCACATACTGCCCAAATACCCTTTTTCGTATTTTTAATACTTTTTGTATCCCCAAAAGTAGGTAGGTTGAGTATTTTTGAGTACATTTGCAGTAAAATTGCAAATTCCACTTTACTAAACCATGCAAACCAACAAGTATCTTCTCGCTACAGAAACGGACGCACTATGGGGACTCACCGTGAGCACGGTGGGCATGGAAGAGAACGCCCCCTACTCGGCCTACCCCACCAACGGACACGCCGACGGCTACTACTTCGACATCAACAAAGGACGCATTCTGGACGAGTACCAACTGCTCTACACTGCCGCAGGAGAGGGAACGTTCCAGTCCGAGCACTGCCCCGAAACCCACGTCAAGCAGGGCGACATCTTCCTGCTCTTCCCAGGCGAATGGCACACGTACCATCCGTCAAAGGACAAGGGCTGGACAAGCTATTGGATAGGCTTCAAGGGAAAGAACATGGACGACCGCGTGAAACACGGCTTCCTCTCGCCCGAGAAACCCATCTACCACGTCGGCTACAGCAACGAGATAATACACCTCTTCGAGGAGGCACTGCGCACCGCCAAGGAGGAGGCTGCCTATATGCAGCAGACCCTTGCCGGCATCGTCAACCACCTCATCGGGGTCATGTACTCCCTGGAGCGCAACATCATCCTCAACAAGGACTCGCACCACGCAGACCTTATTAATAAGGCGCGCCTACGCATACGCGAGACGCTGGAGGAGAACGTCTCCATACAGGACATAGCACAGGAGCTGGGCATCAGCTATTCCTCCTTTCGCAAGCTCTTCAAGGTGCACACGGGCTTCGCCCCTGCCATGTACCAGCAGAGCCTGCGCCTGCAGCGTGCCAAGGAGCTGCTCGCCACAACGGACGCCAGCATCAAGGTAATCGCCTACCGCCTCAACTTCGAGTCGCCCGACTACTTCTCCGCCAAGTTTAAAAGCCAGACGGGCATGAAGCCCTCAGAGTTCCGCGAACAGTACCAGTAAGGAGGTGCCAAACACCTCCAACACGCCTTAAAATCAAATATCAGAGCACGAAAATCAAATATCTGCGGTAGCGTCTGCGGATAAGTGCTATCTTTGCAACAATTTCGTAAATATACATAACCTAAACTAATGGAACAAAAGCACTATTTCTTTGCGGTGGACCTCGGCGCTACCAGCGGCCGCACCATCCTCGGCGGTCTTAACGACGGAAAGATAGAACTGGAGGAGCTCACGCGCTTCGACAACAATCTGATACAGGTAAACGGTCACTTCTACTGGGACATCTATGCCCTCTACTTCGAGATTATCAAGGGTCTGAAGGCAGCCAAGCAGAAGGATGTCAAGATTACCAGCATCGGTATAGACACCTGGGGTGTCGACTTCGTCTGCGTTGCTGAGGACGGCTCCGTGAGCCAGCCTATCGCCTACCGCGACCCACACACCTTCGATGCCATGGACGACTATCTCGAGAACGTACTCCCCAAGGAGAAGGTATACGACGTGACGGGCATACAGTTCATGAACTTCAACTCCATCTTCCAGCTCTACGCCATGCGCCGCGCCGGCAATTCGGCTCTGGAGCACGCACAGAAGATTCTCTTTATCCCTGACGCTCTGAGCTATATGCTCACCGGAAATATGGTATGCGAATACACCATCGCATCCACCGCACAGCTGCTCGACCCACGCACCAAGCAACTGGACCCGAAGCTTCTGGCTTCCCTGGGACTTACCCAGTCGAAGTTCGGACGCATGGTGAACCCTGGCGACCTCGTAGGCACTCTCACGGCCGACGTGCAGAAGGCTACCGGACTGGGTGCTATCCCGGTAGTAGCCGTTGCAGGCCACGACACAGGATCTGCCGTAGCTGCCGTACCAGCCAAGAACGAAAAGTTCGCTTACCTCTCCAGCGGCACTTGGTCGCTGATGGGTATAGAGACTCCGGAGGCTATCATCAATAAGGTGTCGTACGACCGCAACTTCACCAACGAGGGCGGCATCGAGGGCACCACACGTTTCCTCAAGAACATCTGCGGCATGTGGCTCTACGAGCGTTGTCGCCAGGAGTGGACCGACGCTCCGAAGTCGCACCCCGAGCTGCAGGCCGAGGCAATGAAGCAGCCTGCCTTCCAGAGCCTTATCAATCCGGACGATGCCATGTTCGCCAACCCATCGTCAATGGTAGAGGCCATACAGGAGTACTGCCGCAAGACGGGTCAGCACGTGCCGGAAGGCTACGCCGAGATATGCCGTTGCATCTTCGACTCGCTGGCACTGCGCTATCGCCAGGTGTTCTCTTACCTCTCAGAGATGGCATCATTCCCTATCGAGGTGCTGCACATCATCGGCGGCGGTTCGCTAAACAACTATCTCAACCAGTTCACAGCCAACTCATGCGGCGTGGAGGTGCTTGCCGGTCCGCAGGAGGGCACAGCACTCGGCAACATCATGGTGCAGGCAAAGGCTGCCGGCGATGTGAAGGACCTTTGGGACATGCGCCGCGTAATAGCCAACAGCCTCGAGCTGAAGCGTTTCGTACCGGAGGACAAGGTCGTCTGGGACGAAGCATACAAGAAATTCGTTGCCCTGCAGGGTTAATAATAAGAATAACTAAACAACAGTAAAAACGACTTGCACATATCTTTATGATTGGCAGAATTGATGATTATATGACTGACAGTATTGATGGTTTCGCGATGGGCTGAAAGCCCTATACTACATAGCCCAGGGCAACGCCCTGGGTATATCGAAACATCAACCACCGCCCTGTAAGGGCAAAAGTGCATAAACTATAATGCACAAGGCTATATACTTTTGCCCTTACAGGGCGAGTAGATTCCATACAAACAAAACCCAGGGCGTTGCCCTGGGCTATGGAGTTGTTGGGCTTTCAGCCCGTGCCTGTGTAAATCTGCGCAAGTTATTTTTAAAACATTTCTAAACAACTAACATACTAAACAACAATGAAAACAGAACTCATTTCAAAGGCTTACGAAGTAGCGAAAGAGCGCTACGCCGAAATCGGTATCGACACAGAGAAGGTGCTCAAGCAGCTTCAGGACTTCCACCTCTCACTGCACTGCTGGCAGGCAGACGACGTGAAGGGCTTCGAGGTACAGGCTGGCGCTATGTCAGGCGGTATCCAGTCTACAGGCGACTTCCCAGGCGCTGCACGCAACATCGACGAGCTGCGTCAGGACATCCTCAAGGCCAAGAGCCTCATCCCTGGTAACCACCGTCTTAACCTCCACGAGATCTACGGCGACTTCAAGGGCAAGGTAGTAGACCGCGACGAGGTTACTGTAGAATATTTCCAGTCTTGGATTGACTGGGCTAAGGAGAACGACACTCTGCTCGACTTCAACTCTTCTTCTTTCTCTCACCCAAAGAGCGGCAGCCTCTCTCTGGCCAACCCTGACGAGAGCATCCGCAAGTTCTGGATTGAGCACACCAAGCGCTGCCGCGACATCGCCAACGCTATGGGTGAGGCACAGAACGACCCATGTATCATGAACCTCTGGGTACACGACGGCTGCAAGGACGTTTCCGTTAACCACGCCCTCTACCGCAACCTGCTGAAGCAGTCTCTCGACGAGATCTTCGAGAAGAAGCAGCCTATGATGAAGGACTGCATCGAGGGTAAGGTATTCGGCATCGGTCTGGAGTCGTTCACCGTTGGTTCTCACGACTTCTACACAGCATACGCTGCACAGAACGACAAGCTGCTGACCATCGACACCGGTCACTACCATCCAACAGAGTCTCCTGCCGACAAGGTAAGCGCAGTGCTGCCATTCCTCAAGGAGCTCATGCTGCACGTGTCACGCCCAGTACGTTGGGACTCAGACCACGTTACCATCATGGACGACCCAACACAGGAGCTGTTCTTCGAAATCGTACGTGCCGGCGCTCTCGACCGCGTACACTACGGCCTCGACTTCTTCGACGGTTCCATCAACCGTATCGGTGCTTACGTCATCGGTTCACGCGCTGCCCAGAAGTGCATGCTGCGCGCTCTGCTCGAACCAAAGGAGACAATCTCCAAGCTCGAGCTGGCTGGCGAAGGCTACAAGGTGCTAGCCCTCATCGAGGAGCAGAAGGCTATGCCATGGCAGGCCGTTTACGACGAGTTCTGCGTACGCAACAACGTGCCTGTTGGTCAGGAGTTCATCGCCGACATCGACAAGTACGTAGCAGACGTTACTTCAAAGCGCTAATACTGAACCGCATCAACTCATAACGAACATATATGGAGATGAGAGGCTGGACTCAGTTGTCCTGCCTCTCATTTTTTCTAACATAACCACTGAACAATGGAAATCATTATAGGTCTACTAATCATAGCCATCGGCGCCTTCTGCCAGTCCAGCTGCTACGTCCCCATCAACAAGATAAAGTCGTGGAGCTGGGAGTCGTACTGGATAGTACAGGGTGTCTTCGCATGGCTCATACTGCCATTCCTCGGTGCTCTGCTCGCAGTGCCCGAAGGACATTCCTTCTTCGAACTTTTTGCCGGCCGCGGCTTCAACGTCATCATGACGATAGTCTTCGGCGTACTGTGGGGCGTGGGCGGCCTGACGTTCGGTCTCTCCATGCGCTACCTCGGCGTGGCACTCGGCCAGAGCATCGCCCTCGGCACCTGCGCCGGACTGGGCACCATCATGGGTCCCGTGCTCTTGAACATTTTCTTCCCCGAGATGGACGCACTCTCATCGCTGACTTTCAGCGTAATACTGGGCGTAGTAGTAACGCTCCTCGGTATCGCCATCATCGGCGTTGCAGGTAGCATGAAGGCTTCCTCGCTCTCTGAGGAAGAGAAGAAGGCAGCCGTCAAGGACTTCAACTTCCCCAAGGGTCTTGCCATCGCCCTGCTCGCCGGCTTCATGAGCGGCTGCTTCAACGTGGGTCTCGCCTTCGGTGCCGACATCAACTTCGGATCTCTCACACCGGATATGTACAAGACCTTGCCAGCCACGTTCCTCGTCACCCTCGGCGGCTTCGTCACCAACGCCATCTACTGCTTCTACCAGAACAAAGTGAACAAAACTTGGGGCGACTACAAGAAGCGCGACGTGCTGGGCAACAACCTCGTGTTCTGCGCCCTGGCCGGTGCGCTGTGGTACAGCCAGTTCTTCGGACTGTCGTTGGGCAAGGGTTTCCTCACCGAGTCCCCTACCCTCATGACCCTCTCCTTCTGCATCCTCATGGCCCTCAACGTAGTATTCTCTAACGTATGGGGCATCATCCTAAAGGAATGGAAGGGGTGCTCAAGAAAGACAATAACAGTACTAATCATCGGCATCGTAGTACTGATAATCTCAAGTTTCCTGCCACAACTAATTTAAAAAACCTATTTCTCATGAAAAGATTCGCATTTAAGATGTATCTCAAGAAGGGATGCGAAGAAGAGTATGCCAAGCGGCACGCCGCTATTTGGCCAGAACTGAAACAGATGATTAAGGACCAGGGAGTCAGCGACTACAGCATCTTCTGGGACAAGGACACCAACATACTGTTTGCCGTGCAGAAGTGCGACAGCGAGATGGGCAGTCAGGACACCACCAACGTCGACCCTATCACGCAGAAGTGGTGGGACATGATGGCTGACATCATGGAGGTGAACCCCGACAACTCCCCCGTCACAATACCGCTGACAGAGCTGTTCCACATGGACTAAGTTGGCGGTTCTCACCATCGACAAAACATAATGACACAAAAAAGCCCGAGGCTTCTCCAGCCCCGGGCTTTTTTGTGTCATTATGTATGCTTTTTGTACACGCGTTGCCCACCGCGTGAGCACTCGATGCCCACCAAGCGAGCACCCGATGCCCACACTGTGAGAACTGGATGCCCACCAAGCGGGCATCCTGAGGTTAACGGTTCTCTACTTTTTCTTTGATGCGTCCCACTTCAGAAGACGCTTGTACTCTGCCTTTGTCAGTCGCATGAAGCTGCCGTGCTGTGGACCTGTAACACCCTCAATATCAACGGGGTCAGAGAAGTTACGCAGATATTTGTCCGCCTTACAGATGCGGTAGTGCTTCGGGCGGTCGCTGTACTGTATGTATGCTACGCGCCACGTGTCGTCGCCAATGAGCTGGAAGGCGCTGCTGCCCTCACACTTCTTCTTACCTTCGAAGCTTACGTAGTCGTGGTCCACGGGTTCTCCCCAACCGTGCGTCAGGTACTTGCTCGTAGCGGTGTAGATGCCGGGCTTGCCGCCCTCCTTCTTTATGAGCATGTGGTAGAGGTGGTCGCTCTCCAGGTAGTTGATGTCGGCATCGATGGTGGCGTAGCCCCAGTCGAAGAGCAGGCGCGGCGTAGTAATCTTGGTGAACGACTTGTCGGCGTAGCTGTAGTACATGCGGTCGTAGGCCTCCTCGGCACGGTTCCACATGGAGTAGTATATCATGTAGCCGCCCTTGTCGCCGTTAGCCCAGACGTAGTTGGGGTCCCAGAATATCTGCGGTGCCCAAACGCGGTTGATGGTGCTCCAGTCCTTATAGGGCGACTGTGCCGTGTCTCCGTCGCAGAATATCTGCATACCCTTACGGTAGTCGAAGGTGACGCTCTCCCAGTTGATGAGGTCTTTGCTACGGAGGAAGTCCATGCCGTAGTTGTCCCATTTCTTGCTCTTTGCCACGCACATGTCGGTAGTCACCATGACGTAGCTCTTCCCGTCGTACGAACGGGTGATGTAAGCGTCGCGCGTGCCGCCTTCAATGCGTGCGTGCACGGCGTTGTCAAATACTGGTTTACCTTCGTTCAGGTCTTGGTAGTGGTAACCGTCGCGCGAGATGGCGTAGGCTGTCCATTCGCCGCAGTCGCTCATGTGGCAGTAGAGATAGCCATAGTCGCCCTTCTGCACGTTCTGTGCTGCAAGTGGCAGCGAAGCCATCATTGCCAGCGATACAATAAGTTTTTTCATCTTTACATAGTAGGTTTAGTCAGTGCAAAGTTACAAAAAATATCACTAACCGCCTGCCATATAGCAAAATTCAAAGTTCTTTGGGACATTTATCAAAGATATCAAAAAAAAGGCTCTTCAAATCTGAAGAGCCTTTCTGTTACTAAATCTATTTCCTAACTATCAGTTTGGCACCTTTCTGCAGGTCTGCCTTCAGGTCGGTGACGTTGTCGTTCTTTACGTCTATCAGCATAGCAGCCGGGCGATAGTCGGGCTTCATCGTGCGGAATGTGACGTTTATCACCTCAAGACCGTCCACATGGCGGGCGAAGAGACCGTAGGCAGGTGTCTCCTTGGCGAACTTGGGCTCGGGGTAGTTGGTGCCTTGCTCACGGTACTCCTTTTTGGCAAGTTCTGCTGCACCGCCGCCACGAAACTGCAACTGTATGTTGCTCAGCGTGATGTTGCGCAAGGGCTCGCCGGGCATGCCCGTGACGATGATGCCTGCAAGGGAATCCACATCGTTGGCTACCATGTTGGATATCATGATGTCGCGGCCGGTAGACACCGTTGTGCGCTCCTTAGGACCACGGTTGCGGCATCCCGTAGTGATGTAGATGGGGTAATGGTGCACATGGTTCATCGTAATGTTGCTCACGGTGATGTTCTCCATGATGCCCTGGTCAACCTCCTCAAATGCCAATCCGCTGCTATACATGAAGGTGCAGTTGCTCAGCGAGATGTTCTTGTAGCCGCCGTTGGACTCCGTGCCCAACTTGAATCGTCCGCACACCCAGCTGACGGGCTCTGGAATATAAGTGCCGTCGAGCAGCGAGCCCAGCTTGTAGCCTGTGATGATGCAGTTGCTGACGGCTATGTGCTCCGTAAGAACTGGTTTCTTCAGTGCATACGAACTCTTCAATACCAAAGCATCGTCGCGCGGCGTGTTTATCTTGCAGTTCGTGATGGTGAGATACTTGCAGCAGTCTATGTCGAAGCCGTCGCGGTTGGTGTCGATGGTGACGTTGTCTACCGTACCCAGCTCACATCCCGTGAGGATGATGCCGAAGTGTCCGCCGCGATAGATGGTGACATCGCGAATCAGGATGTTGCGGCAGAGCTTCAGCGCGATAGCCTTGTCGCCCGTGCCGATGCTTCCGCCCTGCAAGTTACCGCCTTTCTCGGTATCCTTCTTGGTGAGTCCCTGTCCGTCAATCATTCCGCGGCCAGTAATGGAGACATTCTCCTGACCGATGGCATAGATGAGACTATTCTGGAAATACGTATGTCCGCCGTCCTGGTAAGCCGGGCCTTCCCAATGCTCAGCCTCATCGTAGGCTTTCATTGATGCTGGGGCAGCAAGAATCTTGGATCCTGCAGCGAGGTGCAACTCCACATGACTTTTCAGACGTATGCTACCGCAGAGGTATGTGCCGGTTGGCAACACTACCCTACCACCGCCATTGGCTACGCAGGAATCGATGGCGGCATTGATGGCATGGTGGTCGAGCGTCTTGCCGTCGCCTTTAGCCCCGAAGTCCCTCACATTGTACTCTGTCGCTGATGCCTGAACTACCAGCCCAAGCATCAGCGTAATGAACATTAATATTCTTCTCATTGTTTGTTATTAGATATTCTGTGATTTCTGCGACAAAGTTACTAATCTTCTTCTAAACCTATGTGCGAATATTGTTCGTTGTTAGAGTTTAATGTACAAAGCTTACTTTTGTAATGTGATACCCATCAAGCCGATAACCACTTCTGTGCTTAGAGTACGCAAAGTCAGCGAGCGCAGCTTCTTCTTCGGGTTGAGCGGCATGTCGAGCATAGTAGCTGCACCGCCTGGCAGGGCGCACATCGCCAACTTGAGTTCCGGGATGTCGCCACCGGTAGCGGACTCTTGATAACCGGAGTCCTTGAAGAGATGACGGCTCACGATGCCCGTATTCAGACCGATGCGATATGGACGTGCATTAGGCATAGGGAATGCCGAAGCGTTCTCCACGAAGTCCTGCTCGATTGGGCACCAGTTGGCAGGAGGAGTGAGCATCAGCTCGTCGTGAGTACCGTCGGTGTACTCCACTCTCACCACCGCATTCTCTATGGCATACTGCATCGGGTTGGTAGAGCCTGCCATCAGAAGGTAAGCATGGGATGCCTTGCCCTTCAGCGGCACGGTGATGCTGTCCGGATAGTTGTCCCACAGACTGGTGAAGGCTATGTTGTTGCCTTCGGCAGGAGAGCGGAAGTCGAGACTTGCGACATCCATCTTCGCCGTGAACACACCGTCCTTTATCAGACTACGGAACTTCGTGTCGTTTATCTTGGCAATCTTCTTGGTGGAGCACCAGTCGCCCATGCCCTGCGTAGGCACGCAGAGTGTGGTGTACGGCGAACGTGGCGACACATATTTGCCGGGTTGGAAGATGTCGGTCACCTTCGAATTGAAAGCAGCGTCCATATTCACCGTTCGGCAATCTGCGGCATTCACCTCCTTGAAGTCATTGCCGATGCCTTCCATAGAAGCCCAGTCCTTACCGGAGTGCTCCGCAATGGCATCTGCCAACGTTGCAGGCTTGGCTATTGTCACTTCTTCGTCAACGGGCTTTATACTTGTCAGCTCAATGTGCTGCACCTTCTCTGTGGAGAACTCCGTGTCCTTATACTTGCCATTGCCGGTGTTCTGGCGAATGACAATCTTCAGCGGCCGCTTGAAATTTTGGGTAATCTCAAAGACATCCTTGCCGTTCACACGCTTGAAGGAATAGTCGAGATAAGGGGTGTGCACCGACGCGCTGTCCCATGCAGCAGGGAAGCCGGGGCGGATGATGCACTTGCCGTCCAAGGCATTAGGCTTTATACCGTAAAGACCCTCGATGAGGGCACGGGAGGAGATGCCCGTCACATCAGAGAAGTCGCGATAGCCCTCGCCCATCGCCCTGTCCATCTTGGACAACTGTCCGAAGTTACCGGGGCTTCCGCCAAGGTACATGAAGTCGAGAATGTTGGCTTTCAGTATCTGATAAGCCTTCTCCACTCGTCCTGCCTGGTAATAGGCAAGAACGGTATGCATCACCTCTGCCATAGCCACATTGTTTATGCTCCACTCGTACGGCGACCAGTCTGTGGTGCTAAGGGTCTGGTACTGCTTACCATTATATATATAAGGTATGTGGGGGATGTGTCGGTCGATATACTTTGTGGTCAGGTAGTTCTGCTCGGGCGTACCCACGCCACAGTCGATTGGCGTATAGACGCTCCACAGTGCAGCATCCTTATGCACTCGCTTCAGTCCCATGAAGTCCTGGTACTCAGCCCAATGTCCTTCTCCCTTCAGCCAGAGTCTTGCATTGAGGGCGTTCAGTATCTTGTCTGCCTCCTCACGATACGGCTTGGGGTCTTCACCGATTATCTCTGCAATGCGGGCGGCAAGCAGGTTGCCACGGTAGTTGTAGGCAGAAGAATGGGTTACGGCACCGCTATTGTACTGCAAGGCATCGCTTGCCCAGATGCAGCAGTAAGCGTCATAGAGCCCGTCGTTGTCGGGGTCCCATGTATTCTTCTCCCACGCGAGATGGCTCTTGATGACAGGCCACATCTGGCGCATATAGGTGGTGTCGGCATCGAACTGGAAGTGCCAGAGCAGCTCGTCGATGTACACCAGGTTCATGTCGTAGTGGTGGAACTGGTTGTTTTTCTCCGGGTTGCGGCAGATGTAGCCATTGCTGTACATCGGTGTGCCCCATTTATAGGCACCACGGGAGAGGCCATGTCCTTCGTCCATCAAGTGTCCCTTGGTGACAGGCACGTCCGTCACCTGACTCTTGCCGTAAGCGGTGAAGTGGATGCGCTGACGGTCCTGCATACCGAGGAAGTCACCCATATAGGCAGCGCGCCAACCGTTCAGAGGCATACGCCAACCCACGGCACCGTGCTCCCACACCCTGCCGTCCCAAGCACCGTCTGCTGCCATTACCATCGCGCCGCCGATTGGGTTGAAGTACGGGTCTGGGGTAGTAAATGTGACGGTAGAAGAGAAGTCCTTGCGCCATTTCTCAGCCGCATCGTAACGCTGCTGCATCTTGATATCGTTGGCAGCGGAAAGCGTCACGCTGTCAACGGAGAAATACAAGTCTTTGCTATTGCTCTGGGAAAGTACCAGCTTCTTGCCAGTCTTCTTTCCTTTGGGAACAGTAGAAGATGGTGATGTCAGATTTCCGATAGCACCTCCAACGGTCTGCAGCATCTGTGGCTTCGCAGGAGCGTCAAAGCTACCCTTTGGCGTAAACTTTCCCAAATCGCCAAAGCGCGAGAACTTGTTGACGGCTGTCTCGCAAATCAAGCCCTCCACTTCCAATGGCTTGGCAAAGCCTTCGGCGGTGAACTTCCAGATGCCACCCAACGCATCAGGATAGGCCAACACAGAGATACGCAGCACACCACCACCCCATCGCTTGTCCTTCACGATGTAGTCTCTGCGTCCTGCCTCATAGATAGCCTTACAGTAAGCAGCGGAGTCCACCTGCATCGCCTTGCCGTCGTACTTCACCCGGAAGCGGATGTTGCGGTGACTATTCTTCTTGTAAATGGCGAAGATAGGCCGGTCGCTCGTCTCTATACGGTATTCATCAGTACTGCCATACAAAGCTCTGGTATAGCGGTTGTTACCATTCTCGCAAACGAAAGTCCTACCCTCAGGCAGGTAGTTAGCCTTTCGCTGCATGATATTGGAACTCTGGGCTTGCATAGGCAATGCCAAAGCCAAGCCAATAGATAAAATTGCCAGTTGTTTCATCTGTATTGTTTTAGTTAGGTATAACAAACTAAACGTTTTGGTGTCCAATTTATTGTTGTCACAGTTTACATTCCTGTTAAAGATAGCTATTCGAGCATCTTGAAAGAGAAGTCAGAGAAAGTCGCCTTGCCCTCGCCATAGACGAAGATGCCAGGCAGGACGCTCTGATAATCTCCAAGCGTATTGTGGTTGTAGCCAGACAGTTCGATGCTGCTCGTTTCCTTCTGCCACTTCTCACCATCATAACTGGTGAATGCCGTCATCACGTTGTCCACCATCCTCACCTTCAGCCAAAGCGGTTGATTGCCGCGCCAGCTGCCGCTCCTGCTCTTCTGCGCTCTGCGGAAGCGATAGCGCATATTGGCATCGAAGCCTATGCCGGCATAGTTGTCCTTATTATAATATAAGGTGATGCCTGCCACGGCATTGCCCTCTCGACTCACCTTGACGGTTATCTCGTAGCGATGTGCACCTGCCACAAAGAGCAAGGGAGAGGATTCTGCAGGGGTATCGCCTTTCCCCTCGATAGTCACTTGCCTGTCTGCAAACTGATAGCGTGAAGCATCATAGTCCATATACGCCTTCCAGTCGTAGCCCACGCGGAATGCTCCCAAGTCACGCTGCAGTTGGACAGACTTTACGTTGCATTCTTCCAGAAGAGTATCCATAGGAGCTGTCCACCAGCCGTCTGCAGTCAGGGAGACAGGCTCTATAAGGGTGTTACGCCCCAGGCTCTGGAAGTATTTCTCGTAAGAATGGAATACCGTATACCAATTGCCCTTGCCGTAGTCCACAAGCGAGCCATGCCCTTTCGACTGCCACTGTTCAGAAGCCTTCCAAGTATGGACAAGCGGATTGGCTGGCATATTCTCCCACGGTCCAGCCAAGTCTTTGGAGCGTGCCACTACTATCATGTGACTGGTTGCAGGTCCGCTCGTACCTCCCTGGGCACTGAGGTAATAGTACCAGTCGTTAACCTTCCTCAGCTTAGGCCCCTCGAGCGAGGTGCTCTCTATCTCCCAATCACGCGGAATCTTCCATCCCTTATACACATTTTCCAACTGTCCCACGGCGGTCAGTCCATCGGCTGAGAGTTTGATGCGGTTGCCGCCGCTGACGAAGAGCCACCTCTCGCCAGTCTTCTCGTCGACTACATGGCAAGGGTCTATCTTGCCGTCCACGTGCAAGTCGATGGGATCGCTCCATTTTCCTTTCACGATATCGTCAGTATAAACGACAAAATTCTTGAACTTCTGTCCCTTGGCTGCCACGGTGAAATAGATGTAATAGCGTCCCTTGTACTTACAAATATCGGGAGCCCAGACAGACCCTATGTACATGTCCAAGGCATAGCCTATAGGTTCCCAGTCCTGCAAATTGCTGGAGCGCATCACCGTCAAGCCCGGGATATAGTCGAAGGCAGAATGGGTCATATAATACCACTTGCCATCCCGGATTATAGTAGGGTCCGGGTAGTCGCCTCGTAGCACCATAGCTTCGGCGTTGGGCAGACGACTAGGAGTGTTCTGCCTTGCCAGCAAGACAGAACACCCAAGTATCATACAGAGAATCAAATACGCTTTCCTTATCATATTCTCCTAATCTGTTCTATATTCAATTAAAGACCTACTCTGCAGGTGCCAAGAACTCAGCCTCGATGATTCTGAGCGTTGTTCCACCGGCCAGCACCTTTTCGTCGTTGCGCTTGTCCACCTCCTTCACAGCTCCGAAAGCGTCGCCGTCGTTGGTGCTGCCTACGAGCTTGATGGTGTAGGTATTGCTGCGTACGCCTGTCTTCTGGAGTGGCAGACGGACATAGCCCAAAGACTTTGGAGTATAGCCACGCCAAACCAGTTCCTTGCCAGCGTATATCTCGATAGGATAAGCCTTGCTGCGGAAGGCACCCATCTTCAGGCAGATTTCGCTCAGCGGCGTGTCCTCTGCCAAGGTATAGGTAATCCAGGCATTGTCCAACTTGCTGCTGCTCACCCATGTGGTAGCCTCGCACTCGTCGTAGCTGTCCTTTGCCTTCTCCTTGTTGGAGCCAGCATCAGCCGAGATGATTTCCACGTTGCGATAAGTAGGAACGAAGGAAGGCTTCTCCGGTGTCTCGCCCTTTGTCAAGTCGCA
This sequence comes from Oscillospiraceae bacterium, assembly GCA_963588475.1. Taxonomy (GTDB): domain Bacteria; phylum Bacteroidota; class Bacteroidia; order Bacteroidales; family Bacteroidaceae; genus Prevotella. The sequence goes on along the minus strand of CAVAHD010000008.1, from coordinate 61,938 downwards.
CTCCAGACCGTCTGATGGGAAATAGGTTGACAGACCCTTGCCCACCTTGTCGGTAGATGCCACGCCTTCGCTGCCGTCCACGGCCTTTGTCTGCAGTGCCACCTCAGCCTTTGACAGTCCGTCCGCCTCGCAAGTCACCTTAATGTCACCAGCCTTCATCGTGGAACGGAGAATCACACGGTGTACACCGGCCTCCAGCGGCAGGTTCTTGTCGCCAGCGTAGTTGTCCTCACGACCCGTAACGACACCGCCGCGCCATTCTGCCTCACCTTCTACCGTGTAACGGATGGTGTTGTCAGCCAACGGACATCTTCTACCCTGCTTGTCCACGGCCTCTACCTGAACGAGAGCCACGTCGGCACCATCAGCCTTCCAGCCCGTCGGGTTCTCGATCTTGGTAATCTTCAGATGGTCTGGCTCGCCAACGGTGACGAGGCTATGCTCGGACGTCTTGCGGTAACTGCCGTTGGGCTGACGGGTATAGCTCTCGGCCAAGACAGTGCCCTCGGCATATTTCACGCTATCGAAAGTCCAGAGGAAGCGGTCGGTGTGCTTGTACTTCACCACTGGGTTAATTTCCTTGCCGTTGATGCTCAGTCTAACGCTGTCGCCATTGGAAGCCACATAGAGTTTAGGCAAAATTTGCCCATCCTTATAGTTCCAGTGACCAACGATATGTGTGCGGGGCTTGAGGTCGTCTACCCAGCCATCCCACATCACCTGGTGCACATAGAAGGCATCCTTCGGTATGCGCATGGCATCCACCACGCCACTGGTGCGGTAGTTGACGGAACCGCGGGCGTGGGTCTGCGACTCTGCGAAGACAATCTTCACGCCACCCGAGCAAACCTTTGTTCCTTGTCCCGGACGCTCTTGGTAGAACTCGTACCAACGGCGCACGAACTCTGCCGACAACTCGTCCATATTGCGGTTGTAGGCAGGAGCCGGGGCGTTGCGGTACAGAGGGCCGTCACCTTCCTTGTGGTAAGGATAGCTCCAGGAGTTCCAGTACTTGCGCGCACCCTCGTCACGGCAATACTCCATCATCCACATAGGGATGTTGCGGCTCTTGTTGACGTAGAGCATCTCGCCGCCATACTCCGCTACCTTGGTGTTGAGCATGTTACGACAACCGATGGCTCTGCCGCCGTTCGGGTCGTACTGGTCGCGCACGGCCTTCATCTCGGCCATGTGCTCGTCGCTGATGTTGTTGTTGCCGCTCTCATAGAAGAGAACGCTCGGATTGTTGCGGTTGTAGATGATGGCATCGCGCATCACCTCCACACGCTGCTCCCACTGTCTGCCGTTGGCATCCTTCTCAGCATCGCCGGCCGGCAGTGCCTGTATCAGTCCCACACGGTCGCAGCTCTCCACGTCCTGCTTGCCAGGTGTGATGTGCATCCAGCGCACCACGTTGCCGCCGCTTTCCACGAACACCTTGTTGCTGTAGTCGCTCAGCCAAGCCGGCACGGCATTGGCCAGCAGAGGCCAGCCGTTGGTGGAACGCTGGGCGTAGCCGTGCACCTGAATGACACGGTCGTTGAGGTATATCATACCGTCCTTGTATTCTGTCTTGCGGAAACCCGTCACGGTAGTCACGGGGTCGCCTATCTGCGTCTTGTCGTCCACGAGATACGTCTTCACACTATAGAGATAACCATAGCCCCAACTCCAGAAGTGCAGATTCTGCATGGCGTGGCTGCCCTTCAAGGTCGCCATCTCGCCCGGCTGGATTGTTTTGCTGTCGGTGACGAAGTCTGCCACCGAATTGCCGTACTTGTCCTCGATGACAACATGGAGTGCACGCTTCACAGCCTTGTTGGAAGCGTTCATCACCTGACTCTCCACATGAGCCACGGCGCTGCGGTTTGGAATGTCATAGTCGGAGGCGTATACGTAGACGCCCGTAGTCTTCAGGTTGCTCCAAAGTGGGAGCGTCTGATAGACGGCAGGCATGATGTGCAGCTTCACGTTCTTCGTGATGCCGCCGTAGTTGGCGTTGAACTCGGTATAGTTCCACTGGAAACGGCTGTTGGTGGACTTCTCGCGGTAAGTGATGCTGTTGTCGGTCTTCACCTCGATGAGGTTGTCCTTCTTCTTGAGATAAGGAGTGATGTCGAAGCCGAAGGCCATGATGCCGTTCTCGCCCATGCCCACCTGCTTGCCGTTGACAAACACCTCGGCAGCCTGCTTGGCTCCCTCAAACTCAATGATTACCCGCTCTCCGTTCTTTAGCTTAGGAGTAGTAAAGTGCTTGCGATACCACTTCACTCCTTCCGACAGTTCGTTGCATCTTACCTTGTAAGCCTCATCCTCGTTCCAGGCATGAGGCAAGGTAACCTGCTTGCTGTCGTCGATGGTCCATCCCATGTTGAAGTTGTAGGTGTCGCGTGCCGACAGCGGTTGGCTCATCAGCGCCGCCATCAAAAGGATTCCCAAACTTGTTCTCTTGTTTGTAGTCATATTGCTCTGTTATTGTTAGTTATTACGGTATTTGCGAGCAAAGTTAACCTCTATAAAAAAAACTCATGCCGGACAATTGTCCAAGACATGAGTTTTTCGTACGATGTTAATCCAACAAGAAATCATATATACTCATTATTTGTATTCCATATTCATCACTCCAAGACTTAGTAATAGGTAAAAAATAACTTGAGCAGATTTGTCCTGCACACCCTGAAAGGGCAACAACTACATAGCCCAGGGCAACGCCCTGGGTACATCGGGACATCAACCACCGCCCTATAAGGGCAGAAGTCCATAGTATAACGCGTGAGTTTTATGTACTTTTGCCCTTACAGGGCGCGTAGACACATACAAACACAAACCCAGGGCGTTGCCCTGGGCTATGGAGTTATTGGGCTTTCAGCCCGTCGGTGGCAGAATTCTCGAATTCAAAAATGCTCAAGTTATTTTTTACACATTACTTAGTATGTCTATGTATGAGGTTCTATTTACTATCATCTTCTCCGAGTTTATGTCACTTGTGACAATTTTTCGGAGGCAAAGTTACGATTTTTTTTTACAAATCCTTATAAACGCAAAAAACTCACGATGTTTTTGGAAGACATCGTGAGTTTTTTGTTCTACTTGCCATATTTGCTTGGTGACACGCCGTAGAAGGACTTGAAGCACTTGTTGAAGTAGGAGACATCCTCCAGACCTACCCTGTAGCATACGTCTGCCACGAAGTAGTCGCCTGTCAGCAGTAGCTCTCCTGCCAACTTCATGCGTCGCTTCATGATGTACTTGTTTGGAGTCTCGCCTGTCAGCTCCTTTATCTTGCCGTATAGCTTGGTGCGACCCATGTGCATCATCTCTGCCAGAGTGTCGATGGTGAAGGCAGGGTCTGAGATGTTCTGACCGACCAAGGTCTCGAACTTCTCCAACAGTTTCTTGTCTATTACCTTGTCAATAACGGCGGGCTTCGCCGTCTCTATACTTCTTTTCGTAGAAGTCTGCGGAGCGGACGGTGCCGCCGTCTGCATCTCCTCCAGCTTCTGCGACCACGTAATCAGCTGCACTATGCGGGCCACGAGCAGGCGGAAGTTGCACGGTTTCACCATATAGTCGTCCGCCCCGGACTTGTACCCCTTTATCTGGTGCTTCTCATCGTTGAGTGCCGTCAGCATGATGACGGGCAGGGAGAAGCCCCATGGTTGTTCCTTTATCTGCTTCACGATGTCGTAGCCATTGATGTCCGGCAGCATCACGTCGCAAACCAAGAGGGCAGGCTTGTCTGCCAGCACGCCCTCCAAGCCCTGTTTGCCGTTGCTGTAAGCCACCACCTTGAAGTACTGCGCCAACTCGGTGCGTATCTGCTCCTGCATATCCGGGTCGTCCTCGATAATGGCCACGGTGACGTCATTAAGAGCCTGCGGCAGCATCTCGCGTATGTCAGCCATCTGAGGCTCGTCCTTTAGCTCCGTATTGTTCTCAGCTATCACCATGGTGTCCAGATAGTCTTCGACAGCATAGCCAGCCTCGCTCAAAGGAATGGTGAACTTGAAGCATGCACCGCCCAGGTCCGCTGAACGCTCGTAGACGAGACTGCCGTGATGCTTCCCGGCCATCATCTTTGCCACATAGAGTCCTATGCCCATACCGCCCTGCGACACGTAGCCGTGCATGAAGGGTTGGAAGAGGTTCTTCTGCTGCTCTTCGGAGATGCCCGGACCACTGTCGGCCACGATGATGCGCAACTCGTCCTTGTCCGCGTCGCCTTCTATCTTCACCCGCACCTCCCCTCGGTTAGGCGTATACTTCACAGCGTTGGACAGGAGGTTATAGACCACGGTCTCTATGATGTGGCGGTCGCAGGTCATGTCGTACCTCTTCTCGAAGCACAGGAAATTGAACACGATGTCCTTCTGCTTTGCCGCATGCCACAGGTCTTGGTAGATGTCCCTTACCAAACCTATTATCTCCACGTCTGCCGTCACCTGCAGGCGCACGCCGTCGGAGTTTATCTTGCGGAACTCCATCAACTGCGTGACGAGACGCGACAGACGCTTGGTGCCTCGTATTGCCGTCTGGGCGGAGGCACGTGAGACAGCTCCCGTCCTGTCGTCCACAATCTTGCTGACAGCACTCTGTATGATGGCCAACGGCGTGCGGAACTCGTGGGTCACATGAGTGAAGAAGTTGATACGGAAATCATTCAACTGCTTCTCCATCTTCATCCGTTGGTTGAGTTGGAACTTCTCCTTACGATTTTGGAAAACCATATAAGCACCAATAGACAGAACACAGATGTAGACGAGCCACGAATACCACCTGTTGTACCAAGGCTCGCTGATGTGCACCTTCAACGTCCTTTCTTTCGACCACTGATTGCCACGCCCCATCGTGCGGACATGGAACACGTAGTCGCCGGGCTGAAGAGCGTTGTAGCTCACGCTGTTCTTATTGGTGGCATAGTTCCATCCTTTGTCCACGCCTTCCAGATAGTACTGGTATACGGAGCTGCCCGCTGCGGCGTAGTCGAAGTTGGAGAACATGAAGGTGAGGGTGTTCTGGTCGTGCTTGAACGTGACACGCTGCAAACTGCCTGGTGCACCTTCCCACCCGGACATCTTGTATACCGACTGCCCACCAACAAGTACGTCCGTGATGGTAGGCACTTTGGCAGATGCCGCCCTGGCGATAGATGCCTTGTAGGGGTTCACCACAACCAGACCGTTGTTAGTGCCGAACAGCAATGTGCCGTCAGACAGTTTCCGGGCGCAGTTCTCCTGATACGAGCAACCCTGCACATCGTCGCCATCCACCACATTGTTGTCTATGCGTCCCGTCTGCACGTCGACACGCGCCAGTCCACTCTCCGTGCCCACCCAGAGGAAGCCCATCGGGTCCTCTATGATGCTTGACACGTTGTTGCTCCCCAGTCCGTTGTCTGTTGTAAACGGAGTATAATGCAGCAAATTCTTCTTTGCGTCATACCTGCAACGCAGCAACCCCGTGCCTATACCACCAATCCATACGTCGCCATTGGAAGTGCAGTGTACAGTATGAAGCTGATTGAACGGTAACAAGCCGTTGTCTATATTGAAATGGCGGAAGATCTTTTCCGAAATGTTCTTTTCACGCGTATCCACCATACAGAGTCCTCCTGCGGTGGCTATCCACAGCAGTCCCCTTGAGTCCATGCTCATATCATGGACGTTCTCCATGCCCTTGCGAAATCTCTGGGCACGCAGCTCTTGTCCTTCTTTATAATTGGTCAAAAGCAGTCCGCCCTTACTCGTTGCCTGGATAGTGGCCAGCCACATACGCCCCATCTTGTCCTCCACGATGGAGTAGACATCATTGATGGTCACATCGTTACCCATGCCTTCTTCCATACACAGTTTACCGTCCACATAGAGACCTCCGCCACGCGTTCCCATCCAAAAATGTCCTCTGCTGTCCTTGTACGTCGTATAGACACTATACGGAACGTCGCTGCCGCTTCCCACCGTCAATGTCTTGGCATCCAACACGTAGCTTGTTTTGTTCTTACACATCAGGCGCAGCTGTCCGTCCCTGTCGGGCAGTATACGCAGCACGGCATTGGCATTGTCACCCGTCTGCATACCGGGTGCAGGATAGACGTACTTCATAAACGTGTTGAACGACCTGGTGAGGCATGCCACACCTCCAGCCTCCTGACTAAGCCACACGTTGCCCGAGCGGTCCATCAGAGCGCCTATTAGGAAATTGGAGTTTATCAAAGCCTTGTCGTCGCCAGCCGTGATATGCTCCAACACCCCACGCTGTATGTCATAGATAAAAGCACCATTTCCGTACGTTGCTATCAGGAAGCGTCCCTTTCCCAAGTCACATATACTGTACTTGCGGAAGCGGTTGCCCTGGTCTTTTACCCCTTCTATCAGATTGAGACGTCGATAGCCATTCTGCGGTGTAAAGATAATCATTTCGCCGTTTCTTGCGGAGACGAAGTCTGTACCCTGCAGCGACTCTATCACCTTTGCGCTCTCCAGTTGAAGAGCGGCAGGCTTGCTCACCTGCAGACTGTTTATGTCGATGCTATACGTAGCCTTGCCCATGAACAGAATCCATTGTCCGTTCCATCCCACGGTAGCCGTAATTTTTCCTCTCAACTCAGCATAGCGCGACAAATCGCCTTGCTTCACCAACTTGCCTTGCTGACCGAACAGATACAACTTGCCACGGTCAGAAAGAAACGCCATCTTGTCACCAATGCGTTGGCTGGCAATGATGTAGTCCTTCAACATCTGCTGCGGACCGGATAAAGACACATAGTAAAGTCCAGCCTTCGCAATTATCCATGCACCGTGGACGCAGTCAAAAGAAATATGCTGTACGCCATCCACAAACTGATAGCCGTGCATGGCGGTATAATCGGTACAAACAAACTGCCCGTTCTTGTATGAGATGTGACGGATGCCCTGTTTGTTGTCATAAAGCCAAACGTCACTGCCGTCAAATACTATACGGGAGTAACTGCGCATATAGTCGTCCTTGCCGGTGTAGTCCACAAACTGCGCCTTGGACAGACTATAGCACGACAGATAAGAAGTGGAAGTGTTGACCCACAACAGGCCGTTGCGGTCATCGTAATGGATGTTTCCCAATGACGCCTGCAACAACTTCTGCAAGGGCGCATTGAGCATGTTGTAGTTCAGAAACGAATAGCCGTCGTAACGCGACAGGCCATTGCTCGTGGCAAACCAGATGTAGCCTTGCCGGTCCTGAACGATGTCATATACTTGGTTGCTCAGCAAGCCGTCCCTTGCAGACAGGTTTCTACTCTCCATCTGCTGGAACGTCTGTGCATGGACAGAAAAAAGGCCTAAAAGTAAGGCGATTCCTATTATAATACGATATTTCATGTTACGCTTAAAATCTACATTTAGGTTTTACGTACGCAAAAATACATATTTTTCTTGAAACTGCCATACTTTTAGGCTACATATATTACTTTCGGGTAACAACTTTCTTCGTTACCGTCTTGTCATTCGTGCGCTGCTGTACGATATGTACTCCACGCAACTGTGCATCCTTGCCATACGCACGTCCCTGTAAATCATACTGGTTAACTGCATTGTCCTCGTCGGTCTGCACGCCGTTGATGCCCGTTGAGACAGCCTTGACAACAATCTTACCTGAGGTTAGGAAGTCGGTGGTGTCAAACTCGTAAGCGTCACTCTTGACGGTGAAGGTTCCCGTGATGCTGTCGAACTCCTTGAAGAGCGTCAGCTCCTCACCCTCAGTGAGAGTCCTGCCGTTGATGGTATTGATAGTTATGACGGCATTGTCAAGCACCACATTCTTCACGGAGGTGAACTGGTCGTTGCGGTAAACATCAACGTTGAAGTTCACCTTACCGCCGTTGACAACGAGGTCTGCACCCAGCTTCGGTGCGCTGCACTTTGTCTCTGCATCGCCGAAAGCCAGTTCGGCTCCCTTGGCAACAGTCACGCTACCCGACGTACCGGAGAAGAGGATGACGCGGCCTTCATTGATGTCGATGCTGGAGGTGTTCTTGGCACCATTCAGTGTCCAAGTACCCGTACCAATCTTGGTTATAGCACTTGCACTTGCCAACTGACCGTTGAAGACTGCATCGTGGTTGTTGGCACCGATGGTCCAGATACCTGCACCCAACTTGGCATCAGTGTACGAAGAAGCCAAAGATCCTATCGTCTTCTTTATTGAAGCATTGCCTGCGTACTTGTTAGTGATGTGCTGCAAGGTAATCTTGGCATCTATCACAACATCGGTCAGAGGCATGTCCTTCACCGTCTCGCGCCAGAGTGAGTTGCCACCCTGCAACTTCAGTGTTCCCTCAAACTGAGAGAAGTCCGAATGTACCGCGTTACGGTCTCCACCGCCATAGAGCACCAGAGTACCCTTACCTGTGAACGTACCGAGGAAATTGCTTCGGAAAGAGCCCTGCACGATGCTCTCCGTTCCTTCCACCACCTCCGTTGTATAGGTATAACTTGGTGTGGACGTAGAAACCTGGTTGTCTATGAGTTTCACACGACCGCCAGCCAGCGTCATCTTGGCATCCTTGGCACCGAAGTAGGTCAGGTAGTTGCCCTGACTGAGTGTACCTTCCTTCACCACTGTCTCCTTATAGCTGTAAGGAGCTTTGTACGTCAGATTAAGCTGTCCGGCTCCGCTCTTGATGAGCACAGAGTTCGGGCCCTTGATGTCTGCCGTTATCGCCATAGAGCCTATGACGTCTATCTCCGTAGAGTCGCCCGTCAAGGTGATGACACGGTCCGTAGCGCAGTTGTCGCCAAGTACCGAGAGCTTCACATTGCCCAACTGGAGGTTGCCCTCGTCGGCAGTAGCAGCACCCAGCGAGCTTGCCACACCGCCGTTTGCAAGGTTCTTTACGGTGACGTGTCCCTCCTGCAGGTCTACCTTACCCGTAAAGGAGTTTTCGGTCAGACCGATGTTGAGGTCGCCCTTGCCCTTCTTGGTCAGATAGCCTTCGCCGCCGATGCTACCCTCACCGGACAGAGTGTAGCAGCCCGTGTTGAAGTCGAAGAGCAGACCATTGGTCTTTATATTCTGTCCGAGAGAGATTTCGCGCTGGTCAGCCGAGTTGTCGAAGATTATCTCGTCGTCGGTGACAAAGGTAGTGGCGTTGCCGTTCAACTTGAAGTTCTTCTCCTTGTAGTTCCAGTCGCCTCCTTCGTTGCCAGTCCAGATGACGTTCTGCGCGGCTTCGCGGCTCTTTGCTATGGTCAGAATCAGCTTCTTGCCTTCCTGGGTCACCGTCCAGTCCTTGCCGTCCAGTCCCTGCACATCGATATTGGCGATGTCGGCAGTCAGCGTGCCGGTGCACTCGGCCAAGGTCAGCGTGCCCATGTCAGTGGCTGAAACGCCGTCGATGGTGAAGGTGTTCTTGCCCTGCAGCGTGAGGTTGCCGTTCACAACGAGGCGGTCTTGCTTTCCGTTCGTCAGGTCGGCATCCAGCTCCACGTAAACCTTGCCTGGCAGCACTACGTCCTTGTTGAACGTTATCGTGCCGTACTTGTCATCGCCAGTAGCATCCACTCCTGCACCGGGAGCCAGACGGCAACCCGCGTAGTTGTGCGAACCCTCGAACACGATGCCGCCGTTGAGCACGGCATTGCCGCCCAGAGTACCGTTAGCCTTGAGTACTACCTGTCCGGCTATCGTGCCGTTAACGTCCAGTTCGCCCTCGCTCACGATGGTCTTGCCCGTGAAGTCGAAGTCGTTGTTGAAGGTTGCCTTGCCCTGCATGGACTTGTAGAGCGTCATGTCGCCGGCCAACTTTCCGCTTCCGTCGAAGGTATAGTCGTGGTTCTTCGGTGCCATCACGTACATTGCAGACGGCTTCACCTCGCCAGTTAGGGTGACAGGCTTGGAGTTGTCACCGCTCATATCGAAGATGACGCTCTTGCCATCTTGATAGGTCTGCTGCGTCGTCTGGTCGAAGGTAGTGAAACCGCTTGCCCCCTGCCCCATGGCAGCGCCACTCTTGTATCTCAGTTCGGCTTCCATGAACGGCGGCAACGGCGCGTCGAACATGTCGTAGCCGAGGTAGAAGCTCGTGTTTGGTGTTTGGTAATAGCCGCGCGTGGTACAGTCGAGACGATAGTGCGGGTCTTCCAGTAGGGTGTACATCGAATAGTCGGTGGGGATGTCGGTGCTGTAGCCGATGATGCCGGTTGACGACTGTGAGTCTTGCTTCATAAGGATTATCTCCTCACGCCAGTCGCCCTTGATGTCGCCGCAGAAGGCTGGGCGTGTACCCGTGCCGCCGCGCACCGTACCTGTCGTGCCGTTGTTTCGCGTGTACTGCTGGCGGAAGAGGTCGTTGAGGTGTTTGCTGCCGTCGACGGTGGTCTTAGCTATATAGAGGTTGCTGTCGTAGCCGCTGCCGCCGTTCTGCGAGATTTGCTCTCTGCCGAGGTCGCCGTCCCACCAGATACCGTCAGTGATGTCGCCGCGTGTAGCGTTCTCCATCACCTTGCCTTTCGCTGTCCATGGGTGCGAGCCGGCGTAGCTCCAAAGCTCGAGTCCCAAGTTGTCGGGGTCGATGTCGAATGCTGCGCCACGGCCTACGTCGAAGACGGAAGAGAGGTACCACTCCTTTATGTGCTGACCCGTGGCCGAGTCATAGAGAAACTGTCCGATGAGGTTGCTCTGCTGGATGGCAAAGGTCTCCATACCGGGGCGTGTGGGGTCGATGTCGGTGACGATGTAACGGTCGCCGTGGTTGATGCCAGCCGAGAACACCATGCCTTTCTTGGAGTTCACACCATAGCCGCCCTGCAGCATCTCGTCGATACCGTCGCCGTCCACGTCAGCCACTCTCAACTGGTGGAACTCAGCCGGCCACGGTGTCTTGTCGTTGCGGCTCCACGTATAGTAGTGATGGAAATTGGTAGGCTTGCCATTCACCCAGTCGAAACCGAAGGCGAAGACGTAGTTGTGGTGGCCCGGTGCTGGCGACTCGTCCAACTGGCGGTCCAAGCATTCCATGAAGAGTGCCGGGTGTATGCCGTCGTCGTAGGTAACGGCGAAGTGTCCGCCCATCTGGTAGTATCCCTTCTGGTTCATGTAGATGGAGCGGTTGTCGCGGGTGTAGGTGTCTAGTCCGTCGGTAACCTCCTCGTACTTCAGCTCGGCGCAGTACTTCTCTGCACCTGTCAGTCCATCTACTACGGAGATGTAGAACGGCGGGTTGCGCTTGGTGTTGCTCGTGGCGGCGTAGTCCACTATGCCGTCGCCGTCCACGTCAGGATTCTCGCTGTGCATGGCGTACAGTCCCCAGGTGTCGTTCTTCTGGTCCCAGAAGCGTGTGCCGTCCGAACTCTTTATGAGCACCTCGCACTTGCCGTCGCAGTCGATGTCGTAGACCGTTACCATATCGTTCTGACCTGCATCGATGCTGACGTTGGGTCCCATGTCGATAGTCCAGAGGCACGTGCCGTCGGCGCTGTAAGCCTGCAGCTTGTGCTGTGTGGCCTGGGTGGTGCCCGTCGTAGTGTCGCTGGCATCGTCGTCTTCGCTCTCGTCCTCGTCGCCCGACGTGCCCTGTCCACAGTAGAGTCGATCCACGATATAGGTGTCTATCTCGCCGTCGCCGTCCATGTCGGCCGGCCATACGTACTTACACTTGTAGTCATTTGGGTCGAGCAGCTTGGTCTCGAAATTGATGTCCATGAAGACGTTGGCGTTGGCATTCTGCTTGAACAGCCAAGGTATGCTCTTCTCGCTTTCCTTACCGTTGATAACCGTCGTCACGGCAATCTCTGTATTATAAGGCAAAGCGGAGGTCGTGGTGCTGTAGTTGGTCTTGTCCAGAGGTTCGTTGGTGAGCTTTGTATAGTCTCCTGAACCAGCCGCACGCGTATAGATATTATACTTTACGCTGTCGCCCTCCTGCGCCAGTTTGCGCCAAGAGATGAGGACATTGTTGGAGCGCTGCACCGCCACTACGCCTCTGCCCAACTTCTGTTGCAAGCGTTGGGCATCAGCCTGTTGAAAAGGCATCAGCCCCGCTACAAGCAGGGCTGACAGAAATACACTCTTATACATATAATCACAAAACTACTTAATGATCACTTTCTTACCATTGCGGATGTATATACCGTTCTTTGGGTCAGCTACGCGCATGCCCTGCAGGTTGTAGTATACGTCTTCTTCCGCGTCAGCCTTCTTCTCCACCTGGGTGATGCCTGTTGCGCCGTCAGGAGTCCAGCTGAGGCTGTATACATACAGACCTTGCCCCTTGGATGCGTTAGCGTTGCTCTTGGCATTCTCGGCTATAACATAGATGGATGTTGGCTCTGTTACGTCTACGCTGTATTTATAATCAGCTTGAGTAGAGATGATAGAGTCACCTTCCTGATCCTGCTTTTGTGTACCTATGAAAACGATACCAGGACGTGTCTTGGAAGCAGACTTGGCATTTACCGTTACTGTACCCTTACCGGCCGGAACCTTGAAACTCAGTACGCAGTCTGTGGCATCGTCGTCAAGGAAAACCTGGTTGGCTGAGTAAGGCAGACTTAGGCGTGCATTGGCTGACAAATAGTACATACCACTGTTGCTTGAAACGCCAAAGTAAAGGTTGTCAATGGTACATGCGTCAACCAGCGTACCGTCTTCCAAACCAGAGAAGCTGGCGAAGTCCCATGTCTTTGCACCTGTGAGAGGGGTAGTTACGTTACCATACTCTACCTGAGCATTTGCGGTTGTGAATACAGAAGCTACGAGAGCTACGAGGAGTAAAAATCTTCTTTTCATAATCTTAAGTTTTTAATTATTATTCGATTGTATATTAATTTTCGATGGCAAAGGTAGGAGAAAATCCGCTATTTAGTCCGTGGATATTGTTCCATGAAAGCGTTTTTCGTACGAATTTATAGCGATGAACAAAAAACATACGATTTTTGTTCGCAATTTCATTTACCCCTTCAGCCAGAAGCTAACTATTTATCCCACAATGCTTTCCACTGACAGGGCTAAATGGGGGACAAGAGAGGAAAATCTGTGTCATCTGTGGGAGATAAAAGAGGCAGCTAATAGCCTTAATAATTCATAGTCCCTCTATTGATTGATCCTAAGAACCCTATATAATGGTGCTAAGTATGCGTTTCGTGCGACTGTCGGCAGCTGTCAGCAGCCCTACAAAAGAGTATCTTTGGAACGTATAACAGGGTATCTGCGAACATATAACAAGGTATCTTTGAACCATAACACCCAAAGACACAGAGGGTATCTGCAAAAAGACCGTAAGGTCTAATCCTTGAAAATCAGTGAGTAATCGCATCAGCAGGTATGCATCCGATAACTCCGTGTAATCCGATAAACAAAAAAGCCCCTTCAGTATAACTCAATGACTATCAACGAAATCATCGAAACACTGAAAGGGTTTTCAACTTTTATTTCTATTTTACTATCCGCTATTTCGCTCTATAGTACTCTCTTCTAGATTAAATATTAGTGCATATATAAAGAAACTAATAGCCAAGTTAAGGCTGTTCCTATCAACAATACGAATATAATCCCCAATAATAAATACCAAAAAAGAGATGGAATTTTATCTGAACTTTTTAGTTTCAAAAACAACTCCTTATTGGAAATAACAAGAAATGCCAATAGCATTATTATTAAAAGACATATAGCCATAATTCACTATCAAAAGAAATTAATATCTTACTTCATTCCAACAATGACCTTCAGCCATAGCCTTTGAGCAATCACTACCCAAAAAATAGAGATGACTACCAGAGCAATCAGACCCCCATCCATTGTAATCCATACACCTATCATACTTTATAACACAGTTGCCTGAATTCAAAGAAAAAGCTACCGTGCAATTGACTCCACCATGATTTTGTAAACATGAAACACCACCGCCACAGGTTTCTGCTCGAGTTTTCATACGCTTAACGCCCATAAGAGACATAGCGCAACATAAATTTTTCTCCCCAAAATCAAACACTAGCGCTTTATAATCGGCATATTTCTTTTCAGGTTTAAATGAATAAGCAAATTTTGTGAATACATTTTTAGAAGTTCTTTTACGACCTTTGATTGCAAAATTATCATCAATTGACAAAAACTGTTTATTGATATTACCCAAACTATCGGAATAACACGTTACATTTCCTGTGTTAACAATAGCTTCTCGAAGAGGGAAATAGACACGAACCTTTCCGTCTAAAACCAAAAAACTTCCAGCCTTATCTATCTCTTTTTTATAATATGACCAAAGTTTATTAACAAAAACGCTATCCTCTCCATGATATGCTATAGTAACATAACCAACCAACTTAATTGGTTGCATACCAGAACGAGTTTTATTAGATACATTTTTCTTCATATAACTCGTTTCAAAATTTACAATTTTCTCATTATCATTACTTGCAACATCTTGCGCAAACTGTGATGTTGATTCTTGGTCAGATGAACAAGCTCCCAAAGTAAATACTACAAAAAATAGCACAAAAAAAATCAAATACTTTTTCATAAAAAAAATAATTGTTAATATAATCTTATAACGGCTTAAACAATCCTATGCAGGTATATAAACTTTTTATATCTTGGGAAGCCACCCCTTCCTGCGAAATAAACGTTATTTCATAAGTTGAAAAATTTAATTATTTAAATAATTGCAAACTTCTTGCTTTATATAAGAAACACTTTCAGATTTGACTTTTACCTTTTTATTAGCAATTATTTGAGCATATTTTCTAGCTACCTTATTTTGCCCCAATTTCTGATGAACTTTAAATATTCTATATAATGGAACAAATCTATTAGGACACATTTGGGAAGCCAGAGAAAAATGAGCCAAAGCTGAATCATACTTTTCTAATTCAAAATCATTGATACCCATCAACAGTTCCAAATCATAATCAGCCCATATATTTCTACACTTTAATGCCAAGTCTTGAGATTTTCGATTATTACCATCCACTGCTAATTCATACGCATAATTATACAAGAAATATGGGGAATTCCCTAATACATTTAATAATCTATCATATGTATCTAAGTACCCTGATCCTTTATCCTGCAATCTCATATCATAAGTTCGTTTCCAAAGGATTTGCCCTTTAATTCGTTGAATTAAAGTGACATAATAAAAACATCCACATAATATAAAAAATAGCATTGTACATAAACTCATTTTATTACTTAACATAAATTTTGAACAAACTTTATCTTTATCAAAAAGATAATAAACAGAAATCGCTATCATTAGCCAGCTTGCAGGATATGACAACGTATAGGTAACCATACTCATAGAACCTATAACCACCAATGCCACAGAACTATTTTTCTGTATTGTAGTATCAACCTTAAATACAAATTTTATACAAAAGACAATCAAAAAGAAAAAAAGCAAAAAGCCAAAAAGACCAAAGTTTATCAAAATTGTCAAATACTCATTAAACAAACTATTTACATTGTCGGCAATGATGTCAAAATTCGGATTATGCACTGTAGTTAAATAACGTGCTTGATAAAGCATATAATACTTTTCTACCCCACCTAAGCCAAAGCCGAGAAATGGCTTATCTAAAAACATATCCATAGCTACTCTCCAAATCAAAAGTCGCCCATAAGCAGAATTTTCTTTATAATTAGGAGCCATATATATACAACATATTCCAACAATAACACATAAGACCGCAAACAGCCCAATAAATACCTTGTTCTTAGGCTTCCATTTAAAATATATCAAGCCAGCCCCCACAACAATCAAGCCCAAATATGCCGCTCTTGAAAGACTAATAATTATAGAATTTAGTACCATAATACTGCCTCCAATTGCTAAATATTTTATTTTTTTATCTTTACAATGATACATATTTACGACAAAGGGAAACGAACAGCATATAAAACTAACAAAGCCTGCCACATTATCGAAGCTTCCCATTTCTACAAAATTTACATCAACAGGGGTATTATAATACTTAAAAACAGCCAACGAAGCTTGAGCTATACATACAAGAGCAGGTATATATGAGGCATACATTTTAAATAAGGTATGAGCTTTACGACTCCATTGGTTATGACTCGTAAAGTACCACACTAGCAAAAACAATGGACAAAATACACAAAGGCATAACCATTTTGAGAATATTTTGTCGTCAGTAAATATCGTTGAATTATAAAAAACACAACCTGCCAACAACAAGAAAAATAATAACAGTGGTAAGTATTGTAAAAAATCACCACCAAATTTGTTTATTGTCTTCATATGTAAAAATACGTTCTTGTATTCCTTTATCTAAATTATGTAATAAAAGAAGTGCTCCTTTAGGGACATTATCAAATGATATACCCCCTGATTTTTTTGCAATTTTTTCTTCAAGCGCTTCCCATTTATTCTTATTCCAAAAACAAAGCTGATATAAATCACCTTTTTCTATGTGGTTTCCATCATTTCTAGGCAAAAAAGAAATCTTAGAAACAGCAGTTGGATGCTCGAATTCTGCAATAATCCAGCCTGAGTTTTGTGTTAACACACTATGAGATGTCAGAGGATCACCATCAAAAAGACAAGAAGGCTCATGCCCTACTATACTTTTTCTATTTCCAAAAGAATTGATAATACTAACATTTTTACCATTTTCATCTTCTATCAGAATATCAGCCATATCACCATGCGACAATCTAGGATACACAAATTTCAGATATTTATATTTTTTCTTTGCTGTACACTTTTGCATAAAAGGAATACAATCTGTCAGTTTTCCTATAGCCACTATTGTTGTTGTATCATTTAAATTCACATCATTAAGCAATTGGATTTTTCCAGAGTTCAATTGCTTACAATAATCCCTTAATTTTGAATTCATTGGATATTTCCTTGTAAGTTGAACCTTTTCACTTTTATCTACATTGCAAGAAATCTTCCGTATTTTCCCATCAAAACCAACCAAGAAAGGCACATCAATTGGATTTATTGTCCCCTTATCATCTAGCGTAACAGGAAGATAAACAATTCCCTTTCCCATCTTTTGAAAATGAGCTGTTCCGTTTTCTACTTTGGCAAAACTTATAGGACACCAATTTTGATTATCAAATGTGCATAGATAAATCCATTTTTGCGAGGTTTTGAATCCTCCTAACCTAAAATCAGCAACACTTGTATATAAATTTGTCACATCTTCCATGCAAGCATTTTTAAAAATCTCTGGTATATAATTAATGGAATCTGTTGATATTTCTTCAATCCAACTCTTCTTGTCAAAAGTGTAACGGTAAACTTTAGATAATCTTGTATCAGATCTACTATAAAAATGATTGCCCAATAACTCATTCTGACCAAAAGGAATACTAACGGAGTCATTTAAAACTAGTGCCGCCCAAGAATGCCCCATATTTCGATTACCCCACAAAGGAGTAAAATCCAAGGCGGCAGGTATGCCTAAAGACCTTAATTGAGCTACATTACGCATTGCAAAAGCCTCACAATTACCTAACTTAATTTTTAATAATTTATCAATAGGTAATAATGGGAAATAAGAAGAACTATAATATAGTTTTCCTTTTAAACTCTTATTTAATGTAGAATAGATGCCATATTTAAAAGATTTATTTATCTGTGAATTTTCTAATTTTTCATTAATATCTCGATATTTATTAACATACAAAGTTCGCCAACTACTCAAAGGTTCTTCACCTACTCTATATGGCAATACATATCTACAAAATATTTCAAAATCAATATCACTATTCCAAGACTTATTCCAAACCTCAAATACACTTTCTACATATTTAATCAAATAGCTATCTGTTAAAACATTTCTATCATTTATAATATCGATTCCATCCTCCATATTTCTATGACTGTCCAATATTTTATTATAAGCCTGTATAAAAACGGAATCATCCTCATATGGAGACATATTAGAGACACTATCTATTGCAGAATAAAAAGAGATAATCTTTTTACTCTGTAATGAATTATGAAACTTTATGTTATTCACCAAAAATAAGGCAGCTTTCTTTTTTAAAGAATCATTACCAAAATATTCTAATACTTCTTTATACTTATTTTCCTCAATTGTTATTGAATTTGCATAAATTTCATCAAAGGAAAATAGACTTATAATTGTGAAAAAGAATATTAACTTAAAATATTTCATCATAATTAAGAATTAAATATATAATTTTAGGGCACACTATGTATTTTATATGACAACATTTACGTCTTATGAGCTACATAGTGCGCCCTTTTAAAACACCACCTTGTATTATCCTATTTCCACCCTGTAATACTCTGGTCGAGGTTCGGGTTCTTCATTAGGTCGCTCTGTGGGATTGGGAAGAAGTTGTACTTGTCCTCCCACTTGCGGCTGACGGTCTTCGGGGTGTAGGTGTAGGTGCCGTCCTCATTCTTGGTGATGTGCATCTCCGTTATCTTTGAGAAGTACTTGGCACCCTCCTTCCAACGGCGTACGTCCCAGAAGCGATGTCCTTCGAAGGCCAGCTCCACACGGCGTTCGTTCTGGTACTTGGCCCAGAAGTCGTCGTTGCTCATGCCTGTCGGCATTTCCTTCATCTTGACGCGGGTGCGGGTTATGCTTGCCAGCGCACGGGCAGATATGGGGAACTCTTCGCTCGTTGCGTCGGCTGCATCCAGACGGCCCTGGCTCTTGAAGTAGTTGAAGACGGCCTCGGCGTAGTTGAGATATGCCTCGCCCATGCGGAAGATTACCCAACTGTGCTTGTTGGTGTTGGCAGTGCCGGGGCGTGTGTCGATGGCAGAGTTCAATAGTTTCTTCAGATAGTAGCCCGTTGGTGTACCGCCATAGAGAGGCAGACCGTTGACACCGCCTTGGTAGGTGTAAACCAGCGATGTGGACCAGTTGGGCCAACGCTTTGTCTCGTTGTGGCAGATGGTAAGTTCGAAGCGTGGGTCACGTCCGGTGTAAGGCTTGGCCGGATTGTAGCCGCTACCTTCCTCATTGATGCCCTTGCCAGTGCTCTGCATCTCGTATGCATCCACGAGATCTTGGGTAGGGCAGTTGCCGCCGCTACAGTTCTCCAGACCTACGGGGAAGTTGGCCTGCTCCAGAGTCCTTGCCTCGGAGATGCTGCGGTAGAAGAGTATCTCCTGGACGGACTTGGCATTGCTGTAGTTGTCCGACGCCCACAGGCAATCATACGTAGGAGCCAGCCCCTTGTCATTACTTGCGGCAGATTCCATCAGTTCTTTGCTTGCCTGGGCAGCCTTGTGCCACAGCTCTACATTGTTGTCGGGGTTGAACAGCGGACTGGCGTGATAGAGGGCTGCACGTGCCTTCAGCGCGAGAACGGCGAGCTTGTTGGCACGGCCGGTCTCTATCTGACCGCTGATGGCCATATCGCCCAGCATGGTATAGTCCACGATGATGCTGTCCTTGATGCTGTCGCAGGAAGCCGTGATGAAGTTGAATACATCGTCGGCCTTCGACATGGGCAGGCTGTTCACAACGTCAGCCGAACTGTTGTGGCAGTAGAGGGGCGCACCGTTGTACTGCCTTACCAGACGGAAGTAGTAGTATGCACGGAGGAAGCGGGCCTCCCAGCGCATATTCTGGTACTTGTACATCTGCTGGGCGTAGTCATCGTTGTAATAGTAGTTGTCGAACTTCTCGTCGGCAAACTCATCGAGGAACAGGTTGCA
Organism: Oscillospiraceae bacterium; assembly: GCA_963588475.1. Taxonomy (GTDB): domain Bacteria; phylum Bacteroidota; class Bacteroidia; order Bacteroidales; family Bacteroidaceae; genus Prevotella. The sequence continues at coordinate 42,290 of CAVAHD010000008.1, read as the reverse complement.
GTAGGCAATGCCCTTCAGGCTACTGTTCCAGAATGTGTTGTGCGCATTGGTGGGGCTCAAGGCTCCGTTGTAGAGGTCCTCTATCGCATTGCCGGTGTAGGCATATTCGCTCTCGTCGGTGGCGGATGCCAACATGGCGGCGCCGTAGTTGGCTATGTCCTTATAGTTGGCAAAGTACTGCTTGTCGTTCTCATAGTCCAGCTCGTTGTAGGCGGTGGTTAGGAAGCCCTCCACACGTCCGAACTCCTGGGTCATATAGTCACGATCGTAGATGTAGTACTCGTTGTAGTCCATCTGCTCGGAACAGGACGATAGGGCGAGCAAGCCAACGGCAACGGCAGGTAATATATTAAGTAATCGTTTCATATTATGTTCGTTATTAACTTAAACAAATGAATCCTTCACTCTCTTCTCGGTTAGAACGTGAGCTTCACACCAGCCACGACGCTGCGTGTAAGCGGCTGCTTCTGACCGTAGCTCTCGGCATAGCCATCGGGCATGTTGTCCCAGCAGCAGAGGTCGATTCCACGTACGTAGACCGTTGCTCCGTGCACGAACTTCACTGCATTGAAGACTGACTCAGGCAACTTGTAGTACAGCTCTATGTTGCGGAGTTTCAGGTATGAGCGGTCAACAAGCCAGAGGGTAGAGTTCTGGTAGTTGTTGTCGTTGCTGGTGGAGCTGAGTCGTGGGTAGAGTGCTGTCTCGGCTGTCTCCGGTGTCCAACGGTTGTCGTAGTAGTACTGCGAGATGTTGGTGTTGCCTATGAGCGGCCAGTACATGCCCTTGGTATTCAGCATGCCGGAGTACTTGCCCGTGCCTTGGAACATCATGTTGAAGCCAAGACCCTTCCACTCTGCACCGAGATGGAACTGGTAGTAGATGCCCGGCGTTGTGGAGTGTCCGATGGCCACCACGTCGTTGGCGTCAATCTTTCCGTCCTGGTTAACGTCCTCATACTTCACGTCGCCCGGCACAACAGTGGAGAAAGTCTGCTCGGGCGAATTGGCGATGTCTGCCTCGTCCTTGAAGAAGCCGATAGCCTTAAGACCGTAGAGTTGGTTGAGCTGGTTGCCGGTCTTCACGAGGTTGGCGTATGCGCGCGGCTCTTCTGCCATCTCCTTGATTTTGTTCTCAGAGTAGAGGTAGTTTGCACCAACGTTGAAGGTGATGCCGGCAAGGGTCTTCGTGTAGTCGATACCTATCTCGAAACCTTGTTGGTCTACCACACCAGCATTGATGTAAGGTGCGCCGAAGGCTACGAGGTTGGAGTATGCGCCGGAACCGGACACCCAGATGTCGGTGCGATGGTTCTTGAATGCCTCCAACGTGAGGTTCAGTCCCTCAAAGAGGCGGGCCTCCAAGCCTACATTATACATATATGCCTTCTCGTGCTTGATGTTGGTGGAAGCCAAAGCACCTATGCTTCTGCCGGCCGAAGACTCGTAGTTGCTGCCGAAGATGTAGGACGGACCTGAGTCGGAATATCCCTGCAGGTAGTAGGTCCAGGCCGGGCTGCTGTTCTCCTCGTTAGGCAACATGTCCGTATTTACGATACCTGCCGAAGCACGGAGCTTGAGGAAGTTGACCCAGCTGACGTTCTTCATGAACTTCTCATTGGAGATGACCCATGCTGCAGAGAGGGTTGGTGAAACAGCCCACTTGTGGCCGGGGGCCAGCTTGTTGGAGCCGGAGGCTACGAGAGAGAAGTCGGCGTAGTAGCGTTTGTCGTAACCGTAGTGTGTAAACCACGATACGTTCTGGCGGTTGATAGTGGAGTTGGTGGCCAACGCATCGTTGAACTCGTAGTCCCACTTCAACTGCGTGTAGACGTCGTTCTTGCCAAAGCTGCGCTGGTAGTTGAATCCGCCGTCAAAGTGGAATCGGCGTCCAAAGCTCTTGGTGGCAGCAGTTGTGCCCATCTTGCCCGGCGAACCGTAAGTCTTGTCGGTGACGAGGCTCATGTCCAGTTCGCCGTTCTGCCATGCCTCCTGCGGAATGGTAGTGACATTGTACTGGTAGGACTGGCTATAGTTCTCGTACAGAGTGCTCTGTGCATCGTAACCGATACGCACTGTGGCGGAAAGTCCCTGCAGCACCTTGTCGAGCTGCTGGGTGAGCGTCATGTCCGCGTAGAGGTCGCGAGTGTGGAACTTATAGTAAGAGGCTCCCGTAGCCTGTGCCACGGGGTTCTTTGTGCCTGCCCAAGTCTCGCTGCCGCCCCACAGTCCGTTGGAGGCCTTGATGGGGAAGGCTGCTGACGGTACGGTATAGATAAGCTCCCAAAGGTCGGTGTTGTCACCGGGTGCACTCTGCTCGCTCAACGAGCCGAAGAGGTTTACCTTCAACAGTGTGCTCTTTGTAAGGTCGAGGTCGAGGTTGATGCGCAGGTTGCCCTTCACGTACTTGTCCTGAGTGCTGTAGCCCTCGGTCATGTTGGGGTTATTGATGAAGCCCTTGTCGGAGAGCAGGTTAAGGGCGGTATAGTAGCGCATTCTGCCTGCGCCTCCCTGGAACTCTACGCCGTACTTGTTGGTTGAGCCGTGGTTGCGGAACACTTCCTTCAGCCAGTTGACGTTGGCGTAGAGATTTGGCATAGTACCGTTCTTGAACGCGTTCACCTCATCGGCTGTGTAGCGTGGGGTCTCTATGCCGTCATTGCGGTAAGCCTCGTTGATGGCATCGGCGTACGTGCCGGCATCCACAAACGACGGGGTGCTTACGAGATTGTTGAACAGGTGCTCGTAGGTAACCTTGATGCTCCCCTTCCCTATCTTGCCTCGTTTGGTGGTAACGAGGATTGCACCGTTGGCACCTTTATATCCGTACAGTGCCACGGCAGCGGCATCCTTGAGGATGCTGACGCTCTCCACCTCGTCGGCACTGATGTCGTTCATGCTGCGCTCTATGCCGTCCACCAGTACGAGGGCGCTGCTGCCGGAGAGGCTGTGGAGTCCGCGCACCGTGAGCGAGGCCTGCTGGTCGGCGTATCTGTTGCCGCTCATCTCGGAGATGAGACCCAGGCCCTGACCGATGATGCTGTTGCGGATGTTCTTTGCAGAACGCTTGTCCACGTCCTTGTTCTCTATGACAGAGACCGAGGCGGTGGACTCACTTAGGGAGAAAGTCTTGTTGGCACCGACATCGATGGTCTCGTCTTCTATTTTATTCTGAGCCACGGTGGGCAAGCCCATGCTTGCCAACGCCATAGCCACCCATATATGATTTCGTTTCATACCATTGTCAATTATATATTACACTTTGCTTACCACCCTGGGTTCTGTACCAAGCCGTAGCCCTTGTTTATCTCCGTACTTTTGAATGGAGTAAGATACCATTTGGGGTCAAAGCCATACGTCCACCAGTAGCGCTTGCCTTTAGACAGTTCGAACCTCTCGTACTCGAAAACCGTCGGCTGCTGAACGCCGTCTTTATAGGCTATTTTCACTTTCGTGCCGTCGCTACAAGTAAAAGTCTGACCTTTGCTGGCAGAATACCATGGATAGTCACAAACCTCAAACTGTCCCGTCGTGGGGTTCTTCACCATTCGGCGTATGCGCAGACCATGCAGGGGCTTCTCGAAGTCGCTTTTCATCTTGTATCTCACCATGTCCATGTAGCGGGCGTTCTCAAATCCGAGTTCGCAGGCTCGCTCCTGCAGCAATGCCTTGAGCAGTAGCTCTTTGTCGTGCTTCAGGTCCTTATCTGGATTACACTCTACCAAGCCCTTCAGTCCTACACGCTCCCTTACCTTGTCTATCCAGTAGATGGCATCGGAGAAGTCGCCGCCCGTGCTGGTCTGTATCAAGGCTTCGGCGTACATCAGGTAGACATCCGACAGACGGATAGTAGCCCACTGCAGACCATGGCCGCTGTACTCGTCGAAGCTGTATTTCAAGCACCTGTAGCCAGTAGCGAATGACCCCGACTCTTGAGCTTGATTCTGGCCTGCAGTCCTGCCTCCTACCCAGAGTTCGTAAGGCGTACCCGTCATGGCTGCCGTAGTCCAGTCGAGAGTTGGTAACGCATTGTTGACGATGACGTTCTCGTAAAGTCGGGGGTCTCGGGTGAGACGTACGTTCTGAAGGAGTTGCTTGCCACTTACGGAATCGCCCGTCAGGAACATCTCATTGAGTTTGCCCTTACTTTCTGTTTCGTCCCAGTCGAAAGGCGTGCCGTCTGCCCAGCCAAACATGTCCACATACTCTTGGGTAACAGCGTATACCGAGCGGCCATTGCCAATCCACGTATACCAGTTGTACGTGGAGCCCGGCTTGTTGATGTAGTGTACAGAATGGATGATTTCGGAGCTTCCCTCATCGAAATAAGCGGTGCGGTATGCCAAACGGTAATCCTGTGGCTTGGTGCCCGCAGCCTCAACCAGTGAGTAGCCGCCCTCAGAGTCGAGCCTGTCCATGAATGCCTTGCAAGCATCCTTGAAGCGTGTCCAGTACTCTGGCTTGTACTCGCCGTACCAAACGAGACGCTTCTGCTCTGCTTCGGATGTTCCGCCGTAGTAGCCTTGGTCAGCATTGAAAAGCGGTGAGGCGGCAAACTGCAGGATACGCGCCTTGAGTGCCATAGCACCGGCCTTGGTCCAGCGACCAGCCTCCGTCTGAAGCGTTACTTCGTCGTAGGCCCAAGGGAAGTCGGCGTCTGGCGTGGCTATCGCCTCGTCCAGCAACTTCACCATATACTCTACGGTCTCTTCGGCTGTGGCCCTTGGCAACTCGTACGAGTCGTCGGTTCCGGAGAAACTATTGGTCACCAACGGCAAACCGCCGAAGAAGGGAAAGAGGTCAAAATATCTGGTTGCAATCAAACACTTGGCCTGCGCCTTCATGCTGGCTTTCTCGGACTCTGTGAGGTCTGGCACTTGGTCAACATGCTCCAGCAGTTTATAGCATGCACGCACGGCCTCCCACACATAGTCAGCATTGAAGTCCATCATATTCTCCGCATCTGAAGTCTTGGAGCCTGTGTAGTAGAGTTTCCAAGGCACTGCCGACGAATAATAGAGCGCATAGCAGTCTGTCAAGGCTTCAAACTTGCCTGTCCATCCGCTGTTGCAATGGGCAACACCTGTACCTACGGTCAGACCATAATATTGTTTGCGGTAGATGGCGTTCAGGAACTGCTTGGTATATACAGCACTGGCAAACACGGTGTCCTCGTTGACATCACCGCCGGGAGCCTTGTCGAGGAATGAGTCGCCAAACTTGATGGAGTCTGTGCAGGAGGTGAACGCCATCGGCGAAGCCAGAGTTGCAAGCATCAAGGCTCCACACAGTATTTTGCTATTGATTTTATATCGTTTCATAATCGTATAGAGTTGCTAATGGTTTAGAATCCAACCTTCAGTGTAGCCGTGTATGTACGCTGCAATGGGTAAAAAGGACAGTCATCGACACGGGTCTCCGGGTCGCCCCAGATGAACGGTGTGAAGGTGAGGAGGTTGTAGCCGCTGAGGGAGAGCTGCAGGCTGCTTACGCCCAGTCTCTTGATGAATGGGAACAGGCAGTCGTAGCTTATCTGCAGGGTCTTCAGACGCAGGTACTTGGCATCCACAGAGTAGAGGTCTGTATTCTGATAGTTGTTCACCTTACCGTGGTCAAGAGACACGCGCGGGTACTTGGCGTTGGGGTCTGGATTTTCCTCTGTCCAAGAGTTCTCCACCTGGTATTTCAGCAGTCCGCCCTGCTCAAAGGTGCTGGCGGTATAGAACGGATAGCGGAACACGCCGCCGAGCACACGGCTCACGTTCCATGCACCAGTCCACTGGGTGTTGAAAGACAGACGCTTCCATGAGAAACCGAAGTTGATACCGATAGTGTACTCTGGGTCTTCCGTATAGCCCATCTCCAGGGTGACATCGTCACTGTCAATCTTGCCGTCACCGTTGAGGTCTACGTAGGTACAGTCGCCCTGGCGCAGGTCGCTTATCAACTGGGTTGGCAGCGTAGTGCCGTACTTGCGGATGTAGTCTGCTGCGGTATTCTCGCTTAGGTAACCGAAGAACTTGTATCCGGCAGTCTTGTCGGCACCGATGCGGTGGCCCTTCAACATGCGGTAAGCGTTGGAGTAAGGTGTCTCCTTCTTCTCGATGATTTCATTTTGGTTGTAAGAGAGGTTTGCACCTACCCAGTAGCGGAAGTTCTTGCCTATCTTGTCATTCCATTTTAGGGACACTTCCCAACCCCAGCTCTTGGTCTCGCCCAAGTTGGCGTATGGCACTGTGAAACCGATGACAACCGGTGCTGTCTGGTCCTGACAGAAGATGTCGGTTCGACGCTCCATGTAGTAGTCGAAGTTTGCCTTCAAGCGGCTGTCGAGGAAGTTCATGTCAATGCCGTAGTCTTGCTTGAATGCCTTCTCCCATGTCACTTCCGCATTGTGCTTGAGTCCTTCGGTGGAAGCCTTCACCTGGCTGTTCAAGTTGACACCGAAGAATGGACCGTTGCCGTTGATGCTGTAGAGGTCCGGCGTATAGTAAAAGCGATAGCTGCTGCCGATGTTTCCGTTACCTACCAAGCCCCAAGAAGCACGTATCTTCATGTAGTTAACTACCTTCTTCAGAGGCTCGAAGAACTTCTCCTCGCTCACGTTCCAACCTGCCGAGAAAGCAGGGAAGGTGCCGTAGCGGTTGCTTTCGGCGAAGGTTTCGCTGCCGTTGTGTCCGACGTTGAACTCAGCCATATAGCGGTTGTTCCAGTCGTAAGTGATACGTCCTACAATACCCAGCGTACCTTTCGGTATCAAGTTGTAGTCGCCGCCGGGGTAATAGGTCTTCTTCTGGTTGTAAAGCAAGAGTGCCGATACGGAGTGCAGACCAAACTTGCGGTTCCAGCTGAGGCGGGCGTCAAAGTACCAGTTACGTGACCTGCCTGCTGAAGTAGAAACTTTGGCACGGCTGAAAGCTCCGCTCTGTTTGTATTTCAACACAGGATAACTGCTCTCATCCATCATTATATTACCTAACTCATCATACTGGACAACAGGCGTATAGGTAGGAATGGAAGCACTGCCCTGCTTGGTCACGGTGAAGTTACTGTTGTAGGCTCCCTTTATGGAGAAGGACAGTCCCTTGGTTATGAAGTCGAGCTTCTGGTTCAACGCCAAGTCTACCGCCATGCGGTTAGCACCTGTCTTGTAATATCCCTTACCGTACCAAGAGCTCATAGGGTTGCTGCCAGTGAAAGGCAAAGTGAGGTCAGAGTAGTCGGTGGCTGTCAATATCAGCTTATCGTCCACAACACCTGCACTGGAGAATGGTGAAGAGTAGTAGATTTGCTTCATCAAGGCATCCGTGCTGCCGATGAGCGGACGTGACACATTGTCTACGCTACCGGAGATGTTGACAGAAATCTTGGTTGTATTCGTAACGTTGATATCGAGGTTGGAACGATAGTTGAAACGACTGTAGTTGTAACCTGCATCATAGTCCTGTGCGAACTCCTTAAACAGACCTCCCTGCGTGTACATACCGGCAGAGATGAAGTACTTTACTTTCTTCGTACCGCCGCTTATGTTGACATTGGCCTTGGTCTGCATGGAGCTCTTCTTCATCAGGTAGTCTGTCCAGCGCATGCTGGGGAAACGGATAGGGTCGTTGCCGTCGGCGAACTTCTGGACAACAACGTCAGAGAAGTCCGGGGAAACGCCATCGTAGGTTCTCATCATGTTGTGGTACTGAACGTACTCGAGGGAGTTTGCCTGCTCTACGGGGCGGTTTGGCATAAGAATAGAACCGGAGACGGAAGCGGTAATCTTTGCCTTGCCCTCCTCGCCTCGCTTGGTGGTAATCAACACTACGCCGTTGGCACCCTCAACACCGAACACTGCCGTGGCGGAAGCATCCTTCAGGACGGTAACGCTCTCGATTTCCTCGGGGTCGATGTCGTTCATGAAACTGGCGTCTACCGTCACACCGTCCACCTGTATCAATGGAGAACAGTCGCCCCAAGTTCCCTTACCACGTACGTAGAGAGTGGCCTCGTCGTTGCCCGGCTCACCCGAGTACTGCACTGAGCTGACACCCGTCAGCTGACCTGCCAACACCTGAGAGACGGAACTGACGGGAGTACGAGTGAGCTCCTCGCCCTTGATACTGGTAATGGCACCCGTCACAGTAACCTTCTTCTGTGTGCCGTAAGCCACAACCTCTACGTCCTTCAGAGTGGTGGACGATTCCTCCATCTTTACGACCATGCCGCTCTTGGCCACTACCACCTTTGTCTCATAACCCAAGTAGGACACTCTGAGCTTCTGACCCGGCTTTGCTGCCACCGCGAAATGTCCGTCCATGTCAGAGATGGCACCCTGGCTGGCGTTTTTGCCGTCCACGATAATAGTAGCTCCTATGACAGGTTCGCCCACTTGGTCTACGACGGTTCCGGTTATCTTGCCTGCCTGCTGAGTGGTAGGCTCTGCTGCATACACCTTATTATATATAGGGGATACGCCAAACAGCAATGCCGTGCAGAAAAGTGCCGTGGGCAGAGCTGATGTCTTTATGAACTTGTTTCGTATCATAATGTAAGGTAATTGTTAGTTTCAGTTTCGGTTAAATTGATATAGAGCGCATAGCGGCTGAAGTCCTTGTACCTCACAATCTGGTCCAGGATGATGTCGCCGGACACCATATGCCACTTCTCGCTAAACGTAGAAGCCTGCGCCTCGGTGAGGTCTAGTATCACCTTGCCGTTCTGCTTGGAGAACCAATAGTTGACTGTCATCAGTTCGGTAACTTTCAAGTCCTTGTCCTGCATATAGGCATAGTCCACAATCACGGTTCCGTTCTCATCAAAGGTCATATATATTTTGGGATATTCCTCTGTACGTTGCGGCAGAACCAGTTCTGAAGGTTCGTTAAACACTACTCCACTCAGAATTTTGTAAGTGCATTTCAGTTTGAAGTAGTTGCCGTTAGTATAAGGGAACCAACTGCCTGCAACAGCCAACTCATAGCGAGGGTCGGAGAACTGGCCCGCATACTGCACCTCGTCTGTCTGAGGGGAAACACTCACCTGCAGCGTCTGGTCTTCCTCTACGGAGGGGATGATGCCGGAGATGCTCATCTGCATCTGGTCTGTCTTACCGTCTATTGCGTGGAATACTGCACTGACATCCGTACGCTGCTCCTTCAGACTGCCGTTCCACATGAAGCTGTAGGTGGTGGGCACCAACGTCTGGTTAACCATGGCAGAAGAGTCCATCACATTCGTGCTGTCATCGTGACAAGCAGTCAAGACCAACAATGCCGTCAGCAATGTTCCCAATACGCGCGGGAAAAACATCTTTCTTTTCATAATTGTCTTAGTTTAGTTATTATTATTCTGTTATGTACATTGAAAAATTGTTTAGATTACATCTGCTTTTTGTTTTCGCAAGCAAAATTAGGAGTTTTTATAATTACATAAGGTGACAATTGTCCTAACCAAGTCTTTATTGTACGAAAAACCAAAGACACACAAACTGAATGATAAAAGAAACAAAAAAAGGCTTCAAGACAGTCTAACTGTCTTGAAGCCTTTTGGCTATACGTGAGAAAGAACCAGGTCTTTTTCGCTTGCTATTTCTGTACGGGAATGACTGTTGTCAGTGTTTTCAAACCTTTGGCTTTTGCCTTTACGACGAGCTTGCCTTCTTTACCGGATGCACATGCCGCCGAGCGGACTATCAACTGGCATTTGCCGCGATAGGTGCTACGGCTATTGCCCTGCCATGGCTCGTCACTCATCATGTCGTCATTGGCTACACCGGCATTCACGCCCTGACCCTTCACCTCAAAGTCCAGCTTCACGGCATCTGGACAAACATTGCCTTGGGCATCCACTACGGTATAGTCGAGATAAGCCAAGTCCATGCCGTCGCCCTTCAGTTGGCTCTTGCTTACATTGACGAGTATCTTCGCCGGTTTGCCAGCCGTGGCAAGCACGTCCTCGCTCACCTTTACACCTTTGTTATATCCAATGGCCTTTAGCTCACCTTGCTGGTAAGCCACATCCCATACAAGCTCAGGAGCCTGTGTCTTGGGAGGCAGTTGCTTCTTGCCAAGGCTCTTGCCGTTGAGGAACAGCTCCGTCTCGTCGCAGTTGCTCATCACCTGCACCTTCAGCTTGTCGCCGTCGGCATAGTTCCAATGTTCATCGAGCGCAATCCAAGTCATCTTCAGGTCGTTCCATACCAAACTGCCCTGTCCTTTCTCGGGACGAGTGATGATTTTCACCATCGGTTTCTCTGTATTATAGAAACTCTTCACGCTCCAGCCAAGCGGTTTCAGATGGTTGGTAAAGCTAACGAGTCCACGAACCCATCCTTTAGACGGCCAACCGAAGGACTCACCGATATAGTCGGTACCTCCCCAATAGAACTGTCCTACGGGATAGGAGTGGTCGAAATTGAAATAGTCGTAGCCCAAGTCACCTACCGCCATCTCGCCCTCCATGAATACCAGTTGCGGGAAACGTTTATGGTCTTCGTCCCAAAACTTCTCCAGATAGTTGGTGCAAACCACATCTGTATAGAACTCAAACTGGTGTGGGTCTGCCGCGTCAAACTTCTTTTGGTTACGCTTTTTGGTGATACTTCCATAGCGGTTGGGGTATTGGCTGCAGGTAGCCTTGCGTGTCGGGTCTATCTGGTGAGCCAAATCCAGCAGAGTCTTCAGTTGCTTGATGCCGTCTTTATGGGTGCGCTCGTCCTGTATCTGCTGATACACCTCATTGCCCACGCTCCAGATGAAAACGGACGGATGGTTACGGTCGCGCCGCATCTGGACATCTACGTCACGCAGATGCAGGCTGCCGAACTTGGCCCCTTTACCATAGTAACTTTCGTCCCACTTGTCGAAGAACTCGTCCACGATAAGGATGCCATGGCTGTCGGCCCAGTCGAGCACATACTTCGGGTAAGCATTGTGTGAAAGGCGGATACCGTTGCACCCTAACTTCCCTGTAATGGCAGACAGACGCTGATTCCAAGCCTCCTCGAAAGAAGCAGTACCGAGAGGACCGAGGTCTGTATGCAGACACACACCATTTATATATACTCGCTTGCCGTTGACCAAAAGACCTTGTTCGGGAGTCATCTCTATCTCGCGGATGCCGAAGGGAGTCTCATACTCGTCCTTCTCCACACCTTGCGAAGTCCATTCCAAAGTCTTCCTTACGTGCCCGTCATACTTCTCCTTTTGCACATAGACATGGCTGACGGCACGGTACATCTTGCCGTCGCCCACGTTCCACAGTTGCGGATTCTTGACCGTGATGTCTTGGTCGAACCGGTAAGTCTCGCCACTGGCAAAAGGCGCAACAGCCTCAGCCGTTGCCACCGTTTTGCCATCGGGAGCAACAATCTCCGTTACCAACCTACAAAGCACGGAGTCGTTGCGTTCGTTCTTTACTTCTGTCTTTATATTTACCTTAGCCTGCGAATTGGTAATCTTTGGAGTGGAGACAAACGTGCCGTACCTTGCCACGTGCACATCGTCAAGCACGTGAAGCCATACGTCGCGGTTGATGCCCTCACCGTTGTACCATCTGCTGCTCTTCGCATAGGTATTGTCGTAGCTGACGGCAATCACGTTCTCTCCTTGCTTCAGCTTGTCGGTGATGTCAAACTCAAAGTCGAGATACCCGTTGGGGTTGTTGCCCTCACACAGGTTGCCGTTGACGTACACCTTGGCATCACGGTACACACCCTCAAACTCCAACACCACACGCTTTCCTTGCCATGCTGCATCGTAGTTGAGCGTCTTGCGATACCAGCCACGTCCTAATGGACGGAAGCCATTGCGAGAACTTGCGCCATTTCCTTTCCTCATGAAAGGCCCGACTACGCAGACATCGTGCGGCAGATTGACAACTTGCCAATCCTTGTCGTTGAACTGTATATCCTGCGCCCTGTCCACTACACCGGACTTGTACTTCCAGCATAAATTGATATTAAGTTTCTCCCTGGCATCAGCCTGCTGGACACCCAGGAATGCCGACAATGCACAAAGCAAAAATAAAGGTCGTGTAATAGGTCTCATTTTTCTTAGGTTCTTAAGTTTAAGTTATACTTGCTCACAAAAGTACTCAAAAACAAGCATCTACGAAAGTGTTTTTTGTCCGTTGTTGGCGAATACTGTACAATAAGAACAGACTTTGCACATTTGTATAGCTTCCAAATGCTCCTTTATCCGTACTTTTGCAGCACCTTCAAATGACAACCAACAAAAACAAGATAACTAAAATGAGAAAAGTCTTACTACTATTACTTATCACCCTGACGACGTGCATCACAGCGTCAGCAAAGAAAACTATTCCCGTATTCATCACGGCAGGACAGTCCAACACGGACGGACGCATAATGAACAACCTCCTGCCCGACTACATCAAGGAAAACAAATACAAGCACTGCTACTGGAGCTACAGCAGCGGTTCGCACAGCGCAGACGGCAAGTTTGAACTCTTCTGGCCCCGCATTGTAAACAAGAACAAGCCTGGTCGCTGGACTTACGATGCCGTCGTATACTACTGGTTGGAGCAGTCACTGCAGCAGGACTTCTACGTCATCAAGGAGTCGCTCGGCGGCACCGCCATCGATACCAAATGCAAGAGCACAAACAAGATGTACTGGTGCGCCTCACCAGAATACCTCGACACCATCGCTGCCTCCGACAAGGGTGGCAAGAGTCTGCTGAAAGCTCTCTGCGAGAACATCGACCTCGCCATCGACAACAGCCTCTCCAAGATGGACGGCGACTACGAAATCAAGGCACTGCTTTGGCACCAGGGCGAGAGCGACCGCCACGCTAGCGGCAAGTACTACGAGAACCTGAAGGCGGTAATGGCATACATCCGCCAGCACCTCGTGGAGAAGACCGGCGACAAGAAATACGCCAAGCTGCCCGTAATCCTCGGTGGCATCTCGCACAAAAGCCGCGGATGGAGCCAGGGCGTGGAGGACGGTCAGAAGAAGCTGCAGGCCGAAGACCCGAACGTTTATCTCATTGAAGTGCCCAACGCCACTCTGCAGCAGGACAACATGCACTTCGATGCTGCCGGCGGCGAGCTGCTGGGCAAGAAGATGTACAATAAGCTTGTTGACTTGAAACTGGCAGGCAAGAAGGCCAAGCACGTTTCTGTAGAAGAGTAAACATTTTCTATCCAACGCATCAACCATGAACAGAATAAACACCCTACTTATATATATAATATGTGCATTCGTCTCTTCTATGGAGGCGAATGCACAAGTGCGTATTGCCAAGTACTACGACAACAAGCAGGCTGCCCTCTCCTTCACCTTCGACGACGGCCTGCGTGAGCAATACACCCTTCTCTTTCCCAAGATGAAAGAGCTGGGCATCAAAGGCACGTTCTGCCTTATCGGAGCATGGATGGACAATCCTCCGAAGAACCCCAACAAGCAGCCATTCACTTGGGAACAGGCAAAGGAGATGGCTGAGGACGGACAGGAGATAACTAGTCACGGATTCTCACACAAAAACGTGAGTAAGCTGACTCCCGAAGAGCTACGCTATGAGGTGCAGCACAATGACACGCTCATCTATCAGCACACGGGCATTTTCCCACGCACCTATTTCTACCCCGGCAACAGAAAGAGCGACGAGGCAGTGGCCTATTGCTCCCAAAACCGCGTAGGTACCCGCACCTTCCAAGTAAGTCTTGGCAGCAAGCGCACGCAGGAGTGGTTTGAGCAGTACCTCACGGGCATCATAGAAAAAGGAGAATGGGCAGTAACGATGACCCATGGCCTACGTATCGGTTACGACTGCTTCGGCGACGAGACGCGCCTGTGGAAGATGTTCGACTACGCCCTCTCGCAGCAGGACAGACTGTGGATAGCCACCTTCCACGACGTAGCCGCATACCAACAGGAGCGCGACAACACCACGCTAAAAATCAAGAAAAAGAAAAACTGCATCATCGTTGAGCCAAAGATGGCAAAGCAGTCCAAGACAGAGCCAAAGGTAAAGCTGAACAAAGAAATCTTCAACCACCCCCTGACCCTCGTCTTAGACTTCAAACCCAAGAGTGCCACCCAGTCCGGCAAACCTCTTGAAATAAAGGAGAAAGAAGGTAAATATCTAATCAACGTCTATCCCACCTCATCCATCTTTATCAGCTTATAGCCGTCAAACTGCACAATAAGGTTCGTATTCCTCCAAAAGATTTCTTCTATTAAATCAAGTTTTAGATGCCAACTGGTTTGCTCCTTTTTATGCCACATTTTTAGTCTCGGCTGAAAAGCCAATTTTGAACACCCTACCTTACAGGGCGGCGGGTGATGATCCGATATACCCAGGGCGTTGCCCTGGGCTATGGACTTTTGCCCTTTCAGGTAGGGTGTTGTTCTGTTAGTAGCCTTTATTCTGCGTGTATAGTCCGTCGCGGACCTCTATCTGACTTTGTGGGATTGGATAGAGATACATGTCGGCGTTTACTCGAGAGGCATACTGGCGGTATGTGCCGTTTCCGGAGTCATCGTCGTCGTTGAACATCTGTTTTATGGTGGCGACGTACTCGTTGCGACGCACGAGGTCGAACCATCTTACGCCCTCTTCGGCCAGTTCGTAGCGACGCTCGTCCTGCACGGCCTTCTGGAACTCTGCCTCAGACATGGTAGCATCCAGGTCTGCCAGTCCGGCGCGGCGACGTATCTTATTTACGGCTTCGCGGCCCTCGGCGGTGTTGCCTATACACTCGGCATAGAGCAGCATGATATCCTCTATGCGTAGGAGCTGGAAGTTCTGCGGCCAGTAGGTGCGGTCCACGATGCTGGCATCCATGTCTGTGAAGCCCAGCTTTGCACGCTTCACCTTGCTCTCGAAGTACTTTACGTAGAACGTATTGCCCTCGCTCGTCGTTGTGGTACCGTCCTCGTTGACGGTCTCCTTGAGGTTCATCGTTCCGTCCACACGCTGATCTATGTAGTTGCCGTTGGCATCCTTCTCGATGAAGTGGCGCTGCAGACCGCGTTCTATGTAGACGTGCGTGCCAGTCATGAGGTTGTTACCACACCACTCTGCGCCTGGGTTGCTGGGCACGGTGAGGGTAACCATAGGGTTGCCCTGCCCCGACTCGGCGATGTACTGAATCTCGAAGATGGCGTACTTGTTGTCGTTTTCGTGTATCCAGCATTTGTTCCATGTGTCCATGTCAGCCATCCAGTATTTGCCATTCTGGTCGGCATAGTCCATCACTTCCTTGAACAGCTTCTGCGCCTCTTCCTTCTTGGCGGTGTCATTAAGCGGGAACCCCGCCATCGTCATGTACACCTTGCCGAGGAAGCCTTTGGCTGCCGTCTTCGTCAGTCGTTCGCTGTGCGTCTTGCCCTGATAGTCTGCGGCTGTCTCTGCCAGATTCTCCACGGCATACTGCAGGTCGGGTACGATGACGTTGTTGTAGACGTCCACCGCCTCGCTCTGTCCGAGTTCGAACGACTCGCTGGTGGTGAGGATATGTGTAGGTGCCGGCACTCTGCCGAAGAACCTTACGAGGTCGAAGTATGCCAGAGCACGTATGCAGCGAGCCTCAGCCTTGTACTGCTTCTTTACCTCTATATCGTCGAAGGAGAGCTCGTCCATCTTGTCCAGCAACGTGTTGGCAGCTGAGACAATCTTGAAGTAGTCGCTCCAGCAGCTCGACACCGTACTGGCCGTCAGCACGCCGTTGGCGTTGAAGGTGGCAATGTCGGCGTAGTCATTCTGCTTGCTGTCAGTGAGCACCCACGTGTTGTCCGAGCGTATCTCGCTCATGGCGAAGAGGTACTTCGGTATGGGCTTCAGGGTGCCGTAGAGTCCAGTGAGTGCCTGATCTATCTGTGCCTCCGTCTGGTAGAAGTTGTCGGTGGTCTGCGTGTTCTTTGGCGTTACGGTGAGGTAGTCGTTACAAGCCGAAAGCCCCAGCGTTGCCACACCTATTATAATATAATGTAAGAGTTTCATAATTGCTTGCTAAGAGGGTTTAGAATTGCATGTTTACACCAAAGTTGAACGTACGTGCCATCGGGTAAGCACCGTAGTCGTAGCTGGAGATGCGGCTCGAGGAATTGTTGCTCTCTGGGGAGTATCCTCCATCGTAGCCGTCTATCATGAATACGTTCTCGACGCTGGCACTCAAGCGAATGGCATCAACGAATGACTTCTTCGGCATACGCCAGTTGTAGGAGACGGTGATGTTCTTCAACTTGATGAAGTCGCTGCTGTAGAGCCAGCGGCTGTCGTACTCCTCGTTGATACCGGAAACCCATGCGCACGGGGTGTGTCCGTCGCCGGGGTCAGACTCGGAGAACCACATATTGCTCCACTTGCTCAAGACGTTGACCGACGTACCCATGCCCTGGCGGTCGAAGGCACGGCCGAGAGCACCGTATATCTTGCCGCCCGTCTGCGCAGTGATGAGGAAGGAAGCCGTCCAGTTCTTGTACTTGAACGTGTTGGTAAGACCGTAGGTACACGACGGCTGCGGGTGTCCCATATATACGCGATCGTCCTCCGTTATCTTGCCGTCGGGCACGCCGTTAGGACCGCTCACGTCGCGGTAGCGTACGGAGCCTACTACGGAACCGGTCTGCGTGGGATAGCGCTTCAGGTCTTCTGCCGTCTCGTACACGCCCTCGGCATAGTAGAGGTAGTACTCTCCGGCAGCGTGTCCCACCTGTATCACCTGGGTGGAGTTGTCATAACCAGTAAAGATGGTGGAATTGGAGCCGAGGTCAATGACTTCGTTCTTGTTCCACGAGAACTGGAAGTTGGTAGTCCAGCGCAGTTTGCCGGTGAGGTTCTCCGTCTTCAGCTCCAGCTCGATACCCTGGTTGCGGATATTACCCACGTTAGTATAGCCCTTGGTGTATCCCATGTCGGCAGGGAGTGTTATCTGGTAGAGCATGTCGCGGATGTTCTTTACGTAGTAGTCCAGGGCGAGGGAGATGCGATTGTCGAAGAAACCGAGGTCCACACCGAAGTTCCACGAGTCTGTCTTCTGCCATCCGAGGTCATCGTTGGCAGTGCTTGTCGGCACGAAGCCCGTTATCAGCGAGCCGTCCTGGCTGTAGTTGCTGTTGCCCAGCAGACCGTAGGCGGAGTTTACCGGTATTGAGTTGGAGCCGTTCACACCGAAGCTGACGCGCAGCTTGGCCTGGTTGACCGCCCAGTTGGGATTCCAGAACTTCTCGTTGCTGGCTCTCCACGCGCCAGAGACAGCAGGGAAGGTGCCCCACTTCTTGTTTGCACCGAAGCGGCTGCTGCCGTCGCGACGCAGACTGGCATTGAAGAGGTAGCGGCTGTCGTAGCCGTATTCTGCACGGCAGAAGTATGATATCAGTCGGTCTTCGGTGGAGTAGACTGCCTCTACGTCTTTCAGCGTCACTGTGGTCATGTCGGAGAAGCCACCGTTGAGGGAGTTGTTAGGGAACTGCGACGCTTCGATGGTATATGTGCTACCGTCTGTGGTAGACTCCAACGACCAGCCGCCCACCACGTTGAGGTGGTGCTTGCCGAAGTCCTTGTTGTACGTTGCCGTTGCCTGCAGTAGGTATTTGTGGCTGCGGCTACCCTTCCACTGGCTGCTGCTGTAGTAGCCTTCGGGGTAGGAAGCCCAGTATCTGTTCAGTGAGCTTGGTATGAAGCGGTTGCGCGCTGAATTGGAGAAGAGCCAGCTTCCCAGCACCTCTGCCGTCAGTTCGGGCAGTATCTGGTAGCGTGCGAAGGCCGACGTGTTGATGCGCACCTTCTCGTCGCGGTAGCTCAGATAGTCCATATAGGCAATAGGGCTTGTGGTGCTGCTCGCCCAGAGATAACGGTTGTATGGCTGTGCACCTGTGTACACCCCAGCGTCAGCCTCAGCCACTGGGGCAAGGGTGAGTGCCTGCTGTGCCACGTTGTCCTTGCCGTCCACGTTGCCGCCGGTGGTGACGGTGTACTGCGGAGCGATGTCCACGCCCAGCGTCAGCTTGTCCTTGATAGTGGTCTGTGCACTCAATTTTAGGTTGATGCGCTGGAAACCAGTGTTGACAACGATACCGTCCTGATTGACATAGCCAAGAGAGGCACGGTAGTTGCTCTTCTTGTTTCCGGCAGACAGGGAGACGTTGTAATTCTGGGCGAAGGAAGTCTGGAATATTTCCTTCTGCCAGTCGATGAGTGCCAGACCGCCGTAGTTTGGCATGTCCCAACGTGGGTCGTTCATGTAGTTGGTACTATTTGAACCTATGATGGCGAGTCGCTCGGCGTATGAGTCAGTCTCCTTTGCACCTTTTGCGCCGTATTGGTTGACATAGCGTACATTGTTGGCTTTCTTTCTCCAGGCTATCCACTCCTCCGGTGTCATGATGTCCAGATATCTCTCGGGAGTGCTGAGGGAGAAGTCGGCACTGAAGTTTACGCGTATCTTGCCGTCGTCGTTACCCTTCTTTGAGGTGATGATGATGACACCGTTGGCACCACGGCTACCGTAGATGGCACTTGAGGAAGCGTCCTTGAGCACCTCGATGCTCTCGATGTCCTGCGCGTTGAGGTTTACGAGGTCGAAGTCTTCGTCCATCGGCACGCCGTCCACGACGATGAGCGGATTGGAGTTGCCGCTCTCGTTGATGGAGGTGGCACCGCGCACGTTAATCTGCACGCCGCTGCCCGGCGCACCACTTGTGGTACGCACCTCAACACCGGCCAGTTCGCCTTGCAGCGCACTGGCCACGTTGCTGACGGGGCGGTCCTTGAGCTGGTCACCCTTCACCTTTGCCACGGCATTGGTGATGTCACCCTTCTTCACGGAGCCGTAACCGATGACCACCAATTCGTCCATCACTTTGGCGTCGCTCTTGAGCACCACATCCATCTTGTCAGACTTCACCTTGCGCACCTCCGTCTTCATGCCGACATAGGAGTATTCCACGGTGGCCGTGGAGGCTGGTACCTGTATGGAGTACTTGCCGTCGATGTCGGTGATGACACCCGTCTTACCTACCTTTACGGCAGCGCCGATGAGCGGTTCACCGTTTTCGTCCGTGACGGTACCCTGTATTGTATGCGTGCCCTGTGCCGCCGCGCTGATGGTGGCACTGGCTAATGCTAACGATAGTAATATGTTCTTCATACGTTGTGTCTCTATTCTTCAGTTATAGCCTTGCTTTGCTTCCATATCTCGTGCTCTTCGTAGAGGGCCTTGCTACCTGCTGGGACGTAGAGCGTCACATTCTTGGCAAGGTTAGCATCGAAAGCTGCCTCGTCCACTGCTGGCGGTGTGGTAGCTTTGACGTGCAACTTCTTCAGACTGCTGCAGTTGTAGAACGCCAGGCGACCGATACTGGTGACGGTGGAGGGCAGGGTCAACTCCTTTATCTTCTTGCACTGTCCGAAGCATGCCTTTGGGATGGTGACTATGCCTTCGGGCACGTTGACCGTGGTGAGGGCTACGCAGTTGCAGAAAGCCCCGTCGCCGAAACTCTTCACGCTGTCGGGCAGGACGAGGGAGGTCAACTCGTTGTTGTTGGCGAAAGCCATCTCGTCAACACCTGTTATGCAGTATTTGTTGCCGTTCTTCGCCTCGATGGTATCGGGTATCACGAGGGCACCGGTGTAGGTGGAAATCTTGGCGGCATTGCTGGAGTTGATATGCAGTGGATTGCTTGGATCGTACGTAATCCAAGCCTCACCAGAGGCTTTCTCCAGTGCAAAGAGCTTCGTCTCGTCGTCCAACATATATTCTATGTTGTACGTGACAGTTTGCGTGGTGTTGGCATCGTCATTGTCATCGCCGCACGACGACAGCGTGAACGCCGCTGCGAGCATTGCGCAGATGAGGTACGTTTTTCTTTTCATCAGCATATTCTGTAGTTTGTTATTTGTTTCTATATTCGTTCACCGTACGCTGGTAAGCGGAGAAGTCGTATCCGCAGTCGGTCGGTGTAGTCTGTTGCATAAACTGGAACGTGGGGAGCATGCCGTCAGCGTCGCGTGGCTGGAGCAGCTCCGTGGTGTCGAGGCTCTTGAAGCTCTTGCGAGTGAGGGACTTATCATTGTCCCACTTCTTCGTGGTGGCATTCCAAGTGAAGGTGTTGGCGGTGATGGTGCAGTCCTTCGCGTCGCCGTCCACCCACGTGAGGTGCTTGTCGCTCTTTATGGCGTCTGAGCCGTAGGAGAGGCAGTGCTCTATGATGTGACCGTAACCGTTGACGTTGACACTGCCTTCTGCCGTGCCGTCCTTGCGGTTGGTCATGATGTAGTTGCCGCCGCCGTTATGGTAGGCGGTGCAATGGTCGAAGTGGAGTCCGCCCAAGTGGTGGTTGGCGTAGAAGCCACCTGCGCGGTTGTTGGCCGAGATGCAGTTCTGTGCGAGATGCATGGGGGCTGCGACGAACTTGTTGCGGGCTTCCTTCTTGCCCATGCCGTAGCCTCCGCACTTGAATCCGTTGCCGTCGGCTATCTTCTTGTCCTGTCCGTCCACGACGGCAAGGCCGTTCTTATAGGCAAAGCAGTAGAGGAACTTCACTGGAGCCTGGGCGTTGATGAGGTCGTAGCCGTCGTCGCTGTTGTACCATGCACGGCAACCGATGAAGACGTTCTCCTCGCTGTCGAGGGTGCCGGGATGGCAGCCGAAGCCGTCGCTGTTGCCGCCCTTGCCGTTCTCGGAGACGGTATCGAAGTTGTTGTAGGCGTCGCAGTTGATGAAGTAGTTGTGGGCGCACTTCTTTATAAGGTAGAAGCCGATGCCCATGCCGTCGTGTGCCGCGATGTTCTCCAGCGTGTTGTACGAGGAGTTGAAGATGCGGAAGTTCTCGCTCTGGGTGTGCGAGGGCTGAGTCACCTGCATACCGACGGTCTCGATATTCTTGATGTGCAGGTAGCTTCCTCTAAGTAGGAAGCCGGTGATGCGTGCGTTGGGCTTTACGTCGGAGAAGTCGAAGACGGGGCGTCGGCCTACGGCGTCTGTCTTTCCGATGTAGCTGATGCGCTTCTGGGCGGTGCCGCTCTTGTCGAGCAGGAACGCCACGGCGTATATCTTCTGGTATGTGGGAGCCATCATCTCGCTTTCCTTCACCTTATATGTGCCGGGCAGAATGAAAACGGTGTCGCCGGGTGCTACGAGCGACTGCGCCTTGGCGAGGGATGCAAAGGGCTTGGCAGAGCTTTCACCGTTGTTTTTGTCGTTGCCCGATGGAGAGATATAATAATCTTTGGCTTGCAGCGACAGGGCGGCAAGCGTCATGGCGAAGGAAAGGAATAAGGACTTCATAATAAAACTGTTCAGGTTGGTTGTTTAGGGGATGTAAAGCCCAGGCATTCAATATACCTGGGCTTTACTATAATGTGTTGTGGAGTTTAGAATGCTATGGCGAAACGGAAGTAGCCTTTGTAGTTGTTGCTGTTGCGGCCTATGTAAAGGTTCTGGTCAGTAGTTTCTGCCAATGGAGAAATCCAAGCATTCGGACCACCTCTGAGGTCACTTGACCAGTAGAACTTTTCAGTTGTATTGGTTGTGAAATCACTAAACTGCTCCAAGGTGCCTCCAGCCTTTGTGACACTTGCGGAAATTGTAGAATAGTTATCCTGTATCTGCTTCAGCTCTGCGTATGAAGGAAGGTACCACTTAGATACATCTCCTGAAACAGTATTTGCATCACGGAAACTGCTCAGTATTTCAGTGAACTCTTCTGAACCAGTAGCCGTTGAGTTATAAGACTCTCCAACTTTCTCGATTACAGCAGTATTGTTGTAACCCAAGAACTGGTCCCCAGGAGATGTAATAGAGAGAGTCGTTCCTATATATGAAGAGGCCTCTGAATTGTTCTCCACACTGTACCATGAGTTAGAGTAGTCAAATTTTGCACTGCTAAACATTCTTGCTACAGCACCGTCATTACCATTCTTGATAGCGATAGCCAGACCATTGGTAGCGTTAGGAGCCTCTGCCTTCAGAATATCCTGTGCTTCAGTGTAAGTACCGCTATACAGCACAGAAGGCTGCGCATTACCTACGTAGTACACTACGCCAACGACCGTCTTGTCAGTGGTGAGCTTATTCAGGTCATAGTCCTTGTCTACGACAGAACCGTCGCTGAGGAGGAAGTCACCGATTTCGAGGATGTTAGACACTTCCTTCTCTGTCATGTTAACATTGCCTTTGTCGTCTGAAGTCCAGTCGGTAATGGTCTCAGATGAAACGACAAGGCTTGTAGACTCTGCATCCTTAGATACAGCGAGGGTGTACTGTGTATTGGTGCCCTGAGTAGACTTGTCAAGAGAGATAGTAGCGCTGTAGGTCTTACCGTTATATTGAACAGAAACCGACATCCCGTTACCGGTGAACGTTTGAGGAGGAAGGATGAAACTTGCCTTGCTGCCCATGGTTGTGGTAATCTGGTAGTCTTCAGTTGTGCCGCCTGGAGTAACAGTACCTGTCGTGGTATCAAAGGTACCGCCCTTCACGATGTTGTGCAATGTGACTACGGCTTCAGAAGATGTAGCGTCCGCCTTTGTTGCGGCAGGGTCAGAAAGCGTGAATGACACCTGCGACATCTGGTGCGTAAATGTCAGCTTCGCCTCTGGGCTCTGGCGTGTTGCCGTTGCAGTGCCGTACATAAAGTCTGTCGGCTCGGTGAAGGTAATGCTGCCTGACTCAACATCCTCGCTGTAAGGATAGTACGCCTTAATGGTGTGGCTCTCGTCACCGAGGAGGTAGAAGGACTCTTCACTGGTGAACTTGCCGTCGCCATCGGTGGTGACGAACTTCACGTTGGTGTAGGTGCTACTGCCTTCCTCCGACACACCGATGGCGTCGTTGGCATCCCAAGAAGTGCCGGATGCTCTGGTGCGTACCTCGTCAATGTCTGCTGATACCTGGAGCTTGCCGCCTTCGCTGCTGCCTCCGAAGTCGATGTCGTTGGAGCAGCTGGTCATTGCCATGGCTGCTACACTTGCGAAAAGAAATACTTTTTTCATTGTCGTTTTTCTTTAAATTGTTATTAGGATTTGGTTGTTTACTTGTTTGCGCGTGCTACCTTCTTATAAGCCGCTGCGGTGTCAGTGCCCTGGAAGGCAGTGTCAAAGTTGCCGCTGAACTGCATACCGAGCAGGTGGGCCGTGCCGTCGCTGTATATCCACACTTCGTCGCCCGACTGGTATTTGTAGTCCAGCATGAGCGGTGTCAGCGGCTCAGCCTTAGTGCCCTTCTTGCCTTCGTTCTTGTAGGTCAGTTCGCCGAGGCTCTTCCATGTGGCACCGTTCAGCACGCCGACGTACAGCTTAGCCTGCTCCTTGCTTGTGAACACTTCAAAGGTGAACGTACCGTCGCTGGTTGGCTTCACCTGCATCATGCAGGAGCGTGGAACGCGGGTGACATCCACGGCGTGGTCCTTAGTGGCACCCTGTGGCGCACGCTTGAAGGACAAGGCATTGTCGAACTGGCGGGCGGCACCGTCAACGGTGTATGTGCGACGCATCTTCACCGCACGCATACCTTTATATTTCCCGTCCTGTATCTTGTCCGCAGGACGTGTGTCGCCTACGAAGACAACGCCGCCGGCTACCTTGCCTACTGCATCGTTAATCTCCACGGGAGTGTCTGTAACGTTGAATACCTTACTCATGTCTACGTCGACCTGAGCGTTGCTGATTGCCGAAAAGCAGATGGCTGCAGTCAGCAGAAATGTTTTCTTTAGATTAGCTTTCATTGTAGTAGTGGTTGTAGTTTCTGGTTGCAAAGTTACGAAATGCATACATTTTACTAATTGATTTTCGTACGGAGTAATGGAAAAAAATGTACTCAGAGGCTGTATAATGCACATTTATGCACTTTCACACGCTGTTTCCCATACAAAAGTAGTATCTTTGCACTACAATTGCAAAACCCATTACTAACCTGGCATGATACCAACAAGCACCATAAAAAGACTATTATCTACTATATTATTAATATGTAGTCTGCTCACACTTCCGACCGCATCGTCGGCACAAAGCACCTACCATCTTTCAGTGGACAATGCTTTGCCCACCAACTACGTGCGTACCATACTGCAAGACAAGTACGGCTATATGTGGTTTGCCACGACGGCAGGACTGACACGCTACGACGGTTACGAGACGGAAGTATTCAAGCCGTCCACTACCGGCAACCGCAAACTGCTGCAGGACTTCCGCATTCAGACACTCCGACTGTGGAACAACCGCTTCCTCTGGATAAGACTGCGCGGACAGCTGTACAGCTGCTACGACGTGGAGCGCAACACCTTCGTTGACTTCACTGGCGACGGCAGCTACAACCAGCCCATACGTGGCTACTCCTTCCTCTCGGACAGAGAGATGATAGTATGGAACGACGGCGGTGCAAAACGCATACGCTGGGACGGGACGTCGTTTACTTCAACACGCTTGACGCTGCCTACCAAGGACGTGGTGAACTATTTTGCAGCCGGTGGAAAGGAATACATGGTAGCAGCGGACGGCACGATGTACGCTATGGCAAACGGCAAGCCGACCGTCATACTGTCTACCTTCACCAGCCGCAACGTGCGCCGTGTCACTGGGGCACACTACCACGGCGGCAGCATCCTGATGAACACCAACGACGGCATCTACGAATACAACTTGAAGTCGCACCAGCTGGTGCGGTCAAAGTACAACCCCAAGCAGCCACACATCGTTCTTGACAACCGAGGCAACGCCGTCATACTGTCTTACGACGGCTGCGATGTCTACTGGCTGACCGACAAGAAGACATACCACTTCGGGGGGATATACAACCAACATCTGGTGCAGCTGAACACCGAACCGCGCTACCAGTTCCACGCAGCAGCGGACGGCAAATTGTGGATAACGACATACGGCAATGGACTCTTCGCCTACAACCCAAAGACGGAACAGTTGGAGTCGTACGCCGACCTCCTACCCTCCCCTTACATCATGTCTGCCTACGAAGACAAGGCAGGCAACATCTGGGTGTCGATGGAGAATATGGGCGTGCAGGTAATCAACTTCGCCAAGTCGAAGGCTAAGTACATCCACTCCACTCAGGGAAACAACGGTATAGACCACATCAACGACGTACGC
Source organism: Oscillospiraceae bacterium (assembly GCA_963588475.1). Taxonomy (GTDB): domain Bacteria; phylum Bacteroidota; class Bacteroidia; order Bacteroidales; family Bacteroidaceae; genus Prevotella. The sequence goes on along the minus strand of CAVAHD010000008.1, from coordinate 17,236 downwards.
CTGCTCAAACGCCTCGGCAAGCAGCTGTACATAAGCAATCTGCAGAACATGACCGCCGTGGCAGACGGCTCACTGAACGATAGGCACCCGTTCAAAGACTACCAGGACGACATTACCGCCGTGGCACACGATGCCAACGGCAAACTGTACGTGGGCACTCGCAAGACAGGCATATACTGCGTAGACGACGGTAAGAACTACAGCCACTCCGACAGCCCAGCATCACTGAGCAACGGAAAGCTCAGCGACATACTCTTCGACAGGAAAGGACGCCTGTGGGCAACTGTCTTCGATGCTGGACTGGACGCATACGTCAACGGCAAATTCGTACATGTGCTGAGCAGCAAGTTCCTGCAAGTGCGAAACATGGAGATGGACCACCAGGGCAACATCTGGATGTGTACCAGCCAAGGAGCTATAAAGTTCAACCCGGATGAGCTACTGCGCAACCGCAAGGCGTACGAAGTGATACACGTCTCAACAAACGACACTGTTAACGACGAGATACACAGCGTATACGCCGACAGCAAAGGCCGGATATGGATAGGCAGCATAGGCAACGGTGTAATGATGATTGATGGTAAGGACACCGTAAGGTACACCACACGCGACGGACTGGCCGACAATAACGTGCAAAGCATCGTGGAGCACCGCAAGACGGGCGACATGTGGTTTGGCACAGACAACGGCATCTCGCGCTTCCGCAAAGGCACGTTCAACAACTTCTACTTCGGAACGAACTCGCTGGAGAACGCCTGCACTGAGAACAACGCCGTAGTACTGGACAACGGCAATCTCGCCTTTGCTACACACCATGGCATACTAACGTTCAACCCTCTCACCATCCGGGAGACGCTGCCCGTCTTCCCACTGTCCGTCACGCGTATCGTGGCAAACGGCATCTCCATCAGCGAACTGGAAGAGGGAGAGGTACAGCTGGACAACACGCTGACACAGGCGAAGGAGTTCTCCATATCGCATAACCTCAATTCGCTGACGTTCTACTTCTCCAACTTCTTCTACGCCAAGAAGAACGGCAGTATGTTCACATACTACATGGAGGGCTACGACAAGGGGTGGAGCAACCTCTCGCGCATCAACTTCGCGCAGTACCGCAACCTGCCCGTAGGCCACTACACGCTCCACGTGCGCTCTTGCAACGCCAACGGGGTGTGGTCGCCACAGGAGGTGACGCTAAAGATAGAGGTGCGGCCGCCGTTCTACGCCACATGGTGGGCATACCTACTATATATAGCACTGGCAGCAGTCATCGTATACTACGTGTACGTCAACTTCCGCCGCATCAACGCCCTGCGCAACAAGGTGAAGGTAGAGAACGAGTTGACAGAGTACAAGCTGCGCTTCTTCACCAACATATCGCACGAGTTCCGCACGCCGCTCACCATCATACAGGGTGAGATGGAGCGTATGAAGACAGTAGACAAAGTACCGGGCGAGATGAAGCAACCGCTGTCGTCTATGGCGAAGAGCGTGGAGCGCATGATGCGACTCATCAACCAGCTCTTGGAGTTCCGCAAGATGCAGAACGATAAGCTGCAACTGGCACTGGAGAAGACAGACGTCGTAGCCTTCCTTCACGACATCTTCCTCAACTTCAACAGTATGGCGGAGAGCAAGCACATCAACCTCATCTTCCTACCCTTCGACAAGAGCTACGATATGTACGTGGACCGCAACTATCTGGACAAGATAACCTACAACCTCCTGTCGAACGCCCTAAAGTACACGCCAAGCAACGGCGATGTGGCACTGCGCGTCTCGCTCAACGCCGACAACCGCCTGCTCATCTCCGTGGAGGACACGGGCGTGGGAGTGGAGAAGGAGAAGCAAGGACTGCTCTTCCAACGCTTCAACCGCAGCAGCTACTCGCACGACAGCATAGGCATCGGACTGCACCTAACTGCCGAACTGGTGCGCGTACACCACGGCGAGATAACATACCAGGACAACAAGCCGCAAGGAAGCATTTTTCGCGTTCTGCTGCCCACGGACAAGGACATCTATGCCCCAACGGACTTCATGGCGGAAGACAACGCCATCGCCATTGAAGAGAACGACAAGCCACGCACATCGATGGCTATGGAGTACCACGAGATGCCGCCTACTCCGCTGAACCACTACAAGGTGCTCATCGTAGAGGACGATAACGACGTGCGCGCCTTCCTCAGCACGGAACTGCAGCGCTACTTCGAGATAGACTGGGCTGGAGACGGCCAGGAGGCATGGGAGAAGATGCAGGCAGAGAAACCCGCATTGGTAATAAGCGACGTGATGATGCCGCGCATGGACGGCTACCAGTTGCTCCGAAAGATACGCAAGGAGCTGACGCTCTCCGACCTGCCCGTCATTCTGCTCACCGCCCTCACTGCCGACGACAAACACTTGAAGGGCATAGACGCCGGAGCTGACGCGTACATAGAGAAGCCGTTCCACATGAACATACTCGTGGCTACGTGCTGCCAACTGCTGGAGCAACGCAACCATCTCAAGCAGGTGTATGGTCAGCAACCGGCCACCAGCACCAAGGCAGTGGCACCGGAGATAATAAAGGACGAACAGGACAAGAAGTTCCAAACGCTGCTGGACCTGTGGCTTGCCGACCACATCACCGACCCGCAGCTGAACATCGACTCCTTCGCCGAGAGCATGGGCTACGGACGCACCACCTTCTATAAGAAGATGAAGCGCATCACCGGCACCACGCCTAACGACTACATACGCACGCTCCGCATGAACAAGGCGGCAGAACTGCTGAAGGACGACCGACTGACCGTGGCCGAAGTGGGCTACAAAGTAGGCATCGAGGACCAGTACTACTTCAGCAAGATGTTCAAGACCTTCTTCGGCATAAGCCCTACGAAGTACCGTGCAGGGAAGTGATAATGTACAATAAGTAAAGACTTTGCACATTTTTATAGCTTATCAACACGGTTTTGCAGTACTTTTGCAGCACCTAAAAGAATAGTTCGTTCAATTTGATAAATCTTCAACCACCCCCTGACCCTCGTCTTATACTTCAAACCCAAGAGTGCCACCCAGTCCAGCAAACCTCTTGAAATAAAAGAGAAAGAAGGGAAATATTTAATCAACGTCTATCCCACTGGAGGAAAGATTACGCTGGAGAAGTAAACGTCCGTCAGAGAATACATGAAGAGAGAGATAGTGACAGCCAATAAAAAAAGCGGCAGACGAGTAAAATCGTCTGCCGTTTTTTTTGTTGTCTATAAGTGCATTACTTCTTCTTCAGCAAATCTATCTCTACTATTCTCAATACTGGCTTGCCCTTCTTCACACCGATGAAGTCGAGCGAGCTTGCCTTGCCACCTGCCAACTCCTTGGTGTCGCCAAGCTGTGTCTTGCTCTTGGCATCGCCAACCATCTTGATGGTCAACTCCTTTGCCTTTACGGGCTTGTCGATATTGATGTGCACGTAGCCGAGACAAGCGTAGGTGTAGCCCTCCCATACCTTCTTCTTTCCGGCATAGATGGCGAGAGGATACATCTTGTCTCTCCATCCGGTGAGCTTCACGGTAATCTCGTCCACTGCTTCCTTCTTGGCCAACTGGTAGGTTATCCATGCGTTGTCGGGGTTGCCGTCGCTCTTCCATTCTGTCGTCTCGTCGTCGTCGAACGCGTTCTTTACGTCTGCCTGGTTGCTTCCAGCTACTGCACCGGTTATCTCCAACGTCTCACGGATGTCGGTGTACGACGGTGTGGAAGGTGTCTCGCCGCGCGACAGGTCGCACTTCAGAGTCTGCTGTGGCAGGTAGTTCTCGATATCCACCTTTTCGGTCTTCAGGTCCACGCTGGCCACGCCGCTGATGCCGTCGGCTCCGGCGAAAATCTTGATGTCGCCAGGCGTTGTAGTACTGCGAACCAACACGCGGTTTACGCCGCATTCCACGGGGAGGTCAATCTGTCCTATGTAGTTGTCGAACGTGTTGTCGCTGTCGGTGGAGTCGAGGATGTCGGCAGCCTTGCGTGCAGCCTTCTGCTCGGCAGTCTCGTTCTTGTCCACGACGAGGTTCTTCTTGCAGGCAGCGAGTTTCTTCTTTGTCTCCTCGTTAGGAGTGGCGAGACCGCCGAGCCACTCCACTTCGCCCTGGTAGTTGAAGTGAATAGTGCGGTTGTCCAACGGACAGCGGCGTCCCTGCTTGTCCACTACCTCCACCTGCACGATAGCCATGTCGGCACCGTCGGCCTTGAAGCCTTCGGGGTTCTGTATGGTGGTGAGCTTGATGTGGTGCGGCTTGCCTGCCGTCTCTATGGCATATCGGCTTGTCTCCTTGCGGGTTGTCTCGCCCTTCTTGCCGGTCTTCTCGTAGGTGTAGGCCACAGCCTCAACCTTGCCCTCCTCGAAAGGTACGTCCTTCCAAGTGAAGAGCCACTGGTTACTGCGCTCGCCCTTGCCAAGGCTCTTGCCGTTGACAAAGAGCTCCACTTCGTCGCCCGTGCTCACTACGTACTGCGTTTGCTTCACGGTGCCTGGCTTGTAGTTCCAGTGACCGACGATGTAGGTGGCGTCCTTCTCCGGAGACACCCAACCGTTCCACATCACCTGGTGGGCGTAGAAAGCATCCTTCGGTATACGCATGGCATCGGTGACACCGCTCGAACGGTAGTTGGCCTCGCCGCGGTGGTGCGTGTTGGAGTCGGAGAAGATAATCTTCGTGCCGCCGTCGCTCACGCGCTTGCCAGTGCCGGGACGCTCCTGCCAGTAATCGAACCATCTCTCCACCATACTGGCAGCGAAGACGTCCATGTTGTGGTTGTACTCCACGGCCGGTTTGCCACGGTAGAGCGGTCCATCGCCTTCCTTATGGTAGGGGTAGCTCTGCTCGTCCCAGTATTTGCGCAGACCCTCGTCGCGGTGGTACTCCATGGACCACATCGGGTGCTTGTTGCTCTTGTTGATGTACAGCATCTCGCCGCCGTACTCTGCCTCGTTGATGTTCAGCATCTCGCGGCTTCCGCTTGCTCTGCCGCCGTTGGGGTCGAACTCGTCGCGGATGGCCTTCATCTGCAACATGTGCTCACGTGTTACGCCCTTGTTGCCGCTCTCGTAGAAGATGATGCTCGGGTTGTTGCGGTTGTAGATTATGGCTTCCTTCATCAGCTCCAGACGCTGTTCCCAACGTCTGCCGTCCACGTCCTTCTCGGCGTCGCCAGCTGGCATTGCCTGTATCATGCCGACGCGGTCGCAACTCTCTATGTCCTGCTTCCACGGGCAGACGTGCATCCAGCGCACGAGGTTGCCGCCGGACTCCACCATCAGCTTGTTGCTGTAGTCGCTGAGCCATGCCGGAACACTCATGCCCACGGCAGGCCACTCGTTGGAGGTACGCTGGGCGTAGCCGTGCATCATGATGGCGCGGTCGTTGAGGTAGAACTTACCCTCGCCGAACTGCGTCTTGCGGAAACCGGTACGCGTCACCACGTCGTCTATCTTGCTGCCGTCGTCGGCCTTCAGCAGCGTCTTAACGGTATAGAGATAGCCGTAGCCCCAGCTCCAGAAGTGTGCGTTCTTCAGCGTGCCGCTGACCTTTACTGTCTTCGTCTCGCCCGGCTGCAGCGTATAGCGTTCGCCGTCGAAATGACCTACTTCCTTGCCGTCGGCATCGAGCACCTTGGCAAAGAAGCGGAAGGAGCGCGCCTTGGTATCCTCGTTCTTCACCTGCGATTCGGCGTTTATCGTTACTTGCTTGCCGGCAATGTCGTAGTTGGTACCGTAGATATATGTACCCGTCGTCTTCATGTTGTTGTAGAGCGGCAGGGTCTGGTAGAGCATGTCGGTGGTGTGCAGGAAGACGTTCTTCGGTATGCCGCCGTAGTTGGCGTTGAAGTTCTTGTCGTTCCACTGGTAACGCTGTCCGGTGGTGCGCTCGCGGTACTCCCATGAGTTGTCCACACGGACGGCGATGAGGTTCTCACCTTTTATAATATAAGGGGTCAGGTCGAAACCGCTTGCCATTACGCCGTTCTCGGTGTAGCCCACCTTATGGCCGTTGAGCCAGATGTCGGCACCGAAGCGCACGCCCTCAAACTCTATGAAGTATTTGCGGTCGCCCACCTCCTCAATGTTGAAGTGCTTGCGGTACCACATGACGGTGTCGGAGTGGTTCTCGATGGATAACCTGAATGCCTCCTTCTCATTGAAGGCGCGAGGCAGTGTTACCTTCTGCCATCCGCAGTCCTTGTAGTCGGTTAGTTCCGCTCCTTTGAAGTCGCCCACTTTCAGCAGCCACCCGCCGTTGAAGTTGAGTTTTGTTCTCTCGACCGCATCCGCCATGTTGAGGGAAGCGAGTGCCAAAAGAACGAGTAAGAGTCTTTTTCGCATAAATTGTCTATTAGGTTTATTGTTGTTCGTTTATTGAGTTTCCGTTTGGCAAAACCCTTTGCAAAAGTATAAAATTTATACCTTTTGGCTTTGTCATATCATTCATATTGTTAGTCTTTTGTACATACAGCAAAGGCAAACAGTCTGAAATTCAACGAAAAAAGCCTCGAGACTCACGTCTCAAGGCTTTCTTAAACTTTAAATCTATATATCTAACCAATGTCTTGGTAGACAATACCAATAACTACATTCTTTTCTCTTATATATACTATTCTAATCTATAATGAATCCTCATTAATTATCCTGAACACATCCCCTATTATCCTGAATGCTATACTATACTACATTCTAAAACCTATCGTGGCAAGTTGAATGCCTTTGTCATCTCTGCCATCTCCTCCTGGCTCATGCCTGCAGGCTCGTAGCCCATGCACTTGGAGTCGATGTAGATTTTGGCGCTCTTTGAGAGCACGTCAATCTGGTCGAAGGCATCCATTACGTCCAGACCCTTGGCGAATACGCCGTGCTTCTCCCACATTACAACGTCGTAGTCCTCCAGCTCCTTCAGAGTCTCCTCTGCCAGCTTCAGACTGCCTGGCAGCTGGTAAGGAACGATGCCGAGACCCAGCGGGCAGAATGCCTTTGTCTCAGGAATCATGCTCCAGAGGATGTTCGTCAGCACGTCCTTGCCCATGAAGGCAGGGTTGTGGCTCATGGCGATGAGCTCGATGGGGTGCGTGTGTACTGTGGCTTTATAGTTAGAACCCTTCTCGATGAGACGGGCGTGAACGCTCAAGTGGCTTGGCAGCTCGGAGGTAGGCATCACGGCGTTGTCGGCGATGATGACGTAGCTTGCGCAGTCATCCAGAATGCGGATGATGGAGCCGTTCTCCATTGGCCAACGGGCCAGGTCGCGCATACGCTTGCCAGTGCCTTTGCAGAAGAAGTAGCAACCTTTCAGTGCTGGCAGAGCTGTGCCAATCTGCTTCACTTCGCTGATGGCAGGCAGAGCCTTTATCTCGTCGTCTACGAGGTCAGTCACGTTAACGGTAATATTGCCGCCGTTGCGCTCAGCCCAACCGTTTTGCCACAGGTAGCCGGCAACTTCTGCAATTTTCTCCACTTCCTTCTTTAGGGCAGGACGGCCCTCCAAAATGCTTTTCATCGTTGTTTTTGTTTAGTTTAGTTTTTACGATTGCAAAGGTAAGAATAATATAACTTCCTCAGCACAACTATTTGATTTCCTAACTTGAAAAATTGATTTTCATCACGTTGGCAGGTGCCCGGCCCTCCCGATACTCCTGCGCCATGTAGTCCATATACGGTGCGGCATAGCTAAGAAAATCGTAGTAACCTTCACATAACCAGTTCAGTCCGTCCTCGCCGTAGCGGTCGGTGAGGAATCTGTTCTTGGGACATTCGCCGTTGCATGCGAAACGAAAGCGGCACTCACGGCACTGGCGTGGCAGCAGCTCGCTCTTCTTGCGCGAGAAGTCCACTACCTTCTTGCTGTGGCGCAGCTCCAGCAGGGTGTTCTGCCATATATTACCTATTTTATATATAGGGAAGGCAAAATGGTCGCACGTGTACAGGTCACCGTTGCTTTCTATGGCTCCCACATTACCGCACTCCTTGGCATATACGCAGATACCCGGTTCCTCGCCCACCCAGTTGGCCAGGAAGCAGTCGAACGTTTCCACGTAGTACTCGCCCACATCGTGCCTTACCCACTCGTCGAATATCGCCTTCAGAAAGTTTCCCCACTCGTGCGGCTGTATGCTCTCGGGGGTAAGCTCCCCGTGCTGGCGCTCCACTATTGGCGACAGCTGTATGTAGCGGCACCCTATCTGCTTCATGAAGTGGTAGAACTCCAGTGGGCGCTGCACGTTGTAGCTGTTTACCGTAGCCATGCCGTTCCACTCCACGCCATGGCGCTGCAGCAGATCTACGCCCTTCATCACGTCAGCCCAACTGCCCTTGCCTCTCGCCTTGTCTACACGAAAATGGTCGTGCATCTCCTGCGTGCCGTCTATGGAGAGTCCGACGAGGACATGGTGCTCCTTCAGAAACTCGCACCACTCGTCGGTGAGCAGCACGCCGTTGGTCTGTATCACGTTGTCTATATATCTGCCGCAGGCATACTTCTGTTGCAGCGCGAAGGCTTCTCGATAGTAGGATACGGGCAACAGCAAAGGCTCCCCGCCGTGCCATACGAAAAGCACGTGCGGGGAGTTCTGTATACTTATATATTCCTTTATGAACCGCTCAAGCAACTCACTGCCCATCATCCTTGATGCAGCATGCCCGTCACTGGACTTCAAACCGTCGCCACCGCGCACTGCGCTGCTGTAGTAGCAGTACGAGCACGCCAGATTGCACCTGTCGCTGACGGGCTTCGCCATCACGTAGTATGGTCGGGCAAATGGATTTGCTATCTTGTCGTTCATCGGTAGTTCTGTCAATTATTTATCGTCGGGCAAAGGCCAGTTGGGAGACGGCCGGCGCGCGGCCTTCATCTCCTTGTCCATTTGTTCCACTATCTCTGGGTGCTCCGCCGCCAGGTTGTGGCTTTCGGTCGGGTCGTCCTTGAGGTTGTACAGTTCGAGGGGTGCGTTCTTCTTTATGGTCACGCACTTCCAGTCGCCCTTTCTGGCAGCACGCTGCTTGCCGGGGAACTCCCAGTAGAGCAGACGATTGTTGGTGTTTATCTCCGTTCCGTCGTCGTACGTCTTTCTGCCGTAGAACAGCGGCAGGACGTTTATGCCGTTGCACGACTGCGGCACTGCACCGCTAGCTCCGGCGAGGGCTGCCAGCGTAGGCATCACGTCGGGGAAGTATATGGTGTTGTCCAGAGTCTGCGACGGCACCTTCTTGGGCTGGTTCACGATGAACGGCACCCTTATGCCGCCCTCGTAGAGCTGCGCCTTGCGGCCTCTCAGTCCGGCGTTGCAGTTGAAGAGCTTCAGCGGTGCCTGCACGGCGGCACCGTTGTCGGAGGCGAATATGATGAGGGTATTGTCGCGCAGATGCAGGGAGTCCAGCGTATCAAGCAGGCGGCCTATGGCCTGGTCCATGTGAGTAACGAGGGCTGCATAGCGTTTGTTGTTCATGTCCCACGACTGGTCGTCGTACCACACGGTGTTGTCTATTATATAAGGTTCGTGCGGAGCGTCGTAGGCCAGATAGAGGAAGAAGGGGTTCTTCTTGTTGCGGCGGATGAACCCGATGGCATCGTCCGTTGAGATGTCCGTATTGTGCCTTACATGCTTGTCGTGCTCGTTGTCCTTTATGTGTATCAGCGTGTCGCCGTGGAAACGGTAGTAGGGATAGTAGTACGGCGAGTTGGACTCCACGGTGCTTATCAGCCAACCGTAGAACTCGTCGAAGCCGTGGTAGATGGGCGACGCCTTGGGGTCGTAGCCGTCCAGGTGCCACTTGTTGACGAGGCACGTCTTGTAGCCTGCCGACTTCAGCACGTCGGCTATCGTCGTGTCGGACGGCAGGATGTTGGCACGCCTGACGATGGTAGTGTCGCCTTTGGGGTTGACCTTATAACCGGCAATGCCACCTGCCGTACACGTATTGTCGCGTATCGTGGTGTTGCCCGTATTGCGGCCCGTTATCAGCGAGCATCTTGACGGGGAACTGATGCCGGAGCCGGCGTAGCAATGAGTGAAACGGGTGCCCGTCTCGGCCAGCTTGTCGATGTTGGGGGTCTTTATGCAGTTGCTGCCGTAGCAGGCGAGGTCGCCCAGTCCGAGGTCGTCGGCCAGGATAAAGATTATGTTTGGGCGGTCCTCCGTAGCCTTCTTGGCATCGCCCTTCTGAGCCGCCAGCATATTGGCAGGCAGCACAGCGGCAAGCACCGAAGTGCATACGGAGTACAGGCGAAGTGACAGGTCTCTTTTTGTCATGATTGTATATGATTTAGTTAGCTCTTGCGTGGCACCAGTAGGGAAGCGCCGATGCTTACTACCAGCACGGCAACGATAATGAGGAGCGAGGCGATGGCGTCTATCTCGAAATATTCGTGTACGAGCATCTTTGCACCGATGAAGACGAGGAGGACGCAGACGCCGGTCTTCAGGTAGCGGAACTTGTCGGCTATTGCCGCCAAGAGGAAGAACATGGCACGCAGACCCAGTATGGCGAAGATGTTGGAGAAGAACACCACGTACGGGTCCAGCGACACGGAGAAGACGGCCGGGATGCTGTCGAAAGCAAAGATGAGGTCGCTGAACTCTATGACGAGCACCGCCACGAAGAGCGGCGTCAGGAGCCAACGGCCGTCCTTCTTCATGAAGAACTTGTCGCCCTCAAACTGGGGGTGCATCCTGCCCGTCTTGGAGAGGAAACGCACCAACGGGTGCTTCTCCACGTCGATGGACTCCTCCTTGTTGCGGTTGAGGTACATCTTCACGCCGCTGTACACCAAGAGCACGCCGAAGAGGAGCAGTATCCAGTCGAAACGGCTTATGATGGCGGCACCGAGGAAGATGAAGACGAAGCGGAGCACTATGGCACCCAGTATGCCCCAGTTGAGCACACGCTGGTACTCCTCCTTGCCCACGCTGAAGGAGGTGAATATCATCATCATCACAAAGAGGTTGTCCACCGAGAGGGTCTTCTCGATGAGATAGCCGGAGATGTAGGACACGGTCATGTAGTGGCGATACTGCTGCAGACTCCCTTCAAAGTCGTTGGAGTCCAGCTCGAGGTGCGACGCATAGCGCGCTGCCACCGCCTGCAGGTCCTGCATATTCTCGATGCCGTGAACCATGTCGCCATGGAACCACAGGAAGGCGGAGAACAGGAGAGCCAGACCAATCCAGATGCCGGTCCACGTGCCGGCCTCTTTGATGGAAACGACATGCGCCTTGCGGTCGATGACGAGCATGTCGAGAACAAGTATTGCCGCGATGAACACGACAAAACCTACTAGAAATAAGATTTCACTCATTTATATATAGATATGGTTTATCGGTGTGCAAAGTTACCAAAAAGTTGTATATATACCTTGGACTTTACACATTTTAAGCTAAGAAATTTGTCCGCACGGCATAGAAATCCACCTCTGTTGCCCCCGTGTACAAGAAATAATTCTTAACTTTGCACTCATGAAGAACAGCATAGAACTATCGGAGAAGAAAGTATTTTTGTTTGACATGGACGGCGTGCTCTACGACAGCATGCCCAACCACGCCGTGGCCTGGCAGAAGTCCATGGCCCAGTTTGACATAAACATGACGGCCGCCGATGCCTACGCCACCGAGGGCTCGCGCGGCATAGACACCATACGCATGATGGTGAAGGAGCAGCGCGGCGAGGACATCACGCTCGAAGAGGCGCAGCGCATGTACGACGTAAAGACGGAGATATTCCACAGCATGCCAACGGCCCCGATTTTCCCAAACGTCATAGAGGTGATGGAGACGCTGAAGTCCCACGGCATACAGATAGGCGTAGTGACGGGCAGCGGCCAGCGCCCCCTCATCCAGCGTCTGCTGGACGACTTCGGCAGTTTCCTCGACGAGGCCCACATCGTCTCTGCCTACGACGTAGAGCGAGGCAAGCCCTATCCCGACCCGTATCTGATGGGCTTGAAGAAGGCTGGCAACCTATCACCCGCAGAAGGCGTGGTAGTGGAGAACGCCCCACTCGGCGTAAAGGCCGGCGTAGCCGCCGGCATATACACCATAGCCATAAACAGCGGTCCCCTACCCGACTCCGTACTGCTTGGCGAAGGTGCCAACGTACTCTACCACAATATGGGAGAGTTGCTGGCGTCACTGTAATTATACAACACCAAATCTCTCGGCATTTTTGCTGCCTTGGTAATCTGTAAAAAATAACTTGAACTGATTTGTCTTGCACGCCCTGAAAGGGCAACAACTACATAGCCCAGGGCAACGCCCTGGGTATATCGGGCCATCAATCGCCGCCCTGTAAGGGCAAAAGTCCATAGTATAGCGCATGAGTTTTATGTACTTTTGCCCTTACAGGGCGTGTAGATACAATCAACGCTAACCCAGGGCGTTGCCCTGGGCTATGTAGTTGTTGGGCTTTCAGCCCGTCGTTGGTACATTTCGCGAATCAAAAAAACTGCTAAAGTTATTTTTTACACATTACTTGACGGCTATATTCACCAAACTTTTGTTCGATGCCACCGAATAAAAAAGCGTGATTTTATTCGGTGGTATCGAACAAAAGTTGTAACTTTGCAACAAAATTGCTTGCTATGGACATAGAACTATTCAGAACTATAATGTTTGAAAACCAAGAATATATTGGAGATATACCCTTGGTAGAACGCCCTTTAACATTAGAGGAGCATGGCAGTTATGTGTTTGTTGGAATAAGGCAAGCAGGAAAGTCCTACCTGTTGTATCAGCGTATACGCCAAATGATAGAAGCAGGAACGAGACTGGAAGACATTGTTTACGTAAACTTTGACGATGAACGTCTGAAGGACATGGAGGCAATGGATTTTGACCTTATCCTTCAAGCGTATCATAGCGTAAATGAGGGTACACCTGTATTCTTCTTTGACGAAATACAGAATGTGGACGGCTGGGCAAACTTCGCCCGCCGTCTTGCCAACCGTAAATATCAGGTTTACATTACGGGCAGCAATGCGAAAATGTTAAGTCGGGACATCGAGACGGTTCTTGGAGGCAGATATCTGGACATGAAGGTCTTCCCTTACAGTTTTGAGGAATACTTGAAGGCAAACGACATTACGGTTTCCCAGGCATGGCTGTACGGTCGTAAAGCGAATGAACTGCAACGTCATTTCCGCACTTATTTTGAGTGGGGAGGGTTTCCGGAGTTGGTTAACTTCCGCGAGAAACGTATTTGGCTCAACAGCCTTTACAACCGAATATTCTTCAACGACTTGGTAGTACGCCACAAAATAAAGAACGAGGATGCCTTGCGCTTGTGTGTAAGACGGTTGGCAGAAAGTGTCATGCAGCCTTGTTCGCTGAACCGTTTGAGCAACTTGGTGAAATCAACCGGGGCATCATGCAGCACGTCGACCATTATGGAATACGTGCGTTACTTGCAGGAATCATGCATCCTGATTTCTTTGGAAAACTATGCGTCTCGCTTCGCCGAAAAGGAGTCCATAAAGAAGCATTACTTTGTGGACAATGGGATGCTGCATCTTTTTATCAACAATCCCGACACCTTATTGCTTGAAAATCTTTGCGCCATCACTCTATACAAAAGATATGGCAGCGGGTTGTACTACTTCAACAAAACCATAGAAGTCGACTTCTTTGTTCCCGAAGAAGGATTGGCCGTACAGGCAAGTTACAGGATGAGCGACGCATCCACATTAGAAAGAGAGGTCAAGGCCCTGGCATCCCTACACTCCTTCACTCCGCTTCGCAAGGCTATGATTGTTACGTATGAGGATGAGGGGACTATAGAGCATGACGGACTGAAAATAGAACTGGTACCTGTGTGGAAATGGGTGCTGACCTTTAGGTAATGCAACGCCCTGGGTATATTAGGTCGTCAGATTTTTCCGACAGTGTCGGGAAAATCTGAATTATTGTCATAGTCGCATTTCGTATAATCATTCTCCCTTCTTTGGCACAAGAGTCTTGGCGTCAATGCGCAAAAGTCTTGAAGTCAATGCGCAAGAGCCTTGGTGTCAATGCGCAAAAGCCTTGGTATCATCGTATTGGAAAGCTGTTCGCGACGGTTGTTGGCAACTGCCAACAACATGGACGGCAACTGCCAACAACATGGACGGCAACTGCCAACAACATGGACGGCAACTGCCAACAACGTGGACGGCAATTGCCAACAACGTGGACGGCAATTGCCGTTCATCGTACAGAAACGCTTTCTTGCGCAATGGCTCTTGGTTTCTACAATGTGATATGCAAGGAGTTAGCTCATTATAGACGCATAACGACAACCATGTCCACAAAAACACCCAACAAAACACCACAAAAACACCAAACGAAATACCACAAAAACACCAAACAAAATGCCACAAAAACACCAAACGAGTTGCACAGACGAAAAGCGTCTTGTCATAATGGAAAAGCTAAAAACGCAAAATAGGCGTGCAACTCATTTCCCAAATTTTAACTATTCTTATTCCTCCAAGGTCACAATTGTTACCAACGGGCCGTTTTATTCTCCATACCTTTGCAGCAGCATTTAATTAATCAATAACAGATATGGCAGAAAATAAAATGTTTTGTTTCCAGTGTCAGGAGACAGCAAAGGGTACTGGGTGCACCATAAAGGGTGTTTGTGGTAAAGAGGCGGCTACTTCAAAGTGGCAGGACCTACTGTTGAGCGTGGTGCGGGGCGTAGGAACTATACAGCACGCACTCGGCGAAAAGGCAAACGAGGAAGTGGCTGACTTCATGGTTGATGCGCTATTCTCTACGATTACCAATGCCAACTTCGACGACCAGAGTATATTAAATAAGGTAGACAGAGGCATCGCAATCAAGAAACAGTTGATTGACACCGCTGCCAGCAAGGGCATCAAGCTCCCCGACTACCAGGAAGTATGCTGGGGCGGCGAGAAGGCTGACTATAGCGCGGAAGGAGAACGGGAGTCGATACTTCGCAATGAGAATGCCGATTCGCGCTCGCTAAAGGAGCTCACCGTCCTAGGTCTCAAGGGCATGGCGGCTTACTATGAGCATGCGGCTCGTTTGGGCGAGACCAACGAGGAGATTATAGCTTTCATGTGCAAGGCTCTTGCTGTAATCAGCAATCCTAATGCTGACATGGAGACACTCCTTGCCACTGTTCTGGAAACCGGCAAATACGGTGTGGACGTGATGGCTTTGCTCGATAAGGCGAACACTGGGGCTTACGGCAATCCGGAACTTACGAAGGTGAATATCGGCGTTGGAAAAAACCCTGGTATACTTATCTCGGGTCACGACCTCAAAGACATAGAAGACCTCCTCATACAGACAGAAGGCACGGGTATCGACATCTATACACACAGCGAGATGCTTCCTGCCCACTACTATCCACGGCTGAAGAAATACAAGCATCTGGTTGGCAACTACGGTAATGCATGGTGGAAGCAAAAGGAGGAGTTCGCCAGTTTCAATGGTCCTATCGTCTTCACCACCAACTGCATAGTACCGCCAGCCCCGTCGGCAGAATACCGCAATCGAGTGTTCACGACCAACTCGACTGGTTTCCCGGGATGGAAGCATATAGAGATGGGTACTGACGGGCACAAGGACTTCTCGGAAGTAATCGAATTGGCAAAGACCTGCGAGGCTCCAAAGGAGATAGAGACGGGCGAGATAATTGGCGGTTTTGCACATGCTCAGGTATTCGCATTGGCCGACAAGGTTGTGGAGGCCGTGAAGAGTGGCGCTATTAGGAAGTTTGTTGTGATGAGCGGTTGCGACGGACGTACGAAGAGCCGCAACTACTACGCGGAATTTGCCAAGGCTCTGCCGAAGGACGTGGTAATTCTGACCAGCGGATGTGCCAAGTACAAGTACAACAAGCTGAACCTCGGTGACATCAACGGCATTCCACGTGTGCTGGATGCGGGCCAGTGCAACGACTCGTATTCATGGGCGGTAGTAGCATTGAAGTTGAAAGAGATATTCGGAGCAAACAACATCAACGACTTGCCGATTTTCTTCAACATTGCATGGTACGAGCAGAAGGCCGTCATCGTTCTGCTTGCACTGCTGCACCTTGGCGTGAAGAATATCCACATCGGCCCTACCCTCCCGGCTTTTGTCTCGGAAGGCGTGCTCAAGGTACTGATAGACAACTTCGGACTGGCCGGCAACTCTACCGTTGAAGACGACATTCAGAAATATATCCTCTAACACACGTTTCCCCCGATAGCGAAAATCGCTGTCGGGGGATTTCCTTTGCAATAAAACAGGCTTTGATTCGTTATATCATAAAGCATTAGAATATGAAGGAATCAGCATACGTTACATTACAGAAATGTCCATTGTTCAATGGATTCACCACAGACGAGATAAAACAGACATTGACGTTTGTAGACTACCGGATGGTGGAGTACCCTGCCAAGGAGGTCTATACACTTGCGGGGATGCCCTGCAAGTATGCCGATTTCATCATAGAAGGAGAGATGATTGCCCGCATGACGGGAATATCGGGAAAGCAAGCTCAGATTGACCGCTTGCCGGCATCCACCCTCATTGCCCCAGCCTTTCTATTTGCCAAGAAGAACGAGATGCCTGTAAGCGTAGAGACCAGCATGCCCACGCTGCTGATGCGCATGACGCCGGCGGAACTGGAGAAGCTGATTGACACGGACGAGAGAATACGTTGGAACTTCATCCAACAGCTGTCAATGATTGACGTGTTCTTGACGCACAAGATGCGTATGCTCTCCCTTTTCTCAGTAAAAGAAAAGGTGGCGCAGTATCTGATAAAGATTGCTACCGAGCAGCAAAGCCGAACGATAAAACTTGCTGTGAGCCGTCAAGAAATGGCAGACATCTTCGGCATCCAGAAGTTCTCCCTCCTCCGCTGCCTGTCGGAATTTGAGGAAAACGGGGCTATTAAGATTGAGGGGAAAACGATAACTATCCTCAACTCCGACAAGATGAAGTAAAAATAAATCGTGCCATTTGTAAGCCAAGACTATCTTTCTAAAATCGGAATCACGATGCTGCATTTCCATGAATATACCAATTCAAAGAAATAAACACAAAGTTTAACCAAACAGATTAGCAGTATGTCAGCTCTTTTCTGTAAATTTGCAGCATATTGGGGTATTGCACCCAATAATAAACCAACAAACGATAAGCAAAATGCTGAGTGAAAGCCAGAATATAGAATACAAGGAGTCGTGGAACGACAAGTACCTGCAGTGGATTTGCGGATTCG
>CAVAHD010000007.1:0-102424 GCA_963588475.1 Oscillospiraceae bacterium | reverse complement strand
AAAACCCAGGGCGTTGCCCTGGGCTATGGAGTTGTTGGGCTTTCAGCCCGTCGTTAGCATAATTCTCGAATTCAAAACTGTCCAAGTCTTGAATTTCAAACAGTCCAAGTGTTTTTTACACTAAACTATATATTACTTAGAGGTCAGCGAGTTCGATGACTTTCTCTACTGCGTCCTTGAGTCCTTCGGGGTTCTTGCCGCCTGCAGTAGCGAAGTGTGCCTGTCCGCCGCCGCCGCCCTGGATGAGCTTGCCGGCTTCGCGTACTATCTTGCCTGCGTTCTTGCCTTCTGCAGCGAGGTCGTCAGAGAAAGCAACGGTGAGGTTTGGCTTGCCTGCGGCAGCGCAACCGATAACTACGAGGAGCTTCTCTGGGAACTGTGCGCGGAGCTGGAAGGCGATGTCCTTGGCGTTCTGAGGGTCGATAGGGAGTACGCCGGAGATGACGGTGACGCCGTTGATGGTCTTGGCGCTTTCTACGATGTGCTTCTTGAACTCCTGTGCCTTCTGAGCCTTGAACTCCTCTACTTGGGCGAGCAGCTCCTTGTTGTCGCTGATAGCCTTCTGGATGGTAGCCATGAGGTTGGGGGCGTTGTTGAAGAGGTTGCGCAGGTCGTTCATGAAGTCCTGTGCAGCGTACATCATCTTCTCTACGTCCTTACCGGTAACGGCCTCGATACGGCGTACGCCAGCTGCTACGCTACTCTCGGAGGTGATGTGTACCATACCGATCTGGCCTGTGGCAGCTGCGTGGCAACCACCGCAGAACTCTACGCTGGAGCCGAACTTTACAACGCGCACCTTATCGCCGTACTTCTCGCCGAAGAGGGCGATGGCGCCGAGCTGCTTAGCTTCCTCGATAGGAGTGTCGCGGAACTCCTGCAGAGGGATGTTCTGGCGAATCTTGTCGTTGACAATCTGCTCTACCTGGCGAATCTGCTCTGGTGTAACCTTCTCGAAGTGTGAGAAGTCGAAGCGCAGATAGTCTGGCGTAACGAGTGATCCCTTCTGCTCCACGTGGTCGCCGAGCACCTGACGCAGTGCCTCGTCGAGGAGGTGGGTACAGGTGTGGTTGCTCTCGATGTCGTGGCGACGGTCTACGTCGACGCATGCCATGAACTCAGCGTCTGCGTTCTCTGGCAGCTTGTCTACGATATGTATGGCGATGCCGTTTTCCTTCTTTGTGTCGAGCACCTTAATCTCTTCGTTCTCGCTGACGAGTACGCCAGTGTCACCGACCTCACCGCCCATCTCGCCGTAGAAAGGAGTCTTGTCGAGGATTACCTCGTAGGCAGTGCCCTTCTTCTGCTTTACTTCGCGGTATTTGAGGATGTGGCAAGGGTGCTCTGTGTAGTCGTATCCGACGAAGTCGCTGACGGTGTTGTCGGCGTCGCCCGTTACGATGACCCAGTCGCCGAGGTGTACCTCAGCGGCGTTGCGTGCGCGGTTCTTCTGCTCCTGCATACACTTGTCGAAGCCAGCCTCGTCTACTTCCATGCCCTGCTCGCGGCAGATGAGCTCTGTGAGGTCGAGAGGGAAGCCGAAGGTGTCGAAGAGGGTGAATGCCTTGTCGCCGGCAATCTGCTTCTCGCCCTTCTGCTTTGCTTCGTCGATGACGCCCTGGAGCAGACGGATGCCGTTCTCGAGGGTGCGGAGGAATGATGACTCCTCTTCCTGCATCACCTTCATGATGAGTTTCTGCTGTGCTGGCAGCTCTGGGAAGGCGTCGCCCATCTCCTCTACGAGGGTAGGAACGAGCTTATAGATGAATGCCTCCTTCTGACCGAGGAAGGTATAGCCGTAGCGAACGGCGCGGCGCAGGATGCGGCGGATGACGTAGCCAGCCTTTGCGTTGGAAGGCAGCTGACCGTCGGCGATGGCGAAGGCGATGGCACGGAGGTGGTCAACGATGACGCGCAGTGCGATGTCCTTCTTCTCGTCGTCACCGTATTTGCAGCCTGCCATGTCTGCCATCACCTTGATGAGTGGCTGGAAGACGTCGGTGTCGTAGTTGGAAGTCTTGCCCTGCAGGGTGCGTACGAGACGCTCGAAGCCCATGCCGGTGTCGATAACCTTTGCCGGAAGCCCCTCGAGGGATCCGTCAGCCTTGCGGTTGTACTGCATGAAGACGAGGTTCCATATCTCGATGACCTGTGGGTGGTCTTTGTTGACCAGTTCGCGTCCAGGAATCTTTGCCTTTTCCTCGGCAGGACGTGAGTCAACGTGTATCTCGGAGCAAGGACCGCATGGACCTGTGTCGCCCATTTCCCAGAAGTTGTCGTGCTTGTTGCCGTTGATGATGTGGTCCTCAGGCAGGTACTGCGCCCAGAAGCTGGCTGCCTCGTCGTCGCGCTCGAGACCCTCCTCTGCGGAGCCTTCGAACACGGTGGCGTAGAGGTCCTTCGGGTCAATCTTCAGTACGTCGACGATGTACTCCCAAGCCCATGAGATGGCTTCCTTTTTGAAGTAGTCGCCGAACGACCAGTTGCCGAGCATCTCGAACATGGTGTGGTGGTAGGTGTCGTGTCCAACCTCCTCAAGGTCATTGTGTTTGCCGGAAACGCGGAGACATTTCTGCGTGTCCGCCTGGCGACGGCTCTTTGGTACGGCATTGCCGAGGATGATATCCTTGAACTGGTTCATTCCCGCGTTGGTGAACATCAGTGTTGGGTCGTCTTTAACTACCATCGGTGCCGACGGCACGATGAGGTGTCCTTTGCTTTCAAAGAAGTTTTTGAAAGACTCACGTATTTCTTTAGCTGTCATACTTTGGTATAAATACAATATTGCGACTGCAAAATTACTAAAAAGATTTTAATCGTAATGCGTTTTTCTTGCCTTTTCTTGCTCGTCTGCGTATTTTTCCGTAATTTTGCCGCGTATTTTAGCAAGTAGCCTTGCGTTCAACAGACTACGTGCTTCTATGGATAAACATAAAAGAACAATGACCAAAAGCGACAGCATCATAATAATTCCTACTTATAATGAGAAGGAAAACATTGAGAAAATAATCCGTGCCATCTTCGGTTTGGAGAAGGATTTCCATATCCTCGTCATCGATGACGGTTCGCCTGACGGTACGGCAGCTATCGTGCGTCGCCTGATGGAGGGCGAGTTCGCCGGTCAGTTGTTCCTGGAAGAACGTCAGGGTAAGTTGGGCCTCGGCACGGCGTATATCAAGGGTTTCAAATGGGCTTTGGCTCACGACTACGAGTACATCTTCGAGATGGATGCTGACTTCAGCCATGACCCCAACGACGTGCCGCGCCTCTATGCGGCTTGCGCCGAGGAGGGCTATGACGTGGCTATCGGTTCGCGCTATGTTAGCGGTGTCAACGTGGTAAACTGGCCTATCGGACGTGTGCTGATGAGTTACTTTGCGTCGAAGTACGTCCGTCTCATAACTGGTTTTAAGGTTAACGACACGACGGCGGGCTTCAAGTGTTACCGTCGCAAGGTGCTTGAGACCATTGACTTGGACAATATACGTTTCAAAGGCTACGCCTTCCAGATAGAAATGAAGTTTACGGCATACAAGATTGGCTTCAAGATAAAGGAGGTGCCGGTAATCTTTGTGAACCGTCGCGAGGGTGTCAGCAAGATGAGTGGTGGCATCTTCGGCGAGGCGTTCTTCGGTGTGATGCGTCTGCGTCTGGACGGATGGTTCAAGAAGTACCCGAAGATAAGGTAACGGATGCGGAGCATCATAGATTTCTTCTTGCCACGCCATTGCGTGGTGTGTGGCGCGCGGTTGGCAGTGGACGAGCGTACCATCTGCGCCGGGTGCAACATTTCTCTCTTGCGGACTGACCATTGGATGAGTCCTACGGACAATAAGTTCATTGACATGATTCCCGGCATCTTCCCCGTTGTGAAGGCTGCCGCTTATGTCAAGTATATCCCCAATACTCCTTTGGACAATATAGTAAAGGAGTTCAAGTACTATCACAATTACCGTGCAGCCATAGATGTCGGATACATGATGGGGAGCGACATTGCGCGCTCGTCAGATTTCTTCAGTGACATTGACTGTATGGTTCCCGTGCCGCTTGCCAAGAAGCGCAAGCGACAGCGTGGCTACAACCAAGCGGAGATGATATGTAAGGGCATAAAAAAAGCATTGGATGAGCGTGGGCCCAACCAATGCTGTATTGTAACAGATGTTTTGCTTAGAAGTCGTTTTGTGCAGTCGCAGACGGGGCTTGACCACTCGTCGCGTTTGGCTAACGTAGAGAATGTTTTCTACGTGGAGAATGCGGAGAAGTTGGCGGACAAGCACGTACTGCTTGTGGATGACATCTTCACCACAGGTGCAACGTCTTCTACTTGTGCTGCCCAATTGGAGGATATCCCCGGTATCCGCCTCAGTCTGCTGACTTACGGTATGGCGTGCGGTGCTTAATTGCGTGTTGAAACACAGCACTCTGCTATGCTTAGAGCGTTATCTCGGCAGAACCGAAGCAGCGGTGGTGCTGCTGGTCGTAGATGACGCAGAACTGGCCGGGGGCTACGCCGTGGATTGGTTTCTCTGCTTTTATGACGTATTTTAGTGTGGCGTTGTCATCGTTGGCATCCGTCGGCACGGGGCTTATGGTGCCCTTCAGATACTCCGACGTGTGGCGTATCTTGAACGTGATTGGCGTGTCGGGGGCAGAGAGTAGGGGAGCGGCGGCAGGGGTGAGCAGGTGCAGGTCGTGTACGGTGAACTCCTGTTTGTATGCCGATGCCGGGTCGTAGCCGCGTGAGACGAAGAGTATGTTCTTCTTTAGGTTTTTCTTTACGGCGAACCATGGTCCGCCGCCGAAGCCGAGGCCGTGACGCTGGCCTATGGTGTGGAACCACAGACCCTTGTGCATACCCAGTTTCTTGCCAGTCTCGATGTCGATGACCAGTCCGGGTTTCTCACCGAGATAACGGCGGAGGTAGTCGTTGTAGTTTATCTTGCCAAGGAAGCAGATGCCCTGTGAGTCTTTGCGCTTGGCATTGATGAGGTGCTCGCGCTCGGCGATGGTGCGCACCTCGTCCTTTTGGAAGTGGCCGATAGGGAAGATGGCCTTGGCCAGTTGCCAGTCGTATATCTGTGCCAGGAAGTCGGTCTGGTCCTTGACGGGGTCGGGGGACGTGACGAGCCATTTGTTGCCGTCGGCATCTATCTCTGTCTGGGCGTAGTGGCCCGTAGCGATGATGTCGTACTCGTAGCCTCGCTTCTCGTGGAAGGCACCGAACTTGATAAGGCGGTTGCACATCACGTCTGGATTTGGCGTGAAGCCGGCCTTCACCTTCTCCATGGTGTATTTGGTGACGTTGTCCCAGTATTCGCGGTGGCAGTCGATGACCTCCAGCTTTAGTCCGAAGCGGTGTGCCACGGCAGTAGCCATCTCGAGGTCCTCCTCGGAGGTGCAGTCCCATTCTTCCTGTTCCTCCGGCCCAATCTTGATGTAGAAGCAGTCGGGCTTCAGTCCTTGACGGCATAGCTCGTAGACAACGACGGAGGAGTCAACGCCGCCGCTAAGCAGCACGGCGATTTTCTTGCCTTGCAGGTCGGCATTGCCTTGCAGTTCTTTCTTGCCTTGCAGGTCGGAAATATTGTTAATATGCAGCTCGGTATTTTCCATCTTCTTCGTCCTCCATCATGGAGAGATAACTTTGATAACGTGATGCGGCGATGTAGTGTTCCTCCACGGCTTTCAGCACGGCGCAGCCCGGCTCGTGGGTGTGGGTGCAGTCGGAGAAGCGGCAGTCTTTGGAGAACTGGAATATCTCGCGGAAATAGCTTGTCAGCTCTTCCTTCTTGATGTCGAAAGTGCCGAAGCCTCTGATGCCCGGGGTGTCTATTATCCAACCTGCGTTCTCTTCCTTAGACAATGGGATCATTTCGCTGAACGTGGTGGTGTGCATGCCTTGGTTGTGGGCATCGCTGATGTCGGCGGTGCGCAGGTTGACACCCGGTAAGAGCGTGTTGATGAGTGTGGACTTGCCGACGCCGCTGTTTCCGCTGAGTAGGGTTGTCTTGCCCGTGAGCATCTGGCGTAGCTCCTCCATATTCTCACCTGTCTCAGCACTGACAGCGATGCTTTCGTAACCCACTGTCTTGTAGAGGGTGCGCATCATGTCGAGGTAGTGCAGCTCGTCTTCACCGAGCAAGTCTATCTTGTTGAACACCAGGATGACGGGCACGCGGTATGCCTCGGCGGAGGCGAGGAAGCGGTCGATGAAGGTGGTGCTTGTCTCCGGGTAGTTGACGGTGACGATGAGCATCGCCTGGTCTACGTTGGCAGCGATGATGGAGCTTTGCTTCGAGAGGTTGGAGGACTTGCGTATGATGTAGTTGCGGCGGTCCTCGATGGCTGTTATCCACGCCGTATTGTCTCCAGTCTGCTTGTCCTTTTCCTTGGCAGTCTGGCTTGCAATGGTGATGGTAACCCTGTCTCCTACAGCAACGGGATTGGTGCTGCGAATGCCTTTAAGGCGAAAGTTGCCCTTCACCTTACAGTCAATCGTAGCACCATCCTCTGTGAGCACTGTGTACCAGTAGCCCGTATTTTTTATGACGAGTCCTGTCATTAGACGGTCATGATTTCTTTAGTCTTATCCTCGATGAGTTTGTCGAGTTTTGCGATGTACTTGTCGTGAATCTTCTGAAGGTCGTTCTCGGCATCCTTCTCGATGTCCTCTGAGAGACCGTCCTTGATGCCCTTCTTCAGTTTGTCCTTGATGTCGGCGCGTACGTCACGCACACCCACCTTGGCCTTCTCCGCAATCTTGTTGCACTGCTTGGTGAGTTCGCGGCGACGCTCCTCGGTAGGCTGTGGGATAGCGAGGCGGATTACCTCACCGTTGTTGTCCGGTGTGATGCCCACTTCTGAGTCCATGATGGCCTTCTCGATGCTGCGGATGGCCTTCTTGTCCCAAGGCTTGATGGCGATGGTACGTGCGTCTGGTGTTGACACGTTGGCAACCTGGTTGAGGGGCACCATCATGCCGTAAGACTCTACTTTGATGCCATCGAGGATGGCTACGTTGGCGCGACCTGCGCGGATGCGTGCAAGCTGTTCTTCAAGGAACATTGCTGATAGCTCCATACGCTCTTCGGCGTCCTGAAGGATTTCTTTTACGTCAATCATATTATTTTATTTTTACGGATTAGTCTATGTTTATTGTAGTCTTGAGTAGACGGATGCTCTATGCTTACAGTAGCTTTGCGTATGCCTGTATGGCTTTGCGTGCCACGAGCTCTGCTTCCTGCAGGGAGCAGTAGAGGCGACCGCCAGAGGCGTTCTTGTGTCCGCCTCCGTTGAAGAACTCCGCTGCCATTTCGTTGCAGGGGAAGTCGTCGACGCTGCGGAGCGAGACCCAGATGGTGTCCTTCTTCTCGGTGTCTTCGCGGAGGGAGATGGAGAGTCGGTGACCTCTGATTTGCAGTGGCATGTTGACGAGTCCCTCAGCGTCCCCCTTGATGAAGTGGAAGCGTTTCTGATCTTCTTTGGATATAGTATAATAGGAGGCGCGCAGTGGCGTCAGAACTTTCAGTTTTTGGTAGAGCACGTAACCGGTGAGACGCAGGCGGTCTACGCTGAAGACGTGGAAGACGTTGCGGTAGATGCGGTCCTTGTCGATTTTCTTCTCAAGTAGTTGCGAGATGATGAAGAATATCTCCGGTCGGGTGCTGTTGTAGGTGAAGCCGCCCGTGTCTGTCATCATGCCAGTATAGATGTTCTCTGCCATCTGCTTTGTCATCTGCTCGTATCCGCCCAGTTGCCATATCAGTCTGAAGACTATCTCGGCGGTGCTGGAGAGGTTGGGGCATGAGACGATGACCTCGGCATTGATGGACGGGTCGAGGTGGTGGTCGATGAGCAGCAGCTTTGCCTTGGCTTGCGACAGCTTCTGGGCTATCATGTCACCAGTGCGCGAGAACTGGTTCAGGTCCATGCAGCAGATGAGGTCGGCCTCGTCTATTGTTGCGTCTGCAACATCCTGTTTCTTGTCGTAGCGCACGATGGTGTTTGAGCCCGGCATCCATTGCAGGTAGTCTGGATACAGGTCGGGCACGACGACGGTGGCTTTCTTGCCTTTGTTGCGCAGATATTCTGCCCACGCCAACGTAGACCCGATGGCGTCGCCGTCAGCGTTGACGTGGCAGAATATTGCTATGTTTTTAGAGTTGTCAATGAGACTGGTCAGTGCCGCTGCCTCATTGTCGCTCAGGAGGTTTATATTCATTGGAATAAACAGATTGATTTGAGAGTGGTCTCAAAATCCAACTTAGAAGAGCTTGTTGGGGTATGTGCCGTCTTCAACGAGTTTGGCGATGCGTGCAACGGTGTCTGGGCGGTCTTCTGAGTATGTCACGCCAAACCATTTGCTGGTGGTGTCTAGTACCTTGCAGGTAGCAGTGCCTTCGTTGATGAGCTTGTTGACCATGAGAGGGATGAAGAACTCGGACTTGAGGTTCTTGATGTTCTCTGGGTCAGAGAGGAACTCCTTGAAATACTCCTCAGAGTACTGGAAGTAGTCGGGAGTGAAGCCCCACATATTCATGCTGACAGGAGCGTTGTCCTCGATGTTTACCCATTCGCCGTCATCCTTGTTGTCGGCGCGGTATGCTACCTGACCGTTCTCGAGACGTGCTATCTTGGTGCGCTCTACGCAGGTGGTGAGGCAACCGGCTTCGTCCTTCGAGCAAATGCCGCGGCTTACGGTGCCGTTCTCGCTGAGCGTGTTGCCAACGCGGAAACCTACCATGGCATACTGTCCCTTGGCTCCCTCGGGCAGTTCGCTGAGGAACTTACCGATAACCATGAAGGCATCGCGGTTGTAGAAGTCGTCGCAGTTGATGACGCAGAAAGGCTCCTTGATAACGTCCTTACCCATCAGCACAGCGTGGTTGGTGCCCCATGGCTTCTGGCGACCTTCTGGCACGGTGAAACCTTCCGGCAGTGCGTCGATGCTCTGGAAGCAGAGCTCGCATTTTACTTTTCCTTCGTACTTGGAGAGGATCTGAGTGCGGAACTGCTCCTCGAAGTCTTTACGGATTACCCATACTATCTTGCCGAAGCCAGCCTGGATAGCATCGTAGATAGAGTAGTCCATGATAGTCTCACCATTTGGACCCAGTCCGTCAAGTTGTTTCAGACCACCGTAACGGCTGCCCATGCCGGCAGCAAGAAGGAATAATGTTGGTTTCATATTTTATGAGTTTTAGTTAAAGTAATAGATGTCTCAGTGTTTTAGTAATAAAAAACTTATGTAGATTTGTACAGGTACGGGCCGAAAGCCCAACAACTCCATAGCCCAGGGCAACGCCCTGGGTTTGTGTTTGTGTGTATCTACGCCCTGTAAGGGCAAAAGTTTTTAGACTATGTGTGAGGGTTTATGTACTTTTGCCCTTACAGGGCGGCGGTTGATGACCCGTTGTACCCAGGGCGTTGCCCTGGGCTATGTAGTTTAGGGCTTTCAGCCCATTGCGAGATCACCAATCCAGCCCGTCATCTTAAAACTGTATAAGTTTTTTTTACTATTACTAATTTTTGTCAGCCTTTGGAGTCCAAGGGTTCCATCCCTGCGAGACAAGCTCGAACTCGTTGCCGTCGCGAGAGACTAACTGCATGCCGAGCTCCGGTTTGGTGATGTGTCCGATAACCTTTATGCCTTCCATCTGCTGCAGCACATCGTTGTCGCCGATAGGGCAGGTGAAGAGCAGTTCGTAGTCCTCGCCGCCGTTCAGCGCGCAGGTGGTGACGTTCATGTTCAGTTCCTCTGCCATGACGGCTGTCTGGTAGTCGATGGGGATGAACTTCTCGAACACGCGGCAGCCGACACCCGATTGTTTGCAGATGTGGTGCAGCTCGGAGGAGAGACCGTCAGAGATGTCCATCATGGCTGTGGGGCGTATGCCAGCCTCGCGCAACTTCTGTATGATGTCACCGCGTGCCTCCGTCTGCAATTGACGCTCAATGAGGTACTCGCGACCGGCGAAGTCCGGTTGCCATGCTTCGTTGAGTTGCTTCTGCAGGTACTCCAAAGCCTTGGCATCCTTTGTCTGGTGCATCTTCTCCTGTATCTTCTTTACCTCACTGTAATAGACCATCTTCTCGCGCTCCAGGAGTTGCAGTCCCATGTAGGCAGCACCGAGGTCGCCGCTGACACAGATGAGGTCGGTGTCCTTGGCTCCGTTGCGGTAGATGATGTCCTCCTTGTTGGCCTCACCGATGCAGGTGATGGAAATGGCAAGACCCGTGAGCGAAGATGTAGTGTCGCCACCGACGATGTCGACGTTCCACTTGTCGCAGGCCATGCGCAGTCCCTCGTAGAAGAGTTCGAGGTCTTCCACGGCGAAGCGCTTTGAGAGGGCGATGGAAACAGTAATCTGCTTCGGTGTGCCACCCATGGCGAAGACGTCGCTGATGTTTACCATCGCAGACTTGTAGCCAAGGTGCTTCATGTCCATGTAAGTGAGGTCGAAATGAACGCCCTCCATGAGCATGTCGGTGGTGACGAGGGTCTCCTTGTCACCGTAGTGTAGCACGGCGCAGTCGTCGCCAACGGCTTTGCGTGTGCTGTCGTTCTTTATCTGTATGTCTTTGGTGAGGTGCTCTATGAGCCCGAACTCACCCAGTTCTTTTATTTCCATTCTAAATGAAAAAGCTTTGATTCAATTATCGTCTGAGCCTATTGCTGATATACCCGAGACTTACTTATTCTTCGACTTTGGTCAACATGGCTTTAACAAGGCGCGTTACTTTCTCTGTAGCCTTTTTGCCTTCTATCTGCACCTCTTCGTGCGTGGCTACCTGTGGAGTGTCGCTGACGCCGATATTGGTGATGATGCTCAGTCCGAAGACGCGAATTCCGCAGTGGCGTGCTACGATGACCTCTGGTACTGTGCTCATGCCCACAGCATCGCCACCCAGTCTGGAGAAGGCGCGGTATTCTGCAGGAGTCTCGAATGACGGACCTTGCGTGCCGTAGTAAACGCCGTGCACAAGTTGTATATTCAGTTCCGAAGCGACACTGTCAGCGAGGTTGCGCAGTCCGCTGTCGTATGCTTCGTGCATATCGGGGAAACGTGGGCCTGTCGGTATGTTCTTTCCGCGCAATGGGTTGTCGGGGAAGCCGTTGATGTGGTCATCGATGACCATCACATCGCCGACGTGGAACTCTTTGTTGGCACCGCCTGCCGCATTGCTGACGAAGATCGTACGTATACCCAGTTCGTACATCACTCTTACGGGGAACGTTACCTCCTGCATAGAGTAACCCTCGTAGTAGTGGAAGCGTCCCTTCATTGCCAGTACTTTCTTGCCTCCCAGTTGACCGATGATGAGTTTGCCGTCGTGACCTTCTACGGTAGACACGGGGAAGTTCGGGATGTCAGCGTAGGGGATGACAGTGGCATTCTCTATGTCTTCGGCGAGAGGACCAAGTCCGGTACCAAGGATGATGCCTATTGTAGGCAATTGGCCTGGAATATTATTCTTCAGCCATTCTGCTGTCTGTTGAATACTGTTGTACATGGCTTAAAATTAGATTGTTAAACTTCTCTTTGTCGTCTTGTATTATCTCGACCTCGATGGGGAGGTAATAGAATCTCTTGCGTACGTCATCACTGAACTTGTCCTTTAGGATGCGTAGTCTGGTAGCGTCCTTCTCCGTTGTGATGATGATATCATGCTTACGGGCTTTCCACAGGGTGTTTACAGCCTCGGCGTCTGACGGCGTGAACTGGTAGTGGTCACCGAACCTCTGTAGGTCTACCGTGCGGCACAGCGGAGCGAGGTGGTCCACGAGATGCTCGGGCGATGCTATGCCAGTGATAAGCATGACATTGTAGTCATTCTCGACTTCTGCGTTATGTCTAGCAGAATCAGGGAAGACTGGTTCTAGGCTGCCGTATTTCAGTGTGCTGAAGAATAGCTCCTGATACGGATAGAGGTCCATCTGCTTCTGCAATACGCGGTATTCCATCGGCCTGAGGTCCGTCGGGCATTTCGTGATGATAACAACCTCGGCACGGTCCTTTCCCTTACATGGTTCGCGCAGCCTGCCTGCTGGCAGCAGTGTGTCGTAGATGATGAGTCGATGGTAGTCAACAAGCAGTATGTTCAAGCTTGGCTTGATATGGCGGTGCTGATAGGCATCGTCAAGCAGAATGACCTCAACGTCCTTGGTGCTTGGAGTGTTCATCAGTTTCGTTACGCCATGGCAACGGTCGCGGTCAACGGCTACGGTGACATTGGGGAACTTCTCGTGCATCTGGAACGGTTCGTCACCGATTTCCTGCATCTTCGTGTGGCTGTCAGCTATGATGAAGCCTGTTGTTTTTCTCTTGTATCCTCTACTTAGAACGGCGGTCTTGTAACTGTTTTCCAGTAGCAGGCGAATGAGATACTCCACGTGAGGGGTCTTTCCGGAACCGCCTACAGTGATGTTTCCGACTGAGATGACGGGCAGGGGGAACTGCACACTCTTCTTGACTTTGATGTCATAGAGGAAGTTACGTATCCAGACGCCAAAGCCGTACAGCCACGAGAGTGGCAGTAGCAGTTTGTTTATTTTGATGAAGTCGCCTTCTATGCGTCCGTCGTCCACCATGATTTGAAAGTATTGTTGTTTGTCGGATGATTATTTAATGTCTAAGAACCAAGGGAGCATTGCCTGTACTTTGCTGGCTTTCTCCAAGGTGCGTACTTGTCTGAATGGCTCGTACATAGTACCGAGGGTAGCATGCAGTTGCTCGTCGAGATTATTGTAATGCTCGGCCGTCTCTTGCAGTTGGCCAAAGAGATCTTTGTCCTTCGGGTATGTACTGACGGAGTAGCTCTTCAGCTTTGCCAGCTGCGCTGCCTTTGCCATTGCTTCCGGCATGCCGCCGAGTTGGTCAACAAGTCCGATGCTCTTGGCGTCTTTACCTGTCCATACGCGGCCTTGTGCTATTTCCTTCACACGTGCCAATGGTATTTTCCTGTCATCGCTGACACGCTTACAGAATAGTTCGTACCCACGGTTGATGTATGCCTGCAGCATGTTCAGTTCCTGAGTGTTGAATGGTCGTGAGGTCTGCGTGATGTCCATGTCGGCAAGGGCATTCGTCTTGACGTTGTCGTACTTCAGACCGATGACTCCCTGCGTAAGACCTGTGAGGTCAGGGAACAACCCGAAGATGCCGATGGAGCCGGTCAATGTCGTCGGTTGTGCCACTATCCAAGATGCTGGTGCACTCATATAATAAGCACCGGACGCTGCTGCGCCACTCATGGAAACTATCACAGGCTTCGACTTCTTCAGTTCCGTTATGGCGTGCCATATCTCTTCCGAAGCGAACGCGTCGCCACCGCCGGAGTTGATGCGCAGTACTACGGCTTTTACGGATTCATCCTTTTTGAGGTCCTTAAGAAGTCCAATCATCGATTTGCTCACGATGCCGTCATCTGAACTTAGAGTATTCATAGCGGCAGTCTGTACGATAGAGCCTTGGCAGTATACGACTGCGATGTTGTCGTTGGACGGCAATACGTCTTCCTCGTAGCGTGCCATCTCGCTGCACGTCACTTGTTCGATGTCCTTGTCCTTATCCGTACCGAGAACGGCTTTCATGTTTGTTGCCACATCGTCAGCGTACACCAGTTTGTCTACAAGTCCCATCTTCTTAATGTCTTGAGCATCCAGCAGTGCTGTCGTGCTGTCTGCGATGGCATTAAGCTTTGCAACGGAGATTTTTCGGCTGGCGGCGATGTCCTTTGTTACGGTCGCCCAGATGTCTGAGATGAAGCGGCTGACCTGTTTGCGGTTGGCATCGCTCATCTTCGTTTCGGTGTAAGGCTCAGTAGCACTCTTGTACTGTCCCACTTTCACTACTGTCATCTTCACGCCGAAGCGTGCCATGACATCTTTGTAGTATACGGGAGTGGCGGAGATGCCGTGAATGTCGAGTATCCCTTTGGGGTTCATCCATACCTCGTCGGCGGCAGAGCAGACGTAGTAAGCCCCTTGGGTGTATTCGTTGGCGAAGGCTATAACCTTTGCCTTACCTTTCTTTGCTATCTTGAAACGAACGAGAGCGTTGCGTATCTCCTGCAGGGAGGCGTAGTCAGCTTGTATGACACCTGCCTCAATGTATATGCCAGAGATGTCGGGACATACGGTAGCCTTGTCGATTGCTTTGACGATGGTAGCAACGCTTTGGCGACCGGTGCCAAATCCAATGATGTCGTCGATGGAGTTCTTCTGTGTGTGTTCTACAATCTCTCCGGAGAGGTTTATGTATAGCACAGAATGCTCGTTCACCACCGTTGCTGTCTCTTCTTTCGCCGTAAGAGCAGCTACAGTTCCTATGCCCACCGCTACCAGGACGGCACCGGATATCAGTATAGCCACGAGGGCGGCAAGAGTAAATTTAAGGAACTGTTTCATACGTCAAAGGTTTTACCTTCTTGGGTCAAGTGTGCATTGGCGAAGATGCTACGTGCTTCGTCGAGTATGGGTTGCTCGTTTTTATAGCATTGACTGTAGTGTCCCAATAGGAGTTGCTTTGCCTCTGCATCCCTGGCTGTCAGAGCTGCCTCGCGTGCGGTGGAGTGGAGATATTTCTTAGCTTTCTCCATGTTGTCCTCGCAGTAGGTGGACTCATGATAGAGTGTTGTAACCCCTTTGAGCGACTTGCCCAGTTCGGGGATGTAGCGTGTGTCGGAACAGTAGGCGTAGGACCTTACTGGGTCGGGGGGAAGGGTGAGTTTGTCGTTGCTGATGACTTCGCCTTCTGGGGATGTCCAGTCGAGCCCGTTGCGTAGGTTGTCTATCTGCGAACGCGGTATGTCGTAGCACTGCAGCATCTCCGGACGTATGTGGCGCAGTCCCGGTTTTTCCTTAAACAAGAAACCGGAGCATGGTTTACGGTGATTGAGAGGAATCGTCTCTACCGTAAGTGAACGGTCATCGTATATCACTTTGCGCTCGGAGGTGTCAACGGGGTGGAATATGACTTCATAGTCCAAACCAGAACAGAACAACTGCAGTTCCATCTTTAGCAATGGCTCGTAGTCGGCTGGGGCGTAGACGTGGAGTGGGGCAGTGCGCCCCTGCAGTCCGAACGTGCTTATCATGCCGACAAGTCCCAGGACATGGTCGCCGTGCAGATGTGAGATGAACACGGCATACAGCTTTGAGAAGTTCATGCGTGAGCGGCGTATCTGCGTCTGCGTCCCTTCGCCGCAGTCAACCATAAACAGTTTACCGCGGATTTCGATAATCTGCGATGATGGATTGTGGCGCTGCGTAGGTAGAGCACTGCCGCATCCGAGGATATGTACTTTGAATGGTTGCACGATGTTAGATATATTTAGCTTGTGCCTGTGTTTAGTCGTTATCTCAAATCTATCAGTTCAGCCTTCGGATAGTCCTTTGCACTGAACTTGAACTTGGAGTCACTGAAGCTTGCTTGCTTGAGAGAGTTGATATTGATGGTAATCCACTTCCCGTTCTGCTTCAGACGTATCTGTTTGATGGTGTAGTCCTTGCTTACAAGAACGTACAACTCTGGAATGCCGTTGCCACCCGTTTTAGTCAGATGCACTTCGTAGCCGCTGGCAGAAGTGGTGTGACTCATCTTATATCCGTTCTTATATAAGGTAAGGAACGTATACGGGTTCATTGACTGCTGCTGTGCTGCTGACGGAGTGGAGACATTTACCTCCTCCGACTTCTTGTTGTACACCCACTGCGTTGTGCCGTCGTACCAGATGATGGCACCGGGAGTGGTAGCCTGGAACTTCTTGCCCTTTACGGCAAGCGTGCCGGAGCATGCTCCCCAACTGCCGCCTTTGATGGTGAAGTTGGCGGAAGCCCCCCTGGAGAGGTTTACCTTCTGTGCCGCGCGGTCCAGAATTTTTCGTGTATCAGCACTGCTGTTAGCAGCCGTTATGGTGAGGAGTCCTACAAGGAGGACTGTAAGGAGTGACAGTACTTTCTTCATACCTTATTATATATATATTTAATGTCTATCCTACTCCAAGAACGTTGAAGATGGATTGCAGTGTATTCTCGTCCTTTACGAGTACTTCTCGTGGTTTTGAACCATGCGCGGCACCGACTATGCCGGCCTTCTCCAGCTGGTCCATGAGTCGTCCGGCGCGGTTGTAGCCGATGGAGAACTTACGTTGTATAAGCGAGGTACTGCCTTGGTCGGACGACACAATGATGCGGGCAGCCTCCACGAAGAGCTGGTCGATGTTGCCCATATCTTCGTTGGCACCTTTGCCACCACCCTCTTCGGCAGAGACTGGTTCAGGCAGTTCGAACGGTCCGTCGTAGCCCACCTGATTGGCGATGAACTCGTTGATGGCAATGACCTCCGGCGTATCCACGAAGGCGCACTGCACACGTACCGGCGTACCCTTGTCGAGGATGAGCATATCACCTCGGCCGATGAGCTGGTTGGCACCGGAACCGTCGAGGATAGTGCGCGAGTCTATCTGCGACATCACCTTGAAAGCCATACGGCCAGGGAAGTTGGCCTTGATAGTACCCGTGATGATGTTTGTCGTCGGACGCTGAGTGGCAATAATCATATGTATACCTACGGCACGGGCCTTCTGGGCGATACGTGCGATAGGCAACTCAATCTCTTTGCCAGCGGTCATGATGAGGTCGCCGTACTCGTCGATGATTACCACAATATAAGGCAGATAACGGTGACCGTTCTCTGGGTTCAACTGGTGGTTGACAAACTTCTCGTTGTATTCCTCCAGCTTACGCACGTTGGCAAACTTAAGCAGGTTGTAGCGGTCGTCCATCTCCTGACATACAGAGTTGAGCGTCTTTACCACCTTGCTTACGTCCGTGATGATAGGCTCGTCGGCGTCGCTCTCTGGCGGTATCTGCGCCAGGAAGTGGTTGAGCAGAGGCTTGTAGATGGAGAACTCAACCATCTTCGGGTCAACCAGAACGAACTTCAGCTCGCTCGGGTGCTTCTTATACAGCAGCGACGTGATGATGGCGTTAAGGCCGACGGACTTACCCTGACCAGTGGCACCGGCAACGAGCAGGTGCGGTATCTTGGCAAGGTCAACCATGTATATCTCGTTGCTGATAGTCTTGCCGAGAGCCAACGGCAACGCCATCTTTGACTCCTTGAACTTTTTGGAGTTGAGAATGCTCTCCATGCTGACAATCTGCGGGTTGGCGTTAGGCACCTCGATACCGATAGTACCTCTACCCGGTATAGGCGCAATGATACGAATGCCAAGCGCAGCTAGTGACAACGCAATGTCATCCTCCAAAGAGCGAACCTTGGAAATCTTGATGCCCGGTGCAAGAGTTATCTCGTACAGCGTGATGGTAGGACCGACGGTGGCCTTGATGCTGTCCACGGTGACACCGAAGTTGCCCAGTACCTGTACGATGCGGTCCTTGTTGGCACGCTGCTCCTCCATGTCGATGTACGACTTACCGTCGTTCTCGTACTTCTTCAGCAGGTCAAGGGTAGGGTACTTATAGCGCGACAGCGTAGCCTTAGGGTCATATATGGTCATATCGCCGCGCTCAGCCTCTGCCAGAACTTTACCGTCGGCAGACTCCTCCTCGGCAGTCTGTTCTATCTCAAGACCAACTTCTTGGGGTGTATTGCTGCCGTAAGCGGTGTTCGTTGCTTGTGCGGTATAGCTTGTATAATCGTTGTCTGTCGGCGTGTTGTCCTCTGTGGAATAGCCGTTGTCGTTAATGACGGCATCCGTTCCTTGAACGTCAAACTCAACCGACTGTGTAACAGGATTGTCATAAACCAAATCCTCGTCGGCATTGGGGGTGAGGTCTGCTGCGTGCTCTGCCGGTACTTCTGTTGTGCCGTTTGAAACGGTGAACTTAACACGACTGGTGATGTAGCCGATGGGGTTCATCATCTTGCGTATGAAGGTGATGGTTTCGGATGATAAGTACGTAAGGAATATAAGTGCAACGACAATCAGCACAGCTGTCAGTCCTGGAGGACCGATAACGTTCTCCATAGCCTGGCAGATGTGCTCACCGTGCTGACCGCCCACGTTGAAGACGAGGTCGGTAAATAAGGGATTGATGAACTTGGCGGCAGTGATAGAGCTCCATATCATAATAATAAATATGGAGAAGAACCATTTCCACAAGTTTATCCTGTATATCCCCATCATCTTTACCGAACAAGCTATAAGGTAAAGAGGAATGAGAAATGAAGGAACTCCAAAGAGTACATCTATGAGCAAGTGGGAGATTTTAGCACCAAAAGAGCCGCAGTAGTTGTGGAACTCCTGTCCTTGGTTCTCTATGTCGCCTGGCTGTGGACTGAGAACCAAACTTTGGTCAGCTTCACACGTGTTGAAATAAGAACTGAGGCAGATAATAAGGTAGACGGCAAAAACAAAAAGTATGAGACCAACTGTAAAGTTTGCCTTCTCGTTAGCTATGAGTTTTTCGATGCCAATAGCTTTCTTAAATGATGTCTCTTTCTTTTTGTTGGTCTGCTTTTTTTTTGTCATCGCGATATAAAAATTCGTAGGCTCTTGCCTAATAAAATCATTTGCAAAGTTAAGAAAATAATTCTATACTTCAAATATTGAGGTGGAAATATGTGCCTTTTTGATATGAAAATTGTTTTATAGGTCAAAAAACTTACAAAGAAGACTTGCAATGTAAAAAAAAGTGCTTAACTTTGGGGTCAAATTGAAGTTACTAAATCAATATATCATAATGAACAACCTAAAATCCATCCTTGGAGGCAGCATGGCCGTTGCGGCAATGATGCTCACAGCATGTGCGGGCGAGAAGGCCCAAACAGCTACAGAATTAAAGTCTGGACTCGAACCAGCGGCGTTCGACACTATCATCAACGAGAAGCCTGTAAAGCTCTACACTCTGACCAATGCCAATGGCATGGAAGTCGACATCACCAATTTCGGCGGTCGTGTCGTTTCCATCATGGCACCGGACAAGAACGGAGAGTTTAAGGACGTGGTGCTCGGTTTCGACAACATAGCTTGCTATGCCGACTCGGTGAACACCCCAAGCGACTTTGGCGCTGCCATTGGCCGTTATGCAAACCGTATTAATAAAGGTAAGATAAACATCGACGGTACTGACTACCAGCTTGCAACAAACAACTTCGGTCACACCTTGCACGGCGGTCCTTCTGGATGGCAGTATCAGGTGTATGACGTAGTAGAGAGCAACGACAGCACTCTGAAGATGAAGATTGTCAGCCCTGACGGCGACAATGGATTCCCTGGTGAGGTGACAGCCTTTGTTACTTATACTCTGACCAGCAACAATGCTTTGGACATCCAGTTTGAGGCTACGACAGACAAGAAGACCATCATCAACATGACAAACCACTCTTACTTCAACCTCAGTGGCGATCCTACCACAACGGTTGAGGGCGACGAGCTGTGGATAAATGCTGACAAGTTCACTCCTTCTGACGAGACATATATGACGACAGGCGAGGAGAAGGCTGTCGAGGGCACACCGATGAACTTTACCAAGCAGCATACAATAGGCGAGCAGATCAACGATACCTCTTATGTTCAGCTGAAGAACGCCAATGGTTATGACCACAACTGGTGTCTGCTTACATATAAGAATGGTAAGGGCGACGACACTCAGGCTTGTGCAAAGGTGTACAGCCCAAAGAGCGGCATTCAGCTTACCGTTTACACTTCTGAGCCAGGTCTGCAGGTTTACACCGGTAACTTCCTGACTGGCGAGGTGGCTGGTAAGAAGGGAATCAAGTATCCTAAGCGTGCCGCTATCTGCCTTGAGAGCCAGAAGTACCCAGACTCACCAAACAAGAAGCAGTGGGCTTCTCCACTCCTCGTGCCAGGTTCTACCTATAAGAGCCACCTCGTTTACGCTTTCTCTGTAGTAAAGTAAGCGTTGACACGAGGACGAAGTATGCTCTTCCTTAACATGGGAAATTACTATTAATCTAATCAAAAAATAACTGAAACAACAAAAATGAGTATTATTGAAGCTTTACAGAACAATGGTTTCACAACCGTTGACTATGGAGTAGTAGTACTTTACATCATTCTTCTCGTCGGCATGGGTATCTTCCTCAGCCGTGGAAAGAAAGGTGAAGAAAAGTCTTCTAACGACTACTTCCTCGCAGGTAACACCTTGACATGGTGGGCTGTGGGTGCATCTCTTATTGCGGCGAACATCTCCGCCGAGCAGTTTATCGGTATGTCAGGCTCTGCTTATGTGTCTGGTATTGCTATGGCTGCCTACGAGTTGATGGCTGCAGCTACATTGCTGGTAGTGGCAAAGTTCCTTCTGCCGTTGATGATTGAGAAGAAGGTGACGACAATCCCGCAGTTCCTTCGTGACCGTTACAACGACGGTGTAGGTCTGTCGTTCTCTATTTTCTGGCTGTTCCTCTATGTATTCATCAACTTGACCTCTGTGTCATGGCTGGGCGCTTTGGCTATCAAGACAATTCTCGGTCTGCCTTCTGTACCTGGCGTGTTCCTTGGAATGGAGGTTGACATGACGCTGCTCTGCATTATTCTTTTCCTTTTCATCATTGCAGGTCTGTACTCTATCTACGGTGGTCTGGCTTCTGTGGCTTGGACCGACGTGATGCAGGTTACCTTCCTCGTAGGCGGTGGTCTCATCACTGCATACGCAGCATTGAGCACAATCAGCTCTGCACTCGGTATCGACGGCGGTGCCCTCGGCGCTTTGTCTGAGGTATATTCACATCTTACCAATATTCCGGGCGACAAACACTTCAACCTCGTCGTAACGCGTAATCCAGACCTCTATCCTAACATCGTAGGCAATGCCAACGGTAATGACCCATACTTCGATATCCCAGGTATCGTCGTTGTAGTAGGTGCTCTCTGGCTGACCAACCTCGGTTACTGGGGCTTCAACCAGTACATCATCCAGAAGGGTTTGGCTGCCAAGTCACTTTCTGAGGCTAAGAAGGGTATGGTATTCGCTGCCTTCTTGAAGATTCTCATTCCATTCATCGTATGTATCCCTGGTGTTTGTGCTTTCTACATCATGAACGGCACATACGGCGGTACACCTGTTGTTGACATCCTTGGCGACAGTCTTCACGGTGCTATCGAGCGTAACGATGACGCTTATCCTTATCTGATTCGCAACTTCACCCCAATTGTTGTGAAGGGTCTTTCCTTCGCAGCCCTTGCCGCAGCCGTGATTTCTTCACTGGCTTCCATGTTCAACTCTACCTCTACCATCTTCACGATGGATATCTACAAGCACTACATCAACAAGAACGCTTCCGAGAAGACTCTCGTTAATGTAGGTCGTATCACTTCTTTCGCAGCTCTCATCATCGCTCTCATCGCTGTATACCCAATCATGGGTGGCGCTGACCAGGCATTCCAGCTGCTTCAGGAGTACTCAGGCTTCGTATATCCAGGTATCGTTGTTATCTTCGGTCTAGGTCTGTTGTGGAAGCGTGCCAATGCTACCGCTGCCGTAGTGACAGCTATCGGTACATTCGCATTCTCTATCATCTATAAGGTTCTGCTGCCAGATGTACCATTCCTGCTCCGCATGGGATATGTATTCATCACCCTTGTCATCCTGTTCTTCGGTATCACGTTCGCCTCAAAGAATGTGAAGCCTGCTGAGGAACTGCCAGAACAGGTGGTTAAGACACAGCTGAAGTATGCAAAGATCTGCCTTGCTATCGCAGTATTCTGCTTAGTAGTAGGTATCTGCAGCCTCTTCTCTGTTGAGATGATGAACCTCGGCTTCGAGGCCGTATTCTTCCTTGCAGCATTCATGTTCTGCCTCTTCCTCTATCTGCGCAGCAATGCACTGGATAAGGTGGAAGACCCGAAGTCTATCGGTGTTGACATCGAGATATTCCGCACTGACAGCGCATTCAACATTGGTGCTGTTGGTGTAATTATAATTCTTGTTGTCCTCTACGCCGTTCTGTGGTAACAACATAAAAATAGCCGGATGCTTCACCTTCTCTTAAAAGAGGGTGGGGCATCGGGCTATTCTCTTTATTCTTCGCAACATATACATATAACAATATTTACAAGTCTAACGAAGTCTTAAAACCATAACATTATGTTAGAAGAACTTAAACAAAAAGTATTCAAGGCCAACCTCGATTTGGTTAAGCAAGGCCTTGTTATCTTTACCTGGGGCAACGTCTCAGGTATCGACCGCGAGAAAGGTCTCGTTGTCATCAAACCCTCTGGCGTCAGCTATGACGAGATGAAGGCAGAGGATATGGTGGTGGTAGACCTTGAGAGCGGAAAAGTAGTGGAAGGCGAACTGAACCCTTCTTCTGATACCCCAACACACCTTGTGCTCTATAAGGCATTCCCTAACATCCAGGGTGTTGTGCATACACACTCTACCTACGCTACTGCCTTTGCACAAGCTGGACGCGACATTCCTAACATCGGCACTACACATGCCGACTACTTCTATAAAGACATCCCATGCACTCGCGACATGACAGAAGCTGAGGTGAAGGGACAGTACGAGCTTGAGACTGGCAACGTCATCGTTGACGAGATTCTCAACATCCGCAAGATTAACCCTGACCATACTCCAGCCGTCCTCGTCAAGAACCATGGTCCTTTCTCTTGGGGCACATCCCCGGACAATGCAGTGTACAACGCAAAGGTGATGGAGCAGTGCGCAAAGATGGCATTCGTTGCTTTCTCCGTTAATCCGGAACTGACGATGAACCCATTGCTCGTGGAGAAGCACTACATGCGCAAGCACGGTCCTAATGCCTACTATGGTCAGAAGGGACAGAAGCACTAATCAACACAATATATATAATAAGGTCAAAGGTATTCAAAAACATCTAAGACTTACAGCCTAATAATTTAAAGATTAAAAACGTAAACAATTATGATTGAAGCATTCAAAGATTTGGAAGTATGGTGGGTAACAGGTGCCCAGTTATTATATGGTGGTGACGCAGTAATCGCTGTTGATGCACACTCAAATGAGATGGTAGACGGACTCAACGCGTCTGGCATCCTGCCTATCAAGGTGGTTTACAAAGGCACGGCAAACTCCTCTAAGGAGGTAGAGGCTGTGATGAAGGCCGCCAACAATGCCGACCAGTGCGTAGGTGTTATCACATGGATGCACACCTTCTCACCTGCCAAGATGTGGATTAAGGGTATGCAGGCACTGCAGAAGCCTCTGCTGCACTTTCACACTCAGTACAACGAGCAGATTCCTTGGGACACCATGGACATGGACTTCATGAACCTCAATCAGTCGGCACACGGCGACCGCGAGTTCGGTCATATCTGCGCTCACCTCCGCAAGCCACGCAAGGTGGTTTCCGGTTACTGGAAGGACGAGAAGCCACAGCAGCAGATTGCTGTCTGGATGCGTGTCTGCGCAGCTTGGGCTGACTCTAAGGATATGCGTATCCTCCGCTTCGGTGACCAGATGAACAACGTTGCCGTAACAGACGGTGACAAGGTAGAGGCTGAGGTTCGTCTGGGCTATCACGTAGACTACTACCCAGTTTCTTCTCTGATGGAATACTTCAAGAAGGTAACTGACGAAGAGGCACTTGCCCTCGTTGAGGAGTACAAGCAGCTCTATACTATAAAGATTGACGAGAGCGGCGAAGAAGTATACTGGGAGAAGGTGAAGAATGCAGCAAAGGCAGAAATCGCCATCCGTCGTGTACTGAAGGACGAGGGCGCCAAGGGTTTCACCACAAACTTCGACGACCTCGGTCAGGCTGACGTAAATGATCCTAACTTCCTCGGTTTCGACCAGATTCCTGGTCTGGCTTCACAGCGACTGATGGCAGAAGGCTACGGCTTCGGCGCTGAGGGCGACTGGAAGTCAGCAGCTCTCTACCGTACCGTATGGTACATGACACAGGGTCTGCCTTCTGGTTCTTCATTCCTCGAGGACTACACACTGAACTTCGACGGCGCAAACTCAGCTATCCTCCAGTCGCACATGCTTGAGGTATGTCCTCTTATCGCAGCCAACAAGCCACGTCTTGAGGTTCACTTCCTCGGCATCGGTATCCGCAAGAGCCAGACAGCCCGTCTCGTGTTTGACTCAAAGACAGGTGACGGCGTGACAGCAACAATCGTTGACCTTGGCAACCGCTTCCGTCTCATCGTTAACGACGTAAAGTGCATCGAGCCAAAGCCACTGCCAAAGCTCCCTGTTGCCAACGCACTGTGGATTCCACAGCCAAGCTTCGAAATTGGCGCAACAGCATGGATTCTTGCCGGCGGTACACACCACTCTTGCATGGCATACGACCTCACACCGGAGTATTGGGAAGACTACGCAGAGATTGCTGGTATAGAGATGGTACACATCGACAAGGATACCACCATCGGCAACTTCAAGCAGCAGCTCCGCAACAACGAGATTTATTATATGCTCAACCGTGCTCTCGCACTCTAGAGATATACTAAAGTAGGTTGTTCAATTTGATGTATCTACATGCATTTATATATTACGATGGGTACAGATGTAACGATGGGCTGAAGGCCCATAACTACATAGCCCAGGGCAACGCCCTGGGTATATTCAGAACGTTTACCTTCGCCCTGTAAGGGCAAAAGTATATAAACTGTATATGCTACCGAACAGAGTATATCAATTGAATACCTATAATATAAGAATAGGCAAATGACAGCAAAAGAAACTATCATAAGCGGTAAAGCCATACTCGGTATCGAGTTTGGCTCTACCCGTATTAAGGCAGTCCTCATCGACGAGGAGAACAAGCCTATTGCTCAGGGCAGTCATACATGGGAGAACCAGCTCGTTGATGGACTGTGGACCTATAGTATCGGTACTATCTGGTATGGTCTGCAGGACTGTTACGCTAACCTGCGCGCCAACGTCCTGGAGCAGTACGAGACAGAGATAACCTCCTTGGCCGCCATTGGCGTAAGTGCCATGATGCACGGTTACATGCCATTCAAGGGTAACGATATCCTTGTACCATTCCGTACATGGCGTAATACCAATACCGGCAAAGCAGCAGCGGAACTATCCACCTTATTCAACTACAACATCCCACTGCGTTGGAGCATCTCTCATCTCTACGAGGCTATACTTGACGGCGAAGAGCACGTGCCAAACATCGACTTCCTCACGACATTGGCAGGTTACATACACTGGCAGTTGACAGGTGAGAAGGTGCTCGGTATCGGTGACGCTTCGGGCATGATACCAGTAGACCCTGCAACAAAGAACTACGACGCCACGATGGTGGAGAAGTTCGACGAGCTTATTGCTCCTAAGGGCTACTCATGGAAGTTGGAAGACATCCTTCCAAAGGTACTCGTGGCAGGCGAGAACGCTGGCGTGCTTACAGCAGAAGGTGCAAGCAAGCTCGACGTAAGCGGCAACCTGAAGCCGGGCGTACCTCTCTGTCCTCCAGAGGGTGACGCTGGTACGGGTATGGTTGCTACAAATGCCGTTAAGCAGCGCACTGGTAACGTAAGTGCTGGCACATCGTCATTCTCTATGATTGTGCTTGAGAAGCCATTGTCCAAGCCATACGAGATGATTGACATGGTGACAACACCTGACGGAAGTCTCGTTGCTATGGTTCACTGCAACAATTGTACCTCTGACATCAACGCTTGGGTGAAGATATTCAAGGAGTTCCAGGAGCTTCTCGGTGTGCCAGTTGACATGAACCAGCTTTACATCAACCTCTTCAACGAGGCATTGAAGGGAGATGCCGACTGCGGCGGTATCATTTCTTA
Organism: Oscillospiraceae bacterium; assembly: GCA_963588475.1. Classification (GTDB taxonomy): domain Bacteria; phylum Bacteroidota; class Bacteroidia; order Bacteroidales; family Bacteroidaceae; genus Prevotella. The sequence goes on along the minus strand of CAVAHD010000007.1, from coordinate 76,681 downwards.
CAACTACATCTCAGGCGAGCCTGTAACAGGTCTTCAGGACGGACGACCAATCGTTGTGCGCAGTGCAAGCAACAAGTTCAACCTTGCCAACTTCATGCGTGCTCATCTGTACGGTGCCATTGGTGTGCTGAAGCTCGGTAACGACATCCTTCTCAAGGAAGAGAAGGTACAGGTAGACCGCATCACAGGTCACGGCGGTTACTTCACAACGCCAATCGTTGGTCAGCGCATGCTTGCCGCAGCCTTGAACTCTCCAATCTCTGTAATGGAGACAGCTGGCGAGGGTGGTGCATGGGGTATTGCACTCCTTGCCGGTTACGTGGTGAACAACGGTAAGCAGCAGAACCTCGCAGACTATCTCGACAGCGTTGTCTTTGCAGGCAATGCCGGTTCAGAGATTGCTCCGACACCAGAGGACGTAGAAGGCTTCAACAAGTATCTTGAGGCATACAAGCGTGACCTCGCTGTGGAGTCGGCTGCTGTAGAGAACCACAAGTAACAAAGTGGCGATATACCATAAGTAATAAGTATCTATATACCAATGTCGGGCGTACTGTACCGATGGGTGCAGTACGCTTATTAGAAGTACCAATACATATAATACACAAGAAAAAGATGAAGAATCCAAACAACGTTATGAATCATGCTGCAGACAACATCCGCATCCTTGCGGCTGCAGCTGTTGAGAAAGCAAAGTCAGGTCACCCAGGCGGTGCTATGGGTGGCGCAGATTTCATAAATGTACTCTACTCTGAGTATCTCCAGTATGACCCAAAGAACCCTTCATGGGTAGGTCGCGACCGCTTCTTCCTTGACCCAGGTCACATGGCTCCAATGCTCTACTCTCAGCTCTGCCTGACTGGCAAGTTCACCCTTGAGGAACTGCAGCAGCTGCGTCAGTGGGGTAGCCCAACAACTGGTCACCCAGAGTTCGAGATTGCACGTGGCATTGAGAATACATCAGGTCCTCTTGGTCAGGGTCACGTATTCGCTATCGGTGCTGCCATCGCAGCCAAGTTCCTTGCTGCACACACCGGCAACCCAACATTCGCCAAGGAGACCATCTACGCTTACATCTCTGACGGTGGCGTGCAGGAGGAAATCTCACAGGGCGGTGCACGTATCGCTTCTACTCTCGGTCTTGACAACCTCATCATGTTCTACGACTCCAACGACATCCAGCTGTCTACAGAGACAAAGGAAGTGATGAACGAGGACACCGCTGCCAAGTACCGCGCACTCGGTTGGTACGTTATCGAAATCAACGGTAACGACGTAGACCAGATCCGCAAGGCTATCGAGGAGGCACAGGCCGTTAAGGGTCAGCCAGCCCTCATCATCGGTAAGTGTATCATGGGTAAGGGCGCCCTCAAGGCAGACGGCACTTCATACGAGGCAAACTGCAAGACACACGGTGCACCTCTCGGTGGTGACGCTTTCGTAAATACAGTAAAGCACCTCGGTGGTAACCCAGAGCAGCCATTCGAAATCTTCGACGACGTTAAGGCTATGTATGCTGCACGTGCTGAGGAACTCGCAGAAATCTGCAAGGCACGCTACGCTGAGGAAGAAGCTTGGGCAAGTGCAAACCCTGAGAAGGCTGCCCAGCAGGCTGACTGGTTCAGCGGTAAGGCTCCGAAGATTGACTGGAGCAAGGTTACTCAGAAGGAGAACGACGCAACACGTTCCGCTTCCGCTGCATGTCTCGGTGCACTCGCAGAGCAGGTTCCAAACATGATCTGTGCTTCTGCCGACCTCTCTAACTCAGACAAGACAGACGGCTTCCTCAAGAAGACCCACGCCTTGACAAAGGACGACTTCGGCGGCGCATTCTTCCAGGCTGGCGTAGCAGAGCTCACAATGGCTTGCTGCAGCATCGGTATGGCACTGCACGGAGGTGTCATCCCTGCATGCGGTACATTCTTCGTATTCTCCGACTACATGAAGCCTGCCGTACGTATGGCAGCTCTCATGCAGCTCCCAGTTAAGTTCATCTGGACCCACGATGCATTCCGCGTTGGTGAAGACGGACCTACCCACGAGCCTGTTGAGCAGGAGGCACAGATTCGTCTCATGGAGAAGCTCCACAACCACGCTGGCAAGCCATCAGTACTCGTTCTGCGTCCTGCAGAGGCAAAGGAGACAACTGTTGCATGGCAGCTCGCTATGGAGAACACCGACACTCCAACAGCTCTCATCTTCTCTCGCCAGAATATCAACGACCTGCCTGCTGGCAACGACTACTCACAGGTAGCAAAGGGTGCTTACATCGTAGCAGGTTCAGACGAGAACCCAGACGTTGTTTGCGTAGCTTCTGGTTCTGAGGTGTCTACACTTGTTAGCGGTGCTGAGCTCCTCCGCAAGGATGGCGTTAAGGTTCGCATCGTCAGCGTTCCTTCTGAGGGCCTCTTCCGCGAGCAGTCTAAGGAATACCAGCAGAGCGTAGTACCTGCAGGTGCCAAGGTGTTCGGTATGACCGCCGGTCTGCCTGTTAACCTCCAGGGCTTCCTCATCGGTGCTGCACCTGAGTCAAAGGTATGGGGTCTGGAGAGCTTCGGCTTCTCTGCACCATACAAGGTTCTCGACGAGAAACTCGGTTACACAGCACAGAACGTTTACGAGCAGGTTAAGTCAATGCTCTAATTTAAGATAACTCTAATTCAAAAACCCTCTTTCGCCATGGAAAAGAAAATTCTCGTTGGCCTTGCATCAGACCATGCAGGCTTTCCGTTGAAGCAGTTCGTTAAGCAGTACCTCGAAGAGAAGGGTATTGAGTACAAAGACTACGGCACATACAGCGATATGTCCTGCGACTATCCTGACTTTGCCCATCCCCTTGCAGAAGACATCGAAGCCGGTGTCGTAAGCACAGGTATCGGCATCTGCGGTAGCGGTGAAGGTATGGCAATGACTCTCAACAAGCACCACGGCGTTCGCGCCGGTTTGGCTTGGAAGGTTGAGATTGCCCACCTCATCCGTCAGCACAACAATGCCAACGCCCTTGTACTCCCAGGTCGCTTCATCACAAATCAGGAAGCTGCCGCCATTATCGACGAGTACCTGAACACTCCATTCGAAGCTGGTCGCCACCAGCTCCGCATAGACAAGATGTAATAACGGAGTAATCGGAATAGAATATAGCCTGCAGTAAGGGTATAACCCCCAAACTGCAGGCTATTTTTTTGCCCTTTCTTTGCCCCATTCAAAATAAAATTATTAACTTTGCAAAGCATAATAATATAAATAATATGTATCAAGAAATAGGAAAGTGGTTCATGGATGTTGCCAAGTATGTAACAACGGCGTTCATCTTGGCGAAGCTGTTTGATAAGATAGAAACTACTTATGCATTTTTGCTGGCTGTAGTTTTCGTAATATTTTCATTTTCTATTGGACTATACTTTTACAACAAAAAGAAGTAGGAGGAAATAATATGGTTATGAGTAATGAAGCACAATTAATTGGTATGTATACAACGGTCATACTAATGGGCCTTGTTTTAATTGCATATTCAAAGTTTGACGAAAGGCGTAAGGCTAAGGCTGCAAACAAAGACAAGGTGTCTTAATCCAAACAATAAGATGCCTGTTAAAACCGTGAAACGAATTATATCTACTATACTTATTATAATATGTACCTTGGGCATGTATGTTCAAGGGCAGACGCTCAGTAGATACAACGTGACGTACTTGAATATGTCGGCTGGGATGCCTAACAACTTCACCGACGATATTTACCAAGACTCCAACGGATTCATCTGGATAAGTACGCATGGCGGTGGTCTTGTACGTTACGACGGCTTTACCTTTATGAACTTCGGATTCGGTGCCAATGGTCTCCGTCTCAGAAGCAACAACTGTCGTAACGTAGTAGAGGACAAGTTCAAACGCTTGTGGATAGCGTTTGAAGAGGGCTCACAGGTGTTGGACCTAAGAACTATGCTGCCCACTACGCCGGACTGCACCAGCTCAGAATTACGTCAACAGTTAGAGAAGATAATCAAGGACATAAGGGTCATACGAACCTATTGTGACACAAAAGGCAACGTATGGCTCATATCGGCGACGCGTACTTATCGCATCGCCATAAACAAAGACGGTCAGGTTGATGCCATTCAGTCCATCAGCTTCCCCACAAACGCTCCTGACGTAGGCATTTGTGATGTTTTTACCCGTGGAAGCGTAGTAATGTGCTCCGCCGGACGAGTGAGTGAGTTTTTTATAGACAAGAGTAATAGTCTGCGAATTAATGACTTGACGAAGATGTTTCGTCCACTTGGAGGACGCTTTGCCGCTGCTATAATCTCCTACAACGGTGCGATATGGCTTGGAACCAACGACGGTCTTTTCAGCAGTAAAGGTCACGAGTACCACACCCAAACCTCTTCTAATGCGCTGCAACATGAGTACGTAACCAATCTCGCTGTGTCTCCCGAAGGCGACTTGCTTGTCGGTACATTGTGCGGCGTGGACATAATCTCCAAACAAGGAGACGTGGAACACTGGAACTGCAACAGTGCTGAGACACCCCTTAGCTCCGACTTTGTTAACTGTCTCTTTGTAAGAAACGGACAGGTATGGGTAGGCACTGAAACAGGCGGCATTACAAAGCTGACGCCACGTACGCTTAACATCCGCTATTACGTACATAGTGCGGCCAATCCATCTTCCATTTCGAGAAATGCTGTCAACGCCATGTATGCCGAACCCGATGGCACGTTGTGGGTAGGCACGGTAGAGGGCGGGTTAAACAAGATGGCAAAGGATGGTAGCTTTGTCCATTATAATACGTCGAACTCGGGACTCTCGCACAACAGCGTGTCTGCCTTGACTGCCGATGACAACGGTATACTATGGATAGGCACATGGGCTGGTGGTGTCTGCTATATGGACATGAAGAATCCTGGTGTCATCAGTCGCCTCTCTATAGATAACGTACCGCAAGGCTATCTGATGTTTACCGGTGCTTTGGCATACGATAAACTCAATGGCGGCGTATGGATAGGAACAAACGAGGGCATTTTTTTTTATAACTATCGCACCAAGAAGCTTGAAGAAGCGTTCAAGGACTGCCGTAACGTGTCGGGCTGTGTTGGTAGTCTCATCACAAAAGACCATCGGCTCTTTATGGGCTGCGCACAAGGGCTTGTCGTTGTCGACTTGAAGAAACGTGGTAAGGACGGACTGTTCTCTGCAAGACACCATCTTTATAAGTTGGACAATCCTGCCAGCGGAGCGTTTGAAAAGATATTCTCTTGCCATCAAGCAAAAGACGGCAAGATATACCTTGGTTCAAACGGATATGGTATGTATTGTCTGGACGGCGACTCCATATTTAACTATACAACAGCGGATGGACTCTCCAACAACTGTGTGAAGTCTCTCGTCGAGGACAAACACGGCATGATTTGGATAGCAACAGACAATGGACTCTCCATCTTCAATCCTGCAACAAAACGCTTTGCGACCTACTTGAAGAAAGACGGACTGCTCAGCGACCAGTTCTATTTCAATGGACTCATAGCAGACCGTAAAGGCACTATCTATATGGGCACCGACCGTGGCATGATGTCCGTGACAGGTTGCATAACATCCCAGAACCCCGTCGGTAACCTTCGTTTTACGCAACTCACAGTAGATAACCAGGCCATATTCTCAAACAGCGACTACCTTGATGAGGATATCTCCATTGCCAAGAAGATAAATCTTCACGAAAGTGACCGCTCCTTTACCATCAGCTTCTCTGCCCTCAATTACGGCAGTGACACCCAGGGCATCTATACCTATCGCATGAAAGGCTACGAGGACGAATGGACGCAGCTCCAGCCCGGTCAGCACAGCGTGCGTTATTCCACTTTGCCGTCTGGCAGCTATACCTTCCAAGTGAAGTATTCGCCCACCATCGGTTCAGGGAAAGAGCAGACTATAGAAATAAGTCTTAGAGTTACGCCCTATTACTATAAGAGTTGGTGGTTCTTAACCTTAGTGTTTATATCCATGTTCCTGCTGAGCTACTATATGTATAAGTACCGTATGCGTATGATGCGCGAAAGGGAAGCCGAACAGCTTTACCGTCCTATCGAGGCGGCACTGAAGGAAAGCGAAGAGCCCGGTGCGCTGCAAGAACGGATACAGTCGATACTCCGTACCCAGCAAGCCTACCGCGATAGTCAGGAAAAGTCGATAGAGGCTGACAAGGAAGAAGCGAAGAACCGCACCAACAAGTTCATCGACACCGTCATGGCTGTAATGGAGCAGCATTATAGCGAATCCGAGTTTGGTGTTCAGGAATTGTCCGAGGCTCTCGGCATCAACCGTGGTCTACTAAGTAAGAAACTTAACGCCGAGACAGGCTTGCCTACCGCGCAGTTCATCCGCAACTATCGTCTGGACATCGCCCGAAAGATGATTGCCGACAATGTGCTCAACCGCAACATAACCGAAATAGCCTACCGTGTAGGCTTCAACGACCCGAAGTATTTCACCCGTTGCTTCACCAAGCAATACGGCGTTTCTCCTACCGCATACAGGGACACTTTGTAGTTTGACACCCAAGCTATGTAATGTCTCTTTTGTTACAGATTAATACAGAAATATCACAAAACGTTCATCCGCAAGGGTGGACGTTTTGTGTTTTATAGCATCCGTTAAGACCATTTAGCACACATTGTGCGTTGTGCGCTGTTTTCTTGTGTAGGTACACAAGTGTTGGACGCAATAGAAACTCCCCATAAAATGCTTATTTTTACACCTTTGTCCACCTAATAGTTCGTTTTGTCCACCTTTTGACAAGCTCCAAGCGTGTAAATTTGCCCCAGATTTTGAGGCGCACAGCCACGTCAAATAACAATAACTACAACAAAAACCTAACTTAACTAACCAAAACGTATTAACATGAGAAAACATTTATTCTCTGTAATGCTTTGCCTTGCTATCATGAGCGGCGCTGTTGTTATCCCGACACCAGCGAGAGCCGAAGTACAGCAGTCGCAGACTATAAAGGTTAAGGGACAAGTTCTCGACGACCAGGGTCAGCCACTGATTGGTGCTACGGTAAAGACAAAGAATTCCAAAACTGGTGTGGTAACGGATATGGATGGCAACTTTGTCATCGATGTCGCTCCCAATGCACAACTCTCCATTAGTTACCTCGGTTTCAAAGAGCGTCTCGTAGCAGTACGCAGCCGCGCTATCCTTAATCCTATTCAACTTGAAGCCGACAACACGATGCTCGACCAAGTCGTTGTCGTTGGTTACGGTACGCAGAAGAAGGCCGACTTGACTGGTTCTGTGGCTGTTGTCAATGCAGAGGAAATGAAGAAAGTATCCAACTCCAACATCTCTACGATGCTTGAGGGTAAGGTAGCCGGTGTGCAGGTTACGTCAGACGGTCAGCCGGGTGCTGACCCTGCAGTGCGCATCCGTGGTATATCCACGTTCAATAGTTCTGATCCTCTCTATGTCATAGACGGTGTGCCTATGGGTACCACCATCCGTGACTTCTCCCCAAATGATATTGAGACCATCCAGGTGCTCAAGGATGGTGCTTCCGCAGCCATCTACGGTTCACGTGCCGCCAATGGCGTCATCATCATCACTACCAAGAACGGTAAGAAAGACCAGCCGCTGAAGCTGGACTATTCTGGTTACTTCGGTACTGACTGGATTCCAAGTTCCACCTACGAAACTATGAATGCAGCCCAGTACAGCAATTACATTGGTCACGCATGCACAAACTCAAGCACTTCCATCCCTGGTGGTTATAAGTACGATGGTGCAACTGGAACTTATCGCTTCCAGGACGATACGGACACCGACTGGTTCAAGGAAGTGTTCAAGTCCGGCATCCGTCAGAACCATAACTTAAACCTGAGCGGCGGTAGCGCGAAGAGTACCTACAACATCGGTCTCGACTACTTCAAGCAGTCCGGTACACTTGAGGGAACAGGACCGAACTTCGAGCGTTTCACAGCCCGTGTCAACAATACGATGGAGACAAAGTTCGTGAAGTTCCGCACCAGCTTGGTTTACTCTCATTCAAACCAGGACGGTATGGGTATCTCCAATGCCTCAGAGTATATCCAGGGTCTCTATGGCGACGTGACCAACGTACTCCGTGGTACACTGCTGATGCAGCCTACCATCAAGGCATACGACCAGTCAACATGGTGTCTTGACGACAAGGTAGGTGCTGCCAGCGGCTATAAGTATGACGCATACGGTTATGGTGTGTACTACGACAACGTTCACGGTGATATCTCGGCTTCCAATCCTCTGCTTGTCAATAATATGATAAGCCGCAAAACATTGGTTGACCGTTTCGTGGGTACATTGTCTACTGACGTTGATATTCTTAAGATTTTCGGCGTTAACAGCAAGAACCATTCGCTCCATTATAACCTGAACTTGTCTTACAATACAACTCATAATACATACAATACTTGGATTGGTGCATGGATTCAGAGTAACCGTGTGTACCTCAGCAATGACAATGAGAAGTTGACAAAGGGTACTCGTAATATCACCAATGGCTTGATAGAGAATACCATTGCATATGATGGTACCTTCGGTCAGCATCACTTGAATGTCGTTCTCGGTCAGACATACGAGGACGAGACCGATACCTATTTAACAGGTTGGGGTAATACCTTCTCAACTCCTTACTACCTTCAATTGCAGAACGCAACAAGCTCACGCGATGCAAGCTCTTTCGAGTACAAGCACCGTTTGACTTCGTTCATCGGTCGCGTAAACTACAACTATGCTGACCGCTACCTGCTCTCTGTTACCGTTCGTCGTGACGGTAGCTCACGTTTGACAAACTCTATACGTTGGGGCACATTCCCATCAGTATCCGTTGGTTGGCGTTTTGATAAGGAAAAGTTCTTCCCAATAAATCACGACATTGTGAACCTCTTCAAGGTTCGTGGTAGCTACGGTGTCTTGGGTAACGAGAATATCGGTGAGTATAAGTATCTCGCCACACTCTCTCGTAACAATCTGGCATACAGTTTCGGTGGACAAAAGGTGACAGGCTCAGCCATCTCTACTTTCATCAATGAAAACATTGCATGGGAGAAGAAGAAATCTTTCAATGTAGGTCTTGACCTTGCCATGTTCCGCAATCGTCTTGAGTTCTCTTTCGAGTATTTTAATAACAAGTCAGAGGACCTCCTCTATGATGTCCCTGTTCCGCAAATTGCTGGTGTAGACAACGGGACTGTGACGATGAATGCTGCAACTATGACCAACAGCGGTTTTGAGTTCTCGGCTACCTATCGTAACAACGACCACCCTCTCAAGTATAGCATCAGTGCAAACTTGTCTACTATTAAGAACAAGGTTAACTCCCTTGGCTTCGGTACCAACCAGACTATCTCTGGTAACTACATTACCAAAGTGGGCGAGGAAGTGGGTCAGTTCTACGGATATGTCTACGAGGGCATCGCCCGTACTCAGACACAGCTTGATGCCCATGCCACACAGGTTGGCGCACGAGTTGGTGACTGCCTCTACAAGGACGTTAACGGCGATGGCATCATCGACGAGAACGACCGTGTTGTGCTCGGTAGCGGTTTGCCTGCCGTTAACTTCGGTATTTCCGCACACTTGGAATATAAGAACTTCGACCTGAGCATCAACACCTATGGTGCGCTCGGCTATCATGTGTCTGACGACATCTGGAACAGCCTGCACTCAAGCTACGGCTGGGCAAACAAGTCTACCGACCTTATTGACACCAACCACTTCGATGCTGCCGGTACCTACCTCTCAAGTCTGCCTGCTACATACGCAGCAAAGCCAGATGAAGCATCCATGAACTGGAACGACCTCTTCTCTGAGCGTTACATCCAGAACGCCAACTACTGGAAGATTGCCAACATCGAACTTGGCTATAACTTCCCCGACAAGTGGTTCAAGGGAGTCATCTCCGGTCTCCGCGTCTATGTTTCCGGTCAGAACCTCTTTACCTTTACAGGTTACGAGGGCTACAACGTAGACTACGCTGGCGGTGTGTTCACACCAGGCTACAACTTCTGTTCTTACCCAAGCGCCCGTTCGTTCATGGGTGGCATTCATTTCTCATTCTAATATAGAAAGGAAATACAAATGAAAATACGTAATATATCTCTTGCCCTCCTCATGGGACTCGCCGCTCTCACTTCTTGCAGCGACAAACTGGAGGTGCAGAATCCAAACCAGCAGGCTTCGGATAGCTTTGGTAATACTACCGATGAACTTGAAGAGTCTGTCATAGCAATATACAAACGTATCCGTATGGAGGGCACATACGCACGTGTGGGTTACACTATCGACCTTGTACGTGGCGATGACACCTGGAACTCGTCACAGGTATGGTATCTCTCCTTCGACGACTTCAACACAACAGCCACCGACGAAATAGCTTCGTGGTTGTGGCGTGACTGGTATTATGTCGTAAATGCCTGCAACTTTATCCTCTCCAAGGTGGACAGCGACGAAAGCAAGTTGACAGACCAGCTGAAGCGCATCAAGGGACAGGCTAAGTTCTTCCGTGGACTCGCATACTACAATCTCGCCCTCTACTTCCAGAAGCCGGTACTCATCACGGACTACACTACTTACTCCGACATCGAGACTCTCTACAATCAGAAGAATTCAACATTCGACGAGACCTTAAACCTTGTTGAACAAGAGTTCAAGGAAGCCGTGTCTCTTCTTCCTTCCAAGAGCGAAGGCGGCGAGTGGGCTAAGGGGCGTGCCAACAGCGGTGCAGCAGCTGGCTACCTTGCTCGCGTTTATATGCAGCGTCAGAAGTATGCTGAGGCGCTTCCTATTCTGAAGGCAATTATCAATGGCGAGTATGGCGAGTATGACCTGACCGCCAATTACGGTGACAACTTCCGTGAGGGTACAGAATACGAGAACAACGTAGAGAGCCTCTTCGAGGTGCAGTACCTCGATTATGGCAAGCAGGGTGTCGACGATGAGTGGACTCCTGTAAACACCAGTTCCAATGCTACTCAGGCTCACGCCGTTGAGTCTAACCTTGCCCCCGGCGACTTCGGTGGTTGGGCAGATATCTCCGCTACCCCTTGGTTGTACGAGCTGTTTAAAGCAGAGAAGACCAAGGACGGAAAACTCGACCCACGTCTCTACTGGACTCTCGGCACTTACGAGACCGACTGGACCAACACTTATCCAGATGGCGGCTTTGGTAATGTAGCATATACCAAGACTGTCAACTCATCGGATAACATCCGTACCAACAACACCAATGGCGGTATCGTTATTGCCAAGAACACCAACCTGCGTACTGGTCTCTACAAATCCGTAACCACAGGTCTGAAGTGCGGTATCAACCTTCGTCTGATGCGCTTCTCCGACATCCTGCTGCGTGCGGCAGAATGCGAGAACGAGTTGAGCGGTCCTACCCAGCAGGCTATTGACTGGATTAACCGCGTGCGCAGACGTGCCAACCTCGCCGACCTCAAGTTGGCAGACTTCTCCACAAAGGATAAACTCTTTGAGCAGATTGCCAACGTAGAGCGTCCTAAGGAGTTCGGTTGTGAGCACGGTCGTGGTTTCGACCTCCTCCGTTGGGGCTTCTTCTACAACAGCGGACGTCTGGAGCAGATGAAGGAGCACAATAAATTCTGGAAGAGCAACACGGAGAATCCCGTGACCAATCCAAGGAAAGGCACAGAGAAGAGTGCTTTCGACACCTGGCTGCCAGGCAAGGAGTTCCTGCCAATCTATCAGACATACATCGACCAGTCTAAGGGAATAGAGGGTAACTCTGCAAATGGTAAGGGCTCGTCCAATGCGGAATGGTATAACGACAAGACAATCCATCCTGTTGTTAACTTAGAATAAGTGTAATATACAAAAGAATATTCATTATGAAATATATAAAAAAGATATCAACAGTCTTATGCGCAGCGGCTCTCGGCATAGCTACGATGACCAGTTGTGAAGGCGGTGACATCATCAGCGTCAACTCCCCCAGCTGGCTTCAGGAGAAGATAGACTCCATTGCTGCTGCCAATAAAGACGAGGAGCTCGTTGGCATGAACGAGGATGTTTATACCGTTGGTGAAACAGATTTCTCTTCAGGATGGTATACAGCGTTCTCTAAATATTATCAGGTAGAGGATAATCAGAAGTGGAATGCAGTGTTTAATCTCAGCATCAATCCTTCTGCTCCCAATACTTTTAAGAATTTTGCCTTGTTTATTACAAACGATGAGGATCGTGGTGCTAATAAAGAATATGGCGCAATTCGTTATGACTATCAGCCAAGTGGTAACTCTGAGTGGGGCGACCATATCACAAGAAAATACGCGACAAGTAACCTCACTTTTGCAACCGACACAGATAAGGGTATTGAAAAATTGGGGGGCAAGGTGACTCTGACCGTCGACCGCTCAAAGGTAGACACCTTCCTGGTGAAGATTACTAACGGTACAGTGACTAAGACATACATTCAGCCCAAAGCCCTTGAGAATCTCAACGCAGACGCAAGCAATACAAAGATTCGCTGCTTCCTCGTACCAGAAGGTTCTTACATCAACTTCCTCGAGAGTAATGTGGAGCCAATTGGCGGATATACTTCTGCTGCTGACAAGGCTCCTGTTTCGATGGTGTTGCACAATGTGCCTACTGAGTTAGATAAGGGTGCTGACCTCAACGAGGCTATGGCTGGCGTTTCTGCCACTGTTACTTTCGAGGAGGATTTGACCAAAGAGATTCCTGCTTCTGAACTTAATTTCTCAGCTATTAACGACATGGATGTGGTTGGCGAAAATATTCTTGTCGTAATCTACAATAAGACTTTCAAGGGCGAGAATGCAGCAACTCCGATTATAGACACCAATGCTAAGTTCAATGTGGTTTCTGGTATCAAGAGCATCAGTGTGACAACGATGCCTACCCGCACGACCTATTACTTCTATAAGTCTGCCGCACTCAATGGTGTAGAGCATACTTTGGCATTCGACCCGACAGGTATGGTTGTTACTGCCAAATATGTAGAAGGCGATGATGCAGTCGTTGACAACTCTAAGCTGAAATTCTCTTCTGTTCCTGCCACCGTAGGTGAACATGAGGTTACTATCACCACAGAGAATGGTCGTACGGCTATTGTGAAGGTTAATGTGGAAGAGTCTAACCCGGTTAATTTTACAATGACACCTACGACATTGGGTAATACAAATAATACAACGAAATGGCTTGATCAAACATATACTGACTTTAAGAATGTTTCTGTTGGTCAGACAGCTGTTGTCAAATTTATAAATTATAGTGACTTGGCGGCGAACTGGGATAACTTCTTGGCTGTTCTCCGCAGTGGCACTGTAGAGCAAACCGTTGTACGTGCAGATAACTATGGTTGGGGAGCTGGCTATGATGCATGTACCAAGTCTGGTGAACAGGCTGATTGGGCTAAATGGTTAGCTGCAATGAATGGAGCGAAGGTTACCGCATATATCACAAACTGTGGCAATGGTACCGTAGACGCTCTGTTTATCATGAGTGGTTCAGATAAGAATACTTATTATCAGTATTACCTTGGCTTAAATAACTTTGATTCAAATGATGTTAAATTGGGCTTCTCTGTAGATGGTAGCCATTTAGTATTCCAGTAATACTCGTCACAGATAAGCACAGAGACAAATTTTGCAAAAAAGAATAATATGAAGCATACAAAATTTCTACCGATATTCGCAGCGGCTGTGGCAATGACCACAGCCAGCTGCACCGACCAAATAGAAAAGACATACGACACGGAGACTTACGTGCCGCAAGCACCGGCGGAGCTTATCGACTCCATCGCTACGAAACTTGCCGACTACAAGTGTCCGACGTACGTAGATGACTATACGTCGATGTCAGACTGGGCAAGTCGCTCCAAGTGGAACCTCGCTAACGTACACGACCCTACGGTGATGCTTGCTGAGGATGGTTACTACTATATGTATCAGACCGATGCCTCATACGGCAATGCCCACGCCAACAACGGTCACTTCCACGCCCGCCGAAGCAAGAATCTCGTGGACTGGCAGTATCTTGGTGCCACAGCAAACGAGAAGGCTTTCACGTGGGTGAAGGATACGCTGAACGCACAACGTTCGCGCGTCGGTCTTGAGCCTATTTATAATCCAACTTTAGCCTATTGGGCACCATGCGCCCGTAAGGTGCGTGACGGTTTGTACCGTATGTACTACAGCATCGTTGTGGACAACTATATTGGCTCAGGAGCCAAGAACGAGGAGGCTAACTTCGACAACACATGGACAGAGCGTGCATACATCGGCGTAATGGAGTGCAGCAACCCTGCTATGAACCAGTGGGAGGACAAGGGCTACGTCATCTGTTCTTCTTCTGACAAGGGAAAGAATTGGAAACGTGAGTCAATCAAAGACGACTACAACGCTTACTTCCGTTTCAATGCCATCGACCCGACCTACGTCATCACCTCCAGCGGTGAGCACTGGCTTATCTACGGTTCATGGCACAGCGGCATAGCTGCCGTACAGCTGAACCCTGAGACTGGCAAGACGCTGAACCCACTGTCTGAGCCATGGGGCGACAACGCTGAGGCTATCTCTTCATACGGTACTCGTATATTCTCTCGTGACATCAACTCTCGTTGGCAGGCCACGGAGGCACCTGAGATTGTAGAGAAGGACGGATACTTCTACCTCTTCCTGGCAAACGACGGTTTGGCCGTACCTTACAACACCACGGTACTTCGTTCAAAGAAGATAACTGGTCCTTATGAGACTATGAACGGTGCAATCACTGATGCCACTACCCAGAGAGTGCTCAACAATGCGACAGTGCTTACTCATCCGTATAAGTTCGCCGACACCGAGGGCGACAAGCATGGTTGGGTAGGTATCGCACACTGTGCAGTATTCGACGACGGCAAGGGTAACTACTTCTATGCTTCGCAGCAGCGTTTCCCGGAGGAATTCGACGGAAACAAGCAGTCCAACGCTATCATGATGGGTGGCGTACGTAGCCTCCATTGGATTGACGGTTGGCCGGTTGTGATGCCAGAGCGTTACGGTAAGGTGCCACAGGAAACCATCGCTGAGTCAGAACTCGTAGGTACATGGGAGGCCATCGACCTCGCTTATCAGTATGGCGTACAGAAACCATCTTCTGAGATGACCATCAACGCTGACCATACCACATCAACTGGCGCTGCATGGAGTTTCGATGCAACCAACAACATCCTCACCATCGGCGGCGTAAAGACCAAGGTGCAGCGTGAGGTAGACTGGGAGGCTTCTCCACGTAAGGTTACCATCGTTTACTCAGGTGTAACAGGCTCCAAGAGTATCTGGGGCAAGAAGAAGTAAAAAACTTTTACATGATGAAACTACTAAGAAGTATCATATTAGGAGTAGCAGCCACTGCTGCTGCTCCTTTTTTTATAGCGTCCCATAAGCTGCCTGCGCAGGAAAAGCAGCCGTTTGTCACCGACGAGCCTTGGACGCACGACCCTGTAGTGGCGTACGAAGACGGCACATACTACCTATACTGCACAGGCACCGGCATCGGACAGATGACCTCCAAGGACTTGAAGCAGTGGACGGTAATGCCACGTGGAGTACTCGCAACGGAGGATATCCCGGCGTGGACTCACGACAGTGTGCCAGGGTTTAAGGACCATATCTGGGCTCCAGACGTTATCAAGTACCGTGGCAAGTGGTACTTGGCATACTCCTGCTCTACGTTTGGCAAGAACACCTCCGCCATTGGTCTGCTCTCCAATGACCGCCTCTCCAATGCCGACGGCTGGAAGGACGAGGGGTGCATAGTAGCGTCTAAGGGAGGACGAGACAACTGGAACGCCATCGACCCCAACTTCATCGTTGACGAAGAGGGTAATCCTTGGATGACATGGGGAAGTTTCTGGGATGGCATGCAGCTGGTGCGCCTTGACTCTACCATGCACGTGAAGGCTGGCGAGAAGCCGCAGGTAATCGCACGCCGCTACGACCCGATAAACAAGGAGATGCCAGCCAACCCGACATCGAAGTATGCCGGACGCAACAGCATCGAGGCACCGTTCATCATGAATCACGGCGACTGGTATTACCTCTTCGTCTCGTGGGACTACTGCTGCCAGGGTATGAAGAGCAACTATCGCGTAGCCGTTGGGCGTAGCAAGACTGTTGCCGGACCGTACCTCGACAAGGAAGGCAAGGACATGCGCCTTGGCGGTGGCACGCTGATTCTGGAGGGTGACAAGAAGGAGTTTGAGGCCATGGGCCACTGCTCCGCCTATACCTTCCCAAAGGCAGCCCCCGTCTCCGGCGACTACTTCTTCTGCCACGGCTACAGCGTAAAAAAGAACGGCACGCCGATACTTGTAACTAAGAAAATAGAATGGACCGCCGACGGTTGGCCGCGACTGAAATATTGAGCGACTTTAATTGCCATTGAAATATTTAGTGACATTAATTGCCGTTAATTCTTGCTTAGGCAAGCGGCAAAGCCGAGCGGACCGTTAATTGGCCATTAATTTATTCATTAATATTATTGTGTAAAAATCTGCTCTTTTCTGACAAAGGATAAGAAGACATATTATTAAAATAAAAATTAATGGTCAATTAACGGTCAATTAACGGCAATTAACGTCTTAACCCCCACAGACTATGATGAAAAAGACATTGATGTTATCTGCCTTGATTGCTGCCGCCACTATGGCGAATGCGCAAGTGACAATTAACGTAGACGCAGCGAAGCCCGGAGTGAAGGTGTCGCCCTCGCTCTACGGCCTCTTCTTCGAAGACATTAACCACGCTGCCGACGGCGGACTCTACGCCGAACTGATAAGCAACCGCTCTTTTGAGGATGCTGACGATGCCACGCCGACGTGGAACACAAAGGCACAGACGGGTGCTACCATATCTACAAAGCTCGTAAGCAAGAACCTACTTAACTCCGCACAGGGCAAGGCACTGCAAGTTACCGTCAACGCTACGGACAAGAATACCGCTTCGCTCCTCAACGAAGGCTTCTGGGGCATCAACGCCGTGCAGGGCAGGACATACAAACTGTCCTTCTGGGCAAAAGGCGGCTATCGTGGTACGCTGAAAGCTCGCCTCGTCAGCAGTGGATGCTGCGGAAAAGTCTATGCCGAGACAGTCATAAAGACCGACGGAGCCAAGTCGGATGCCTTCAAGCCGTCAAAGAACTGGATGAAGTACACTGCCGAGCTCACAGCCAACGCCAGCGACCCGAAGGCACAGTTCGAACTTGTCTTCGACGGTAAGGGCATCGTCACGTTTGACGTGGTAAGCCTCTTCCCACCAACCTTCAAGAACCGCGAGAACGGCATGCGCCCGGACTTGGCACAGCTGCTTCACGACGTGCACCCGAAGTTCCTGCGCTTCCCTGGCGGTTGCTTCGTAGAGGGTCAGGAAGCCCCCGAGAACGCTTTCCACTGGGAGCAGACAATAGGACCTATGGAGGAGCGTCCCGGACACAAGAATGTCAACTGGCGTTACCGCACCAGCGACGGCATCGGTTTCCACGACTATTTGCAGTTGTCGGAAGACCTCGGTGCCAAGCCTCTGTACGTCGTAAACGTAGGAATATGGCACGGCGGCTTCACGCCCGTAGACTCCATACAGTCATGGGTGGACGAGTGCCTCAACGCCCTTGAGTACGCCAACGGTCCCGTCACCTCAAAGTACGGTGCATTGCGCGCCAAGAACGGTCACCCCGAGCCGTTCAACATAGAGTACCTCGAGATAGGCAACGAGAACAACCAGCGCAACGTCGCCCAGCAGAGCGACCGCTACTACGACCGCTTCAAGATATTCAAGGATGCCGTATTGGCGAAGTACCCCAACATGCACCTCATCGGCAACGTTGTGGCGTGGGGCGACGATAATCCGACGTGGGACACTAAGGAGAGCGTAGAGCTGCTCGACGAGCACTACTACCGCAATCCTGCATGGTTTGCCAACAACTTCAACAAGTACGACAACTACGACCGTAAGGGACCGAAGATTTACGTTGGCGAGTACGCCGTGACGCAGGGCTTCGGCAACATGGGCTCGCTCGATGCCGCACTCGGTGAGGCTGTCTACATGATGGGCATAGAGAAGAACTCCGACATCGTGACGATGGCATCCTACGCCCCCATCTTCGCCAACCTCAACAACCGCATGTGGGCACCGGACATGATACAGTTCACGTCCAACAAGGTGTTCGGCACACCGTCATACTACGTGCAGAACATGATGGCGAACAACGTAGGCACGCGCGTGCTCAACGTCAGCCAGAACACGCCATACTCATACGAAGCCGCCGAGAAGGTGAAGCCGGCAGTTTGCCGTGTGGGCATTGGCACATGGGGCACGCAAGCCTCCTTCCAAGACAAGGGCTACACTGATGCCGACGGCAAGGACCTGCCGATGACACTGCAGGAACTGCCTTGCGATGTGCGCGGCAAGTGGGAGGTTAGCCCTTCCGAGATAAAGCAGACCTCCAACGACGAGAACTGCATCCGTCTCAATCCGGGCGAGATAACCTCAGACGGTTATATATATAAGGTACGCGCAAAGAAGACCTCAGGCAACGAGGGCTTCCTCGTCATCTTCAACTACGTAGACGACAAGAACTACTGCTGGCTGAACCTTGGCGGTTGGGGCAACACTCAGCACGGCATAGAGCAGGTGGTAAAGGGGGCAAAGGGACAGGTTGCCACCACAGCCGGCAAGATAGAGACTGGCCGTTGGTATGACATCGCCGTAAAGGTAAAGGGCGACAGCATCTACGCCTCCCTGGACGGCAAGGAAATCTTCGCCACCAAGTTGCAGCCAAACACAAAGGCCGGCATCTTCTCCACCGCAACGCTGGACGAGAAGACTGGCGAGGTCATCCTGAAGATTGCCAACACCAGCAACGAGACCACCACCGCCAACGTCACCCTAAACGGCAAGCAACTCTCCTGCGGCGGCAAGCTGATATGCCTCACTGCCAAGGACGGTCTGGAGGAGAACACAATAGACAACCCAACAAACGTCTATCCCGTAGAGTCCTACGTAACAACAACCCCCACTGGCGCATCACTGGAAATCCCAGCCTACTCCCTCAACATCCTTCGTTTGAAGTAAGGGTAGAGTCAAAGTAAACAAAAAAGGCGGACATAGGAAATCAAAAACATTCCTTATGTCCGCCTTTTGTTATTACATTTTTTACGTTACCCCCTCCGTCCCCCCCGTCACTTTATCCCAATTCCCTTATGTCCAAATACCCCCGGGATGCCCACTTGGTGAGCACGCGATGCCCGCTTGGTGAGACCCGCGTGCTCGCCAAGCGGGCATCGTGTGCTCATCAAGCGTCGAGAACAACGTGCTTTGGAAACTCCAAGTGAACGTGAAGCTGCAAGGCTTAGACCCGACAAAAGTCTACACCGTAAAGGAGACCAATCTGATGCCCGGCAAGGAGTCTGAGTTGGAGTGCCACGGCAAGCAGTACAGCGGTGACTATCTGATGAAGATAGGCTTGAACGTCTTCAGCCAAACAGACGGCACCAGCCACGTATTGGTATTGGAATAAGCCCTACGCAACAAACAGTAAAAGGGTCAAAGCATCTCAATCGAAATGCTTTGGCCCTTTTTCTGTATATAATAGTTGATGCATACACGTTTTACGTTACAACTTTTTTGTAATGGCAAAGGGTAGTTCTTTTGGAAAAGCCATCTTTATAGCCACTCTTTTCGATAAAAGTTGCAAGTTTCGAGAATACGTTAATAGAACCTAATGATTGATATTGTTACTATATTTTCACCCACAATGTGATTTTCTGAAACACAGGGCGAATGACTACGGCTAATGCAAGGGTGAGGATGACGGTGCAGATAATGAACAAGTAGTCGTTGCCAAGACTCCAATGTGAGTTTCGCAGAAGCCCCATGGCAAGACCTTGCATGACATAAATCTCAAGATAGATAGCCGATAGCCTCTTGGTTATGCCAGAAGCCTCGTGAATGTATTTGTCTAACTACATCAGCATCCCGACTATCATAAACGCAAAGAATATGCCATTAGACGTACTAGCGAGATAGCGAGGATAACAGATGTATGGTACATCCGCAAGACAACCAGATTCTTTCCTTGCCACGTATCTGAATATAAAGCAACCTAAGAATAATATAAATCCAAATAAGAGAAAAACTATACGACGCTGAACGATGATTCTATTTATACTCTGGTTGTACTGTCTGAAAAACGCTCCGCAAGGGAATGCCAAACATGACATATACCAGTAGCTGGGCATATTTATGATTCTTGCCCAGACCATGTACAGCATAGTCATAACTAAAACTGTCGAGCACA
The DNA here is from genome assembly GCA_963588475.1 of Oscillospiraceae bacterium. Taxonomy (GTDB): domain Bacteria; phylum Bacteroidota; class Bacteroidia; order Bacteroidales; family Bacteroidaceae; genus Prevotella. The sequence continues at coordinate 56,333 of CAVAHD010000007.1, read as the reverse complement.
AATGGCGACTGAAGAACTTGGCACTCAAATAGAAAAATTCGTAAAGCACCATGATGCAAAGCAAATACCACCCATGAATAACAATGCTTCCTCCATAAAATAAAGACATGACTACTTCGGTTATCGTTATCCCCGAACCACTCAATAGTCTTGGTAAGGAATAAAGTAATACCAAGAAAGCATTTATGGTAAAGATGGTAAGTACTCTATTACGTTGAAAATTAGTTAGATACCCCCCCTGTTTCTATTGTAGGAGGCCATCAAACCATAGCCTGAGATGAAGAAGAACATGCTTACACAATAGCTTCCTAAACAGGAAAAGAAGAAGCCGAGAAGAGAATCGCCAGGAATCAAGCTGGTACGCTGGAATAGGTGATGCGCCAAGACTCCCATGGCTAACCATCCCTTCAAACATTCCGTTTTTTCCCGACAGAAATAATCTGAAATTGATTTTGTCATTTTGTTTTTGATGTGTTTATAATTGTAACTAATTTTTGGTAGCTATAATCTTTTAAGCCATAATTCATGTTAAGGTTTGAGCTTTATGCTTCTTTCACTTCCTTCCAGTCAATGAGTCCTTTGCCCTGCTCGTCCAGCTCTACAGCGAGGGCGATGACTTTCCGCTTGTCCGCCTTGAACGGTTCTGCGTAATTGTGAGACTTTATTTGCGCCTCGGCAGCGGCAAGACCGCCGTTGTTGGATAACTTCAGTTCCAGGACGTAGATGTAGTTGATGACACCTACCACCATGTCTATTCTGCCTGTGGCAATCATCTTCTCTACTTCCACGCGACAACCGATAGCGTTGAAAATCGTGCTCATGATGAGGCGGTAACGCTCCTCCATGTCCATAGATTCCAACTTCTTGTTGCTATAGGGTACGTCGGCGATGAGGGCTTTAAGGCATTTCTTCGCTTCGGGGAGGTTGCCAAATTGTAGGGCCAGTATCAATCTGGACTGGACTGATTGTATCTCTGCATTTCTCTTCATTGTGAGTGTTGGCAATACAATCTCATAGAGTGCCTGACGAACCTCATGGTTGGGGAAGCCTAAGATGTATACACCCATCAGGTAGTCCTTAATGGTAAGATAACCAGATTGGTAGAGAAACAATTCTGGTCCTCCACCTGTCACGTCGGATGTCTCGGCGATGGTTCCCGACAAGGCGCAAGGGTCGAAGTTCTTTAAGCGAAGCTCCATATCGTCCACAAATTTATGGAGTAGGGAGGTGGAACCCGATGATGTCCAGTAATTCCTAATTTTTTTATCGTTTAAGGAATTGATAAGGCTAAACGGGTTGAAGACATCTACCATGTTGTCTGCGCAGAAATGATATCCGTCATAGTTGGCCTTCAATTTTGCTATGGTTTCTTCTGTCGTCCAACCGTTTGCAGTGCCCATAGCCTCTATCTCTGGCATGAAATTGTCGGTAATCTCTTGCTTCGTGATGCCGCAGATGGCGGCGTACGGGGCATCGAAGCTGATGTTGCTGAGATTGTTTAGTGCGGAGAACAACGAAATCTGCGTGAACTTCGTGATGCCCGTGATGAAGACGAATTTCTCGTATCGGTCTTCCGACTTTAGAACGGCGAAGACATCACGGTATACGTCTCTGCACGCTTCATGCAGTGGTGTCTTCCATGAGTGCTGCAACGGGCAGTCGTACTCGTCTATTAGCACAGCCACCTGCTGGCCAGTCTTGTTGAAGGCTGTCCTTATTATATTCTTGAGGCGCACTGTGAGTGTGGCTCCAGGGCGTACGATGATTCCATATTCCGTCTCATAGTCGAAGAAGGCATCGTCCAAGTATGACTTGATACCTTCTGGTGTGGCATTGGCGTTGCTCATGTCAAGTCGAACAACTGGACGTTTTACCCAGTTCTTCTCAAAATCCATGATTTTCAGTCCCTCGAAGAGCTCCTTCTTGCCTTCGAAATAGGATTGAAGGGTGTCTACGAGCACCGACTTGCCGAAGCGGCGCGGACGGCTTAGGTAATTGTACTTCTTTCCCTTGTTAACAAGATTCCAGACGATGTCGGTCTTGTCAACATACAAATAGCCCTGATCTCTAATCTCGTAGAACGACTGTACGCCTACTGGGAGTCTTCTTTCGGTCATGTCTTCCATCATATTCTCAGCCTTTTTGGTTTAACGATGCAAATATACGACTTTTATTTGAAACAAAGACTGTTGGGATATAATTATTTCATCTTTTCTTACAATGTTCACGCTACCATCTTCGCCAACTGTTGTCTCACTAGCACGGCGATGAGACCGAGGGTCAGACTGCCGAAGATGTAGAAACACTTTGCTACAAATTTGCCCGATTTCGTGACAAAGTGATTTTTCGTAACCTCTCCAGAATCGAAAGAAAATGAACTCAAGTAGCTGTGGTCGATTTTTTGCGATTCTACGGCTTTTATATAAAGTGCTGATAATCAATCTGTAAGTATTTTGTGGTAGTGCGATATGCCCAAAAAGTCCCAGAAACAAGGCTGTTGACACCAAGACATAGGCGTGTTAACGCCAAGGATTAAGGCGGTTAATCCTTGGTAATAACCGCCTTGTTCCTTGGAGATAAGAACGGGGTAAATCGGTGTTGTGTTAAATCGTTCTTTTATTCGTGTATCGTGAAGTAACGACAAAAGTGTTAAAATGGCGCATAAGCCGATTTTTCTCTAGAATTGATTTGAAAGTAGTACTTTTTGAAAATGCAAAGTGTCACGAAAAGGAGCGTTTTCGTGACACTTTGTATTTGTCGTGCGTGCACCTTGGAAAGTGCACGTTTGGGTGTTTCGTGCACTTTCTAAGGTGCAAATTTCGCCCGAATGAAGCGCGTTTGTGGGGAACTGCACCCCTAAATTATTACAAAATAGCTGTTGTTTCGTCTTACATTATATATATAGGCAGGTGCTCGCTTGGGCTGCTTGCCAAAAAATGTAATCAAAGTTCGATGAATAAGTTACGAAACAATATCTTTCTCTGCTGCCTTGCCGCACTCTGTGCAGGTACTGTCATTGCAGCGCCACGACAGGCGTCGAAGTCTGCCGCTAAGGAGGCTGAGCTGTACGTCTCCACTTCCTTCCACGAACCAGCCAACGAAGGACTCCGTTTTATATACAGTCGCGACGCTATTCACTGGGATACTATCCCCGGCACCTTTCTCGCCCCAAGGATTGGCATGAAGATAATGCGCGACCCGAGCATCCTGCGCACGCCCGACGGCATGTACCACCTCGTGTGGACCATTGCATGGAAGAACGACAAGCGCTTCGGCTATGCCGAGAGCCGCGACCTCGTGCACTGGAGCGAACAGAGATATATGGACCTGATGCCAGATACGTCAACCGTCAACGCGTGGGCACCGGAGTTCTTCTGGGACGACAAGCGGCAGCAGGCTATGGTCGTATGGTCGTCATGCGTGCCAAGCCAGAACTTTGCACGCGGCATAGAGGACGAGCGAAACAACCACCGCCTCTATTACTCCACTACAAAAGACTTCAAGACATGGACACCGGGCAAGTTGCTCTATGACCCCGGGTACAGTTGCATTGATGCCACGCTGGTGAAGCGTGGCAAGGACGACTACGTCATGGTGGTAAAGGACAACACGCGCAAGGCACGCAACATCAAAGTGGCGTTTGCCAAAGACCCGCTCGGACCGTGGGGGCCAACCTCTGAGCCTTTCACCGGCAACTTCATGGAAGGTCCGACGACGGTGAAGCTGCCCAACGAGGATGCGTGGCTCATATACTACGACCGCTATCGCCTCTTCGACTTCGGCGCGCACTATACCAAGGACTTCAAAACCTTCACGGATGTTAGCGACAAAGTCAGCGTGCCCAAGCTCCATAAGCACGGCACCATCTTCCGTGCACCGGAGAGCATCGTAAAGAACCTTCTCGAGCAGGACCGCCCGCACTACAGCGGCACGACGATGGCAGACCCTACGCGCCACGACGGCAAGCTGTCGCCCGTTGTCGGTGTGCACAACATACAGATACTCCGTGCCAATCGCGAGAATCCATCGCCGGCAAACAACGACGGATGGACCTACAACCACCAGCCCATGATGGCGTACTGGCACGGTAAGTTCTATCTGCACTACCTCTGCGACCCCGCCGAGGAGCACGTGCCACCATCACGCACCATGCTGCAAGTGTCCGAGGACGGTTATACGTGGTCGGCCCCACAGGTACTCTTCCCGGAGTACAACGTACCTGCCGACTATAAGAAGGAAAACTACCAGCCCAAGGCAGAGCTGCAGTACCCCGACGCCTACAAAGCCCGTCCGCTTAAGGCCATCATGCACCAGAGGGTAGGGTGGTTCACGGCAAAGAACGGCACGTTGCTTGCCATCGGCAACTACGGCGTGGCTCTCGACCGCAAGGACGACCCCAACGACGGCAACGGCATAGGACGTGTGGTGCGCGAAGTGAAGGCTGACGGTTCGCTCGGACCTATATACTTTATATATTACAACCACGGATTCTCCGAGAAGAACACCGACTACCCCAACTACCGCAAAGCCTCCAAGGCAGTGCGCCAGGCTTGCGAGGAGCTGCTCAACAGTCCGCGCCAACTGATGCAATGGGCAGAGGAGGCCGACCGTGGCGAGAAGCTAATCCCACTCAACACCCCGTACAAGGCGTACTGCGACTACACCCTTCCCGACGGACGCATAGCATCCTTCTGGAAGCACGCGCTGACATCCCTGAGTCTTGACGGCGGAAAGACTTTCACGTCCACCGCACGTGCCAAAGGTTTCGTCAACTCCAACGCAAAGATATGGGGTCAGCGACTCACGGACGGTACCTACGCCACCGTGTACAATCCATCGGAATACCGTTGGCCGCTGGCCATCTCGCTCAGCAAGGACGGTCTGGACTATACCACGCTCAATCTCGTCTGCGGTGAGGTGCCCCCACAGCGTTACGGCGGTAACTATAAGAACCGCGGTCCGCAGTACGTCCGTGGCATTCAGGAGTGTAACGGTGTGCCCAAGGAATCCGACATGTGGGTGAGCTACTCCATGAATAAGGAAGACATGTGGGTGGCGCGCATACCCGTGCCCGTACAGATAGACGCTACGGAGCACGCCAACGACGACTTCTCTAAGGCGAGCAAACTGGCCGACCTTACAAAGTGGAATATCTATTCGCCAGTTATGGCACCAGTAAGCCTCGAAGGCAAATGGCTGCAGATGAAGGACGAAGACCCCTTCGACTATGCCGTGGTGGAACGCAAGGTGCCCGCTACGCAAAAGCTGTCCGTTGCCTTCGACCTGCAAGCCGCACAGAACAAGAACGGCAACCTGCAGATAGAATTCCTCGGTGACCAAGGCAACCCGTGCTCGCGCATCGAACTGACCAACGAGGGCATCGTCCGCGTGAAGAAAGGTGCACGCTACGGCAAGGTCGCCAACTACAAGCCAGGCGAGACGCTGCACGTTGAGGCTACCCTCGACGCGCCTAACCGCACCATCGCCGTGAAGGTGAACGGCCGCGCCACGCAGAGCATCTTCTTTGCTCCCACGCACAACATCGACCGCATACGCTTCCGCACGGGAGAGATGCGTACCACCCCCGACATCGACACGCCTGCCGACTGGTACGGCACGCTCGACAACGCTGGGGCAACGGATACGACAGCCATATTCCGCATTGCCAATTTCCAGACGAAGAGTCTGGATGCCACTGCCGGAGTCGCCGTACTCAAGACTGCCGACTACAAGCACTACGTCGACCGTTTCAACACCATGGAGCCAGAGGCCGTGGACCAAGGCCAGGAAAAGGCGGACACCGTCGGCTGTAGTCCTGCCGTCACAAATGCCCAGTCGTGGGAATGGATGTGTGCCAACGTGCCTTTCTTAGACTGCCCGGACCAGTCGTTGGAGGAGATGTACTACTTCCGTTGGTGGACACTCCGCAAACACATAAAGAACACGCCCGCAGGCTATGCCATGACAGAGTTTATGGTGCCGCGCAACTATGCCGACAAGTACAACCTCATCTCCTCAGCCCTCGGCCACCACATACACGAGAGCCGCTGGATTCGCAATCCGCAGTACCTCGACGGCATACTGAACACCTGGTACCACGGCAACAACGGCAAGGCGATGAACAAGCTCACCAAGTACAGCTCATGGTCACCGGCCTCCGTCTGGGCACGTTACCTCGTGGACGGTCGCAAAGACTCTGCCACCAAGCTGCTTGCCGACCTCGACTGGGAGTATAACCAGTGGAGCGCGAAGCAATGGAAGAACGGACTCTACTGGCAGTTCGACGTTCGTGATGCCATGGAGGAGACCATCAGCGGCGGTCGCAAGGAGAAGAACGCACGTCCCAGCATCAACAGCTATATGTACGGCAACGCCCTTGGCATTGCCAATATAGCGCGTCTGGCTGGCAAGGACACCCTCGCTGCCGAGTACGACCAGCGCGCCGCCAAGATAAAGACCTTGGTGGAGAAAAACCTCTGGGATGCAGACCACCAGTTCTTCGAGGTGTACAAGCCAACGGCCGACGGCGGTTCGCAGAGTGCAAAGGTGCGTGAGGCGATAGGCTTCCTCCCCTGGTACTTCAACCTCCCCTCGGACAATGCCACCTTCGCCGCCGCATGGCAGCAGGCAGCAGACGAGAAGGGCTTCTCCGCCCCATACGGACAGACGACGGCGGAGCGACGCCACCCACAGTTCCGTACGCACGGCACAGGCAAGTGCGAATGGGACGGAGCAGTGTGGCCGTTCGCTACGGCGCAGACACTCACCGCCATGGCCAACTTCATCAATGACTATAAGGTGAAGCCCGCCATCGACATGGACAGCCTCTTCCTCGCCGAGATGAAGAAGTACGTTGAGAGTCAGCACAAGCGCGGCATACCGTACATAGGAGAATACCTCGACGAGACAACGGGCTACTGGCTGAAGGGCGACCAGGAACGTTCGCGCTACTACAACCACTCGACATTCTGCGACCTCGTCATCACCGGCATCGTCGGACTGCGTCCACGGGCCGACAAGACCGTGGAGGTGCGCCCCATAGTGCCGGCCGACAAGTGGAACTACTTCTGTCTGGACAACGTGCTCTACCACGGACACAACCTTACCATAATGTACGACCGCGACGGCACACGCTATCACCAAGGCAGCGGACTCCGTGTACTCGTGGATGGCAAGATCATGGCAGAACGCCAGACGTTGGGAAAGCTGCAGCTTGAATTGCCGGAAGAATAAAGGACGGTAGCTCACTACCATAAATACTTGGGATTATGATGAAACGAATTGCTACAGTATACGCCATGCTTTTGTGCCTGTCTTTAAACGGACAGGCACAAAAGTGGATAGGGGCCATCACAGACGACGATGCCCATATACCGTCCAACCGCAACTACGTTGGCACTGGGACGTTGAACCAGAAAGGAAAGCCCGACTTCAAAGCTGCCGACCCGCTGGCTTCGCAAAGCATTATGTTGCGAAGAAACGTGAGGATAAACGGCAACGTACGACGTGCCACCATCGACATTGCAGGACTGGGATTCTATGAACTGAGCATCGGCGGCAAGAAGGTCGGCGATGCCATGCTCGCTCCGCTGTGGAGCGACTACGACAAGACTGTTTTCTACAATACCTACGACATCACGAAGTTCCTGCACCGTGGTGCCAACGACTTCAGCGTGCTCTTAGGCAACGGATTCTACAACGAGCACGGACTGCGCTACTCCAAGATGCGCATCTCGTACGGTCCGCCGACGCTGTGGTGCAAGATTACCATTGAGTATACCAACAATAAACGCCAGACCATCGTCAGCGATGCTGCGTGGCAGTGGGCTAAAAGTCCCGTCACGTTCAATAGCATCTACGGCGGTGAGGACTACGATGCACGCATAACGCCGACAGGATGGCAGAAGGCAGTGGAGCAGCGTGGACCTAAGGGCCAGCTACGTCCGCAGCAGGCAGCACCCGTAAAGCTGATGGAGCGTTTCGACGTTCAGAAACGCCTCGGCACGGATGTGCTTGATATGGGGCAGAACCTCTCCGGCTTCCCTGAGATAACCGTACAGGGCAAGCCCGGACAACAGGTGAAGCTATGGCTATCGGAGACACTGACGAAGGACGGCAAATGCAACCAGAAGCAGACCGGCAAACCGTATTACCTTACTTATACTATAGGAAGCAACCAACCCGAGACGTGGCACCCATACTTCACCTATTACGGCTACCGTTACATACAGTTGGACGGAGCGGTGATGGAGGGCGACATGAATCCCGACAGTCTCCCCGTGCTGAAGAAGGTGCAGTCGTGCTTTATCTATAATAGTGCAAGGAAGATTGGCAACTTCCAGTGTTCCAACGAAATCTTCAACAAGGCATACAAACTGATAGACCGTGCCGTGCGCAGCAACTGGCAGGGCGTATGGACCGACTGCCCGCACCGCGAGAAACTGGGTTGGCTCGAGCAGGACTGGCTCAACGGCGAGGGACTGGTGTACAACTACGACTGCCGCGCGATGATAAAGCAGACGATGCAGAACATCGTCGATGCACAGCACGACAACGGCGCAGTGCCAACCACAGCACCAGAATACATATACTTCAAGGGCAAATGGCTCGACCCGTTTGCCGAATCGCCGGAGTGGGGTGGGGCTATTGTCGCTCTCCCTTTCCTATATAAAGAACACTACGGTGACGCTTCGCTCATCAAGACGTACTACAAAGAGATGTGCCATTACGTCGACTACCTCGCAACGAAGGACTCCCTCGGCATACTGAAACAGGGACTCGGCGACTGGTACGACTACGGCAAGGGGCGTTCGGGCTTCTCGCAGAATACCCCTACGCCGTTGGTGGCCACCGCCCACCAGTATAAGTGGACGAAGATGATGGTTGAGGCTGCAGAGATGATGAACGATGCCGCATGCATACAACGCTACACGGCACTTGCCGACACGCTCGCCAGCGCCTTCAACCGTGACTTCCTCCATGTGAAGCGCGACAAGCAGGGCAACATCCTCAGTGCATACTACGGCACAGGCAGCCAGTGCGCCAATGCCATTGCCCTCGACATGCAACTGGCTCCGCGCTATTGTCGTCAGGCGGTGCTGAAGAGTCTTGTCGACGACATTCGCAAGCATGGCACACGCTTGACGACGGGAGACGTCGGCACGCGCTATCTCTTCCGCGCCCTGCTGGACAACGGTCAGGGCGAACTGTGGTACGAGATGCTCAACCACAACGACGTGCCGGGCTACGGCTTCCAGATACAGAAGGGCATGACGACCCTCACCGAGCAGTGGAACCCCGAGATGGGTGCCTCCATGAACCACTTCATGATGGCCCATATAAACAACCACCTCATCACCGACATCCTTGGAATACACATAGACGAGAACGGACAGTACACCGTCACGCCAAAGGCACTCGGCAACCTCACTTGGGCTAAGGGCTACACCATGGCACCGGACGGCCAGCGTATCAGTGTGGAGTGGCACAAACTGGCCGACGGCACCTTGAAGGTGAACGTGAAGAAGGACGACAGTCAGGACGACGATGCCGCACAGAACGACTACGCCCACAACTACACGCGCAGTCTGCACGACGTGATGAAGGACGTGGGGAAACGTTTCGGCGTGCGCTTCAAATACAACGTGGACACCCTCGGACTCACACTCCCTTACGCCGACTATCGTATCCGCGCCTATTCGTTGGAAGAGACCCTCACCAACATCTGCAAGTATTTCCACTTTGCATGGTGGAAGCAGAAGGGTAACCTCTACAAGATAAAGCCGTACGAATATCCTCGCCGCAAGACCGAGGATGGCGAGAAGCTGCTCGCCTACCTCTCTTCGCTTTATGCCGACAAGGCACAGTTTGAGGCACGCCGTGATTCGCTCCGCCGTGAGGTGCGCGAGCGTCTTGAACTGGACAAGTATATGGACTCGCTGACGCACGCCAAACCCGTATTGGGCAAGGTGCGCCAGTACGACGGCTATACCGTGCAGGACATACGCATAGAGACCCTGCCCGGCGAGCACGTCTTCGGTAGCATCTATACGCCGATGACCAAGGGCAAGCATCCGCTCATCATCTGTCCCGACGGTCACTTTGGCGGCGGACGCTACCGTGCCGACGAACAGCAGAGACTCGGTACGCTGGCACGCATGGGAGCCATCTGTGTGGACTTCGACCTCTACGGTTGGGGACAGAGCGAAACGGAATACGGCAAGGGCAGCCACCAGACCGACCGCGCCCACGTCATACAGGCGATGAACGCCCTGGTGCTTCTCGACTATATGTGGGACAACCGCAAGGACGTGGACAAAGACCGCGTCGGCGTGAACGGCGGCAGTGGCGGCGGTACGCACACCGTGCTGCTTTCCGTACTCGACCCACGTTTCAAGGCTGCTGCCCCGACGGTATGTCTCGCCTCACACTTCGACGGCGGTTGCCCATGTGAGAGTGGCAAACCGGTGCAGATGGCTGCTGGTGGCACAAGCAACGTGGAACTGGCTGCATGCTTCGCCCCGAACCCTCTGCTCGTAGTAAGCGACGGCGGCGATTGGACTGCCTCCGTGCCAACGCTCGAGTATCCATACTTGCAGCGTATATATGGCTTCTTCGATGCCAAGGACCAGGTGGAGAACGTGCACCTTCCCAAGGAGGGACACGACTTCGGCCCCAACAAACGTCAGGCGGTCTATGACTTCTTCGCCCGTATATTCTCTTTGGACATTACGAAGGCAGACGAGTCGAAAGTCACTATTGAGCCAGCCGAGACCTTCGTGATACAACAGCCGTAGCCCTAAAACTGGCGGCTGCTGACGACAAAAGCCTTGAACTTACGTCCTATATATAATAATGTATAACGACGTATGAAGAAGAAACATTTTTGCTTTGCACTGTTCTGCGCCCTGTTGCCTACTTTGGCACAGGCGCAGGAATATAAACTGTGGTATGACAAACCGGCACTCGTCTGGACCGACGCACTGCCCTTGGGCAATGGTCGTCTGGGTGCCATGGTATACGGTACCCCGGCATCAGAACGCATCCAGCTTAATGAGGAGACAATCTGGGCTGGTCAGCCTAACAACAATGCCAATCCGGATGCCAAGGCAGCACTGCCCGTTGTACAGAAACTGCTGTGGAACGGAGAGTACCGTAAGGCGCAGGACATGTGTACGGAGAAGATAATGTCGAAGACCAACCATGGTATGCCGTACCAGTCCTTCGGCGACGTGTATATCTCCTCTCCACGCATGGGAATGTACAGCAACTACTACCGCGAACTCAGTCTGGACTCAGCGCGCACCGTAAGCCGTTGGAAGGCGGAAGGTGTCACGTATCAGCGCGAGACGATAGTGTCTCTGGCGGACAACGTTGTGATGATTCATTTCACGGCAGATAAGCCCGGCAAGATTTCCTTCACGGCCAACTTTACCTCGCCCCATGACGATGTGATAATCCGCAAGGACGGCGACGATGCTACCCTTGAGGGCGTGGCCGGCAAGCACGAGGGGCTGAAGGGCAAGGTGCGCTTTATGGGACGCATGAGGGCGCAGGTGAACGGACAGGACGCTTTCAGAAGTTGCGACGACGGCGTGATTAGCGTTGTTGATGCCGACGATGCTACGCTGTACATCACAATAGCCACGAACTTCATTAATTATAAGGACATTTCCGGTGACGAAGTGGCGCGAACCAAAGAGGCATTGGACCAGGCTTACAAGTATAGTTTTGCAGAGGAAAAAGCTGAGCACTATAAGAAGTATGCAACACTCTTCGGTCGCAACAAACTGGTGCTGGGAGAGGACAAATACAAGAACGTGCCGACGGACGAGCGTATCATCGCCTTTGCCAATAGGGACGACAACCACCTCGTTGCCACTTACTATGCCTTTGGACGCTATCTGCTCATAAGCAGTTCGCAACCCGGCACACAGCCGGCAAACTTGCAGGGAATATGGAACGACAAGCTGCTGCCGTCATGGGACAGTAAGTACACCACCAACATCAACATGGAGATGAACTACTGGCCGGCCGAACCGACCAACCTTCCCGAACTGGCCCAGCCACTCTTCAAGCTAATAAAAGAGGTAAGCGAGACAGGTGCCGAATCGGCCAAGACGATGTATGGTAAGGACGGTTGGGTGCTGCACCACAACACAGATATCTGGCGCATCACCGGCGGCGTGGACAAGGCTACATCCGGTATGTGGATGACGGGTGGAGCATGGACCTCCAACCATCTGTGGCAGCACTATCTCTATACGGGCGACAAGGACTTCCTGCGTCGCGCTTATCCTATAATGAAAGGTGCGGCAACATTCCTGAAGCAGATGCTCGTCTCTGAACCGGAGAAAGGATACATGGTGATAGCCCCAGCGGTGAGTCCAGAGAACATACATCCTTCCAAGGACGGCAAGGTGGCCATGAGCTACGGCACTACGATGGACAACGAACTGATGTACGAACTGTTCAACTCAGTCATCCAAGCCTCCGAAGTGTTGGGCGAGGATGCCGCTTTTGCAGGTGAGTTGAAGAAGACGCTCGCTACCCTTGCTCCGCTGCAGATAGGCAAGTGGGGACAGTTGCAGGAATGGATAAAGGACTGGGATGACCCCGACGACAACCACAGACACGTAAGTCATTTGTATGCCGTATATCCCGGCAACCAGATTTCGCCGTACCGCACTCCGGAACTCTTTGATGCTGCACGCACCTCGCTGATGCACCGTGGCGACCCGAGCACTGGGTGGTCTATGGGTTGGAAGGTGTGCCTGTGGGCGAGAATGCTGGACGGCAACCACGCGTACAAGTTGATACACGACCAGCTGAAGCTTACCGATGACCATTTTGTGGCGTACGGACTGAACAAGAAGAAGGGCGGTACGTACCGTAACCTGTTCGACGCCCATCCGCCATTTCAGATAGACGGCAACTTCGGTTGCACGGCAGGCATCTCGGAGATGCTCGTGCAGAGTCACGATGGGGTAGTGGCACTACTTCCGGCACTCCCCGACGCATGGAAGGCAGAGGGACGCATCACGGGAGTACGCACTCGCGGCGGTTTCGTCATTGAGGAGATGGCATGGAAGAACGGTCGCATCACGACGTTGAAGATACGTTCTACCCTGGGCGGCAACCTCCGCCTGCGTCTGCCACAGCAACTGAAGGGACAGAAGACGGCAAAGGGAGAGAACCAGAACAAGCTGTTTGTGGTAACTACAGACGCACCTCTGCTCAACAACACCGAAGTGAAGCTCAATAAGGTGGTACTACCAAAGACATACACGTACGACATTCCGACAAAGGCAGGCACTGTCTGGTCGCTCTAATACTTAATGGTCACTATAATAAACAAACATCGAATTTCTATAAATACATGAAAAGAATAATCCTTTCATTGGCCCTCATGGGCACAATGCTTTCGGCTGCCGATGCGGCACAGAACGTGAAGCCGTGGAAGAACGGCAACCTGCAAGTCTCCGCCAACCAGCGTTACCTTCAGCACGCTGACGGTACCCCATTCTTCTGGCTGGGCGACACGGGTTGGTTGGCACCGGAACGCTTGAACCGTGACGAGATGCAGTACTACTTCCAGCAGTGCCGCAACGCCGGCTACAATGCCGTGCTCGTACAGACGGTGAACACTGTACCTTCTTATAATATATACGGTCAGTCCTCGCTGCCTTTCGGCTGGGATATGTCCAAGGCCGACCCTGAGGGAGTCTACGGCTATTGGGACCACATGGACTACATGATACGCACCGCTGAGCAGAACGGAATATACATCGGCATGGTGTGCATCTGGGGCTCGCAGGTGAAGGAAGGAAAGATAAACGTCGAGCAGGCAAAGGCTTACGGCGAGTTCCTTGCCAAGAGATACAAAGACTTCCCCAATGTCATCTGGATTATCGGTGGTGACATTCAGGGAGACATTCACCCTGAGGTATGGGAGGCACTTGCCACTTCTATCAAAAGCATCGACAAGAACCACATCATGACCTACCATCCACGTGGTCGCTACACTTCCGCCAAGTGGTGGAGCAAGGCCGACTGGATGGACCTGCACACCTTCCAAAGCGGACACCGCAAGTACGGTCAGCGCATGGGCAACAAGGACTATCCTATCCCAGACGATACGGAGGAGGACAACTGGATGTACGTGGATTCCACTTGGAGCTACAAACCAATAAAGCCGGTGCTCGACGCAGAACCCAGTTACGAGGACATCCCCAAGGGACTGCACGACCCCAATGAGGAACGTTGGCAGGACTACGACGTGCGGCGTTACGCCTACTGGAGCGTCTTTGCCGGTTCGTGCGGCCATACGTATGGGCATAATTCCATCATGCAGATGATAAAGCCTGGGTACTCTACCGGTTACGGGCGACCAGGGGAAGAGATGACATGGTACGAAGCCCTCAAGGCTCCTGGTTTCAGCCAGATGAAGCACCTGAAGAACCTGATGCTGGCACTGCCGTACTTCGAACGTGTGCCGGACCAGAGCATCATCGTTGGCGATGCCGGAAAGAAATACGAACGTCTGCTGGCAACGCGCGGCAACGACTATCTGATGGTTTACGACTATACGGCACGCGAGATGAAGCTGGACCTCTCCAAGGTGAGCGGCAAGAAGAAGAACGTATGGTGGATGGATGCTGCAACGGGACAGTTGCAGTACCTCGGCGAATACAAGACAGGCAAGACTACCATCACACCGCCACAGGGTAAGGAAAACGCCAAGGACGGTGTACTCATTGCCATTGATGCCACCAAGCAGTATCTGGCAAAAGACCAAAAGCAGATTGCCGACCGTACACTGGCCGGTAAGGCGCGTGACTTGAACGAATAAAACTCTATGAAGAATATAATCCTATGCACCATACTTGCCACTGCGTCCGTGGCGGTGACAGCGGCTAACGTGGAGATATGCCGGACGACAGCGGAGAACCGTACCAACCCGATAGGGCTTGGTACGACGGTGCCGCGTTTCTCTTGGCAGATAACGTCAAAGAAAACTGATGTAGTGCAGACGTCCTACCGCATCATGGTGGCTTCCACCCTTGAAAAGTTGAACAAGGGTGAGGCTGACCTATGGGACAGCGGCGAGCAGAAGAGTGATGCGCAGCTATGGATTCCGTACGCCGGAAAGACGCTGCGCTATGCTGCAGAGGCGTACTGGAAGGTGTGCATCACCACAAACAAGGGTAAGTCGGAATGGTCTGCCCCTCAGCGTTTCACTATCGGTCTGCTCGGTGAGGTTCATTGGCGTGGACAGTGGATAGGATTGGAAGACCTGCAGCCGGGCGAACAGCGTGGACTGCATACGCAGGTGGCGGCGCGACTGCTCCGTAAGGAATACAAGGCAAAGGGTGCAGTGAAGCGTGCCACCGCTTATGTTGCCGGTGTAGGACTAAATGAGTTCTACGTGAATGGTGCCAGACTCGGTGCAAACCACGTGCTGCAGCCAGTGCCGTCGGACTATCGCAAGACGATTTACTATCAGACATACGACGTTACCGATTTCGTGAAGGAAGGCAACAATGCCATTGCCATAGAACTCGGCAACGGCCGTTTCTTCCCTATGCGCCAGGAGAAGGCGTACAAGTCGCCGGTGTTCGGTCTGCCCAAATGCCGCGTCAACGTTACCGTAGAGTACGCTGACGGCAAGAAGGAGACATGGTCCACCGACAATACGTGGCGCATCTCCGTTGACGGTCCCATCCGCAGCAACAACGAGTATGACGGTGAGACATACGATGCACGCAAGGAGTTAGGCGCATGGACCTTGCCAGACTTTGATGATGCCGGTTGGATGAAAGCACAACGCTGTGCTATCCCCGACGGCACCCTGACGGAGCAACCCGTAGAGGGAATGGCGGAGACGTTCTATGGCAGTCCGAAGAGCATGCAGCGCAGAGGCGGTGACACTCTGATTGTGGACTTCGGTCAGAACATTGCCGGTTGGATAGGCTTTAACGTCCAGGGCAAGAATGGCGATACCATACGTGTAAAGTACGCGGAGAAGCTGAAGGCTGACGGCAGTCTGTACCTTGACAACTTCCGCAACGCCCTCTCCGAAGATATCTACGTCTGCAACGGCAAGGAGAATGGCAAGGAATGGCGTCCGAAGTTCTCGTACCACGGTTTCCGCTATGCCGCCATCATTGGTATGAAGAACGCCAAGGCGTCGGACTTCAAAGCCTATACGGTGAGCGACGAGATGCGCACTACAGGACGTTTCGAGTCGTCAGACACCATATTAAATAAGGTAATGCAGAA
Source organism: Oscillospiraceae bacterium (assembly GCA_963588475.1). Lineage (GTDB taxonomy): Bacteria > Bacteroidota > Bacteroidia > Bacteroidales > Bacteroidaceae > Prevotella. Next base: position 40,052 of record CAVAHD010000007.1, on the reverse strand, counting down.
CGCGTGGTGGGGTATACACGCCAACTACAAAGGCATGCCCGTAGACTGTCCGCAGCGCAACGAACGCCAGCCGTGGTTGGGCGACCGCACCGTCGGTTCGCTGGGCGAGAGCTTCCTCTTCGACAACGAACGACTGTATTCCAAGTGGATGCGCGACATCTGCGACGCCCAGCGCTCAGACGGCTGCATACCCGATGTGGCACCGGCGTTCTGGAACTACTATACCGACAACGTGACGTGGCCTGCGGCACTGCCTTTCACCTGTGACATGCTCTATGCGCAGTACGGCAATAGTCAGCCCATTAAGGATGCTTACCCGTACATCAAGAAGTGGCTGAAGCATATAATAGACGAGTACTCCGATGCCAACGGCATCATCACTAAGGACAAGTACGGCGACTGGTGCGTGCCACCTGAGAAGCTGGAGCTTATCCATAGTAAAGACCCTAAGCGACAGACCGACGGCGCGCTCATCTCGACAGCCTACGTCATACGCTGTCTGCAGTTAGCTGAGAAGTTTGCAAAGATGCAGAACCTCAGTGTCGAGGCAGGCGAATGGGCACAGAAGCGCAGCGAACTCATAGAGGCTTTCAACAAGCGTTTCTTGACATGCAAACGCAATACGTCCTTCCGCCCCGGACACGCCCTATATCCCGACAGCGTGTACTACGGCAACAACACGTCTACGGCCAACCTCCTGGCACTCAGCTTCGGCATAGCTCCTGACGATGTGCGTGAGGAAGTGGCAAAGAACCTCATCACTGGTATCCTCGTGGATGCCAAGGAGCACGTCAATTGCGGCGTGATAGGCATTTCGTGGCTGATGCGCGGACTGAGCGACAACGGACGTGCCGACGTGGCATACCGATTGGCAACGCAGAAGACCTACCCGTCATGGGGATACATGGCCGAGAACGGCGCAACGACGATATGGGAACTGTGGAACGGTGACAAGGCTAATCCGAAGATGAACTCCGGCAACCACGTGATGTTGCTCGGTGACCTCCTAACCTGGTGCTACCAGTATCTGGGCGGTATCAGGCAGACTGCGGAGAGCGTGGCCTATAAGCACATAGTCTTGAAACCGGAGTTCAGCATCCAGAACTGCGAGTATGTCAACGTAGACTATGACACGCCTTACGGCACGGTGAAGAGCCATTGGAAGAAGACGCTGCAGCACCTCGACTGGCAGGTGACGGTGCCTTGTAACACTACGGCTGACGTGTGTCTGCCAAACGGCGAGACGAAGACTGTCGGCAGTGGAGAGCACCACTTCTCGGTAGAGATACCTACGTTTGACAAGGCAATAGTAAAGGACGAGTTCCTTTATAGCGATATGGGCAAGAGCGGCGAACTGAGCGGATTCCCCTCAGCACACTCTGCCACCGTCACCCAACTGAAGAACGGTGACCTCGTGGCTGCCTACTTCGGAGGCACGTACGAGCGCAACCCCGACGTTTGCATATATGTTAACCGTAAGGCGAAGGGCGACAAGGAATGGAGCGCACCGATACTGGCTGCCGACGGCGTTTTTAAACTTGGAACACCGGAAGCAGCCAATGCAGGCTTGGCACCGTTGGACTCTGCCTCGACAGCAGCCGACAAAGGTCCGATAAAGGACAGCAAGAAGCGTTTTGGCATTGCCCAGACCTACAACTACGACTTCCGCACGAAGAAGGCAAACATGCAGACTCCGGCCGACTTGAAGCGCAAGGCATGCTGGAACCCTGTGCTGTTCACAATGCCGAACGGTGAGGTTTGGCTATTCTATAAAGTAGGACTGAGCGTCGCCGACTGGACGGGTTGGCTGGTGAAGTCGAAGGACGGCGGCAAGACATGGGGCACTCCCGAGGCACTCCCGAAGGGCTTCCTCGGTCCGATAAAGAACAAACCAATCTTGGTAGGCGACCGCCTCATCTGTGGTTCAAGCACAGAAGGCAAGGGCGGTTGGCAGTTCCACGTGGAGATACTGGACCTCAAGACGAACCAATGGAAGTACGTCGGACCTGTTGCAGCTGAGAAGGCACTGCGCACCAACGAGATGCCCAAGGGAGCCAAGGCGGTACTCACCGTTGACTCTATAAACAAAGAGACGGCAGAGCCTGACACGCTGTTCAAGAAGATGAAGCCGATACAGTGCATTCAGCCGGCCATACTTCAGCACAAGGACGGCAGACTGCAGGCTGTGATGCGCACGAGAAATGCCCGTGTGGCAACGTCGTTCAGCAGTGACGGCGGCGACGCATGGACTCCTGTCACACTCCTTGACATTGAGAACAACCAAAGCGGTCTCGATGCAGTGACGATGAAGGACGGCAGACACGTGCTCATATACAACGACTTCGAGACACTGCCGACAACGCCAAAGGGTGTGCGCACGCCATTGAGTCTGGCCATAAGTGAAGACGGTATCAACTGGCGTCACTGGTTGACCCTCGAGGACAGCCCAATAAACCAGTACTCCTATCCTGCCATAATACAAGGCAACGACGGCAACCTCCACTGCATCTACACCTGGCGCCGCCAGCGCGTGGCATATAAAGAGGTAAAGCCTTAGAGTTAGGTATGCTAAACCTTAGAGTTACAACATTAAACCCTTAGAGATTTATGTCAAAACGACTATTACCACTCATCGTCCTCGCCTTTGCCTCTTCGGCATGGGCGCAGACGGTGAACATCATAACAGAGAAGAACGCTTCCAACCGCCAGCAGTATGCAGCAGAATACTTGCAGAAGAAACTCGCTGAGGCCGGCATGACACCCGTTGTCAACGGAAAGAAAGGCGACTACCGCATCAGCCTCACGCAGGCAAAGGACACTGTGGGACTGCGCAAGGAGGGATTCTCCATTACCACAAAAGGAAAGAAGATAACCCTTTGCGGCAACGACGGCTCGGGCATCATCTATGGTGTCGGAGAGATAGCCGAATACGTAAAGCAACACGGCAATCTGCAGTTGCCCGCAACGATGAAGGATGCACCGGAGATGGTGCTGCGCGGCGCTTGCGTCGGTTTGCAGAAGACGGTGTATCTGCCTGGTCATCAGGTGTACGAATATCCTTACACTCCGGAGAACTTCCCTTGGTTCTACGACAAGAAGCAGTGGATAGAATACCTCGATATGCTCGTTGACAACAAGATGAACTCCCTCTACCTATGGAACGGTCATCCGTTTGCTTCACTGGTAAAACTCAAGGACTATCCATTTGCACTTGAGGTAGACGAGGAAACGTTCAAGAAGAACGAAGAGATGTTCTCCTTCCTGACCAAGGAGGCAGACCGTCGAGGCATCTTCGTCATTCAGATGTTCTACAACATAATACTGTCCAAGCCCTTCGCCGACCATTATGGTCTGAAGACCCAGGACCGCCATCGTCCCATCACACCGCTCGTCAGCGACTATACCCGCAAGAGCATTGCGGCGTTCATAGAGAAGTACCCCAACGTAGGTCTCCTCGTGTGTCTTGGTGAGGCTATGGATACGTACGAGGACGACGTGGAGTGGATGACAAAGACCATCATCCCCGGCGTAAAGGACGGCTTGAAGGCGTTGGGACGCAACGACGAACCGCCTGTGCTGCTCCGTGCTCACGACACCGACTGCAAGATGGTAATGGAGGCCGCGCTGCCTCTCTATAAGAATCTCTACACGATGCACAAGTACAACGGTGAGTCGCTGACGACGTACCAGCCGCGCGGTCCTTGGTCGAAGATTCACTCAGACCTTGCCGCGCTGGGTTCTACGCACATCAGCAACGTGCACATCCTTGCCAACTTGGAGCCGTTCCGCTGGTCGTCGCCGCAGTTCGTTCAGCGTGCCGTTACGGCAATGCACGACGTGCACCACGCCAACGCCCTGCATCTCTATCCTCAGGCAAGCTATTGGGACTGGCCGTATACTGCGGACAAACTGGCTGACGGTGCACGCGAGAAGCAGCTGGAACGCGACTGGATGTGGTACAAGACATGGGGACGCTACGCATGGAACTGCCGCAGAGACGTCAGCAGCGAGGCTGTCTACTGGGACAAGACGATATCCAACTACTATGCTCCTACGACGGAGGCGGCTGAGTCTAAGGACGCACCGCAGTTTGCTGTGGCAGACAGCATCCGCAAGGCATACGACGAGAGCGGCGAGATTGCTCCAAAGCTCCTGCGCCGTTTTGGCATCACGGAGGGCAACCGCCAGACGCTACTACTGGGAATGTTCGCCTCGCAATTGGTGAACCCCTACAAGTACACCATCTATCCTGGGTTCTACGAAAGCTGTGGTCCCGAGGGCGAGAAGCTGATAGAGTACGTGGAAAAGGAATGGAAGCACCAGCCGCACGTGGGCGAGCTGCCGCTTGACATCGTTGAACAGACGATGGAGCATGGTGACAAGGCAGTGGCGGCAATTGATGCCGTGGCAGACAAGGTGACGCAGAACAAGGACGAGTTCCGTCGCCTGCAGAACGACATGCACTGCTATCGTGAGTTCGCCTACGCCTTCGCATGGAAGGTGCGCGCTGCCCAGCATGTGCTCAACTATAAGTGGGGCAAGAATATAGCAGAACTCGATTCTGCTGTGCCGCTTATGAAGAAGAGCCTGGAACACTATCGCAAGCTTGTTGACTTGACAAAGGACGCTTACCTCTACGCCAACTCCATGCAGACAGCCCAGCGCCGCATACCTATCGGCGGTGACGGCGGCAAGATGAAGCATTGGAGTGAGCTGCTCCCTCAGTATGAACTGGAGATAGCCAATCTAGAGAAGAACATTGCCAAGCTGAAGACTCCCGATGCCAAAGGAAAGAAGACTGTGGTGAAGGCTCTCAAGGGGGCTAAGATAGAATGTCAGGCCCAGACGGTAACACTGACAAAGGGTGCAAAACTCTTCAGCGACTTGGACAGCACCGTCGTAGAATACGCTCCGGAATTGGAAGGCATGAAGGCACTCGTCTTTGCAAGCAAGCAGCAGCGTAACGAAGCCACTAAGATAGAGTTTACGTGCAAGGAGCCCGTACACTTGTTGGTAGGTTACTTCCGTGACGACCAGAAGAAATACGCCAAGGCACCGAAACTGGAGATTGACGCAACGGCTAACGACTACGGTCAGGCTGAGCCGCAGATAACCAGTGCACTGCGCATCAAGGGTATGCCGCTCGTCAACGTCCACAAGTACGACTTCGAAGCTGGACACCATACGCTGCTCCTTCCGAAGGGAATCCTCCTCGTACTTGGTGCAACGACTGACCAGCTCAACGTTCACGATGCAGGACTCGCCGGCGCAGACGAAGCCATCGACTGGTTGTTCTACTAATGATAAGTCTATATACTTTTGCCCTTACAGGGCGTGTAGATACTCCATACATAACCCAGGGCGTTGCCCTGGGCTATGAAGTTGTTGGGCTTTCAGCCCGTACTGGAGAAATCTGAGCAAGTTATTTCCAGGAAATTACTTTATACCTCAAAAAGAATGAAGAAACGATTTGCTGTTCTTTCACTCATAGTGGGACTGTTGGCAGTCCCGACATTCGGCGGCAACGTCACTAAGGACGTGATGAGCCGGGTGTACGAAGAAGTGAAGACACCTTATAAATATGGTATGGTAGTTGCCCCGACGGACAACTACCATAAAATAGACTGCCCCATGGTATTCCGTGAGGGCGGTCGTTGGTATATGACGTACGTCGTCTACAATGGCAAGGACGGACTTGACGGACGCGGCTACGAGACATGGCTCGCCGAGAGTGACGACCTCTTGACGTGGAACACGCTGGGACGTGTCCTATCATACGCCGATGCTGGTTGGGACATGAACCAACGCGCAGGCTATCCAGCCCTCATCGACTGGTCGTGGGGTGGGGACTACGCAATGGCAAAGTACAAAGGCAAGCACTGGATGAGCTATTTCGGCGGTACTGGAACGGGCTACGAAGCCGTACGTGCTCCGCTGCATATCGGAATGGCAACAACAACGGGCGACATCACCCGTGCACATAACTGGCAGACGACATCGTCGCCAATCCTCTCCATCGACGACAAGGATGCGCAATGGTGGGAGAAGCTGACCCACTACAAGAGCACCATCTACTGGGACAAGTCGAAGACGCTGGGCAAGCCCTTCGTCATGTACTACAATGCTGGCGGCATCAATCCGGCTAACAACCTCAAGGCGGAGCGAATAGGCATAGCCCTTTCCTCAGACATGAAGTCGTGGAAGCGTTTGCCGCTGAAGGATGCAGCCCATCCGCAAGGCAACCCCGTGTTCTCGCACGAAGCACCCGGCATTATCACCGGTGACGCACAGATTGTAAAGATGCCTAAAGAATATGACGAGAATGGCAAACCGCTCTACGTAATGTTCTACTTCTCTGCCTACAACCCCACGCGCCGCTATAATGCTTTCAATACGTTTGCTGTTAGCCGCGACCTTGTGGACTGGCAGGACTGGGATGGCGCAGACCTCGTCATCCCGTCAAAACCGTACGACGAGATGTTTGCCCATAAGAGTTATGTGATGAAGCATGACGGTGTGGTCTACCATTTCTATTGTGCAGTGAACAACTCCGGCCAACGCGGCATCGCCGTGGCAACAAGTGTGCCGATGGGACGTTCCGCAGTCTCTTTCCCTACACCGGAGAAGACAGGAAAGCGTACCGCTACAGACCTGAATACATCGTGGCAGGTGACATTCGGCAAGACGACGGCGGACAGTATAACATCCCGTATGGGAACCTTCACGGTCAACGTGCCCAACAACCTCGATGACTATTATGGCTATCGCCAGCTGAAGCACGGCAACCTCCACGGTACAGCCACTTACACCAAGCAGTTTACGGCCGAGAAGAAAGCAGGCAAACGCTACTTCCTGCAGTTTGAGGGTGTAGGCACCTACGCCACCGTTTCGCTTAACGGCACTGCATACCCTAAGGAACTCATAGGACGTACGTCATTCACCATCGATGTGACCGATGCCCTGCACAACGGCAACAACAGTTTGAAAGTTCTCGTTGACCACCCGGCCATGCAGACAGACTGTCCGTGGGTTTGCGGCGGTTGTTCGTCAGAGTGGGGTTTCTCGGAAGGCAGTCAGCCGTTTGGCATCTTCCGTCCGGTATCACTGATAGAGACAGCCGAAGTGCGTGTAGAACCGTTCGGCGTTCACGTATGGCACAACGATGCCGTCGACAGCGTCTTTGTTGATACGGAGGTGAAGAACTACAGCACCGTAGCACAGACCGTGGAACTGACAAGCAAGCTGGCCCTGAGCAGCGGCAAGCAAGTGGTGCGTTTGAAGGAGAACGTGACGTTGCAACCGGGCGAGACCAAAACCGTGCGTCAGCAGGCAAAGGTGGAAGACGTTCACCGTTGGACGCAGGAAGATCCATACCTCTACAAACTGTCCAGCATCGTGAAGCTTGGCGGAAAGAGCATTGACGACGTCGTCACGCCGTTTGGCTTCCGCACAGTGTCTTGGCCAGTGCTGCGTGCCAAATACCCTTTGGCAGCCAACAATAAGGCGTACGATGCTGGCGACCACCGCTTCTATCTTAACGGTAAGGCAACGTTCATCAACGGCACGTGCGACTACGAGCACCTCTTCGGAGGCAGCCACGCTTTCTCGCATGAGCAGATAGCCTCACGTGTGAAGATGATGCAGCAGGCTGGCTTCAATGCCTTCCGTGAGGCGCACCAGCCCCACAACCTCTACTACCAGCAACTGTTGGACGAGCAGGGCATGCTCTTCTGGAGTCAGTTTTCGGCTCATATATGGTACGACACGCCAGCCTTCCGCGAGAACTTCAAGCGACTTCTGCGCCGTTGGATAAAGGAACGCCGCAATTCGCCGAGCGTCATACTCTGGGGCATACAGAATGAGAGTGTAATGCCGAAGGACTTCACAGAGGAGTGCAGTGAGATAATACGCGAGATGGACCCGACGGCACGCACTATGCGAGCCATCACAACCTGCAACGGCGGTGACGGTAGCGATTGGAATGTCATACAAAACTGGAGCGGAACGTACGGCGGTTCGGCTGACAACTACGACAAGGAACTGAAGCAGCCCAACCAGTTGCTCAACGGAGAATACGGTGCTTGGCGAACACTTGGTTTCAATGAGCCTTCTTCCGCCAAGTCATACACAGAGGAAGCTGCCGTCGCTCTGCTCAGCAAGAAGGCCCTTCTTGCCGAGAGCGCAAAGGACAGCGTCTGCGGACACTTCCAGTGGATATTCGTCTCGCACGAAAATCCAGGACGCGTGCAGCCCGATGAGGCTTACCGCCGCATTGACAAGGTAGGACCGTTCAACTACAAGGGACTGCTGACACCGTGGGAGCAGCCTGCAGAGGCGTTCTACTGGTATCGCGACCATTACACCAAGGCAGTCAAGGACACCATAACGCCCACAGCTGCTTCGCGCATCAAGGATGTACTTGCGCCAATAGAGGGCAACAACTACATCTACCGCATAAACTGCGGCGGTGACGCAACGACAGACAGCCACGGCAACGTATGGATGCAGGACAATGCCGCCGTCTCTCATTCATGGGCGGAACGCTTCGGACTCAATCCTTTCACGGCGAGTCAGGGGACTATCCAAAAGGTGGACGGAGTATTCCGTACGTTCAGATGGGGACGCCACGAACTGAAGTACGTATTGCCCGTTGCTGACGGCGAGTACGACGTGCAGCTTTACTTTGCCGAGCCGTGGCTTGGTGCACGTTACGGTGCCGCTATCGACTGCGAGGGACAGCGCATCTTCTCGGTTGCCGTAAACGACAGCATCGTGTTGCGCGACTTTGATCCGTGGGCTGAGGCTGGCTATGCCGGTGCTTGCTGCAAGACGGTGAAAGCTAACGTAACGGGTGGTGTGCTGACTATCTCTTTCCCAGACGTAAAGGCGGGCGAGGCGGTGATATCAGCCATTGCTGTCTCTACGGCAGACAAGTCGGTCGTTCGTCCAGCACTACAACTTGCACCGATGAGCAAGACCTACTGGGCTGACCTGGACAAGGACGTGGTGGAGAAATACCCCAAGGAGCTGTTGCCGAAGGACGACGATGTCTTCCCGGCTATCCGTTACACCGCCAACAAGGGATCGTGGACTATCACGCCCGGCGTGGCACGTCAGTACATGCTGCGCTTCAGATACAAGAATACCACGGGAGCACCGCGCGTAGGACGACTGAAGATAGTAGATGCCAAGGGTACAGTGATGCTCGACCGCGACATGACGTTCCCCGTTACTCCAAACAAGTTCAAGACCATAGGCACAACGACGGACACGCAAATCAATGCCGGAACGTACAAGGTAACGGTAGCGGGCATCAAGGACGTGTCGTTCGAGTACCTTGAAGTTCAGTAAGGAAATGTGCTAAAGAAGTACTCCTGTATAGAGTTAAATAACCGCGCTGGCAGTTACAAAAACGGTGGTTTGGAGTCCTATATAAAATATAAGACAAATAGAAACGAACACATAATAGATAATATGTACTTGAGAAAAACTTTCTTATCGGTGGCCTTGATTGGTGCTATGGCTTGCGCCAATATGCCCTTGGCTGCTGCGGCAAACATAGTAGAAACGCAGAGACAGTACCTTTCCGGGCACGGCTGCGACGATATGGTGAACTGGGACTTCTACTGCACGGGCGGTAGAAACTCCGGCAAGTGGACCAAGATTGGCGTTCCCTCTTGCTGGGAACTGCAGGGCTTCGGCACTTATCAGTACGGCATGCGCTTCTACGGCAAACCGACTCCCGAAGGCATTGCCGACGAGAAGGGACAGTATAAGTACGAATTCACGCTGCCGAAGGAGTGGGAAGGCAAGCAGATAGAGCTGGTCTTTGAGGCCGTGATGACCGATGCCAAGGTGACCATCAATGGGCGCAAGGCGGGCAGTGGCAAGCACCAAGGCGGCTTCTACCGTTTCAGCTTCGACGTCAGCGATCGCATCTACTTCGGCAACCACAAGAACCGCCTCGAGGTGGAGGTGAGCAAGGAGAGTGCAAACAGTCAGGTGAACATGGCTGAACGCCGTGCCGACTACTGGAACTTCGGCGGCATCTTCCGTCCTGTATTCATCGTGGCAAAGCCGGCTCAGAATATCGCCCGCATGGCCATTGACGCCAAGGCAGACGGACGTTTCATGGCTGACTGCTACCTCAACCGCGCCATACAAGGTGCTAAGGTGAAGACGGAGATACTCGATGCGCAGGGTAAGGTCATAGCATCTGACGTGACGGACGCACGCAACAGCGACGAGGCTCGTATAGACTTCATGGCAAAGAACCCGAAGCAGTGGACCGCCGAGACACCGTATCTCTACACCGCAGTGTTCACTCTGCAGGACGCTTCCGGCAAGACGCTTCATAAGGAGAGTCAAAAGTTCGGCTTCCGCACGATAGAATACCGTGCCAGCGACGGCGTGTACATCAACGGACAAAAGGTTATCTTCAAGGGAGTCAACCGCCACAGCTTCCGTCCGGAGACTGGCCGTACCCTCAGCAAGGCAAAGAACATAGAGGATGTCAAGCTCATAAAGAGCATGAACATGAACGCCGTACGTCTGAGCCACTATCCTGCTGACCCCGAGTTTCTGGAGGCCTGCGACTCGCTTGGTCTTTACGTAGAGTGCGAGCTGAGCGGATGGCACTGGGCGCATCCTACCATCGTAGGCAAGCAGCTCGTTAAGGAGATGATAACCCGTGACGAGAACCACCCAAGCATCATCTTCTGGAGCAACGGCAACGAGGGCGGCTTCAACTACGAGCTGGAGCCTGACTTCGCGCTATGGGACAAGCAGAAGCGCGTGGTGCTCTATCCATGGGCAAACCGCAACGGTTTCGAGACCAAGCATTACCGTTCGTACGGCGAGACACAGGAGTATATGCGCCAGAAGGAAATATTCATGCCGACCGAGTTTCTCCACGGTCTATACGACGGTGGACACGGTGCCGGTCTGAAGGACTATTGGGACATGATGATGGCAAACCCACGTTGTGCCGGTGGCTTCCTCTGGGACTTGTGCGACCAGGGTGTCATGCGTACCGACAAGGACAACACGCTGGACTGCGTCGGCAACTTTGGTGCTGACGGCATCGTAGGTCCTCACTTCGAAAAGGAAGGTTCGTTCTATACCATAAAGGAAGTATGGAGCCCCGTGCAACTGACGTGGAACGATGCGGAGAAAGGCGAGCTGACCCTCTCCAACAAGTATAACTTCACCAACCTGAAGGACTGCCGCTTCTCTTATCGTCTCTTGCAGATGCCGGAGGTGGGTTCTGCGCAGGTTAAGACCCTGAAGCAGGGAAGCATCGCTTCGCCCGATGTTGCACCAGGCAGCGAGGCACAGGTGAAAGTCCCGATGGTGACGGGTGCTGATGCCATAGAGATAAAGGCGACAGACAAAAGCGGCGAGGAGATAATGACATGGAGCGCACGTCTGGCGGACAAATGCGACAAGACGGTTGCTGACGCACAGGCACAGTATGCTGAGACTACAGAGGGCGTAACGGTGAAGTCCGGCTCAAAGACCTACCGCTTCTCCAAGGAGAACGGTCGCCTGTTGAGCGTAGAGATAGCAGGTAAGACAATGTCGCTGGCCAACGGTCCGCGTTTCGTGGCAGCACGCAGAAGCGACAGAAGTCTCGACCAGTTCTATAACCATGACGACAAGGAAGCCGAGAAGAAAAAGACACTCTACACGGAGTTTGCCGACCAGGGTGCTTTCGAAGGCTTCGAATGGAAAGACGGTGAGTTGACCGTTAAGTACAAGCACGGATCGCTTGACGCTGTCAACTGGCGTTTCCTGCAGAACGGCAGCGTGGACGTTACGTGCAGTTACAACTTCGGCGGTGTCGTCGACATGATGTGTATGGCGTTCGACTACCCCGAGTCCATGGTGAAGAGCAAGTCGTGGGTGGGCAACGGCCCTTACCGCGTATGGCAAAACCGTGAACAAGGTCCGCAGTACGGCTACTGGCACAACGACTACAACGACCCCATCCCGGGCGAGAGTTGGGACTATCCAGAGTTCAAGGGCTACTTCGCCAATGTGAAGTGGATGCAGCTGCAAACAGGTGAGGGAAAGATTAGCTTATCTGGTTTGACGAGCGACGAGCACATCGGAGTCTATACGCCGCGCGACGGTCGCGATGCCCTGCTCTATACCTTGCCACAGACTGGTCTGGCAGTATTCAAGGTGATACCTGCCGTGCGCAACAAGGTGAACACCACCGACCTCAACGGTCCGTCGGCACAGCCAAAGTGGTTGAACGGCAAGGGAATGGTTACTTTCACGCTGAATATTGAAAAGTAATGCTACTCCTCCATAGGAGAAGTAATACTACCTTTGGAGAAGTAAGCCAACTTCTCTTTTGTAGAGATGTAAACATGAACATGAAAAAACGATATGCAGTAGGGGCATTGTCGGCACTAATGATGGTGTCGGCAATGCCCCATTTTGTTTTGGCACAGACGCCGGAGGCCATGCTGTCGGCTGACGCAAAGCCGTGGACATTCTGGTACTGGATGTACGGCGCAGTATCCAAGCCAGCTATTCACGCCGACATGGTTGGCATGAATAACGTAGGACTGGGCGGTTGCTATCTTATGCCCATTCGCGGTGCGGCAGAGCGTCCGCAGTATAAGGGCGAAGCCATACAGCTGTCGCCAAAGTTTTGGGAGATGGTAGACTATTCTTTCCAGCAAGCCGACTCGTTGGGGCTCGATATGGGCATACACATTTGCGACGGCTTTGCCCTGGCTGGCAGTCCTGCCATACTCCCCGAGGAGTCCATGCAGAAAGTAGTGTGGACGGACAGCATCGTCATTGGAGGAAAGAACATACAGGGCTTGGCATTGCTGCGCCCCGAGAGTTATAAGGACGGCAAGCAGCAACCGGCAGGCTGTGAGGACGGATATTATGAAGACATCGCCGCCTTCGCCATCCGCTGCAAGGAAGAACCTCGACTATTCAAACCGTCAAGGATAGACTTTACCGATGCCGTTTCCACAAGTAAGGGTTATTATCTGGCAACCAAGTCTGCCTCCATCACCTACACATTCGACAATCCCATTACGGTTCGCAGTATGCGTGTAGTGCCCAAAGGAAACAACGTGCAGGCGCAGCGACTGCTTGTGCAAGTCTCCGACGACGGCGTGAACTTTAGAGACATCAAGCAGTTGGTGCCACCGCGTCAGGGATGGCAGAACACCCAGTGCGACTATACGTTCAGCCTTCCTACGACAACGGCACGCTACTTCCGATTCTCATGGACACCGGACGGCACGGAGCCTGGTGCAGAGGACATGGATGCTGCCAAGTGGAAACCGCTCTTGAAACTGCAGGACGTGGTACTGAGTAACCAGCCAATGATAAACCAGTACGAGGGTAAGTCGGCAGCAGTTTGGCGTATAGACACAGAGGCATCGGCAACGAGCGAGACCGTCGCTATGGACGACGTAGTAAGACTGCAGTTGCAGGACGGACGTATAACAGGTGCCATCATCAACGGTAAGCTACAGAAGAAACTGCCCAAGGGCACTTGGCGCTTGCTCCGCATGGGCCACACCTCTACGGGTCAGACCAACGCTACGGCAGGCGACGGAAAGGGACTGGAGGTAGACAAGTTCTCCGCTGAGGCTACGCGAAAGCTCTTTGCCTCGTGGTACGAACTGTTCCTAAAGCGTCCGCACGGCAACGTGGTGAAGTACTTGCATATAGACTCGTGGGAGTGCGGAAGTCAGAACTGGGGCCACCAGTTTGCCGAAGAATTCAAGACTCGTCGTGGCTACGACCTCTTGGCTTACCTACCAGTGATGGCCGGCGTGCCGTTGGAGTCTATAGAGAAATACGAGCAGGTGCTGAAGGATGTACGTCTTACCGTCAACGACTTGGTGCACGAGAAGTTCTTCGCCACCTTTACTGAACTGGCCCACGAACGCGGACTAAAGGTGTCGCACGAGAGCACCGCACCGACGTTCCCTGCCGACGGCTTGCTGCACAGTAAGTACGCCGACAATCCAATGGGCGAGTATTGGCTCAATTCGCCTACGCACGACAAGCCGAATGATATGCTCGACGCCGTCAGCGGTGCGCACATTTACGGCAAGAACATAGTGCAGGCAGAGGGCTTCACCGAGGTGCGCGGCGTATGGGACGAGACACCTGCCATGCTCAAACCCATGTTCGACCGCAACCTCGCCCTTGGCATGAACAAACTGTTCTTCCACGTAACGGCGCACAATCCGTGGATGGACCGTAAGCCTGGCATGACGCTGGAGGGCATAGGACTCTTCTTCCAACGCGACAATACGTGGTACCCCGAGGCGCGCGGCTTCGTCGACTACATAACGCAATGTCAGAGTTACCTCCAGCAGGGCAAGCCAGTGGTTGACATCGCCGTCTTTACGGGTGAGGAACTGCCCAGCCGCGCCTTCACCCCCGACAAACTCGTGCCGATGCTCCCCGGAGTGTTCGGAGCTGATAGGGTGGCGGCAGAAAAGAGACGCATTGCCAACGAGGGAATACCGATGACGGAGTCGCCGGTAGGAGTGACGCACTCCGCCAACATCCTCGACTTGAAGGACTGGTGCAACGCCCTCCACGGCTACAAGTATGACTCAATGAACAAAGACGCTTTGCTTAACTGGACCGTCGGCAACGCATCCAACCAAAGCTACCGCATCCTCGTCGTGCCGCAACCGCAGAACACGCTCTCTGCGGAGGTACAAAAGAAGATAAAGCAGCTAAAGGAAGCTGGCATCGTCATCATTGACAGTCCATACCACAGTAAAGACTTCTCGCAGTTCGGAATAGCCCCCGATGTCCAGTTGCCTGAGAATATGGACTACGCTCATCGCAAAGTGTCTGCCGCGACCGACACTTCCATAGCTGACATTTACTTCTTGACCAATCAAGAAGACAAGGAGCGTAACATCGACGTGGCCTTCCGAGGTCAGACGTCAACGGCAAAGATGACGTTGCCAGCGTACGGTTCGGCTATCGTTACGTTCTCGCAGAAGGGCGATATGAAGGTATACGACTTTACGCAGTCGGGAAGACAGGACCGCGAGTTGGTGCTCAACGGGAAGTGGGATGTCCATTTCGACGACCTCCAGCAGGACACCACTGTCGTGCTGCCGTTCGACTGGTCCAAGGCTACCAACGAGAAGATGAGGTACTACAGCGGTCACGCCACTTTCTCTACATCTTTCACGTGGAAGGCAGACAAGGGCACAAAGAAGAACGCCAATGCACAGGAGGACTACGCCAAGATATGCTTAGGCAAGATAGGCGACGTGGCTCAGGTGCTGGTAAACGGCAAACGTTACGGTTACGCATGGACTGCGCCGTATGAGGTCTATGTGCCGAAGAGTGAACTGAAGAACGGCAAGAACCAACTGCAGATTGTAGTGGCGAACACGTGGCATAATGCCTTGCAGGGGGCAGACGAGGGCAAGGCACCCTTCGACGGCATTTGGACCAATGCCAAGTACCGCACAAAGTCGAAAGACCTTCTGCCAGCCGGATTGTTTGAAACGATAAAGATAAAATACTGATAGAATGAGAAAGATATTATGTTCGGCCTTTCTGCTCGCCGTCGCTTTTGCGTCGCATGCAGAGGTTAGGCTACCCAAGATATTCGGCGACAATATGGTGCTGCAACAGCAGACAGAGTGCAACCTGTGGGGCACCGCCGATGCCAACAAACAGGTGAAGATACGCACCTCGTGGAACGGAAAGACGTACAAGGTGCAGACCGACAGCCATGGCAAGTGGCAGGTTGCCGTACAGACACCTGCAGCTGGCGGTCCGTACGACATCACCCTTAGCGACGGCAAGGAACTGGTGCTGCACGATGTCCTCGTCGGTGAAGTGTGGATTTGCTCTGGGCAGAGCAATATGGAGATGCCCATGAAGGGCTTCAAGGGTCAGCCCGTAGAAGGCGCGGCAGAGGAACTGATGCAATGCCGAGACAAGCAGCTGCACCTCTTTACCGTGAAGCGCAATGCACAGTTGACTCCCATAGACACGCTGACCGGCTCTTGGCAGGAAGCCAATTCGGAGAGCGTCAGACAGTTTAGTGCTACGGCATATTACTATGGCAAGATGCTTCGTAAGGCGTTGGACGTTCCTGTGGGTCTCATCGTCACCGCATGGGGTGGCAGTGCCTGCGAGGCATGGATGAACAAAGAGTGGGTGAAGAGCGACTGGCTCAAGGCCTTCCCCAAGTTGCACACGCCATGGAACGAGGCCGACGTGAAGAAGTTCCAGCAGCGTTGTCCGTCTGCTCTCTACAACGGTATGCTGCACCCCCTCATCGGCTATACGATGAAGGGCGTCATCTGGTATCAGGGTGAGGACAACTGCAACCGCTACGCTACGTATGCCGACCAGCTGCAGACGATGGTGAACGGTTGGCGTGCAGAATGGAAACAGGGCGACTTCCCGTTCTACTTCTGTCAGATAGCCCCGTACGACTACGACCTCATCAACTGGAAGGAAAACAGCGCCCTTCTGCGCGAACAGCAGCTCCAGGCTGAGCAGCGCATCCCCAACTGCCGTATGGCGGTGCTCATGGACGCTGGACTGGAGTATGGCATCCACCCACGAAAGAAGCGTCAGGCTGGTGAGCGACTGGCTCTGCTGTCCTTGGCAAATACGTACGCCCAGAAGGGACTGCCGGAGTTTGCCGCCTATAAGAATGTTACCTTCCAAGGCGATACGGCAGTTGTCTCCTTCGACCGCAGCAAGGAGTGGGTGTACTTCAACAACGGTCCCGAGAGCGACAACTTTGAGGTGGCTGGTGAGGACCGCGTATTCCACAAGGCAAAGGCATGGACCTCGCGCAACAAGGTGTACGTAAAGAGCGACGAAGTGAAGCACCCCGTGGCGGTGAGGTACGCCTTCAGCAACTGGACAGTCGGCGACCTCTTCCACGATGGTCTGCCCGTAAGTTCCTTCCGTACAGACAATTTTAAAGAATAGACAGACAATGAAACTGAATAGACTAAGTTTGATGGCGGCACTGTTCATGGGCACGTTGACAGCCCATGCATCCGCCTACGACGATACATCGGTAGCCGGACTGTTCCCCGTAGCCAACCAAGGCAGGACGGTAGGCAACTTCAATTCCGGTTGGCGTTTCCACCTCGGCGATGCCGAGGGAGCAGACCGCACGGACTTCGATGACAGCGGTTGGGAGACCGTCTCCACGCCACACAGCGTGAAGCTGGAGCCGGCTGAGGCTTCTGGCTGCCGCAACTACCAAGGCGTAGCGTGGTACCGAAAGGCGTTTACCGTAACGGGCAATCGATCCGAGATATATTTCGAGGCTATAATGGGCAAGCAGAAGATATACGTCAACGGCAAACTGGCCGTAGAGCATCTTGGCGGTTATATGCCCATCATCGTTGACCTTCAGAAGTTAGGCTTGAAGTCGGGCGACAAGTGCGTCGTGGCAGTCATGACGGACAACTCCAACGACAAGAGCTTCCCGCCGGGCAAACCGCAGTACACGCTGGACTTCGCCTATCACGGTGGCATCTACCGCGACGTATGGCTCATCGACCGTAAGGACGTCTCCATCTCCGATGTCATAAAGGAGAACCGTCGCGATGCCGGTGTCTTCGTGCATTTTGCGGACATCTCGGAAAAGCACGCCACGGTGTTCGTGGATGTCGATGTGAAGAACGACGGCGGCAAAGCGCGGAAGGTGACGGTGGAACACAGCCTTCTGGACGCTTCCGGCAAGACGGTGAAGACCTTCTCGAGGAGCGTGCAGATTGCGCCCGACTCCCACGAGACGGTAAAGCAGTCGGTAGAGGTGAAGAACCCTAATCTTTGGTCGCCTGAGACACCTTATTTATATAGTATAGTCACACGAGTTAAGGACGGCAAGACAGTCCTTGATGCCGGCAAGACAAAGGTGGGCATCCGTTCCTTCGAGTTCAAAGGGAAGGACGGCTTTTGGCTCAACGGCAAGAAGTACCGTCAGTTCATCGGTGCCAACCGCCACCAGGACTTCGCCTACGTTGGCAATGCCCTGCCCAACAGTCAGCAGTGGCGTGACGTCAAGCGACTGAAGGACGCTGGCTTCAACATCATACGCACCGCCCACTATCCGCAGGACCCGGCCTTCATGGATGCCTGCGACGAACTCGGCATATTCATCATTGTGGCAACGCCCGGTTGGCAGTACTGGAACAAGGATACGATGTTTGCCCAGCGTGTGTTCCAGAACACGCGCGAGATAATCCGTCGCGACCGCAACCATCCGTCCGTTCTGATGTGGGAGCCTATCCTCAACGAGACACGCTATCCGAAGGACTTCGCTCTGAAGTCGCTGCAGCTGACGAAGGACGAATATCCTTACCCGTACCGCCCTGTGGCCGTGGCAGACTGGAACTCAGCCGGTGTCAAGGAGAACTACGATGTCGTTTACGGTTGGCCCGACATGGACATGAGCGACCTGAAGCAGTGCGTCTTCACCCGTGAGTTCGGCGAATACGTGGACGACTGGTACGCCCACAATAACCTCAACCGTGCCTCCCGCAGTTGGGGCGAAAAGCCAATGCTCGTGCAGGCATATTCGTTGGCAAAGACAACCGAGGAGATGCACACGCCGGGACAGTTTATCGGCGGTAGCCAGTGGCATCCGTTCGACCATCAGCGCGGCTATCACCCCGACCCGTATTGGGGCGGCATTTACGATGCCTTCCGCCAGAAGAAGACAGCCTACTACATGTTTGAGTCGCAGCGCGCGGACCAGCCCTTCGTCCATATAGCCCACGAGATGACGCAGTTCAGCGATGCCGACGTGACGGTATTCTCCAACTGCGACAGTGTGCGCCTCACCACGTACCAAGGTGCCCATATCTACACCCTGCCCGTGAAGCACCCAACGTCAGCAGCCTTCAACGCCCCCGTAGTATTCCCCAAAGCATGGGATTTCTGGGAGGCCCGCGAGTATAGCTACAAGCAGAAGTCGCCGCAGAAGGTGGAGATGGTGGCAGAGGGCTTCAAGGACGGCAAAGTGGTGTGCGCCGACAAGCGCATGCCTTCGCGCCGTAGCACCAAGCTGCGCCTTTACGTCGACGACATGGGTAAGTCCCTGGTGGCTGACGGCAGCGATTTCATCGTGGTCGTAGCAGAAGTGACGGACGACAACGGCAACGTGCGCCGACTGGCAAAGGAGAATGTCCGCTTCACCGTAGAGGGTGAGGGAAGCATCATAGGCGACGGCGAGGGCATCAATGCCAATCCGCGTGCCGTAGAGTGGGGCAGTGCTCCTATCTTGATACGCAGCACACGCAAGGCTGGCAAGATACGCATCCACGCCGAAGTGGAGTTCCCGGGAACGCATGCCCCGACACCGGCCGACCTCGAAATAGAGAGCGTTGCCTACGACGGCAAGATGGTGGAGGGCGAGAATACCTCAACATCTGCCACCCAAAATGCAGCCACCGCAAAGACTGCCACCAGGCAATCGGCAAAGCTGGCAAAGGACTCGTCCCTTGACATGAAGGCCCTGCTCCGTGAGGTAGAAATGCAACAAGCAGACTTCGGCGTGGCAAAGTAATCGTAAATTAATGGCAACAGATGTCAAAAATGAGGTAGATTTTGTGTAACTTTGCACGCGTGAACCGTATCATCGTCATATTGCTGATCCTTCTCATGTGGCAAATAACGTCCCACGCAGAAGACCGCATGCAGGTAACCCATCTCACTTTACGTGACGGGTTGCCGCACGATGTCGTGTACTGTTCCTGTAAGGCGAAGGACGGTTTCATGTGGTTCGGCACGTGGTACGGACTGACACGTTTCGACGGTATCAACTTCGACAACTTCGGCCGTGTCTTCAACTACGTCTCCGACCAACCACCGCGAAAGGTTGAGACCATAGCCGAGGATGCCAACGGTAATTTGTGGGTAAAGACCCTCGACTGGAAACTCACCGTATTCTTCAAGAAGCAGGAACGCTTCGAGGAAGTGTTCGACGAACTGAAGCCGTACACCCGCAATCTGCAGATTATCAAGATGCAGAGCGACAACGGGGGCGGCGTGCTCCTGCTGACAAAAGACAAGACCCTCCTGCTGGCAAGTACGACAGCAGACGGGGAGATTGTCATAAAGAAACTCGCCGACACACGTGCCGAGCGACGCAACGTAAAGGGTGGCCTGGTGGCAGCCTCCGTGCAATACCGCGAAGGACGAGCCAACTACGTAGGCACCAATTTCGAAATATACTCCGTGCCCTTGTCTGCGAAGACAAAGCAATGGAGCGAGCGCGCGTGGCTCGACTATTTTGCACAACTTACAGAGAAATCACAAACTTATCGTACAAAAGGCGGACTCGTCTGGCGGCTATCGTCAGACGAGGCCGCCTTTCTTTGTCTCAACCGACAGGGGCGGGAGCTTCACCGCTATCCCGTAGGGAAGACCCACACCAATGAACCGCAGTTCGTAGCCACTCCGCAAAACGGCTATTTCTACCTCTCTGCAGCAGGAGAAGTGCTGCACATAGACCCCGTCACCTTTGAGGCGGAGAACATGGCAATGCGCCGCGACTTCATCGACTTCAAAGAAAACTCGCGTTTCCTTAGCATGCGTCTTGACGGTGACAATGTGCTTTGGCTCACTTCCGCCACGAGCGGCATATACCGCGTCAACTTCGTGCCAGGCCAATTTCGCGTTATGCCACTTCCTAATGGCGACGTTAGCGGCGTGCGCTCCATCTTCCAGATGCACAACGGCAACGTGCTCGTTGGAGCACGCAGCAAGACATTCTATGAGTTTGACGCTAAGGGCAAACTTCTCAAGACCCTTCCCTACGCGAAGGACCATATCGGCAGCGTCTACCACACGATGCAGGACTTCAAAGGGCGCATCTGGCTCTCCACGAAAGGCGACGGACTGGTGCTTGCCACGCGAAATAGCGTGACGGGACAGTATGACTTCACCACATACAAGCACGACAATGCCTCTTCCTCCACCATCAGTGGCAACAATGTCTACATGACCTACGAGGACTCCCGCCACCGCATCTGGGTGGCAACGCTCGACGGCGGTCTCAACCTCGTCAGCGAGTCAGACTACGGCATCACGTTCTACAACAAGAAAAACGGCATGAAGCACTACCCCCGTTACGGTCTCTTCATGGACGTGCGTAACATGGTAGAGGATGCCGACGGCCGAATGTGGGTGGGCACCATCGACGGACTGATGACCTTCGACGGCAGCTTCTCCAACATAGAAGACGTGGAGTTTGAGACCTTCCGCTCCTCCAAACAGTCGGCGCGTGCCAACAGTGATATTAACGCACTATACAAAGACCGTCAGAACAACGTCTGGATGTGCTCCTTCGGCGGTGGACTAAGCCGCCTTGACGGCATAGATGCTGAAACCAATCTGCCCATACTGCGCCACGTAGGACAACGCAACGGATTGGCAAACGACATCATCGTCTCCATCGTGGAGGACCGTCGCGGCCGACTGTGGCTGGCCAGTGCCGACGGCATCTCGTGCTTTAACCATGCAGCCGGACGCATCCGCTGCTACGATAAGTCCGACGGCTTCCCTGCCGTACAGTTGGAAGAGTCATCTGCCATCTGCATGAAAGACGGTTATATATTGTTGGGCTGCAAAGAAGGCATTGTACGGTTCCACCCCGACCGTCTCTCGCGTACAAAGGCGAAGTACCCTATATATATAATAGGTGGCGAGGTGAACAACATGGACATCCGAGAGGCCGACAACAGCAATGTCGTGGACGGCTCCATCGTCTATGCCGACTACATGGAACTGTGTCACGACCAGTCGATGTTCACGCTGCAGTTTGCCGCGCTGAACTACGGCAATCCCGACCACATCACCTACCGCTACCGTCTGCAAGGCTACGACCGCGATTGGCACTACACCGGCCGACTGCGCTTCGCCTCGTTCACCAACGTACCGTCAGGATCATACACCTTCACCGTTGAGGCCATAGATGCCACCAACCCCGACATCCACAGCCAACGCTCCATCACCATACGCATCCTGCCGCCATGGTGGGCCACGTGGTGGGCCTACACCATCTATGTGGTGCTCTTCGTGGCTGCCGTCTATGCATTGGTGCGCTACGCCCAGTATCAGATACGTCTGAAAAACGACATATACATCCAGACCAAGCTGGCGGAGTACAAGAAACGCTACGCCATAGAGGAGCGCGACAAGCAGTTTGTCGCCGACCTCAATGCCACGATAGCCGAGCACATCACCGACACCGACTTCGATATAGACTACCTTGCCAAACAGATGGGCATGTCGCGCAGCGCATTCTTCAAGAAGGTGAAGACCGTGACGGGCCTTTCCCCCGCCGACGTAGTAAAGGACTACAAGCTAAACCGCGCCGTAGACCTCCTGAAGCATTCTTCCGAGAACATCACCGACATAGCCTACAAATGCGGCTTCACCGACGTAAGCTACTTCGGAAAATGCTTCCGCAAGAAGTTCGGCATCTCCCCACGAGAGTACGTCAATCAGTATTCTAATTCTCCTGTTTCTTAGTCCAAATTACCCTCGCGATGCCCACGGTCTGGGCACTCGATGCCCGCTTTGAGAGAACCTTGTTCCCACAGTGCGGGCATCGAGTGCTCTCAGTGTGGGCAAAATCGTGTGTCCATGAGGCTGTGGGATGTGATTACACAACAACGGTTTCTGCGTCCTTTATAAGATAAGTAATACTCTTGAGTGGAATGTAGATGCTTCACTGATTTGGACTGAAATGTAAAAAAAAATCAACAGATTTAAAATTGTTTTGATTACACAAGATATTCCTAAACGTCTTTTGATTAAACCTATATAATTAGAAAATTGCAAGTTTGAGTGTTTGTAAGTAAAAATAAGAATAAACAGTAATAATCAAAAGGTATCAATTTATGAACAAGAACTACAAACCTGTCCGCTTGGCTGGCGTGGCATCGAAGATGCTTTTGGCATCTACTGTGCTACTGTCTCCAACGGCTCTTATGGCTGGCAATTCGCTGAGCAGCGCTGCTTCAGTAATGGCCCAGTCGCAGAACGGTACAATTAAAGGTACTGTAGTTGATGAGAATGGCGAGCCAATGATTGGTGTGGCCATTCGTATGGGAGGCGGAAAGACCGGTGTCGTGACAGACCTTGACGGTAACTTCTCTTTGAATGCAAAGCTAGGACAGCATCTGAATATTAGCTACACTGGTTATAAGTCGCAGACCGTAGTTGCCAAGAATGGCATGATAATAAAGCTTGAGCCTGATGCTGTAGGTCTTGAGGAAATGGTGGTGATAGGTTATGGTACGCAGAAGAAGCGCGATTTGACAGGTGCTATCACAACCGTGAAGAGTGAGGATATTACATTGACGCCAGGTCCTAACCCGGTAGAATCTTTACAAGGTAAGGTTGCAGGTCTTGATATTACCAAGTCTTCAGGTGCAGCTGGCGGTGGCTCTTCGATGTTGTTACGTGGTACACGTTCTATCGCTGCGTCAAAGGCGGCTAAGGATGCAGGTTTTTCTCTTAATGGTGTAGAGGGAAATGATGAACCTCTAGTACTTGTGGACGGACTTCCTGGTTCGCTCACAACGCTGAATGCCAATGATATCGAGAGCATCGAAGTACTGAAGGATGCAGCCTCTACTGCTGTCTACGGTGCTTCTGGTGCAAATGGTGTTATTATCGTTACCACAAAGAGTGGCAAGGAAGGAAAGTTGGCGGTGAACTTCAATGCATATATAGGTGTTAACGGATGGTCGACCACCCCAAAGATGCATTCAGCCTCTCAGCTCTTCGAACTCCGTAAGAGTGCTCTTAAGAACGATGGCTTGTATACTTCGGATGAGGATGTATATGACCAGAACGTGTATGCAGCTTATCAAAAGGGACAGACAGCAAACTGGGCTGACGAATTGTTGAAGACTGGTGTCACTCAAAACTATTCGGTTTCTTTATCCGGCGGTACAGAGAAGACAAAGGCATATATGTCCCTTAACTTCAATAATGAGAACGGGCAATATTCCAACGATAACTACAAGTTGTATTCAAGCAACTTGAAAGTAGATCATGTCGTAAAGAAGTGGTTGAGCGTTGGTGTTAACTTTCAGGGTAGTTATGCCTATAAGAATTCGGCGCAGGCAAAACTTGAGAACGCACTTATTCAGTTGCCGTTTGGTTCTGCTTATGACGAAAACGGTGAAGTAAATGTACGTCCTGTTGCTGGTGATGACAAGACTGCCAGTCTCTTGGCCAATAACCATAGCAATTACCGCAACAACAACCAGACTACTAGAATAAATCTGAACCCTTACCTGCGCATTACTCCACTGAAAGGTCTTACTTTTGAAAGCCGCTTGAGTTTGGCTCTTACCAATAGCAAGACCAATAGATTTGAGGGAATAGGTTGTTATAATTACTATAACAATAATCCCGAGGCAGATGGTGTACAGACTACAGACAAGGTTTGGGCAAGTGTAGCAACAGGTAATAATGTAAACTATAAGTGGGAGAATATCCTTACCTATAACTTTACCATTGCCAAGAAGCATGACTTTACATTTACTGGTGTAACATCATGGTCGCACCATAAATATGAGTATGCATATTCTTATGCAGACAACATTACCTCTAACGATTATTTGTACCACAATTTAGGCGCAGGCAAAAACCAAAAGTCTGACACCAACTACACGATGTCAAAGTCTATGGGTTTTGTAGGTCGTCTTAACTATTCTTATCTTGGACGTTACTTGGCAAGCGTTTCAGTTCGTCATGACGGCTCTTCTGTGCTTGCAGAGGATAACCGCTGGGACACGTTCCCTGCGTTCTCTTTGGGTTGGAGAATCTCGGATGAAAAGTTCATGGAAGGCACACGTTCATGGCTTGACAACTTGAAGATAAGATTCGGTTGGGGTGTGACAGGTTCTTCTGCCATATCTGCATATACTACGCAGACAGAGCTGAGCCAGTCATATATGATTTTGGGTAACCAGACACTCCTTTCCTACAGTTATCCAATGAACATTGTCGATCCCAACTTGGGATGGGAGAAGTCTTACAATACAAATATAGGTATTGATGCTACCTTCTTGAACAACAGGATAGACCTTACTCTCGACTATTACAACACGAAGACTAAGGACATCCTTTTTCAGAGATTGGTGCCTGTTACGAATGGTGGCTACAACTCAAGTACCCAGTACTCGACGATGACCAATATCTGTGAGTCCCAGAATAGAGGTATTGAAGTATCTTTGACTGGTCGTCCGTTTGTAGCAAAGAATCAAGGTGACTTCTCGTGGACTGTAAATCTCACTTACACAAGAAATAGTGAGAAGTTGACTTCTTTCTCTGGTGATGGTTTGGACCAATACATAAAAGGCGACCGTATACTGAAGGAAGGCGAGCCTATCTTCTCTTTCTATGGTTATAAGCTCGACGGAACATGGACTACGGGAGAAGCTGCAGATGCAGCAGTGTTCGGTGCTGCCCCCGGCGACCTTAAGATTGCTACCGTAGGCTTGCAGAAAGTGGAAGACGGCAAGTTTACCAAGGGCGAGGTAGACGAGGATGGTAATACTATTTATTACACCAAAGACCATCTCTATGATGCAACTCAAGACCAGCAAGTATTGGGTCATGCTTCTCCTGATTGGACAATGGGACTGAAGAACTCGTTCACCTTCAAGGGATTCGACCTGTCGGTTTATCTCTATTGGCGCTATGGACAGATGATAAATTATGGTATGTTAGGACGTTATAGTACAGGAGCATCTAACAATTTCCCGACATACTTTGACTATGCAACGCCCGAGACACTAGATACAAGCCATACCTATCCATTGATGACAACAACCAAGCAGTTCAGCACGATTACGGGTTCTGCCGGTGTTACCTATGTTGATGGCTCATTCTTTAAGATAAAGAACATAACGCTGGGCTATACATTGCCAAAGAGTGTATTGAAGTCACTAGGTATACAGAACTTGCGCGTCTATGGTACAATTACCAATCCGCTGACAGTAGCCAAGAGTTCATTGCTCAAGGACTATGATCCAGAAATGGCAGGTAGTCTCGACTATCCACTTACTCGCCAGATGGTATTCGGCGTAAATGTTTCATTCTAATGAGGTATTCTCAGGGAACCATTAAAACGAAGAAAAAATGAAAAAGAATTTCATATATGTAGCACTTGCAGCCATTGGAACAATGGGTTTGGGGTCTTGTAGTCTTGATGAGTACAACCCTCATGCAGGCTCATCCACACTGACAAAATTTGAAACATGGGCCGGATTGCAGGCTAGGTGTTATTCTACTTTGTACCACGAGTTATATTCCAAGAACGACTTCCTCTTCATCTCGGAATGTGGAACAGACCTTTGGCTTAATCCTTCTGGTGTAGACTATGCAGGCGAAATTTTCTATTACAAAGGATTGGGTGTAGCACGCTCCGAGCCTAAAAAGACATGGCAACAGGCATATTCTGTCATTGCTACATGCAATAGTGTGATGGCTGAGGCTGAAAACGTGGAAGGAGCAGATGCTGAGACCAAGAAGGTGTTGTCTGCAGAGGCAAAGACCATCCGAGCCTTTATGCATTTGACATTGACAACCTATTTCGGTCAGATTCCACTTTGTACGAATGTGGTTGGTGTAAGTGATGACTCTCCACAGCGAAACACGTTGCAGGAGATATACTCTTCTATCACAACCGACTTGAAGGAGGCTGCAGCAGACTTGAATACACAGCCATATGAAGGCAACTATGCACGCGTAAGCAAGAAAACGGCTTATGGTCTTTTGGCACGTGCCTATGCACAGGGAGCTGGTGAGGGACTGTCAGAAGACGGCAAGAGCTATTGGCAGTGTGCCAAGGAAGTGGCAGAAGGCATGATAAACGATCCCGCAAGTTACGGACTTACAGGCAATGAGCTATATAGTGATGTCTCTGATATGTGGGCTCAGGACAATAACCGTGGTAGCGTAAACAAAGAATATTTGTTTGTGGCTTCTGGCTTGGATGCTACTGGTACGGATGCTGCCAATGCCGGTAGTTATTTCAATGCTACCAACTATCTCTACGCTTTCAGCCGTTGTGATCCAAACACCTTGCAGGATGTCTTCAACATTCAGAAAGGTATGAACTACCTTTTGGGTAACCATTCTCAAGGTGGTGTCATGGCACCTACACAGCATGCCATTGATGTGTATGGCGAATGGGACAAACGTTATGAGAACACTTTCATGACAGCTTTCAGTCCGTTCACGCTAGACGGGTCTACAGCCAATACATATGCACGCCGTGTTATAACCATTACCAGCAGTATGGTCAACAAATACAATATGGGTGCAGAAGTGTATGACGAAGAGGAGGATGAGTACTATAACTCAGTTACCGGCAAGAAGATTTATCCTTATGCCGCGCTCGTAAAGAGTTCAGCCAATGGCGGCGAACAAACCTATGCCAAGGGCGTCTATGAAAAGGGCGGAACCCAGCAGATTGAAGCTACTAAGAATGCGCTCGTAATGGATATGCCGCTTGCAGAGGATGAGGACCGCGTTTCTATCTATCTGTACAAAGGTGAAATGAGCAGCGAGTCTAAGGCAAAGCGTGCTTATGTCTGCATGCCAATAGCTGACCTTTATGGTGAGGGTGCTGATTATTCTACCGACTACAGAACAGAGCCATATAAGTTCAAGACGCTTGCTACTACGGCCAACAAACTGTTCCCGTCGTTCATCAAGTACAATGCCATGTACAATGGTTCAACGCGTCACCTCTCCAGTGATACCTATGACTTCCGCAACGGTGATGTTGCCATCATGCGCATGGCTGAAATTTATATGATAGCCGCTGAAGCTGAAGTGATGCTTGGTAATGCGGCTGAAGCTGCCAAGTATATTAAGCCACTCCACGACCGCGCAGTGCGTCCGGGCTATACGGCTCCTGCTATTTCCAATGTTGATGAAAGCTACATCCTTGACGAATATGCAAGAGAGTTCTGTGGCGAGCATATGCGTTGGGCTGTATTGAAGCGTCACCGCGCAAACGGATGGTTCAAGAAAGAACTGGATGCTTACAATAAGCGTGCTGCCGCTTCTTTCGACGAGAGCATTCACTACAACCGACCAATACCTCAAGTGTTCCTTGACCAGATTAAGAACAAGACCGAATTCGGTGACAATGGTTATGGATATACCGGAACCAAAGGATATTGATAAACTTATTTCTATTATTAAGGGCAAGAGGGCACTACAGTCCTCTTGCCGTATATAACAATTAATTTAAACATAAACGTATGAAACATCTTTTCTCTTTAGCTGCAGCAGTTTGCATGTCTACTGCAGTTTTTGCAAATGCACATTGTGAGTGGACAGCAGCCCAGTTGCCGCAAACCAAATTTGCTACGGCGGAAGAAGCTATAGCTGCTGGTTATAATACTTTGTGGTCATTACCAGACTATCTCGGTATGCCTTCTTGTGACCTTATCAATACAGACCAGATTCAGGTGTCGCTTCCTTTGGCATACAGTTATATATCAAAGGGTAACAACAAGTATTCAGGTGAAGGTCGTTATGCTTACAAAATTATCATGGGTATGAACAATACCACCCGTGACGGCATTGACCCTTCTTATTTTATAGAGGGCGTGACAGGCAATGACTATGTCCGTAAATCAGGTGCATCTGATCAAGGTAACGATGTTAACGATGCTATCATCAAGATTGAAACGAAAGAAGGTGCCCAGTATGGCACTGTTACACTTATTTATAACCGTGGCGGTAACAACTCTGCCATGTATGTGGTAGATGCTACTGCCGACAAGACTCCACGAATGGTTCTCCATTCCGTCTCACGCAATGCCGATAACAATACTGCCGACCAGGTAGTACGTTTCGGTGTTGAGCCAAAGCATACTTATTATGTGATGGCTTCAGAAAAGGGCTCAGTAGAGCTTTACGGTATTTCATATGATGAGTGTGCTGATGATACATATACAACGGTAGTATCCGATGAAAACTGTACAGACCTTTGGACAGCCGCCCAGTTGTCACAAGCTAAGTTTGCTACAGCAGACGAAGCTGTAGCTGCCGGTTATAATACTTTGTGGTCATCACCAGACTATCTCGGTATGCCTTCTTGCGACCTTATCAATACAAATAATATCCAGGTATCGCTTCCTTTGGCATACAGTTATATATCCAAGGGTAACAACAAGTATTCAGGTGAGGGGCGTTATGCTTACAAAATCATCATGGGTATGAATAATACCACCCGGGACGGTATTGATCCTACTTATTTCATAGAGGGTGTGACAAATAATGATTATGTCCGTGGAGCAGGTACATCTGATCAGGGTAACGTCGTCAATGATGCTATCATTAAGATTGCAGTTCCAGCAACTTCTACTTACGGTCGAGTAATTCTGAATTACAACCGCGGCGGAAATAACTCTGCTATGTATGTTGTGGATGCTACGCCAGATAAAACTCCTGTAGCTGTGCTTCAGACTGTAACACGCTGCCCTGACGATGCTGTAAAAGACCATAGTGCAGTATTCAATGTACAGCCAGGACATGAATATTATGTAATGGCTTCAGAAAAGGGCTCTGTTGAGATGTATGCCATTGGTTTTTGCGCATCAGATTCAGAGAAGTATAATGTCATTGATACAGTTACAGGCATTCAAGTGGTAGATGCTGCCACTGTTGTTTCTGCTCCTGCTAACAACCGCATCTATTCTATTGACGGTACTTACGTAGGTACAGATGCTTCTACTTTGTCTCATGGTATTTATATCCAGAATGGCAAGAAATTTGTCAAGTAAGAGATACTAATATTATACATATAGCTTAGAAGGGATGCATCGTAAGGTGCTTCCCTTTTTGTCTTTAAATCTAAAAGTATATCTATGAATCTATTAAAGAAAACACTCTGTGGGTTAGTTGTGCCAGCTTTGGTGGCTTTGCCGGCCGGTGCAACGATAGAGGGAAGTCTTGACCCGCCTTCCGTAGTAGAACAGTGGAGCAATGCCTCCGTCTATCCGAAAGTGATAGACATTAATTTCAGTGACGCGTCTTGGCCCGATACGTGGAAAGGCGAAACGGGTAAGGACTGTCCGGAATTGGCTAATGGAGGGTACGTAAATACGATACGGTATGTCCCTGTGAGCGGCAATGCTTCGCTGACATACCCAGTGCTGTTCCATAACTGTACCTTTGCCAACAAGAAATCGTACAACGGTTATGCTGGTGTGACGGCAGCCTTTGCGCGCCAGTATTATGTGGGCGAGAAACCTGCTGGCAATGGCTCCGCCTATGTCAATAACTGGACTAAGACAGGACATACCCATTATCTTGAAGACAACATCAAGTATGACACCACCACAGGTTCGCCGGTCTATGGTGAGGCTGGCTTCGTGCAGATGTGCCGCAGTGCGGCGATTATCAAACCGGGTCAGTATATATCGCAACACGGATGGGTGGAGATAGACCATATACCATACGTAGAGCGTGTGCAGTGGTCATGGTCTTCTACCTCATGGGGACGCGGTATCAAGTGCGACTACAAGGTGGGCGATGGTGACTGGCAGCCTCTCGTATGGATGGGCTCCAACAAGCACAAGGCTGGTTATACATCTTTCAGTGACCAGGGCTACTTCATGGAGAATGTCATCAATGCCAGCGATGTGTCAATACGCTGGCGCATTTGGGACGGTGACAATTCTGCAACTAAAGTGCAAGTAGATGCCAACGGCAATTCGGTATTCGGCGTAGCTGTCAATCCTAATGTGGAGCAGCAGACCGCCAGACTGCATAAGGTGCAAATCTTCGGAAACGAGATAACTGCCGCACAGGCGCAGTATGCAAAAGAGAATCCCGTGAGCGACGTCGGTACATTGTCTGACCTTGACGACGGAGACGATGACGATAATAAAGCTCCGGATGCTGATGCTCCTGTCACGATAGCCACTGTTGCGCAGGACGGAACTGCCGACTATGCCAAGATACAGGACGCCATCGATGCAGTGCCAGAGGGTAGCCGTGGAATTATCTATATCCGTCCGGGCGTCTACGAGGAGAACCTCTATGCAGGAACCAAGGACGGCAAGAAGAACTTTATCAGCTTGATAGGTGAGGACAAAGCAACCACGATTCTCACTTCCTCTGTAGACCGCGGCGAGAAGCACCCGTCCAACCAGTACTATCAGTGTGCTGCCCTCAATGTGTACAGCAGCCGTTTCTATGCCGAGAACCTTACTATACGCAACACAAGCGGCAACGTCGGACAGGCAGAGGCACTCTATACCAACGGCGATGCACACATCTTCAACAACTGTCTGCTCTCGGGCTATCAGGACACATACAAGGCTAATGTTGGGGCACGTGGCTATTTCACCAACTGTACGATAGAAGGTGCTACCGACTTTATCTATGACGGCGGTCTGGAATGGTTCGACAACTGCGAGATACGCTGCGTTAAGGGTGGTGGCTATATTACTGCTCCTGCAGAGAGTGGCATGCCCATGACAAAGGTGATGTATCCGGAACTGAGCCAGGACAAGTTCTATCCGGGACTGTTCTTCCGTGACTGTAATGTAACGGCAGAGGACGGTGTGGCAGACGGCTCTTACTATCTGGGCCGCAACTGGAAGGAAACGGGTGGCGCCATGTTTATACAGTGCAAGTTGGGAAGCCACATCAAGGCTGAAGGCTGGGCGAAGATGGCTGCAAACGAGACCAATACATCACTTTACGAATACCAAAGCAAGAATGCGGACGGAAGTGCTGCCGACGTATCGGGTCGAGTTTCTTTCTCACACCAGGCGACTGCCAAGGAGGTTGAGGCGTATATGACTCCAGAGTTCCTCTTCAGCAAAGCATCTGACGTACCATTCGACTATTCTGCGATACTTCGCGGAGCAGTAGCACCTATGAACTTTGTAGTGACTCCTACAGAGATATCATGGGAGAGCGATGATAATGCTGCCGGCTATATCATCCGCAAGGATGGCACTTTCTATAAGTTCACTACAGAACCGGTGTTGGCCAAGGATGCTGATGACGAGTCGAAGTACACCGTGGCATCCGTATCTCGTCATGGTGTGGTTTCTGCCTATGTCACCCCATCTGAGGCAGCACGTATGAAGGCATTCCCTACAGCGGAAGGCTTTGGTAAGTATGCCACTGGCGGTCGCGGCGGCAAGGTGGTTACCGTTACCTCACTTGCTGACAACGGAGCGAAGGGTACCCTAAGGTGGGCGTTCGAGCAGTATCCTAACGAGCCTCTGACAATTGTCTTTGCCGTGAGCGGTGAGATAAGACTGCAGGATCAACTCAGCGTAAAGCGTGCCGACTGGACATTGGCTGGTCAGACTGCACCGGGCGAGGGTATTGTGATTACCCACAACAAGGTAAACCTGGGCTTCTCGCAGAACTTTATCGTGCGCAATATC
Organism: Oscillospiraceae bacterium; assembly: GCA_963588475.1. Lineage (GTDB taxonomy): Bacteria > Bacteroidota > Bacteroidia > Bacteroidales > Bacteroidaceae > Prevotella. The sequence continues at coordinate 7,590 of CAVAHD010000007.1, read as the reverse complement.
CGTTTCCGTGTAGGCCAGACGACTACGGGCGGCGAGGTGCTGATGGAGAATGCACTTGGTGCCGAGAACTGTTCCAACTACATCTTTGACCACTGCGTATTCGGATGGTCGGTAGAGGAGAACATAAATACTGCCGACGGACATTTCCTCACAGTGCAGAACAGTATCGTGCATGAGGGACTGTACAACGCAGGCCACTCCAAGGGCGCACGCGGTTACGGTACGCAATGGGGAGGTTCGCCTGCAACATACTGCTACAACCTTCTCGCCAACAATAATTCTCGTAGCCCACGCTTCAATGGAGCACGCGGCGAAGACTACGTGGTGTTCATGGAGTATATCAACAATGTCAACTACAACTTCGGCGGTAGCGGTGGATGCTACGGCGGCGAGAATACTGCTGCCATATCAAGCTACAACGGACTTAACTCTGCACACGAATGCAACTTCATTGGCAACTATTATAAGCCGGGTGCTGCTTCGAATAAATCTGGTGTTGTATTTGTCAATTCAAGCTATGCACGTGACGGAGCCACCTCATGGGCACCAGCGCAGTGGTACGTAGCAGGAAACAAGATAGAGGGTGACGCGGCATCTACTGCTGACAACTGGAAGGCGATGACTGCCGAAACCTATACGCTGGCTCAGATAAAAGCAGCAGAGCGCATCGTGCCGGAAAATGCTTACTACAAGTATTCGGCATCGGGAGTCGTCGGGGCTTACGATCCTAATAAGTACATGATTTACGACTACCTTACAGCAGACGAAGCTTACAGCAATGTAGTGGCACATGCCGGAACGGTGAACCGCGACAAGATAGAGCAGCGCATCATCAGTGACCTGCAGAATGGCACATCTACCTATGGCGGAACCACGAAGGGCACGAAGAGTGGCATCATCGACACGGAGAATGATGCAGAAGGCTTCATAACCTACGCCACAGACTATACTGTGCCTACTGACACTGACGGCGACGGAATGCCTGACGAGTGGGAGAGTAAGCATGGACTTGACCCTAACGTAGCTGACCAGAACAAGCTGAACGCAGACGGTTACACTGCTCTTGAGGTATACCTGAACAGTTTGATGGGTGAAAAGATGGCAGATGACAGCTTTGTTACTGGCATCCATACCACCTCTGTTGCCGCTTCAACAATGTGGTACGACAAAAACCTTGGCATGCTGCATGTAGGCAATCAGACAGCAGGCTCAATACTTAAGGTATTTGGCATGGACGGCACCCAGTTGGCTGTAAAGCAGGTAATAGGCGAGACAGTTTCATTGGGTGACGTAAAGACAAACGTGATGCTTCTGAAATTAGAAGGTCCAAATACAATGCCTCGTGTCCTGAAGGTTGTGAAATAACACAGTCCTAAATAGCGTATTATATTAACAAACAGAGGGCGTATCACTTGTTGTGACACGCCCTCTCTTGAAAAATGCGTATGTGATGTAGTTAAATAACTCCTATAATCCATTTTCCGCTCTTGTTACTTCCTATGCGCGACAGAATGCCGACAGACTTTAGTGTTGCGATGTGCTTTCTTACCATGCGTTCTGACATGTTAAGAGCTTCGGCTGCCATTGTTGCAGATGCGCTGTTGTTCTGGCTTAGATAGTCGAGTACACTCCATGCAGTATCTGGTATGTCAGGATATTTATCATGAACTTTATCATGAACTTTATCATGAACTTTATCATGAACTTTACTCAATTCTTCACCTTGGTGGCTCTTCGGAGTTTCGAGTATTTCCGCCAAATAGAGACATTTCTTGTGGTGGATTTCTGATTCGTGTGCAGATTGAATTGGGGTGTTGATTACATTTGATGGGGAGCTACGTCCTTTCGGTATACTTACAAACTCAAATTTACTATGAAATCTTCAAAGGTATTATTGGCAGCTACTTTGGTGCTTGCACCTTCGGCGCTTTTTGCACAGTATCCTCAGATTACTAAGGAAGCTAAGGCTAAGATTGATTCTCTCTCTAAGGTATGGACTGAACACTCGGACTCCGCGTGGGAGGTGGCATTCCCTATAGTAAAGAAAGAGGCGATGGAAGGTCGCCCTTATGTGCCATGGGCTTCGCGTCCGTATGACTTGCGTCAGGCAAAGATTCCTGCTTTCCCTGGTGCTGAGGGCGGCGGCATGTATACGTTCGGCGGTCGTGGCGGTAAGGTTCTTACCGTGACGAACCTCAATGATGACGGTCCTGGCTCTTTCCGTTGGGCTTGCGAACAGGGCGGTGCACGTATCATCGTATTCAATGTGTCGGGTAATATCGTGCTGAAGACTCCTATCATCGTTCGTGCTCCTTACATCACGATAGCCGGTCAGACGGCTCCGGGCGAGGGCGTTCAGATTTCGGGCGAGTCGTTTCAGGTGGATACGCACGACGTGATAATCCGTCACATGCGTTTCCGTCGCGGCAATACACATGTATGGTATCGCGAGGACTCCTTCGGCGGCAACCCTGTGGGCAACATCATGATAGACCACGTGTCGGCAGAGTGGGGACTGGATGAGAACATCTCGTTCTATCGTCATATGTTCGACCTGCACGACGGCAAGGCTAAGCGTAAGGTGCCTACAGTGAACGTCACTATTCAGAATACTATCTCCGCCAAGGCTCTCGATACGTGGAACCACGCTTTCGGCAGTACCATCGGCGGCGAGAATGCTTCGTTCATGCGTAACCTGTGGGCTGACAACACGGGACGTAACCCTTCAATAGGCTGGGGCGGTGTGTTCAACTTCGTGAACAACATCATCTACAACTACGTGCACAGAACGGCTGACGGCGGTGAGTTCTCTACCATGAGCAACTTCATCAACAACTACTACAAGCCGGGACCTTGCACACCGAAGACAGCGTTGGCTTACCGTATTGTGAAGAGCGAAAGCCGAAGCAACAAGCTGTTTGACTATCCGCAGTACGGTCGTATTTATGCAACGGGCAATATCGTGGAGGGTTATCCTGAGGTAACTAAGGACAACTGGAACGGTGGTATTCAGATTGCCGACAAGGACCTGCCGAACGGTGTGCCCACTGACGTTACGGCGCTGATGCGTTCCAACGAACCGTTCGAGATGCCGCACATGACCATCATCCCGTCTGAGCAGACCTTCGACAAGGTGCTTGAGAATGTGGGTGCCACAATGCCTGTACGTGATATCGTAGACCAGCGCATCGTGGAAGAGGTGAAGACTGGCAAGGCTTACTACGTGAACAAGTTGCCGAAGAAGAATCCTTACGGCGACATGTGGGGACTGGCCGACGCTTCCAAGAATGAGGAAGGCTTCTTCAAGTATCGTCGTCTGGGTAAGAACTCATACAAGGACGGCATCATCACGGACATCGAACAGATGGGCGGATTCCCTAAATATAAAAAGGTGAAGCCTTATAAGGATTCGGACGGTGACGGTATGCCAGACGAGTGGGAGATAGCCAACGGCCTCAATCCTAACGACCCAAGCGATGCCAACAAGGACTGCACGGGTGACGGATATACAAACATCGAGAAGTACATCAATGGTATCAGTACGAAGGTGAAGACTGACTGGACTGACCTCAAGAACAATCACGACACTCTGGCTGAGAAGGGTAAATTGATGTAATCCATTAAGAATTAGTTTTAGTTAGTGGTATAATAGATAGTAAGGTTTGAAATCATGATGAGAATCTTAACCTTATGGGTATTATCGTTAGTGGGGGTTGTGCAATGTCTTGCACAGCCCTTCACTATTAGTAATGGGACTGGGGGAAAAGGCGACTTCGCGCCGGACTATAGCTATGTGGGTTATAGGCAGAGCGAGGAGCAGATACCTGATGCTCCCGTCGTTGTCTCTGTGGCATGTAAGGCTGGCGACCAGACTGCGAGAATCCAGCGTGCCATAGACTATGTGGCCAGTTTGAAACTGAACAAGAAGACTGGTCTGCGTGGCGCTGTGCTCCTCGGTGAAGGAACATTTGAACTGTCCGCTCCGTTGCGCATACGCACTTCAGGAGTGGTGCTGCGCGGTTCCGGACGAGAGAAGACTGTTCTTTTGCGTAAGGGACAGGCGCGTGAGGCTGTTGTCTACGTGGAGAGTGACGAGACGCTTGCGCTTGGCGAGGCAATGCCACTCAATGCTTTGACCGACGTGAAGGCTGGCAATATGATAGTTATCACCCGTCCGTCGACGAAGGAATGGATTGACCGGATGCACTGCACCAGTTTCGGAGTGGGAGAGAAGTACGGATACTGGGGATGGCACGCCGGCGAGATAGACGTACGTTGGACAAGGACCGTCGTGGCAGCTGATAATGCTCTGACCGTCAATGCTCCTTTGTCTATCCCGGCTTCTGAGGCTATGGCGCAGTGTACGGCGCAGAAAGTGTTGAACCCAGAGTGGCGAATTGCTAATGTCGGCGTAGAGAATCTGACTATTGACACGGAGGTCAGCAAGGCTAACGCCAAGGATGAAGACCACGCTTGGGACGGAATCTACATAGACCGCGCATACGACGCTTGGGTAAGATGCGTGAATTTCCGACATCTTGCCGGTTCGGCTGTGGTAACCCAGCGTGAGGCGCAGCGCATTACTGTGGAAGACTGCATCTCTACCGACCCAGTGTCGGAGATAGGCGGTTATCGCCGTCGCACTTTCCTTTGCATGGGCGAGCAGTGTCTCTTCCAGCGTTGCTATTCGCAAAACGGTATTCATGACTTTGTGGCTTCGTTGTCTGCCGCAGGACCGAATGCTTTTGTGCAGTGCCAGGCTGAGGATGCCCTCGGCTTCAGTGGCGCTGTCGGTCCTTATTGCACGGGATTGCTTTTTGACCTTGTAAACATTCAAGGCAACGACATAAAGGTTTGCAATCTGGGACTGGAAGGTTACGGCACGGGATATAATGCCGCGTGGTCAACGGTATATCAGTCTACGGCAGCGGGTATCTATGCTGACAGTCTGCCGGATGGTGCGCAGAACTACGTGACGGCATGTTGGGCACAGTTCAACGGCAGTGCGAAATTCACGGAATGCGACAACCATATCAACCCTTACAGCTTGTACGAGAGTCTTCTCGAGAAGCGTTTGGGACGCGATGTGGCTGGACAGTGCCGCGTTTTGGACGTAGTGACAAAGGGGTGCAGCAACAATCCTACGTATGAAGTGGCTGCCGAGATGGTGGCCCAGGCACGTATACCGCGTACCACGTTGAAGCAGTGGATAGAAGCTGCCCCTACGTTTGCCAATATATATAAAGGTGGCGCAAAGGACATTGACGATATCAAGTTCAAACAAAGTGCTACAAAGAGTGACGGTTCTAAGGTGGACGTTGCGAAGGAATATACCATAAAGAATGGCGACATTTACTTCGGCGACAAACCGCTGACGGGTTCTCTCTACAACACTCCATGGTGGAACGGACGAGTGCGCTACTCAGCCTTCCCGAAGTTGGGCGATGCCGTTACGAGGTTTGTTCCTGGTATGGAAGGTCAGGGTACTACAACGCGTGTCGACTCTGTGGTTAGCCACTTTAAGGAGAAGAACATTGCGTTCTTCAACCAGAACTACGGTCTTTGGTACGACCGCCGCCGCGACGACCATGAACGTGTCAGCCGTAAGGACGGCGACGTCTGGGCTCCTTTCTACGAGCAGGCCATTGCCCGCAGCGGACAAGGCAAGGCTTGGGACGGACTGAGCAAGTACGACCTGACGAAGCTGAATCCTTGGTACATCAACCGCATAAAGGAGTTGGCAAACAAGGGTGCCGCCAACGGACTGATTGTACGAAACCAGCATTATTTCCAGCATAACATAATAGAAGCAGGAGCGCACTGGGTGGACAGTCCTTGGCGACCCGTCAACAACATCAACGGCACGGTGTTCCCGGAGCCTGTTCCCTTTGCGGCAGACAAGCGCGTATGGGTGGCTGAGTATTTCTATAATATCGAAAACGCTCAGATGCGTAAGTTGCACAAGCAGTACATCATGAATATGCTGGATGCTTTTGCCGGCTGCCCGAATGTGGTTCACTCCATAAGCGAGGAATATACCGGACCACTGCACTTCACCCGTTTCTGGCTGGAGACAGTAGCGGAGTGGGAGGCAAAGACTGGAAAGCACGCGATGGTGGCTTTGTCTTGCACAAAGGATGTGCAGGATGCGGTGCTGAAAGACCCAAAGCTTTCGAAGGTAGTTGACATTATCGTGGTGGAACAATGGTACTACACGGACAAGGGACTCTACGCTCCTGAGGGCGGCAAGAGTCTTGCGCCACGACAGTACTCACGACGTCTGCGTCCCGGAAAGTGCAATGCAGAAACTATCAACCGTGCGTTGACGGAGTATCGCACAGCATACCCTGATAAGGCTGTTGTCTATTTTGGACCAAACAGACAGAAGTAGATTGAACTATTCTCAAAATTACGTTATATGATTGAAATATCTTCAAAGGTAAAGGTGTTGCTTTTCGATGTGGAGTTCCTCACACGTGTTCTAAACGGTGAAGAAATGCGCCCGTCGGACGAGGATGAGCGTGCAGCAAAGTACATTTTGTTGCATCTGGACGAGCTTGAGACGTCGTTTATCGAGGAAGATGTGAAACAAATTCGCAATAGGCTAAAGCTGCTTATAAAGTAGCAAACGATAAGCAAAACAACAAAAAAAGTGGGAGAATCCGACGAAATACCGGATTTTCCCACTTTTTTACATTATATTTACGCAACGTCCAACAAAAACTCGGTACTTTTGCAACTACCTAAACTACTAATCTATGTGCAAGAGAACCTCAGAAAAAGCCCAACTTATTTTTGCTGCATATCAGAATGGCGACGACAATGCTTTTCTCGCCTTATATGATATGTTCGCGAATTCTTTATTCAACTATGGCGCGTGCTTTACGTCCGACAAGGAGATGGTAAAGGACTGCGTACAGGACGTGTTTACGAAGCTTATAGCCAAGCGTGACGGCCTCAAGGTAGAGAAGATAGAGTCTTATCTTTTCATATCGCTGAGAAACCGTCTGAACGATGAGTTCAGAAAGTGCGTAAACATGTCGGAGAATCCCGTAGAGGTTTACAGAAACCATGAGGTTACCCTGGATGTAGAGTCCTCGTATATCGTAGACGAGAGTACTACAGTAAACAAGAAGCGTATTGCCAACCTGCTGGACACGTTGACAAACCGCCAGCGCAAAGCCATTACATTATATTATCTGGAGCAAAGAAAGTACGAAGAAATCTGTCAGATACTCCAGATGGACTACAACAGCGCCCGCAACCTCGTTCATCGTGGTATGTTGCGACTGAGAGCTGCTGCGTGCTAAGACATTTGCAAAGGGAAGAATTGGTTTGAAGTTTCCTCTTGCATATCGGATACAAAAAATCCCCTGAGACCAATGGTAGGTTTCAGGGGATTTTTATTGATTAGTAATGTGTAAAAAATAACTTGAGCAGTTTTGTCCTACACGCCCTGAAAGGGCAACAACTCCATAGCCCAGGGCATCGCCCTGGGTACATCGGGCCATCAACCACCGCCCTGTAAGGGCAAAAGTACATAGTATTGCATGTGAAGGTTTATGGACTTTTGCCCTTACAGGGCGCATA
>CAVAHD010000006.1:0-108860 GCA_963588475.1 Oscillospiraceae bacterium | reverse complement strand
TTTTATTGAGAAACTGTTATTTTTACAGCACTTTTATGGGGTGGGAAACTTTAATTATATTAATACTATATAAACTCTATAAAAAACACTGTCACATCTGTCACCTGTCACTCGCAAGTGCCATAGACAGCCACCGTAAATGACGTATATAGACTACGTAAATGCCATAGATGGACACCGTAAATGCCATAGATAGACATCGTAAATCTCATAGATAGACATCGTAAATCTCATAGAATGTTTCAAAAAGTCATAGAAAGTCATAGAAAGTCATAAGCAAGAACCAACGATGTGGTAACTTTGCAGGACTATTCAGAATTCACACTGCAAAATTCAGACAATTATGTTAAGGCTAACATCAATGAGAAAGACAGACTCTATCAATTATCCATTGCTCGGTCACCCTGTGCCGACACCCACACCGAGCCCCCAGAGGCGCACCGTTACTCGGCGCAGCCCCCGACGACCACCAGCCGTTCCGAGGGGTGGCAACCTGGCAACGTGGCAACCCTTTTACGGAATCCCCATACGCGCGCAGGCAGGAAAAACTATTTCTTCATTATGAATCAAGAATTATATATATTATGAATTATAGAAACTGCATGCCAGGTTGCCAGGTTGCCACCCCCGCAATTTTACCCCACTTGTCTTGCGCCTCTAACCAGCAGGGGCTTTCTTCTCTGGGAATCTTTCCATTCCAAGAGCTTATCGTCAATTTTATTCTGTAGTATGTCATAAACACATTAAACACTTGATTTACAATGCAAAGGTATAAAAACTATTCAAAAGTCAAGGCAATAAATGGCCAATTCTATCCAAAATTCACGCTTACTTAGTCGAAAAGATGGAAGTTGAACTTGAAGCCGCCTTTGAAGCCTTGGTCGTTGAGGTAGGAGACGAAATAGCTGACGTCGGCCCACTTTACGGACAGGCCGTAGCCTAGCTCTATGTATGGCGCTACACCGTTGGCGAAGAGGATGCTGCCGTAGAGGCGCTCGGCATTGAGGAAATAGGTGTTGATGTGACGCAGGAGCAGCGTGGGGCACTCGAGGGTCATGTGGCCGCGAAGGTACTGGTTGCTCTGGTTGTAGTATTTATAGTCGAGCAGATGGAAGACGCCGCTTCGGGAGTCGTGCCAGTTGTAACCGATGCGCCCGTTGTTGAAGTATTCGTACTCGATGAAGTCGTTGTGCGCACGGTTGGTGAAGAGGCCTCCGCCGACTTTCCATACGAGACGCGCGGTGGGTGACAGCCGCATGTCGTGCGTTATCATGGCCTCCCAACGTTCGTATTCGCTGGTGCCTCCGACGGCGCCCTTTATGGCGCGTTCGTAGTTGAGCATGTACGTGGGTTTGTTGCTGAAGACGATGACCTTGCGGTTGTTGCGCCAGTAGTAGCGTTCGCAAGGGGTGTAGGTAAGGGTGATGTGGGGTGCCATGGAGATGTAGCGGGGACGTATGTGGAGCTCGTGGCGGTGCTCGGCGCTGATGTGCAACGGCATACGCTGATGCCACCCCACGCCAAGGGCGAGGTGGAAACCGGGGAACAGCTCTCGGGAGGCGGAGAGATCCACGTAGGCATCGACGAACGTGATACTCTCGGCGTTGCCTGCCGAGTCTACGACGGCATCGTCGAAGCGGTAGGCATCGAGGGGGTTGTAGGTAAGGTTGTGGGCGCCGGACTCGAGGGTGATGTGGAAGTTCTTGCGGGGCTGGACAAGGAAGTCGCCACGCACACGCCCCACCATCTCTTTGCGACCGAAGCTGTAGGCTGCCTGAGCCTCAACGTTGAGTTCGCGCCAACTAGGGAAGATATGTACGTACTGGAAGTCCTGACGCAAACAGACGCCGTCGCCGTCGGAATAGCTCAGGTCTGTCGACTTGACCTCGAAGCGCCCAGTCGGCGACGTGTTGAACTTATAGTTGCGGAAGAGGTATTCGCTCATCTGACCAACCGTTTTCAGCATCTTCTGACCGGTTTTCTCCTTCTCTTCCATGGTCTGCACCCAGGTGAGCGTATCGGCGGCAGAGGGCAACGAGTCGTGCTCGGCCTTCTCGCGTGCTTTCTTTGCCGCTCGCCGCTTGCCCCACTTGCTCGTCTTCACCCACCCGATGAAGCCTGACTCCACCCGTTCGGGATGCCGGAAGAAGAGGGAGTCCTCGGTCTTAGAGAGAGGCACCTGACGATAGCGTGCCATCTCCTCTGCTCCACTCACTACGACCGAGCTGTCGCAAAGCAGGGTGAACATGGACGAGATGTTGTGGTCGTGCTTACTCCGGCGGCGGTCGGGGATATAGTAGTATGGTTGGATGAGGGTGTACTTTTGGGTGGTGAGGGCTGTGCCTTTCAAGAGGGTACCATAGTAGAGGAACTTATAGTCGAGGTGCATCTCCTTGGGGAAGTAGCGAGCGCGCCCCTTGGTGCCCATGTATATTGTTTCGTCGAACACGAAAAGGTTGTACATGCCACGGAAACGGAACTTCGTCACGCAGCGGCTCTGACAGTCGTACGTGAACGACCCGGAGACCAACCGTGCATTCTTGCGGCGGGCCATGAAGGTAAAGAAGGCGTAGCGGCCGCGGATGGAGTCTACCGCATACTTGTAGTTGGAGGCGTTCTTGGCATCGAGCGGCGAGAGGAAGCGTTTGTCCTGTAGCATCCGCCCATATATGTTCGTGTTGAAATACTCCATGAGGAATCCGCGCGGAACGTCCTCGCCTTTCACGCTATACGTACAGCGCACCTTACGGGGGTACATGTCGTTGGGATAGTAGCACATGTCGCCGTAGTCCTCCGTGAAGATGTGTCTGCCGCCCCGGAGGAAGTAGCGGCGGTTGTAGGCGCAAAGTACAAAAATGTTTCGTCGGGTAAGGTCCATAGAGCTACGGAAGTAGTAGTTGGCCTTGTAGTACCACCGCTTCTGCTGGTGCTCCTTTGTCAGCGTGAATACATCCTGCAGTATGGCCCGATGCTCCATGTCGGCAAGGCTATACACACCACTCGTCTTGCGCCCCCAAACGTATGAGGGTGCTGCCATATAAGCTATAATGAAGCACATGATGATGTGTAGTGTCCGTTGTCGCATGAGTGTATACCGAACCCGACGTTGGGCCGTTTTGCAGTGCAAAGATACTTATAAAAAATGGTATGCACAAATAATGGGTGCAACAATGTATGAATAGGTATAAAAAACGAAACGCCCACATCTCACGATGTAAGCGTCCCAATCTCAATAGGTATTAGCTTTCTTTAAGGTAAAAAGATTGTATTCAGGATAACACTTGCAAAGTTAAAACATATTTTCATAATATGCAAACGTTTTCTAAATAAAATCTAAAAAATGCGCGTTTTTTTGCAATTTTGTTTCTTTTTGCAAGTGTTGTACACGAAATTCGGGTCTATTTTTGCTTTTTCAGCCCTTTATAAGCCAAATATCCGACTACCAACACAGCGAGGGCGAGGATGACGTATCCTATCTCGTGACTGTACTTCACGGCCTGCTGATAGACGTCGTTGGTGGTCTTGTAGTCGGTGTACTGGTAGATGCCCCACCCGATGAGTGCCAGGACGGTGTTCCAGGCTGCTGCACCGAGGGTGGTATAGGTAAGGAATTTTCCGAGGTGCATGCCGGCGAGTCCAGCAGGGATGCTGATGAGCTGGCGGACGGCAGGCACGAGTCGGCCGAAGAATGTGGACGCTGCGCCGTGCTCCCTAAAGAAGCTCTCAGCCTTTTCCACGGCGGCACGGTCTATGAGACACATGTGGCCGAGGCGACTGTCGGCAAAGCGATAGATGATGGGACGGCCCAGCCACTTGGCGAGGTAGTAGTTGACGAGCGCGCCGAGGTCGGCACCGATGGTGGCAAAGACGATGACCAGTACGAAGTTCATGCCGCTGGCTGGGTCCATAGCCTTCCATGCTGCTGGTGGTACTACCACTTCTGATGGGAATGGAATAAACGAGCTCTCGATGGCCATGAAGACGGTCACTACCCAATAGTTGAGGTTGTCGAGTACCCAAAGGAATAAGTCTGCTGTATTCATTTTTTCTTCTTTATATATTATAATAAGTTGGCTGGTGAGTTGTCTTTATTGTCGTTGTCGAACTTGTCGTCGAGCTTGTCGAAGTCGTCGTCTTTACCATTCTTGTTGCCTTTGTTGTATTTGTCTTCAATATAGTCCTTGGCTTGAAGGAGTCGTGTGCAAACGTCCTGGAAGTCCTTCATGAAGCGTCCGGCAAAGCGGATGACCTCCAACCGGTCTTGTATGGGCATGTTGCCGAGTAGCTTCACCGTCTTCTCCACGTGGTTGATGGCGTTCATGAAATCGCCAAGACGGACATAGGCCAAGGAGATGAGCATCTCGCTCAAGGGGTCTTCGGGTACCTGCTTCTGGAGCTCTCGCAGGAAATCTATCGCCTCGTGGTATCTCTTGAGGTTATAGAGGGAGTTGGCGCGTGCGATGAGTCCCTCGGGCAGACTGGGCTGTACTGCGAGCAGGTATTCGGTGCTTTGCAGGGAATCCTCGTACTTGCCTGCCGCAAACTGCGCCTCCCATAGGCTCATCCATGCGTTTACGTTGTAGGCATCGATGTCGAGTACGTTGTTCCACGCCTCGATGGCCTTCTCGTTGCGGTTGGTATAGAAGTATATTCTTGCCCACGTCTCGTGGTACTCGAACGTGTCGGACATATAGGCGGCATCACGCATCCACCCCTCGGCTATGGCGTACTCCTCGTGGTCGCAGAACATCATGGCGGTATCCAGGGGAAAGTTGAGGAACATCGCTATCTGGTCTTCCTCCTCGTCGCTCTCGGCATTTTCGAGGATGTTGGCGCGGGTATCTATGAGCCGTCCGCGCTCGTCGAAGAGAAGGACGTACTTCTTGCGTCGTTCGGCGTAATTGTCCCTTAGCATCTTGTCGGCCTCGGAGACGCGTCCTTCGCACGTCATTATCTCTGCTTGGATGTAGAGAGCCTCAACGCTGTTCTGTACGCTTTCGTCGCTGCCGACGGAGTTGAAGTACTCTTTTGCCTTGTCGAGATGTCCCAAGTCCATCAGTTCGAGGCGCGCCAGGAAGAGTATCGCCGACGTGTTGCCGGGGTACAGCTCGAGGCAATATTTGGCGGCCTGTTCGGACTTGTCCAACTGGTTGCCCATGTGGTAGTACTCCGCGATGTCGATGATTTCTTCGGCATCCAAGAAGCAAGGAGACCCTGCGCCCAACGAATCTTCGTAGGCTTTCAGGATCTCCTTAAATTCTTCTGACTCTGTATACTTGTTGAATTCAGATGAGAGCATTTTCTATAAAGTATTGTATTGTGGGGTGACTTTACTTCTTCCACGTGTCCTTGAGACCAACGGTCTTGTTGAAGACGAGGTGGTCGGGGGTGGAGTCGTAGTCGGGGGTATAGTAGCCGATGCGCTGGAACTGCAGATAGTCGAGCGGCTTCGTCGTGGCGAGGAACTTCTCCACGTATGCCTTCTTCACCTCCAGGCTGTTCGGGTTGATGAACTTTCTCATGTCGTCGATATCTATGCGCTCCTTACCCTGCTCCTTAGAGTAGGCAGCCACTTCGTCGCGAGGGTTCTCCACCATCCACAGGCGGTCGTAGTTGCGTACCTCGGCCTCGAGGCAATGTGCGCAGCTTACCCAGTGTATGGTCTTACCCTTTATCTTCATGCCGGAGTTAGGCTGGCCAGTCTTGGTGTCGGGGATTATCTCGGCGTATATCTCTACGATGTTGCCGTCGGCATCCTTCTTGCAGAAGTCCTCTTCCGGACAACGTATGATGTAGGAGTTCTTCAGACGCACTTCCTTGCCAGGTCCGAGGCGGAAGAACTTCTTAGGCGCATCCTCCATGAAGTCGTCGCGCTCTATCCACAGTTCGCGGCTGAACTCTATCTGGTGTGTGCCGTCGGCCTCGTTCTCCGGGTTGTTCTGTGCGTCGTAAACCTCCACTTCGCCTTCGGGGAAGTTTGTGAGTACGAGCTTCACGGGGTCTACCACGGCGCTGACACGGAAGGCGCGCTTGTTGAGGTCGTCACGTACGGCACTCTCGAAGAGCGACATCTGGTTGAGGGCGTCGAACTTGGTGTAGCCAATCTTATCGATGAAGGCGAGGATGCCCTCTGGGCTGTATCCACGACGGCGGAAGGCACTGATGGTAGGCATGCGTGGATCGTCCCAACCGTTTACCACTCCTTCCTTCACGAGCATAAGCAGGTTGCGCTTAGAGAGGAGGATGTGCGTCAGGTTGAGCTTGTTGAACTCGGTCTGGCGGGGACGGTTGTCGTCCAACGGTTTGTCGTCGCCTGCCACTTCCTTTGCCCAGTCTACGAACAGGTCGTAGAGGGGACGGTGGCTGACGAACTCCAGGGTGCAGAGCGAGTGTGTCACGCCCTCCCAGTAGTCGCACTGTCCGTGTGTGAAGTCGTACATCGGATAGGCGTTCCATTTGCTTCCCGTACGCCAGTGTGGTATGTTGAGCACGCGGTAGATGATGGGGTCGCGGAAGTGCATGTTGTCGCTTGCCATGTCTATCTTGGCACGCAGCACCATCTTGCCCGGCTCCATGCTACCGGAGTTCATCTCCTCGAAGAGCTTGAGACTCTCCTCCACTGGGCGGTTGCGGTATGGCGACTCGATGCCCGGTGTTGTCGGTGTACCCTTCTGGGCGGCTATCTGCTCGGCGGTCTGTTCGTCCACGTAAGCGCGGCCCTGCTTGATGAGGGCTACGGCAAGGTCCCACAGCTGCTGGAAGTAGTCGGAGGCGTACAGGATGTCGCCCCACTTGAAGCCGAGCCATTCGATGTCGCGCTTGATAGCCTCAACATATTCGGTATCCTCCTTCTGAGGGTTGGTGTCGTCCATACGCAGGTTGCATACGCCGCCGTACTTCTTCGCCATACCGAAGTCGAGGGCGATGGCTTTGGCGTGACCGATGTGCAGGTAGCCGTTTGGCTCCGGTGGGAAGCGGGTCTGTATGCGTCCGCCGTTTTTGCCTTCTGCCAAGTCGGCCTCTATTTTTTGTTCTATGAAGTTGAGTGACTTCTTCTCTTCGTTGAGTGTTGCGTCGTTTGTTTCTGCCATGATTGAGATTGTTTTGTTTCGTTACACGGTTGTTTGTGTGTGCAAAGGTACGAAAAAAAGAGCAAAAGTTACAACGAAAACAGTTATATTGTAGTAACTTTGCAAAAATAACTTTGCAAAATATCACATAAACGTATGACTGAGGAACAGATACTAATCAAATTGTCAGGAGTTTGCGCCCGTGGAGAGCATTGTCGCGAGGAGATACACCGCAAGATGGAGCGTTGGGACGTGGACGAAGCTACGCAAGAGCGGGTGCTGGAACGTCTCGTCGCCGAGAAGTTTATTGACGAGGAGCGCTACGCCCGTTTCTTCATCAACGACAAGGTGCGGTTCAACCATTGGGGGCGGCGCAAGGTGGAGCAGGCTCTATGGGCAAAACGCATACCACGTGAGATATATGAGCCTCTTCTGGACGAAGTGAGCGCCGATTCGTACGAGGAGGTTCTTTTGCCTCTCCTCCGTACGAAACGGCGCTCAGTAAAGGGTTCTTCCGACTATGAAATCCGCATGAAGCTTATCCGCTTTGCCATACAGCGGGGATTCTCATACGAACAGGCAGAACACTGCCTGCGGAAGATTGAAGTGTAGTTTTCAAATTAGGCTATTCTTGGGTTGTCCGTCGGCTACTTACTGATACGGAACCAGTCAACGTCTACCCATCCGCGTACTTTCTTGCCTGCCTCCTCAGCAGCGCAGATGCCCACTTTGGCTCCTATCCATTTGCCTTGGCGCATCTTGAACGCCTCACCGCATGGAGTGAACTTCTTGCCGTCCTTGGAGTAGGCGAAGGTCACCTGTGCCTCGTGCTTGTTGGTGCCGTCGGCGTTCTTTCCGCCGAGGTACTTCACGTTAAGACGCAGGTACATCTGGCAATGGATGGACGGCTGGTAGTCTATCTCGTCCTTTGCGGTAGGCTTGAACGTGGCAAGTACCTTGACGTCTTCGGCCTTGCCCTTGTCGGCACTCTTGCATGTTATCTGCTGCAGCTGGAACTCGTTCCCTACTCTACGCAGTACTACGCTCGAATAGTCCATGCCCATGACGATGATGCCGCCGTATTGGCCTTCAGTCTTTGCCGTCATGGTCAGCTTTGTAGTAGCGGTAAAGTTGTCTGCCGGGGTCTTCTGCAACAGGAGGTTGCCGGCTTCCCATAGGTTCTTGTAGTCGGCACTCTGACGGTGGCAGAAGACGCGCATATAACCGTTCGGAGTAGGCATACCAAAGGTCTGGTCGTAGTTGGCGTGCCATTGCCATTGCTTGCCGAGAACTGGTGTATTGAACTCGTCGCTCTCTACGGGGTTGCACACGGGGTAGCTCTTGCCCACGTTAGGCTTCTTGTATTTGAGCACGGGCTGACCGGCGTACTTCTCCGTTTTGCCGTATGCCTTCACGGGGGCTTTCTCGCCCATCACCGGCCATCCGTCTGTCCATTTTACTGGTTCGAGCCATACTACACGTCCGTATGCCTCCTTGTCCTGGAAATGCATGAACCAGTCTTCGCCCGACTTCAGGTGCACCCATCCGCCTTGGTGAGGGCCGTTGCAGTCTGTAGTGCCTTGTGCCAGCACGGTCTTGCTCTCGTACGGACCGTATGGCGACTTACTGCGCATGGCCAACTGGTGACCAATGGGCACGCCGCCTGCAGGACACATTATCCAGTAGTAGCCGTCGCGCTTGTAGAATTTAGGTCCCTCGGCCGTGCGGTCGTTCGTGCCGTTGCCGTCGAAGACGATGACGGGGTCGCCTATCTGCTTCATGCCGTCGGCACTCATCTCGCGCACGGTGAGGACGGAGTTGAACTGGCAACGCGAGTTGGCCCATCCGTTTACGAGGTAGCATCTGCCGTCCTCGTCCCACAGTGGCGAGGTGTCTATCATGCCCTTTCCAGGGATGATACATTTCGGCTCTGTCCACTCGCCTTCGGGGTCCTTGGCGGTCACTACAAAGACACCGAGGTCGGGGTCGCCCCAATAGATATAATAGGTCTCGTTGTGCTCGTTATAGCGGATGCATGGTGCCCATACGCCATTGCCGTGTTGTGCAGTGGCATAACGGTCCAGTGGCAGCAGCGCCTTGACGGCATAGTTGACTATCTCCCAGTTGACAAGGTCTTTCGAGTGGAGTATCGGCAGACCCGGTATGCAGTTGAACGAGGAGGCCGTCATGTAGAAGTCCTCTCCGCTCTTTCCTACGCACACGTCGGGGTCGGAGTAGTCGGCGTTGATTACGGGGTTGGTGTACGTGCCGTCACCGTTGTCCGGACTCCACACTTGCGATTTGTAGTTTGCACCAAATGTGGCTGCCGCTGGCATGAGCGCAACCGCAAGGAGCATCATCAGTTGTTTTTTCATAAAATGATTTAAGTTACGTTGGTTAAGATATATTGATTATAGTGATATCCGTTTAAGGCATAGCGTTTAGTTTCAATTTGTAGTTCTTTCCGTTGTATTCGATGTGCATAGTGCCACGCAGTCCGGCGTTAGTTAGGGCCAGTGCAGCGTGCCCCATGGTGCACCGCAGGTTTATCTCCACACAGGGATTGATAAGGTATGGCTGCCCCGTGTCGTCCGGGTTCTTCACCACCATCATGTCCACGCCGAGCGGTCCTTCGTATACATCATGGAGGTAGTCGAAGAGAAGCTCTTCCAATTTACTCACCACGCCATCGATTTGCACCAGCGGTACATAGCGTGTGAGCATACGTACCTTGTCTTGTTCGGAGGCAAGGACGTTGCCGGTGTAGGCAGACTTAACCGTATTGAAGATGGAAAAGCCGACGGCCGACACCTTTTTAGGGGTAGCCATAAACTCTACCGCAAAGTCCTGCACCTTGTCGCAATATATCTCCGCCGTAACGCTTCCCTGGCGTTTTATGGTGTTGCATATCCATTGCAGGGTATTGGTATTCTCCAGGGCGGACTCTCTGTCTATATAGCGCACCCCTCTTCCGCTGGAGCTCCAAGGTGCTTTGACAACGACGTGTTCGTTGGCATCAAGAAAGACGAGAAGCTCCTCGTACGTATTGCATACACGGGAGAATCCTGTCGTCCCCTCCAGCTCCTTCAGGCGGTCGAGCACACTTACGGCAATGCGACGGTTGGAGAGATCCCTTATGCGGTCTATCTGCACTTTGGTCAGCAGACGGTCCTCGGGCACTCCCGCACGGCGCAGTTGCTCGCGTATAGTCTGGTCCCATCCCCATGGCGTGACGGTGAGTTTCGGACGCACACGGAAGGCTTCGGGCAGTTCGTCAGCGGTTACGAGGTGCACGTCCGTGCGGTGGGTTATCTTATGTTTTGTATAGGCATGCCACGCCCATTCTTTGTCTTTTACCAGAACGAGGTCTCCGCGCTTTGCCCATAGCATCGGGAGGTAGCTCAAGTCCGCACGCAGTTGCCGTCCGGCATGTGGTGCGGTGAAGTTGCCGTCGCTGGCAGCGAGGGCAAGGTCGTGTTCGGGATTGAATATGTGCAGTGTCATTGTGCTATCAGTTCGTTGAACTCATCTTCGGTCATTATCTGTACACCCAACTTGCGTGCTTTCTCGAGCTTGCTTGGCCCCATATTGTCGCCGGCAAGGATGAACGATGTCTTGCCGCTGATGGAGCCCACATTCTTGCCGCCGTGCTGCTCTATGATGGCTTTGTACTCGTCGCGGCTGTGGTGCTGGAACACGCCGCTGATGACGACGCTCTTACCCTCCAGGACGTTGCTGACGGGCTGCGTCTGGTCTTCCGGCAATTGCATCTGTACGCCGTACTGTATAAGGCGGTCCACGATGCGTTTGTTCGTCTCGTCCTCAAAGTAGCGGCGGACGTTGACGGCTATTATTCCGCCTATGCCTTCAAGCTCGGTCAGCTCCTCTACGGTAGCCGTGCGCAATGCCTCTATGCTCTTGAAGTGACGAGCAAGGATGCGCGCCGTCGTCTGACCCACCATACGTATTCCCAGTGCAAAGACAACGCGGTCGAAGGGCACTTGCTTAGAACTCTCTATGGCATCAACAACCTTCTGGGCGGACTTACCACGCGTACCCACATTGTCTATCTGCCCGACGGTCAAGTCGTACAGGTCTGCCACGTCGTGTATGAGTCCGCGCTCGTAATAGTCGTCAACTGTCTCCGGACCGAGCGAATCGATATTCATCGCCTTGCGCGCAATGAAGTGCTCTATGCGTCCCTTTATCTGCGGCGGGCATCCCGTATCGTTCGGACAGTAGTGGGCCGCCTCGCCTTCCATACGTACCAGTTCCGCACCGCATTCGGGGCAATGGGTAATGAAGCGTATCGGACTGGCCATAGGGTCGCGACGACTTTCGTCCACGCCGACTATCTTGGGTATTATCTCGCCGCCCTTCTCCACGTACACCCAGTCGCCCTCATGAAGGTCGAACGAGCGGATGAAGTCTTCGTTGTTCAGAGTGGCACGGCGCACCTTGGTACCTGCCAGCTGCACCGTCTCCATATTGGCCACGGGGGTTATCGCGCCCGTTCTGCCTACCTGGTATGTCACCTCAAGCAGACGGGTACACGCACGCTCCGCCTTATATTTGTAGGCTATTGCCCAACGTGGCGACTTCGCAGTGAAGCCAAGGGCACGCTGCTGGCGGTAGTTGTTCACCTTCAGCACTATGCCGTCCGTTGCCACGGGGAGATTCTTGCGCTCCTCATTCCAATAGTTTATGAATTCATATATGCCTTCAAGGGAGTTAACCTTGCGCATACCCTCGGAGATTTTAAATCCCCATTGGCGTGCCGTGTCCAGACTCTCTATATGCCCTTCCGCGCCAACACCGTCGCCTAATAGATAATATAGGTACGCGTCAAGTCCGCGCTCGGCCACTACCCTGGAGTCCTGGCTCTTCAACGTGCCGCTGGCAGCGTTTCTGGGGTTGGCAAACGGCTCCTGCCCTGCTTCCTGTCGCTCCTCGTTAAGTCGTTGGAACGACTTCCACGGCATGAGCACCTCGCCCCTTATCTCGAACTCCTGCGGCCAGTCTTTTCCTTCCGGCAGCACGAGGGGGATGGAGCGTATCGTACGTACATTGGCGGTAACATCGTCACCCTGCACACCGTCGCCACGGGTCACGGCCCTGACGAGTCGGCCCTCTTCATAGGTAAGAGAGATGGACAGTCCGTCGTACTTCATCTCGCAGCAAACCTCAAATGGTTCGCCGCCAAGACCACGCTCCACCTGCGAGTACCACTCCGCCACGTCCTGCTCGTTGTACGTATTGGCGAGGGAGAGCATCGGATAACGGTGCTTCACCTGACTAAACTCCTTTGTCAGGTCTGAGCCCACACGACAAGTGGGGGAATTGGGGTCGGCAAGTTCGGGATGGCGCTGCTCCAAAGCCTCAAGCTCGTGCATCATCAGGTCAAACTCCTGATCACTCACGATAGGCTGGTTCTCCACATAATAACGATGGTTATGTTCGTGCAGCTGTCGGCGCAACTGGTGTATTCTTTCCGGTTCGGTCATCATTGTAAAGTTAACGCAAATTATAACGCAAAATTACAAAAAACAATTCACACCTACAACAAAAGCAACCGTTTATTTTCAATTTTCAACAAATCTCATTACCTTTGCAGAAAATTAAAGACACACAATCATGCGAATAGACATCATCACCGTCCTGCCCGAAATGCTTGAGGGGTTCTTCAACGAATCCATTCTGGCAAGGGCACAGAAGAAAGGACTCGCCGAAATACACCTTCACAACTTGCGCGACTACACCCTCGACAAGTGGAAGCGCGTAGACGACTATCCCTACGGCGGTTTCGCCGGAATGGTAATGCAGTGCGAACCGATAGACCGCTGCATCTCTGCCCTCAAGGCCGAGCGCGACTACGACGAAGTCATCTACACCTCACCAGACGGCGAGAAGTTCGACCAGCACATCGCCAACGACCTCTCGCTCAAGGGCAACATCATAATTCTCTGCGGCCACTACAAAGGCATAGACCAGCGCGTGAGGGACCACCTCATCACACGCGAGATATCCATCGGCGACTTCGTTCTCACGGGCGGAGAGCTGGCTGCCGCCGTCATGGCGGATGCCATCGTACGTATCATACCAGGAGTGATAGGCGACGAGCAGTCTGCACTCTCCGACTGCTTCCAAGACGACCTACTATCAGCTCCTATTTACACCCGCCCTGCCGACTACAAGGGATGGCGCGTGCCGGACATACTGCTCTCTGGTCACGAAGCAAAGATAAAGGAATGGGAAATGGAACAGGCACTGGAACGCACTAAACGGTTGCGCCCTGACCTGCTGGAACGATAAGCCGTCACCTCTCCGACAGACGCGCTACACCAATTTGTTGCAACAAATACACATACAACAGTTGTGAAACTCAACACTCTTACAATACTCAACTACAAAAATATCGCAGAGGCTACGCTTACCTTCTCTCCTAAATTCAACTGCCTCATCGGCAACAACGGAGAAGGCAAGACAAATCTCCTCGATGCCATATACTACCTCTCTTTCTGCCACTCCATGAGCACCAACATCGACTCCACCGTCATGCGACACGAAGCCGACTGTTTCATGCTGCAAGGGAACTACCTGGCAGACCGCCCCGACCTGCCGGACGAGGAGATACACGCCGCAGCAAAACGGGGAGCACGCAAGACTATCCGACGCAACAAAAAGGCATACAAGCACCTGTCTGAGCACATCGGACTCATCCCGCTCATCATAGCTTCACCGGACGATACATCGCTAATCACGGGCTCGTCCGACGAAAGAAGAAAACTGCTCGACATCGTCATCGCGCAGTATGACCCTACGTACATACCCGCCCTAAACCGATACAACAAAGCGCTGCAACAACGCAATGCACTACTTAAAATGGAAACCGTAGAGCCGGACCCCACCCTACTCTCACTCTGGGAGGAGCAAATGGCCGCCGAAGGAGAACACATCTACCGTCTGCGCGCCGAGTTCATCGAGCGCTTCACTCCCGTCTTCTGCGACATGTACCAACGCATCTCCGGAGGACACGAAACGGTAGCTCTCAAATACACCTCCCACTGCCAGCGCGGTCCTCTGCTCGACGTCATACAACGCGACCGCATGAAGGACCGCGCCGTAGGCTATTCGCTACACGGCATACACCGCGACGACCTCGAGATGCTCATCGACTCATACCCCATCAGACGTGAAGGCAGCCAGGGACAGACCAAGACATACGTCATTGCACTCAAACTGGCCCAGTTCGACTTCCTGCGCCAGACCGTCTCGGCCACCACGCCCCTGTTGCTGTTGGACGACATCTTCGACAAGCTCGACGCCCACCGCGTAGAAAACATAGTAAAACTGGTAAGCTCCCCAGCCTTCGGCCAAATCTTCATCACCGACACCAACCGCTCGCACCTCGACTCCATCCTCTTCCACTCCAACGCCCCCCACACCATCTTCCGGGTAGAGAACGGCACTTTCACTGCGCTCTAGCCATAGCATCTGGCGCACTATTTCGACAACAGTACCATTCCGTACTTTATTCTTCCTACACACTCTGTGCCCTTCACCTCCATCACGATGCGATAGAGTTTCTTGCCCCATAGGTTCTGCAACAAGGAATCAAGCAATGTTGACTTGTCTTCTACCGTAACAGACAGTTTTGAAGGGTCATACGTCAGAGATGCTCCGCCTATACGTACCACACCTTGTTTCGAGGCATCTGGCAGAAGGGTTGTCATCAGCATGAGGCGAGAAGGTGCTTTGTATTCGTCCAACACATAATTCTCTGTCACACTTACCGTTTCGCCTTTCAGCGTTACTGTGCGTTGCCATTTCTTTACGGCGACTTCCTTGGGGTATGCCTTTGAAATGTCGAGCGATATGCTGTGACGACTGTTTTTCAGTACTGTGGCATGATATTGCTTTCCGTCTTTCTGGCTTACGCCGTTTATCTGTGGCAGATTATGATAGTCACTCTGCATAGTCCAGATATCATAACGCTGTCCACTGAACGTCTTTGAGGTGTACTCTCCTACTCCACAGTCTATCAGAAGTGGCTCGCCATTATCGTACACTATAAAGGAACCTACGTCATTGTGGTTATGGCTTTCGCCGTTTGTTCCTCCCTTTACCGCTACATAGACACCCTTACTGCGCATAACGGCAATCTGAAGGTTGGGCAACCACGCCTCCACCAACGGCTCTTTGGCTTTTTCTTTCTCCAGCGCCTCTATCTCGCTCAGAAGCATCAGCTCCCTACCGAGAGTAGGGAAATTGCCACTCTTGGCATACAGGGCTGCCGGGGCTGTCCAGAAGTTCTTGTCTTGTGCCAGCCATGCAGCAAACCCTTTCATGGCAGTATCATTAAGGTATTGTGCAAAGGGCCACAATACGTTGAGTTGTACTACGCTTTTGTTTTCATGCGCATCTGCGAAATTCACTGAATAACCGTTGCCTATATACATCTTATAAATGTACGCTCCCATGCGTGCCACTTTCTCTTTCTGATAGTCAAGCACAGTCACCGTGGCAAGGCTGTCGTTTTTTATCTGTTTCATCAACGCCATACATTCAAATAGCGACGCTGCCGCACGGTCCCAGTATCCTGTTCCCTCGTCGCATCCTCCATCCTCCGGATAAGCATCGATAAAAGCTCGCATGCAGCCTTCTATCTCTGTCACCGCCTTCTGTCTGCGGTCAGCGTCTTTCTCATACAGCATCACGCAGGTCAGCCAGTTGCTGCAAATCCAAGGATTCCAGTTCATACCAGCTTTCTTCCACCATACATTGCGG
Source organism: Oscillospiraceae bacterium (assembly GCA_963588475.1). GTDB lineage: Bacteria > Bacteroidota > Bacteroidia > Bacteroidales > Bacteroidaceae > Prevotella. The sequence goes on along the minus strand of CAVAHD010000006.1, from coordinate 93,003 downwards.
CCAAGGGCCTTGGTAAGGATGCGGTGGTTTATCTCGCGTTCTATCTTACGGTACATTTCCGGCGAGAATTTGTCCAACTCTGTCTTCAATTTCTTGCCGGTCCACGCTATCAACGACGCTGACTCAGCATTGAAAAGGTCTACAGGCTGGTCGCTATATACCGGCACGGACTTGCCGTAATGTGCCGGTATACCCCACCAGGGCTCTTCCATCATCACTTCCAGTCCATTGATGATATCTGGCATAAAGCGGCCTTTCTTTTCTATTATCTCCGCCATAACGAGTGCCGCAAGTTGACGGCGACGCTCAAAGACGATTCCTTCATACCCTACCCTATTGCCGTCCTTACGAAAACGGGCAAACTCGGTTACGGGCAGTATAGCCCACGGTTTACTAAGATATTTCTCACCATACTGTATATATGATGAAGTATTGAGCCGACCTGCAGCAAACACGCTGCAGGCAGTTAAAAACAGTTGTAGAGTCAGTAAATATTTACGCATATAATTTTTATCTCCACCGCCCGCTTCCCCAGGTGCCGGGTTTGTTGTATCGTGCCTTGACGGCTTTCTGTTCGCGATACTTTAATCGGATAGTTACGTCTATGATGTCCTTTTGATGCTCCAATTGGAAATTGTCGTCACTGTCTCCTATTATGGCAATGGAGTCATAACGGAAGTGCATGTTCTCCATGCGATAAGTTCTTAGATAGGCATTGGCGGCAATCATCAAGTTGGTAGCTTTCTCCGGAGTAATGGCTTTGTTGGGGGCACCGAACGCATCGGTAGAACGCGTCTTCACCTCAACGAAAACAAGGATTGACTGGTCTTCATCTATGGCCACTATATCAAGATCACGGTGCTTGTATTGCCAATCGCGATGCCTGATGTAGTACCCTTGACTGACAAGATACTCCGCAGCTTTTTGCTCGCCCCATTTACCCAGGTCGTTATGTTTTGCCATGATAGTTTCCCTCCGTATTTTATTGATTATTTTTCGCCTCATATTTTTTATGGAACCAATATAGGCATACGGCTCCCAGGGCACAGAAGGGTACTCCGACGAGTGCCGAGTAGTTGTATGGCAATCCCAGGGTGACGGGGATGCCGCCTGATGCGGCTCCTATGGCGTTGCCGAGGTTGAATGCCGCTTGTATGCAGCACCCACCCAGCATCTCTCCGCCGGGGGCGTGCTTTATGATGAGGAACTGTTGTGGGGCGCTGACGGCGAAGAGACAAGCGCATACGATGAACATCATGACGACAGCGAGTAGTGCCCATCCGGCTCCAAAGAAGACGGTAAGGAGTCCTACGGCGGCTAACAGCTGGAAGTAGAATGCCACCTTACCGGCAGGACGCTTCTCTGCCAGTTTGCCGCTGGCGAGATTGCCCAGCACCATGCCTACGCCGCCCACTATCATGAGCATGCTGACCTCGTATGCCGTAAAGCCGCTTACCATCTGCAGCAAGGGCGAGATGTAGCTATACCAACTGAAGACACCCGCGTTACAGAAGGCCGTTGCAAGAATGATGAGCCACGGGTCGAGGTTCTTCAAGAAGTGGAATTGTGCCTTTATGCCGTGGTTGGGTAGTGCCTCGATGTTAGGCACCCAACGGTGTATGCACCAAAGCGTGGCGGCACCGCAACAGGCGGCTATGGCAAAGGCTATTCGCCATGAGAAATGCGTGGAGAGAAACGTGGCGAACGGCACGCCCATGAGGTTTGCCACGGTCATGCCGGCGCACATCAAGGAGACGGCACTTGTTCCCTTTCCCTCTTGTGCTAGCTTGACGGCTATGATGCTTCCCACGCCAAAGAACGCTCCGTGCGGTGTGCCCTCGAGGAATCGTGCGCAAAGCAGAAGCCAATAGGACGGGGTAAACGAGGCAATTAGTGCGCCTACGAAAATGATTGACGTGAGGAGGTACAGTATGTGCTTCGGGCGATACTTGTGCATGAAGACGAGCGAGAAGGCTCCTACGCACACTCCGATGGCGTACATCGATATGAGGTTGCCAGCCACGGGGATGGAGACGTTCAGGTCGCGTGCGACGTCGGGCAGTATGCCCATCATCACGTATTCGGTCATTCCGAGTGAGAACGTACCGAGTGCAAGTGCAAAAATACTCTTGTTCATTAAGCAGTCTTCTATATGACGTTACTTCTTTCGCAGCACCAATTGTGCAGTCATCACGGCTGAGAGTGCTGCCGTCTCGGTACGTAGTCGTGAGCATCCTAATGAGATGGACTTGTAGCCATGTTCTACGGCGTATGCCACCTCCTCGGGCGAGAAGTCGCCCTCGGGTCCTATCAGCATCGTCACACCCGAAGAGAGCTGGTCGTCGTTACAGGCCGTGAGCAAGTCGTAGAGGTCCTGACGCGACTCGTCCTCGTGGCAATGGGCTATGAGTTTCAGACCGTCGCGCTCCTCGTCAATAAATTTCTTGAATGGCATCAGCTCGTTGACAATGGGCTTCCAGGCCTTTCGGCTTTGCTTCGTGGCACCTATGACGATTTTGTCCACGCGGTCCTGCCTCATGTTGCGTCGCTCGGAGAATTTGCACTCCAGAAAGGAGAATTCGTCGCACCCTATCTCGGTAGCCTTCTCGGCAAACCACTCCACGCGCTCCATCATCTTCGTCGGGGCCATGGCAAGGTGTATGCGCCCGTTCCAGATGGGGTCTTGCGGAAGGGTCTCCACGATGGAGTACGAGCAGCGCTTGTTGCTTGCCATCGTTATCTCGGCTCGAAAGAAATTGCCCTTGCCATCCATAAGGAATATCTCGTCGCCCTCGGAGAGCCTCAGTACGCGTGTGGCGTGAACGGCTTCCTCCTGGGGGAGTTCATTGGAGTCGCCCAAGTTGGGAACGTAGAAAAATCTTTCTTCTTTCATAACCTGTCTATTTCTCTATTGTTACGGCTGTCGAGCTCGTCCTTTATTTGTTTGGCGGCCTCGTACTGTTCGTCAGCAATACACTTGTCGAGGGCATCCTTAAGCAGCTCTTCAGAGAGAGTGTTAAGGGGCAAAGATATGCCAGGTGCGTTGTCGCCAAAATACGGGGTGCTTTGCTTGTACCAAAGGTCTTCTAATATGTACACTGGTATCTTGTCGTCACTAGCATAGGAGATGAGCAGCGCGTCGGGTGTGTTTACCTCGAGGTATATGTCCATTTCGTCACCGTTTTCCACGACAGACTGATAGCTTCCGTCCTTTACAGACTCGATAACGACGCGGTAGTTGCATGGTGAGCTCTGGGTGAGCAGTCCCACTAGCACTTCTGGCAGCGACTTGTCCAATGTTTTCCTTGCCGTGGAGCGTGCCTGTTCGCTTCCCACGTATTTGTCGCGTCTTATGGCTATCTGTCGGTTGTAGAACTTGTTGCACACGACGGATATTGTCCTTTCGCTCTTCTCGTCCGTCAAAAGGATAACGGAGGTATCTGGTACGGCGGGGATGTCTGTCACGCCTTGTATGATTAACTTTATCATTATGTTCACTTAAACAAAAGATGCACAAACCCCCATGAAATGATGTTGGTTTGCGCATCCGTAATTCCTAATTGTAAGACTCTGTGCATCTCTTTTTACATAGATGCGCTTTGAGCATGCTTCGCTTTAGGTTTAAGCCTCCTCAGCAGGTGCCTCAGTAGCCTCCTCGGCGTTAGCCTCGGTAGCGGCAGCTTCAGCAGCAGCCTTCTTGTCAGCAACCTTCTTTGCGATAGCCTCGTTTACCTTCTTCTCGGCAGCGAGTGCAGCCTCTGCAGCAGCCTTCTTAGCCTTAGCGTCGTTAGCCTTTACAGCCTCTACGCCAGCAGTCTTGGCCTGCTTCCAAGCCTCGAACTTAGCCTGAGCAGCAGCCTCGTCGAATGCGCCCTTCTTTACACCACCCTTGAGGTGCTTCATGAGGAGAACGCCCTCGTTAGAGAGGATGTTGCGTACGGTGTCTGTTGGCTGTGCACCAGCCTCTACCCAGTAGAGTGCACGCTCGAAATTCAGATCTACTGTAGCAGGATTGGTGTTAGGGTTGTAAGTACCAATCTTCTCTGTAAACTTACCATCACGTGGTGCTCTTACGTCAGCGATAACGATGCTGTAGAAAGCGTAGCTCTTACGGCCGCCGCGCTGCAATCTGATCTTTGTTGCCATTTTGTTTGAAAAATGTGGATTAAATTGTAATTAAAAATAGATGTGAATATGCCGTCAACTCGTAACGGCGGTGCAAAGGTACATCTTTTTCGTTGAATAACAAACTTTTTTTCTTTCTTTTTAAGAAAAGACTTGCATTTCTTGTCTGTTTCCAAGAATATTTTATAACTTTGCGTTGGTTTTTCGCCGCCCTATTGCGACGATTTCTCGCTTTAGCGTGGTAAAATGCTATAAAACACACATTATGTTCTACAAAATCTAACAAATTCAAACATTTAAATACAACAAATGGAAAAGAAACTTCTTCTCGGTGACGAAGCCATTGCTCTTGGTGCTATACATGCCGGTCTGAGCGGTGTATACGCTTACCCGGGCACTCCATCAACGGAGATTACAGAATTCATCCAAGGCAACTCTCTTGCCAAGGAGCGTGGCATCCGTTCGCGCTGGTGTACAAACGAAAAGACAGCCATGGAGGCAGCTCTGGGTATGTCCTATGCTGGCAAGCGCGCCCTGGTGTGCATGAAGCACGTAGGCATGAACGTTTGCGCCGATGCCTTCATCAACAGCGCCATCACGGGCGTGGAGGGCGGACTGGTAGTGCTGGCGGCAGACGACCCGTCCATGCACTCCTCTCAAAACGAGCAGGACTCGCGCTTCTACGGCAAGTTTGCCATGATACCTATCTTCGAACCGTCCACCCAGCAGGAGGCTTATGACATGATGAGCGTGGCGTTCGACTTTTCCGAGGCCATCAAGGAGCCTGTGCTCCTGCGTGTAGTTACTCGTTTGGCCCATTCTCGTGCCGCCGTCGTAGTGCAAGAGCCAAAGGAGCAGAACGTTCTCCATCCGTCCACGGACGCCTGGGTGCTTCTCCCTGGCATAGCCCGCAAGAAGTATGACGCCCTCATCGAGAAGCAGGAAAAGATGCTCATGGCATCGAACACGTCCCAGTTCAACATAAGCGAGTACTCTGACTCCACAGACAAGGCGCAGAAGACGGGCATCATAGCTTGCGGCATCGGCTACAACTACGTCAAGGAGGCCCTCGCCCAGTTGCCAGCCGAGAAGCAGGCATTATATAATGTAGAGAAAGTATCGCAATACCCACTCCCCGAGCAGCGCATACAGATGCTTGCCAAAGAGAGCGGCAAGCTGCTCGTCGTAGAGGACGGCCAGCCCGTCGTGGAAGAGGGCATCAAGGCCTTCCTCGGCACTGGCTACATCGTGACGGGTCGCCTGACGGGTGCCCTGCCCCGTACGGGCGAGCTCACCCCGGATAGCGTAGCGGCAGCCCTTGGCGTACCAGCCCCGGCCATCCTTCCTGCAGCCAAGAACCTTGCGGGCCGTCCGCCACAGCTCTGCCAGGGTTGCGGCCACCGCGACGTTTATGCTGCTATCAATAAGGTAGCTGAGGAGTACCCCGACCACCGCATCTTCGGCGACATCGGCTGCTACACGCTCGGTGCCCTGCCTCCGTTCAAGGCCCTCTCCAGCTGCGTCGATATGGGTGCCAGCATCACTATGGCGAAGGGTGCGGCGGATGCTGGTCTCTTCCCGGCCATCGCCATCATCGGCGACTCCACGTTCACCCACTCGGGCATGACGGGTCTGCTCGATGCCGTCAACGACAAGTCGAACATCACCGTGATCATCTCGGACAACCTCACCACGGGCATGACGGGCGGTCAGGACTCAGCAGGCACAAATAAGTTCGAGGCTATCTGCCTCGGTCTCGGCGTAGAGCCAGAGCACGTACGCGTAGTGGTGCCTCTGCCCAAGAATATGGAGGAGATTACACGCACCATACGCGAAGAAATAGAGTACAACGGCGTGAGCGTCATCATTCCACGCCGCGAGTGCATACAGACAGCAGCACGCCATGCACGCGAGAAGGCAAAGGCAAAACAAAACCAATAAACAAGTAGAAGAAAAGACTATACAAGAAATGAAGAAAGACATCATACTTTGTGGCGTTGGCGGCCAGGGCATCCTGAGCATCGCCACTATCATAGGCGAGGCGGCCACGCGTGCCGACGTAAACCTCAAGCAGGCTGAAGTGCACGGCATGAGTCAGCGCGGCGGCGATGTGCAGTCGAACCTCCGCCTGTCCACCGAGACTATCTATAGCGACCTCATCGGTCTGGGCGGTGCGGACCTCATCATCTCCATGGAGCCTATGGAGGCCCTACGCTACCTCCCCTACCTGGCCAAGGACGGTGTCATCGTGACGAGCAACAAGCCCTTCGTCAACATCCCCAACTACCCCGAACAGCAGGCCATCTTCGACGAGCTCCTCTCCCTGCCCAACCGCGTCGTGATGCTCGATATCGAGGAGGTGGCTAAGGAGGCTGGCTCCGTTCGCTCGGCCAACGTGGTGCTCCTCGGCATGGCCGCCAAGGCACTCGAGATCATCTCCGCCGATGCACTCCGCACCGCCGTTGCCACCATCTTCGAACGCAAGGGCGAGAAGGTGGTAGAGGCCAACCTAAAGGCGTTCGACCTCGGTGCAGCTGCTGCCGAATAAACGGCATGCCGTATTACATAGAAAGCACATACGACCTAAACATTCAACTGAACCAAAGACAATAACTAAATGTACAGAAGACAATTACCCAGTTGGGACTCACCATATCTCGACCCCGAAGAGGAGACGATGTCTACGGAACAAATTAAGGCACTCCAGGTGGAGCGCCTTAAGGAGACCGTGGCCCGTTGCATGAACAACCCCATCTACCGCCAGCGCCTCGAGGAGGTCGGCGTATCGCCGGAGAACATCACCTCCGTCGATGACATCCGCCGCATACCGTTCACCACCAAGCAGGACCTTCGTGACAACTATCCCTTCGGGCTTGCCTCCGCTCCTCTTCGCGAGTGCGTTCGTCTGCACTCCTCGTCGGGCACCACGGGCAACCCCACCGTCATCCTCCACACACAGAAGGACCTCGACGAATGGGCCAACCAGGTGGCGCGCAACCTATGGATGGTAGGTCTCCGTCCGGACGATGTATTCCAGAACTCGTCCGGTTACGGCATGTTCACGGGCGGCCTCGGCTTCCAGTACGGAGCGGAGCGCCTCGGCATGCTCACCATACCGGCAGCTGCGGGCAACTCCCTCCGCCAGATAAAGTTCATGACCGACTTTGGCACCACGGCCGTACACGCCGTACCGTCCTACGTCACCCGTCTCTATGAGGTGATGCAGGAGCAAGGTGTAGACCCGCGTCGCGACACTAAGCTCAAGGTGCTGGCCATCGGTGCCGAGCCCCATTCGGAGGAGCAGCGCAAGCGCATCGAGGACATGCTTGGCGTCAAGGCGTACAACTCCTTCGGAATGTCGGAGATGTGCGGTCCAGGCGTAGGCTTCGAGTGCAAGGAGCAGAACGGTCTCCACTTCTGGGAGGACTACTACATCGTGGAGATTGTGGACCCCGAAACGCTTGAGCCCGTACCCGACGGCGAGATTGGCGAGCTCGTCCTCACTAGCATCCGCCGCGAGGCAATGCCGCTGCTACGCTACCGCACTCGCGACCTTACGCGTGTCCTGGGCCGCGGTTGCCCTTGTGGTCGCAACCACGTGCGCCTCGACCGTATGCGCGGCCGTTCGGACGACATGATGGTGCTGCGCGGCGTCAACATCTTCCCAATACAGATAGAGAAGATACTGATGCAGTTCAAGGAGCTTGCCAACAACTACCTCATCACACTCACCACGGACGAGGACAACGACAACATGACCGTCGAAGTGGAACTGGAAGAGCTCTTCACCGACGACTACCAGCGTCTCATCGAGCTACAGAAGAACGTAAAGCGTGCTCTGAAGGACGAGATACTCCTTACCCCACACGTGAAGCTCGTGCCAAAGGGTACACTTCCCGTCAGCGAAGGCAAAGCGGTACGCGTCATCGACAAGCGCACCGTGTATAAATAACTCAACCCAAAAGACCTCATTCCATTATGACAATAAAACAACTTTCTATACTCGTGGAGAACAAAAATGGAGCCCTGCTACAGGTGCTCCAGCTTCTTCGCGACAACGGCATCAGTATCATCGTCAGCACTCTTGGCGACACGCTCGACTTCGGCATATACCGCATCATCTGCTCTGACACGCAACGGGCCTACACCCTCCTTCGCAACAAGAACATCAACGCCAAGATAAGCGACGTCTTCGCCATTCGTCTGGCAGAAGACAAGGCGGGAGCCGTAGCAGACATGCTTGCGAAAATCACGGAGGCAGGCGTGGGCATCAAGTACATGTACTCATTCCTCTTCGGCGGAAAGGGCATCATCGTCTTCCGCGCCGACAAGGACGAGGACGCCGAAAAGGCAATAATGCTCAACAAACTCGATTTCCTCTCCGAGGATGAACTCAAATACAAATAACCTCTTACTCCTTTGGGACACCAATGAATTTTGACGCCAATTAAAGTCCACCCCAAAAAAATATTCAAGTCCTAAAAGCCTTCAAGTCCTAAACACGATGAAAAAGATCTACGCTTTCTCCATAGCATTGACAATGGGGACCATGACAGCCAACGCTGAAGAAAACGCAACGGCGGACACCAACGCCGAGGCATGGTACGCTGCCACTACCGACGAAGAGATGGCCGAACGCCACGACGCCCTCTACACACCCAAATCCACGTCATCCAAGCAGGAGGACAAAGACTTCGCCTACTGGGCCGGCACAGTGGCCTCGCGCATTAAAGTGACGGGTTACGCTCAGGGCGGATACGACGCTGAGTTTGTGGAGAATGGACCCACGACGAACACGTTTAGCCTTAAGCGTGTCATCCTCATGGTGGGTGCCAACATCACGCCTAAGTTCTACGCATACTTCATGCACGAATTCAAAGGCGGAGCCGTACAGGAGTACTACCTCGAATACCGCCCCGTCAAGGCCCTCAACATTCGCATAGGTCAATGGAAGAAGAACTTCACCATGGAGAACATGCTCTCCAACACCATCCTGGAAAGCTTCGGTATGTCGCAGGGTGTATACTGGCTCAACGGCTCGGACCCTCTCATGGACAACGCCTGCGGACGCGACCTCGGCATACAGCTTAGCGGCACGTTCGCCAAGGACCAGCTGCGCTACGTCCTCCAGGTGGTGAACGGCGGCAAGATAAACACCACAGACAAGAACAATCAGAAGAACGTCATTGGCAAGTTCGAGTACTCCCCCAATGCCCATTGGACCATCGGCATCTCCGGTCAGAAGGGCTACGGCTACGCCTATGCCAAGTCGTACTACAACCCGGATATCAAGCAGGGCGAGACATACGTGCAGGATCGCTACGCCGTCAGCGCCATGTGGAAATCCAAGAGCACGGGCACGGACTACTACAAAGACCGTTGCGTGACGGCACGTGCCGAGTTCCTCGGCGGCCGCGACGGCAACGCCCACTCCGTTGGCGGATACACCGCATGGACCATCCCGACATACAAAGAACTGGACATCGTGGCCGAGGCCGACTACTTCAACTACAACACCGACCTCGGACTGAAGAAGACCCAGCTGATGGTGGGTGCCCAGTACTGGATGTTCAAGAAGTGCCGTCTGCGCGCCGAGTACATGTACTCCCTGAAGAGCGACGCCATGAAGGTCCTCGACGGCGGCGGCAACTCCCACCAGCTCATGGTGCAGGCACAGGTAGCATTCTAACGTATCAAATACAAACGACTTAAACCTATACTCTCTAACCTATGTTCATCAAGGTACTCCTCACCGTCATCTTCTTTGCCATTGTCATTGCCGTGGGCATCTACTCGCGTCAGCAGGCACGTAGCGTCGACGGCTTCGTTCTTGGCGGCCGTTCCGTCGGTCCGTGGCTCACGGCGTTCGCCTACGGCACGTCATACTTCTCCGCAGTCGTCTTCGTCGGTTACGCCGGACAGTTCGGCTGGAAATACGGTCTCTCGTCATCGTGGATAGGCATCGGCAACGCCGTCATCGGTTCGCTCTTGGCGTGGCTCGTACTGGGCCGCCGCACCAAGCTGATGACGCAGCACATACAGAGCCGCACCATGCCCGACTTCTTCGGCATCCGCTACCACGACGAGGGTCTGCGCATCGCCGCCTCCATCATCGCCTTCGTATTCCTCATACCCTATACGGCAGGCGTCTACATGGGCATCTCCAAACTCTTCGAGATGGGCTTCGGCATCCCCTACTCCTATTGCGCCGTCATCATGGCGGTGCTCACCGCCGTCTACGTCATCCTCGGCGGCTACAAGGCCACGGCCATCAACGATTTCATCCAGGGCATCATCATGCTCTTCGGCATCGTCACCATCATAGCCGTGGTGCTCCAGAACAACGGCGGCCTCTTCTCTGCCGTGGAACAGATGGCCTCAAAGATGCCTACGTCACACGACTTGGCTGACCCCTCCGGGCTCTTTGCCCAGTTCCAGGCGGGCGACTTTGCCGCGTGGTTCGGTCCTAACCCGTTGAGTCTCCTCGGTGTCGTGGTACTCACCTCGTTGGGCACATGGGGGCTGCCCCAGATGGTGGGTAAGTTCTACTCCATCACTGACGAGAGTGCCATACGCCGCGGCACCATCATCTCCACCGTCTTCGCCCTCATCGTCTCCGGCGGCTGCTACTTCCTTGGCAGCTTCGGGCGTCTCTACCCCGAACCAGCGTTCAACGAGGCTACCCATCGCTATGCCTACGACTCCATCGTGCCCTCCATGCTCGAGACGCTCCCCGACGTGCTCATAGCCCTCGTGGTGCTGCTCGTCCTCTCCGCCTCCATGTCCACGTTGGCATCGCTGGTGCTCACCTCTTCGTCCACGATGACGCTCGACCTCATCTATCGCGACAAGAAGTCGCAGACGGGCGAGGTGGAGGAAGGCCAGATAGACGACCAGGTGGCTGAGCGCATAGAGCGCCGCAAGGTTGTAGTAATGCGCGTGCTCATCGTCTTCTTCGTCGTCATCTCACTCATGATAGCCCTCAACCCACCACAGTTCATCGCCCAACTGATGGGCATCTCGTGGGGTGCGCTGGCCGGTGCCTTCCTCGCCCCCTTCCTCCTCGGACTCTACTGGAAAGGAGTCACGCGCCTTGCCGTATGGGCCTGCTTCGTATGGGGCGTAGGACTGACGGTAGTCAACATGCTGCTGCACAACTCGCTGCTCAACCCCATCGACTGCGGTGCCGTGGCAATGCTCGGCGGCTTCGTCGTCGTGGTCCTCGTCAGCCTGGTAACGCCAAAGCTCTCCCCCGACGACGTCAATGCCATCTTCTCATGCTACTCACGCCGACGCCAATGAGTATTTAGGACTTTAATTGCCATTAATTGACCATTAATTTTAACCATTAATATTATTTGTATTTCAACCGGATGGCAATAAAATATAAATAAATAAATTAATGGAACAATTAATGGTCAATTAATGGCAATTAAAGTTCTAAAAAAATGATATTCAAGTCTAAAAATTGATATTCAAGTCTAAAAGTTAATTACAAGTACACGTAAACCTATATGCAGTTGATAGATTTTTTGTCCTCCGGAGACCATTTCGCCGCCCTCGTCGGGGCGCGTATGGAGGAGATACGCCCCGGATATGCTCGGGCGACGCTCAACGTAGAAGCCCACCACCTCAATGCCGCGGGCATCTGTCAGGGCGGCGTCTACTTCACGTTGGCCGACTTCGCCTTCGCTGGCGTGTGCAACTCGCACGGCACCCTTACCGTCGGTATCGGCAACAACATCACGTTCATCAATGCCGCACATGAGGGCGACACACTCACCGCCGAGGCTACCGAGCTGCACAACCACCACAAGCTCCCCTTCTGCGAAATACGCATCACCAACCAGCACGGTACGCTCCTCTGCGTCGTCACTGGTACGGGATATCGCAAACGGGAAACCCTCCATTTAGACATTTAGAGCAAACACGTGTTCCCTCATAAGAGGACACCGCACACATATCTACAACCTTCAACACAAAACCATAAAGAACTATGATTCTAAACCGCTCAATGGAATGTATGGACCGCGAGTCCATGACCAAACTGCAGTCCGAGAGACTGCGCCAGACCGTTAAACGCTGCTACGACAACGTGCCCTTCTACCGCAAGAAGATGGACAAGATGGGACTGAAGCCCGAGGACATCCAGTCTATCGCCGACATACACCGCCTCCCCTTCACCACCAAGCACGACCTGCGCGACGAGTACCCCTTCGGTCTCCAGGCCGTACCCCAGAGCGAGGTGGTGCGCATCCACGCCTCTTCGGGCACCACGGGCAAACCCGTCGTAGGCACTTATACTAAGAACGACGTTGCCATGTGGGAGGAAGGCGCCGCCCGCGTCCTTGCCGTGGCAGGCACCACAAAGGGCGACATCGTACAGGTGAGCTACGGCTACGGTCTCTTCACCGGTGGTCTCGGCGCACACGGCGCGGCCGGAGTGCTCGGTGCCGTGCAACTGCCAACGTCTGCCGGCAACTCTGAGAAGCAGATAATGCTCATGAAGGACTTCGGCAGCTCCATCCTCTGCTGCACTCCATCCTATGCACTGCACCTTGCCGAGGTGATAGAGAAGAGCGAGACCGTCAGCAAGGAGGACCTCAAGTTGCGCGCCGGCTTCTTCGGCGCAGAGCCTTGGACCGAGGGCATGCGCAAGGAGCTAGAGGAGCGCCTCGGCATCAAGGCGTACGACATCTACGGTCTCACCGAGATGTGCGGCCCCGGCGTGGGCGGCGAGTGCGAGATGCAGGACGGCACGCACCTGTGGGAGGACATGTTCTACCCTGAAATTATCAATCCAGACACGCTGGAGCCATGCGCACCGGGTGAGTTCGGCGAACTCGTCTTCACCTCTCTCTGCAAGGAGGCTATGCCTATTCTCCGCTACCGCACACGCGACCTGACGCGCCTCATCTACGACAAGTGCGCCTGTGGACGTACCGCCGTGCGTATGGACCGCATCCTGGGCCGCTCAGACGACATGATGATCATCCGTGGCGTCAACGTCTTCCCAAGCCAGATAGAGACGTGCCTGACGGAGTTCCCTGCCTTCACACCACAGTACTTCATTACCGTCGACCGCAAGAACAACGAGGACACCTTCGACCTCGACGTGGAGCTGCGCTCCGAGTTCTTCTCGCCCAACCCCGCCAAGCAGATGCCGCACATCAAGCCCCTCTACGACCGCATCGTCTCCATGGTAGGCATAAAGCCGAACATACACATCAAGGAGCCCGGTTCAATAGCACGCTCCATCGGCAAGGCAAAACACGTACTGGACAAACGAAATTTTCACGAATAACAGACATTTTCATAAAGGAATACATCTCAACGAACAAACACACATGACAGAAACACCCTTAGACTACCAGACCGTCACCGACACCATCAACGACATGGGACTGGGCGACTTCTCGCAAGCCACCATACGCGACCTCCAGGCCCTCTCCTCCATCCTTGAGAAAAAGACGGACCAAAGCGTCATACACCTCGAAATGGGCGTACCCGGACTGCAGCCCTCTGAAATAGCCCTCAAGGCCGAACAAGAGGCACTCTGCCAAGGCTGCGCCACACAGTATCCGCCCAACGGCGGCATACCACGCATCAAGGAGGCCGCCTCGCAGTTCGTCAAGGCATTCATCGGCGTGGACATCGCCCCCTTGGGCTGCATCCCCACAACGGGCTCCATGCAGGGCACGTTCGCCTCGTTTCTCGCTATGAAGCACGCCTTCCAAGGCACGACGAAGGACACGGTACTCTTCCTCTACCCCGGCTTCCCCGTTCAGCAGACGCAATGTGAAGTGGTAGGTCTCAAGTACGCTGGACTCGACGTCTACGCTCATCGTGGACAAAACCTCGTCCGTGCCATAGAGGACATCGTCAGCAAGGGCAACATCTGCAGCCTCGTCTACTCCAACCCCAACAATCCCTCATGGGTATGCCTCCGCGAGGAGGAGCTGAAGGGCATCGGTGCCCTGGCCACCAAGTATGGCTTCATAGTGCTGGAGGACCTGGCGTACTTCGCCATGGACTTCCGCCACGACCTCTCCCACCCCTATCAGGCTCCCTACCAGCCTACCGTTGCACGCTATACGGACAACTACATCCTCTCCGTCAGTGGCTCCAAGGCGTTCTCCTACGCCGGACAGCGCATCGGCGTGTGCTGCATAGGTGATGCACTCTACCACCGCGTCTATACACCTCTCGAGGAAAACTTCGGCGTGGGCGAGTTCGGCAATTTTCTCTGCAACCGCCTCATGTACACCCTCTCCAGCGGTACTACCCACAGCGTGCAGCACGCCATGGCAGCACTCATGGAGGCAGCTTGCGACGGGTCGTATAACTTCCTTGCCGACGTGCGCGAGTATGGTCGCCGAGCCAAGTTCCTCAAGGACGTACTGCTGGCCAACGGCTTCTACCTCGTCTACGACAACGACATGGGCTCGCCCCTTGCCGACGGCTTCTACTTCACCGTACAATACCCCGGCATGAGCGACCTGGAGCTGACGCGCGAACTGATGTACTACGGCATCGCCGTCTTCCCTCTCGACACTATGGGCAGCACCCGACAGGGCGTCCGCATCTGCACCTCTTTCTTCGCCGAGAGCCAGCAGGAGCTGTTCCGCGAGCGTATAGAGAAGTTCAAGGAAATGCACAAGGTCTAAACCGCCTGTTTGAGAGCATTTGATGCTCGCCTTGTGGGCACTCGATGCCCGAGCTGTGAGAATCGTGTGCCCACCAAGCGAGAACACGATGCCCAGACCTCGGGCATATCAGCATAAAAAAGACATAAGGAAAAAGTCAACAAGGCCCGTTCTATCTGACGACAGAACGGGTCTTGTTTGTGTTTTGTATAATCTGCTTAAAGCACTCCTCTTGACATTTTACGAATGTAAGGGGTGAGGATGAAGAGTACTACTGAGGCGGCGGATGACATTATGGCGAACAGTAGGAAGAAGTCGGACAGGGTGGCTATCTCAAATCCCAGAAACGACTTTGTTGCTACGTTTTCCTGTGGCAAGAACGTTGCCAGACTTCCGGCGGCAATGTTGGAGGCGGCGTTACTCATAAACCATACTCCCATCAAGAGGGATGCCAAGTGGGCGGGTGACAGTTTCGTTACCATGGAGAGGCCTATTGGCGAGAGGGACAGTTCGCCGAGGGTCATTATGAAATACAGAACGACGAGCCACCATACAGACACCTTTGTTGTTACGTCCAAGCCGTAGGTCACGTAGGAAATCATGAAGTATCCTACTCCCAAAAGCAGCAGTCCCAAAGCCTGCTTGGCCGGGGATGACGGTTCCTTGCCGTGTCTTGCGAGAACTTCCCAAAGAGAGGCAGTCAGAGGAGCAAAGATTACGACGCAAATAGGATTGACACTCTGCAGCCATGCCGTTGGCATTTCCCAACCTCCGATGTGTCTGTCGCATTGTTTGTCGGCGAAGAGGGTCAGCGAGGAACCTGCCTGCTCGAAGGAACTCCAGAAGAAGATGACGAACACGGCAATGATATAAATCACTCCTATTCTGAGTTTGTCGGTCTTCGTCAGACTCGGGTCTGTGATTATGTATATTGGCAATACGATGGAGCAGGCATAGATTACCGCAGATATTACGTCGTTAAAATTGCCGAAGCCATTTGCAAAGAGGACTACCAGCCCAACGAAGCAAACGCAATGGAGCAGCGTCCTCCATGAAAACAGAGTATGGCTCGACTTCTTCAGCTGCAATTCGTCTTGCTGGAGTACATGACCGTGTCTAACGGCTTCGTCTTCCACTTCCTGCAGGTTACGCAGTTTACGTTCTACGTCGTCTTCCGGCTTGAGTCCAAGTTGCACGCCTTCCGGAGACACAAGGTACTTCGACTTAAACAGACAGAAGACCACGAGCGAAGCCAGCATGCCGCATCCGGCGCAGAAGAATCCCCATTTGAATGCGGAAGGCGTAGTCCAGTCGCCCGTACCGAAAGCACCGCACAGTAGTGGCGAAATAAGCGCACCCATGTTTATTCCCATATAGAATATGGTGAATGCAGCGTCCTGCCTACTGTCGTTTTGCTGGTACAGTCCTCCTACCATGGTGGAGATGTTTGGCTTGAAGAAACCGTTTCCCGCTATCAGAAATGCCATACCTGCCACGAGCAGACCGAGACTCAACGAGTTGTCGACGCTAGCGTCTATCGGTCCGCCTTCTGCGAATATGCTCTGCTTCACCACACATGCGGAACCGAACATCAGAAACTGTCCTATGGCCATCAGTACCGCGCCTACGATGATGCTTCGCCTGTTGCCCCAGTATCGGTCAGAGACGTATCCGCCTACGAGAGGAGCTAGGTACACCAGACCCGTGAAGGAACCGTATATTTCACTTGCGACACTACCGTTGAAGAATGCCGCTACCAAATAAAGTACGAAGAGCGCTCTCATACCATAGTATGAGAAGCGCTCTGCCATTTCTGTAAAAAAGAGTAGGTATAATCCTTTTGGATGTCCTGTTATCATTACTTATTCCTATTACGGAGTTCGTCATTCTTACGCTGCAGCTCAGCACGCTGGCGCTGCAGTTCTTCCTGTTGCTTCTGCATAGCCTGCAGTCTGGCTGCGAGTCCAGACACCTTACGGTTAGGATTCTTCATATTCTCCTCGCGCTTAGCCTCAAGGATAGCGAGAAGCTTCTCATCGTTCGTCGTCTTGCGGAGCAGCCACATGATGGATGCAGAGAAGAAGAGGGAGATGAAATAGTAGAAGTTCAGACCTGATGAGTAGTCATTGAACATGAAGAAGAACATGATTGGCATCAGGAGCATCATCCATTGCATCATCTTCATCTGCTCAGCCTGCTGACCTACCATCTGGTCCTTCTGCTGGCGCATTGTCATCCAAGAGTAAGCGAGGTTGGCAACGCAGAACAGTATACAGGTGAGCGAGATGTGGTCGCCGATAAGCCAGAGGTTTGTTCCCCACTCTATGATTGGGTCGTAAGTAGAGAGGTCGTCAATCCACAGGAACGACTCGCGACGCAGCTGAATAGCGTTTGGCACGAAGTTGAACATTGCAATCCAGATAGGCATCTGAATGAGCATCGGCAAGCAGCCTGAGAGAGGCGATACGCCGTACTCTGAGTACATCTGCATCATGGCCTGCTGCTTCTGCATGGCATCCTCCGGCTTGTCGTACTGCTTGGTGGCAGCATCGAGTTTCGGACGCAGCACGCGCATCTTAGCGCTCGACATGTAGCTCTTCTTCACCATCGGATAGGTGATGGCCTTCAGCAGCATGGTAATGAGAATCAGAATGATGCCCATCGGTATGGCCATCTGGCGCAAGAAGTCGAAGACGTAGAGTGTGAACCAGCGGTTTATGATGCGGAACAAAGGCCATCCGAGGTATACGAGACGCTCCAGCTGGAGGTCCTTGCCGAAGGACGACTTGTCCTCCATGGTCTGTAGCAGACGGAAGTCGTTAGGTCCGAAGTAGAACTCAAACTCTGTCGGGGTCACGCCCTTCGGGTCGAAGTTAGCTTTCAGCTTTGCCTCGTAGAACTTCAGATATCCGTTGCCCTTTTCCTTTGGCACGCTGGTCAGAGAGACATCCTTGCCATAACCGTCCTTGGCAATCATCACGGCCGAGAAGAACTGGTTCTTGAATGCCACCCAATCAATAGGCTCGTCAACAGTCTCATTCTTTACTTCACTCGTCTCGCTCAGATAGTCTGTACCACCGTCCGTGAAGTGGTACGTGAGCGAGGCGTAGCGGTTCTCGAAGGTGAAGCCCTTCTCCTGCTGCTTACAGTTCTCCTGCCAATTCACATCCATCGTCTGTGTGTTTGGCGAGAAGAGTCCGGCCATTCCCTTGGCAGCTATAGAGCAATGGAGGAGGTAGTCCTCTCCGAGCTTATAGTCGATGGCAATCGTCTTTCCAGGTGCGGCCTCTGCCACAAGCGATACAGAGTTTGCCGTCTGCTGTGCTACGGTGAAGTAAAGGTCAGCCGTTGAGATGTTTGACTCCTTTGCTGCAAGTGTGTAGTTAAGCTTCTGGTCGTTACCCTCAAAGAGCACCACGTCTGGGTTGCCATTGATGTCCTCGTATCCCTTTATGACGGCCTTGTTTACTGTTGCGCCGTGTGTAGAGATAGTGAGTGCCACCTTATCATTCTGCAGAACGACATTCTTTGCTTCACCCAGAAGAGCAGAGTGGAAGAGCGCTGTCGAGTCGCCTATTGCCGCTTCTGCCGCTTTCGCTTTGCGCTGTGCCTCAGCTACCTGCCGCTGTTGTTCAGCTTTTTGACGTGTAACGTTTTCGATAGAGTCACTGATGCGCTTAGCTTCAATTTCCTCTTTCGATGGCTGGTTGTACCAAGAGAATCCGAAGAGGACCGCTGCAATGAGCGTAAAACCAATGATTGTGTTTTTATCCACGTTGAAAATGTTGTTTGTTTATTTCTTGTTTTCTTTTACTGTCCTTATGAAGTCGAGGAAGAGAGGGTGTGGCTTGAGGACGGTGCTCTGGTACTCTGGGTGGAACTGCGTTCCGATGTACCACTTCAGACCTGGTATCTCCACAATCTCCACCAGGTTACTGTCCGGGTTAGTACCTACGCACATCATGCCGTTCTTCTCGTACTCGGCGATGAAGGCGTTGTTAAACTCGTAACGGTGGCGGTGACGCTCCTGTATGTTCTGTTCCTTATAAATCTCATACGTACGTGAGCCCTCACGGAGCATACAATCGTATGCGCCCAGACGCATCGTACCTCCCATGTTGGAGATGTTCTTCTGGTCCTCCATGATGTCTATGACGTTGTGGATGGTCTTTGCGTCCATCTCGCGCGAGTTGGCATCCTTGTAGCCCAGCACGTTGCGTGCAAATTCTATCACCATCATCTGCATGCCGAGGCAGATACCGAATGTCGGGATGTCGTTCTCACGGGTGTAGCGTGCAGCTATTATCTTACCCTCAATACCTCGTGAACCGAATCCTGGGCAAATCATTATACCATCTTGACCAGCAAGCATTTCTGCCACGTTCTCTTCAGTGATGTTCTCCGAATTGATAAACGTGATAACGGTCTTGCGGTCGTTGTACACACCTGCATGCAGGAGCGACTCACGAATAGACTTGTAGGCATCCTGCAGGTCGTACTTGCCCACGAGACCAATCTTAATCTCTTCGGTAGCCTTGCTGCGGCGCTCGAGATAGCTGCGCCATGGACCGAGGGCTGGAGTCTCGCCAACTGGGATGTCCATCTTACGCAGGATAGCAGCATCGAGTCCCTGCTGCTGCATACTTACAGGCACCTCATAAATGCTAGGCAGGTCCTCGCTCTGCACTACGCACTCAAGGTCTACGTTACAGAACGAAGCCACCTTCTGGCGCACACCGTCAGAGAGGTGCTTCTCCGTACGAAGCACGAGAATGTCTGGCTGGATTCCGACTGACTGCAGTTCCTTTACGGAGTGTTGTGTAGGCTTTGTCTTCAGCTCGCCTGCAGCTCTCAGGTAGGGGACATATGTGAGGTGTATGTTGATGGCGTTGTGGCCGAGTTCCCAACGCAGCTGACGAATGGCCTCCAGGAACGGGGCACTCTCAATGTCGCCGATAGTACCGCCAATCTCCGTGATAACGAAGTCGTACTTACCCTTCTGACCCAAGTACTTGATACTACGCTTGATTTCGTCAGTTATGTGAGGTACTACTTGAATCGTCTTACCCAGATAGTCGCCGCGGCGTTCCTTGTCGATGACGGCCTTGTATATTCTTCCGGTCGTCATGGAGTTTGCCTTTGTCGTCTGTATGCCGGTGAAGCGCTCGTAGTGTCCGAGGTCCAGGTCGGTCTCCATTCCGTCTACGGTGACGTAGCATTCGCCGTGCTCGTATGGATTCAACGTGCCCGGATCAATGTTGATGTAAGGGTCAAACTTCTGTATTGTAATACTGTATCCTCTTGCCTGCAGCAGTTTGCCGATGGAAGAAGAAATGATTCCTTTACCCAGCGATGATACTACACCGCCCGTTACGAAGATGTACTTGGTCTGTGCCATTGTTATTGTTGTGTGTGTGTTTAAGCGTACCGTACGTGGGTAGCGCCCGTTATTTACTATTAAGTTGCAAAATTACTATTTTTTTCTGAAAGTCTGCGCTATTTGCTCGTTTTCTTTTATTCTTCCGTGCTTTATGCCACATTTATCAAGTAAAATCGCCCTTTTCCCGTTTATTTAATGTAACTTTGCGGTTCAAACCCGTTGTTGTATCAACAAACTCTCAATGCATCAGAACACCCGAACATACGCAGCCGCCATCTTCTTCCTTACAATTGGCACCGTCACCTGCTCGGCGCAACGCCGCACACGCAAACCTGTCAAGCAGGTCTCTCCGGCTGAATCGATAGCCAAATCCTACACCGACTCGCTGGCAGCATACCGCCAGACGCTCGATTCGCTCCAACGTGCCAACGACTCGCTGCAAACGTCCACCAGCCGTCTGTACCGTCTCTTCTCCCCTATGACGTACTACGGGGATGTGACTTCCAACAACTTCAGCATCGATGGTGACACGACAAACACAATTGACCGCACTCTCATGGACGTATACCTTCGCCATCCGGAATACGTCAAGCAGTCGGCACGTACCCTGGACGTCTATGCGGACAACGGAATCTCTACCGTGCCTACGCCGAGTGCCCCCGCTGCGCGTCCTAAGATGGTAGACCCTATGTATGGTGCTTCCTCCTCACAGACTGCCTACAACGATGTCATTGACTTCTACGTAGCCAAGCCGAAGATGTGGACCTTTGCCGGAGACTACTATCTGCAGTTCATGCAGAACCACGTTTCGTCCAACTGGTACAAGAGCGGTTCGAGTAACTACTCCCTCCTCGGCGCCGTCACCCTGCAGTACAACTATGACAACAAAAAGAAAGTGAAGTGGGACAACAAGCTGGAGATGAAGCTTGGTTTCCTAAATACGGAAGCCGACACCGTCAACACGTTCAAGACCTCTGAAGACTTGCTCCGTCTTACTTCAAAATTCGGTCTGCAAGCCTCCAAGCGGTGGTACTACACGCTGCAGATGGTAGCGAACACGCAGTTCACGCAAGGCCGCAAGAACAACAACAGGAAGGTCTACTCCGACTTCTGCTCCCCTCTGAACGTCAACCTCTCTATCGGTATGGACTACACGGTAGAGACGAAGAACAAGCGCCTCACCGGCTCTGCGCATCTCGCCCCTCTCGCCTACAACTTCAAGTACGTCGGCCGTACCGACCTCGCCACGAGCTTCGGTTTGGAAGAAGGCGACAACACCCTGCACGACTGGGGTTCGCAATGCACGGTGGAACTGCTGTGGAAGCCGTTCGACATGATGACGTGGCAGACCCGTTTCTACGCTTACACCACGTACCACAAGTTCGAACTGGAATGGGAGAACACGCTGACGTTCAACTTCAACCGTTACATCTCCACAAAGTTGTTCCTCTATCCACGTTTCGATGACAGTGCCAAACGCGTGGGCGACCTCTCGTATCTGCAGTTTAAGGAATACCTAAGTGTGGGCTTCAGCTATTCCATGTAGCCATCACAATTACACCTACCCTAAGAAATGTCCAATCCCGAGTTACTACTAGCACGGCAAATCATTGCCAATACCGACACCAATCTTTTCCTTACCGGTAAAGCCGGAACGGGAAAGACCACCTTCTTGCGCTCCCTACGCAAGGAGTCGCCGAAGCGTATGGTGGTAGTAGCTCCGACGGGCATCGCCGCCATCAATGCCGAGGGCGTCACCATACACTCCTTCTTCCAGCTGCCCTTCGGTCCCCACATCCCCGGTACGCACACTTCCGGGAGCAACAGCAGCAAGCGTTTTCAGTTCCGCAAATCGAAAATCAATATCCTACGCTCCGTCGACCTCATCGTCATCGACGAAATCAGTATGGTACGTGCCGACATCCTCGACGCCATCGACGAGGTGCTGCGCCAGTACCGCCACTGCCAACGTCCCTTCGGCGGTGTGCAGATGCTCCTTATCGGCGACATGCAGCAGCTGGCTCCCGTGGCAAGGGAGGACGAATGGCGCATGCTTAGCCCGTACTACGACACGCAGTATTTCTTCTCCAGCCACGCGCTGATGCAGTCCGACTTCGTCACCGTAGAACTGAAGCACGTCTACCGCCAGTCCGACGAGCTGTTTATCTCTATATTAAATAAGGTACGAACCAATACCGTGGACGAGCAGACTCTCGCCCAACTGAACAGCCGCTACGTGCCGGACTTCTCTCCCAAGAAGGAAGAGGGCTACATACGCCTTACCACCCACAACTACCAGGCAGAGGCCATCAACCAGGCAGAGCTTGCCAAGCTCGGCAGCATGCCCCAGACGTTTCACGCCACCATCGAGAAGGACTTCCCCGAGATGTCCTTCCCCACCGAAAAGGACCTCACGCTGAAGGTCGGTGCACAGGTAATGTTCATAAAAAACGACCCCACTTCCGAAAAGGCTTACTACAATGGCATGATAGGCGAGGTAACCTCTTTCGAAAAGGACACCATCGTTGTCCACACCACAAAGGAGAACACCTACGTCAATGTAGAACGCGTCAAGTGGGAGAACACACGCTACAATCTGAATCCCACAACGAAAGAGATAACTGCGGAAGTCATCGGTACCTTCACGCAGTACCCCCTAAAGACCGCCTGGGCCATTACGGTACACAAGTCGCAGGGCCTCACCTTCGAGCACGCCATCATTGACGTGCAGCACAGCTTCGCACACGGACAGACCTACGTCGCCCTGTCGCGCTGCAAGACGCTGGAGGGAATGGTGCTCAGCACGCCCATTCCACCACAAGCCATCATCAGCGATGCCGAGGTAGATAAATTCACGCACGACCCACGCCACCAGCAGCCCGATGCCGAAAAGCTCAACACAATGGAGCGCAGCTTCTTCCTGCGCACCATCAACGATCTCTTCGACCTCTCCCCGCTCCGTTTCGGTATCGACGCCCTCGTGCGGCTGATAAGGGAGAACTTCTACTCCTCATGCCCCGCGGAATACCAGGACTGGCAAGAGGCACAAGCTGATCTGAAGAAGGACGAGACTGTAGCCATGCGTTTCCGTGCTCAGTACGAGCCCATCATCATGCAGCAGGCGGACTACGCCAACGACGCTTTCTTGCAGGAACGCATCAAGAAAGGCTCCGACTACTTCTCATCGCGCATCGTGAGCATCGCAGCACTACTGCGGCGAACCAACCTCACAACAAACAACCAAGTCATCATAGAGCGCCGCGACAACATTTTACAAAACATACAACAGACGTACGAGCAGAAGTTCTCCACGCTGCTGCACATCGCCGTCGAGGGCTTCAAAGTCCACGACTACCTCAGTTTTAGGGCAAAAGCTGGCATAGAGGACGACCCGAACACCAAACGGAAACAGCAGTCCAAAAAGGCAAAGCCCACAAAAGATTCATAAGTACAATCACTCACAATAGCATACATCCATGGCACAACAAACGACAGACGACAAGAAGATTATCTTCTCCATGGTGGGAGTATCAAAGATTATCCCCCAAAATCAGAAACAAGTACTCAAAAACATATACCTCTCATTCTTCTACGGCGCAAAGATCGGCATCATCGGTCTGAACGGCGCCGGTAAGTCCACATTGATGAAAATCATTGCCGGACTGGAGCAGCCCACACAGGGCGAAGTGGTATGGAGCCCTGGCTACACCGTAGGCTACCTGCCGCAGGACCCACCGCTCAACGAGCAGAAGACAGTAAAGGAGAACGTCATGGAGGGCGTGCAGCACATCTATGACGCGCTGGCAGAATACGAGGATATCAACAATAAGTTCGGTCTGGAAGAGTACTACTCAGACCCAGAAAAGATGGACAAGCTCATGGCACGCCAGGCAGAGGTACAGGACATCATCGATGCCACCGACGCCTGGAACATCGACTCCAAGCTGGACCGCGCCATGAGTGCCCTGCGCTGCCCGCCGGCCGACTGGAAAGTGGACAACCTCTCTGGCGGTGAGCGTCGACGCGTGGCCCTCTGCCGTTTGCTCCTGCAGAAGCCCGACGTGCTTCTGCTCGACGAACCTACCAACCACCTCGACGCCGAAAGCATCGACTGGCTCGAGCAGCACCTGCAGCAGTACGAGGGAACCGTCATTGCCGTGACGCACGACCGCTACTTCCTCGACGACGTCAGCGAATGGATTCTCGAGCTGGACCGTGGCGAAGGCATCCCCTGGAAGGGTAACTACTCTTCATGGCTCGACCAAAAGACAAAACGCATGCTGCAGGAGGAGAAGACTGCCTCCAAACGCCGCAAGACCCTGGAGCGCGAGCTGGAGTGGGTACGCATGGCACCGAAGGCGCGCCAGGCTAAGGGTAAGGCACGTCTGAACTCGTACGAGCAGATGCTCAACCAGGAGCAGAAAGACCGCGAAGAGAAACTCGAGATATTCATCCCCAACGGTCCGCGTCTTGGCAACAAGGTCATCGAGGCAGAACACGTACAGAAGGCTTTCGGCGAGAAAGTGCTTTTCAACGACCTCAATTTCGCCTTGCCGCCAAACGGCATAGTGGGTGTCATCGGTCCGAACGGCGCCGGCAAGACGACACTCTTCAGACTCATCATGGGGCTGGAGCAGCCCGACAACGGTTCATTCTCCGTGGGCGAGACGGTAAAGCTGTCCTACGTAGACCAGCAGCACAAGGACATCGACCCAAAGAAGACGGTCTACGAAGTAATCTCCGGCGGCACGGAACTGTTCCGCATGGGAGGCCGCGACGTCAACGCACGCGCCTACATCTCACGCTTCAACTTCTCCGGCACCGACCAGAGCAAGCTCTGCAGCGTACTCTCCGGCGGTGAGCGCAACCGCCTACAGCTGGCCCTCGCCCTGAAGCAGGAAGGCAACGTACTGCTGCTCGACGAGCCCACCAACGACATCGACGTCAACACCCTACGCGCCTTGGAGGAAGGTCTCGAAGCCTTTGCCGGTTGCGCCGTAGTCATCAGCCACGACCGTTGGTTCCTCGACCGCATCTGCACCCACATCCTGGCGTTCGAAGGCAACGGAGAGGTGTTCTTCTTCGAAGGCAGCTATTCCGAATACGAGATAAACAAGGCACGCCGACTCGGCGACACCGAGATAAAGAAGGGACGCTACCGCAAACTCATGGAAGAGTAACTCACTACCCAGAGCACAACAACAGTACACACTCATGCAACTAATCCAGAAATACTTCCCCAACATCACCGAAGAGCAGCAGCGACAGTTTGCTGCTCTCGACGAACTCTACCACGACTGGAACTCGAAGATTAACGTCATCTCCCGCAAGGACATCGACAACCTCTACGAGCACCACATCCTGCACTCGCTTGCCATCGCCCGGGCCATCAACTTCCGCCCCGGCACACGCATCATGGACTTCGGGTGCGGCGGCGGTTTCCCCGGCATTCCGCTGGCTATCATGTTCCCCGAGTGTCAGTTCAAACTCATCGACGGTACGGCAAAGAAGATACGCGTTTGCCAGGAAGTGGCTACTGCCATCGGACTGACGAACGTAGTGGCTGAGCAGCGTCGTGGCGAAGAAGAGAAGGGCAAGTTCGACTTTGTCGTCTCGCGTGCCGTAATGCCCCTGCCCGACCTCGTCAAGATAGTAAAGAAGAACATAGACCGCAAGAACCAGCAGAACGCCCTGCCCAACGGCATCCTGTGCCTAAAGGGCGGAGATCTGCAGGCAGAGACGCAGCCATTCAAGAATATCGTGGAGAAGACCGAACTCTCCTCTTGGTTCAAAGAGGAATGGTTCAAGGAGAAACACCTCATCTACCTGCCGGCATAAATCCACACTAACGCGACAATTCAAAATGCTAAAGATAAAGACCATACAATGCAACGCTCTGGCTGAGAACTGCTACATCGTCAGCGACGACAGCCACGAGTGCGTCATCATCGACTGCGGTGCACACAGTACCTTCGAACAGACAGCCATCAAGGACTACATCTCCACCGGAAGCCTCACCCCCGTCATGCACCTGCTCACCCACGGCCACTTCGACCACGTCATGGGCAGCAAATTCGTACATAACACTTGGGGACTCCTCCCCACCCTCTGCGAGCGCGACGCTGAGCAGTATAAGGGTGCCGAGCAGATGGCCGCTGCCATGGGACTGAATATTGACGACCTGCCCGTCATCGGCAAATGCCTTAACGACGGCAACATCGTCTCCTTCGGCAACGGGAAGTCGTTCCGCGTCATAGAGACTCCCGGTCACACCAAGGGCAGCGTCGTATACTATAGCGAGGCGGAGCACGTGGCCTTCACCGGCGACACGCTCTTCCACCTCGGCATAGGACGCACCGACTTCCCCGGCGGCTCCACTTTCATGATAATACAGTCGCTCAGACAACTCACCCAACTGCCCGACGAGACACAGGTGTTCCCAGGACACGGCGATGCTACCACCATTGGCTACGAACTGGCCCACAACCCCTATCTCGACCGCTAACGTCATGCCAGCACAAGAGAAACCCGAAAAGATTATAATGGGCATCGACCCTGGCACCAACGTCATGGGCTACGGCATCATACGATGCCAAGGACAGAAGGCGGAGATGCTCGCCATGGGAGTCATCGACATGCGGAAAGAGGCTGACCCCTACCTAAAACTCGGACACATCTTCGAACGCGTCACCGGGCTCATCGACGAATACCTGCCCGACGAGATGGCCATCGAAGCACCCTTCTTCGGAAAGAACGTGCAGTCCATGCTGAAACTGGGGCGCGCACAGGGCGTGGCCATCGCTGCAGCCATCAGGCACAGCGTACCCATACACGAGTACGCCCCGATGAAGATAAAAATGGCCATTACGGGCACAGGCTCCGCCGCCAAGGAACAAGTGGCGGGCATGCTTCAGCGCATCCTCAAGATAAGCAAGGACGACATGCCTAAGTTCATGGACGCCACTGATGCCCTCGGAGCGGCCTACTGCCACTTCATGCAGCTGAAGTCCCCAATCTCGGAAAAGAAATACAGCAGTTGGAAAGACTTTGCCATTAAGAACCAAAACAAAATAAAGGGCGGCAAACTGTAAAGCCCACCGCCCCCAATACTACAACACCCACAAAAAGATGATTATCAGGATAGAACACGGCGTCACACGCATGCCAAGCTGGCGTATGGCAGAACCCGTACACTTTGAACTCGACGACAAAGAACACATCGCCATCGTAGGCCCTAACGCTGCAGGCAAGTCAATGCTCGTGGACATCATAACAGGTGCCCACCCACTGCTCGCCCCCGACGCCGTCTACGACTTCTCGTCGAAGACATCAAAACTCGCATCAGACAACATCAAGCACATCACCTTCCGCGACACCTACGGCGGCGACAACGACAAGACCTATTACCTCCAGCAGCGCTGGAACCAGACCGAAATAGACAGTTCCACGCCTACCGTGGGCAAACTCCTCGAGGACGAGTACCTGCGCAACGGCGAGGACACCCCAGAGCGACAGGCATTCAAGGAGCACCTCTTCGACGTCTTCAATCTGCGCTACCTGCTCGACAAGTACATCATACTCCTCTCCAGCGGCGA
The DNA here is from genome assembly GCA_963588475.1 of Oscillospiraceae bacterium. GTDB lineage: Bacteria > Bacteroidota > Bacteroidia > Bacteroidales > Bacteroidaceae > Prevotella. The sequence continues at coordinate 65,257 of CAVAHD010000006.1, read as the reverse complement.
ACTGCGCAAGCTGCAGCTCTGCAAAGCCCTCATGGCAGACCCACGTGTGCTCATCATGGACAACCCCTTCATCGGGCTCGACAAGGAGACACGCCAGCAGCTGCGCGAAGTGCTCGAGATAATGAGTGCCGAGCGTGCCCTACAGATTATCCTTGTACTGGCAAAGGACGAGGACATCCCCAAGTTCATCACCCACGTCGTTCCAGTAAGGAACATGAAGGTGCTGCCCAAAGTTACACGCGCGGAATACATGGCCCAGGCAGAGACCATTGCGCCGCCATTCCTCAGCGAGGACGTAAAACAGGAAATCCTCAACCTTCCCTACCGCAACGACGACTACAACACCCACGAAGTGGTACGTATGAACAAGGTCTGCATACGCTACGGCACACGCACCATACTACAGGACCTCGACTGGACCGTCTGCAACGGCGAGAAGTGGGCACTATCCGGCCAAAACGGCGCCGGAAAGTCAACCCTACTCAGCCTCGTCTGCGCCGACAACCCACAAAGCTACGCCTGCGACATCGTGCTCTTCGACCAGCAGCGCGGACACGGAGAGAGCATCTGGGACATCAAGAAGCACATCGGATACGTATCTCCCGAGATGCACCGCGCCTACAACCGCGACATGCCCGCCATACGCATCGTAGCCTCTGGTCTGAAAGACTCCGTTGGTCTCTACGTCAAGCCCTCAGAAAAGGACTACGACATCTGCCGTATGTGGATGCGCTTCTTTGGCATCGAAGACCTTGCCGACCGCACCTTCCTGAAGCTCTCCAGCGGCGAGCAGCGCCTGGTACTCCTGGCCCGCGCCTTCGTCAAGGACCCCGAGTTGATCATCCTCGACGAGCCCCTGCACGGACTCGACGCCCTCCACGGCGAAATGGTAAAGGAAATCATCAACACCTTCTGCCAACGCCGCAACAAGACCCTCATCATGGTCACCCACTACAAGGAGGCCCTCCCCCCATGCATTACCAATAGCATCGTGCTGAAGAGACACGCGTAAAATTATCAAAGGGTCAACGGATAATCCGTTGACCCTTTGATAATTTTACGCAATTTTTAAATATCATAGACAACTACCATAAATGACGCAAATAGACCACACAAGTAACGTAGACAGTCTCCACAAATGCCATAGTTTCATTCTTCAAATTCCTCTACACTTATAGTATTCTCAACTGTAATCAAAAAAATATCTAAGAAAAAAGGTTATTTCATTTTTTTTATTACCTTTGCGCACTGATGACAGGAACAGATGTAACTAAACCTAATATGTACAATGAAAAAAATAAGGCAGTCTGCATATACTATTGTTGTGCCTCTGAATAAAGAACTTTTTATTCTTTTACGTGGATATAGCGGAGCTATAGATGTCGTAAATGAAAAAATTGTATCAATTCTTGAACGTAACATTTTCAATATAGAAAAATCGATAGATTCTGATCTTATAAAAGTACTACTGAAACGTGGCTATCTAACAACTAAAACTATTGAAGAAGAACAAGCCTATGTTGAAAGACTAGCGCAAGCCTTACATCGTAAAGAAAAACTCTTGACAGCATCATTTACAGTCCTTATTACATATAATTGCAATTTTCGCTGTCCATATTGTTTTGAAAGAAACTCGGATGTCATAAAATTACACAACAATGTAATGAACAAAGGAATGGCAGACAACATGTTCAAGTGCATCGAGAACATTCTTTCAACTAAACAGTGTAGTACAACTAATATCCTTCTTTATGGAGGAGAACCATTACTTGCAGAGAATAAATCTGTCGTAACATATATAGTTAATGAGGGAGAAAAACGTGGTTACACATTTAAAGCAATTACAAATGGGTATGATCTTGACATTTTCTCAACCCTATTGGCACCTAACAAAATAGGGAGTATTCAAGTCACAATTGATGGTATGGAAACTATGCACAACAGTAAACGAGTGCACAAAGACGGCATACCTACATTTTCCAAAATTGTTTCCAATATTGGCTTGGCATTGAATAATAACGTGAAAGTCACTGTAAGGTACAATACCGACAAAAGCAATATTGAAGATCTCATACAATTAAGCGATTATTTTGAAACTATTGGATACACAAAGAATAGTAACTTCTGTATCGATTCTGCAAGACTAACCGCTAATGAAAACAATATAAATAATAGACTCTTATCTACCCAAAGAGAATTTATAGCTGAACATGAGCGTCTCAATCTCAACTATGTTTGTCACGACTTCAATCTGCGTTCAAAAATACTATCTGCAATAAGAGGTAGAAAGCCTTTACCTTATTCGTCTACATTCGGTTACCAAATGTGTAACGAATTCAATGATTGTAATCATTATAGTAGTTGTACTATAGATGTTTAATTGTTTTTGAATTAAAAAGGAATGGCAATAAAAGATATTTCAAATATTGCCATTCCACTTAAAGCCTACATTCTATGAAAAATGTTATAACTATATTAATACTTCTGTCCACACCTTTGGTAGTACTGGCACAACATCAAGATGCCGGCAAGTCGATTGTTCGTGGTATTGTGACAAATGAAAGATTGCAGCCTTTACCTGGAGTAAATGTCAGCATCTTCAGTACAGACAGTATATGCCTGACAAAGACTGCCAGTGACAGCGCAGGCGTGTTTAGCGCAGAAGTGATGCCACAAGACATGCGTATCGTTACCAGTAGAATTGGATACGAAATACGTTACCTGTCAATCAAGAAAGGCACCAAAAAACCATTGAAAATCATATTGAAGTCGACGGAGAATATGATTGGCGAAGTCGTAGTAAAAGGCCGCAGTATGGTAAAAAAGGACGACAAGCTGATGATTTACCTTCCTGACCAAACAAAGAAAAACGCGTACGATGGTTATAGTGCATTGTCCTCACTCAACATACCTGGTCTGCGCGTGAATATGTTTGACCAGTCTGTTTCAACACACGGCGCAGCCACAATGTTATGTATAAATGGCAGAGAGGTCAGTTCCGATGAAATTTCCACTTTGAATCCTGCAGACATCAAGCGAATTGACTACTATCAGATGCAGGACTCCAGTCATCCTGGGGCAGAAGCCGTGATAGACTTCATAATGATTAACCGCAATAAAGGTGGACAGGCTTTTGTGAAGGCTAATCATAACATAAACATTGGCAAAGGCGAAATAACAGCTGACGTCAAACAGTATTTGGGGCACACCGAGCTAAATGCGCAAATGTCCGGAAAGTACTCGAGATACACTCCCAACAAGGGTGAGGTGTCAAGTACCATTATGCCGTTTTCGGACGAGACAATCAATAAGCAGGTGTATTCCGAGGCTTCGCCACAACGCAACAATAATCTGACAGCAAAGCTTTCCATATTGCATCAATGGAAGAAAGGGGACAGCAACAATATGTTCAATGCTGCTGCCTATCTGAAGAAGGGGCACACCCTTAACAATACGGGAATGACAGAGGCGTACAATGATGAAAAAACAACGTCTTACAATAACAAGCACAATGACAATATCTCTCCGATGTTGCAATTATACTATGAGGGGAAAACTCAGCAGAGTATTATGCGTGCCAAATTGTACGGCAGCTATTCTTATTCTACGCAAGACAGAGACTACAGATCTCTGCTAACATACAACTCTGCCACAAAACAAGACTTATACTACATCGCGCCCCTGTTCACGTATGCGCATAGCATCGGCAAAAGGAATTTGGCCGCCGTTACCGTACAATACGAATACACCAACATCAGAACCCGGTACACTGACAATGCACAAGCGACAGACCTCAGACAGCAATATGGCTACGGATATATGTGGTTAGTCGACAACTTCAAAGTTATCCCTGGTAAATTCCACCTGACATTCCAGTTGGGCGGCAGAATGGAGACTATCGACAACGCCAAAAACACTCAAACAAAGCTATTCATTACCCCTTCCCTATTCTATAAAGCATTCCTCCCGAAGAACCATAACATCAATGGTAACTTCGCTATTGGAACAGTACACCCTACGGAAAGCCAATACAATGAGACAGAACAGACGGTAGACCCATACCAGCGCTTACGAGGCAATGCAAACTTAAGCACGCCAAAAATTTTCGGAGGTGTCATTCGGTACAACCACGACAGCAAGTGGGGAGGCTATGAGATTACGACAAAATACGAACAGCAAACATCCCCTATTTTCAAGGAAATTATACCGGACAACACTCGCAAGGTATACGTGCAGCAATATCGCAATGGCAACAAATGGCAGTCGTTGGTCAACAGTGCATCGTTAGTGCTGAATTCCCTAAACGGTAAACTGAGTTGGATGAATGCCCTTGCTCACATTTATCTTAGAGACGATATGGCCCAAGTGGCATCTATCAGTAAGTTGATGTATGGTACATCACTTACCTGCAATCTCAAGAACTTCATGGCGCGCCTTGATTTTTCCACAGCTTCACACAGTCTGTACGCTGGAACAACGTCGAAAGCACCTGTAAATCTTAGCCTCTCGATGGCTTACACCTATAAGAAATGGCACTTTACATTCAATGCCAAGAATCCTTTCTTCCAGACTTGGAACGAAAGGGAATATGCCTATGGCGGATATACAAGCACTTCTCTCCAATACAATCCTTACACCGGCTACAACGTCTTCTCTGTAGGCGCAAATTACCGCATAACCTACGGTAAGAAACACAAGTTCCAAAGCGTAGAAATGGACGAGACTGTAAAAAGTGCAATCCTGGACGAATAGGACTGAAACATTTTACACTATATTTCCAGCTCCCGTGATGCCATATAATTAGACAGCCACTACATACGCCCACTCCCTTAAATAATGTGTATATATTTGGCAGTCTTAAATATTTTAAGTAACTTTGCACCGCAAGTAAGTATATAAACATAAAACAAAAACGTAATACATCACCAATGGACAACAGATACATGCTTCGTGGAGTGAGTGCCGCGAAAGAAGATGTGCACAACGCCATCAAGAACATCGACAAGGGAATCTTTCCACAGGCTTTCTGTAAGATAATACCGGACATCCTCGGAGGCGACCCTGAGTACTGCAACATTATGCACGCCGACGGCGCCGGAACGAAGTCGAGCCTGGCCTACATGTACTGGAAGGAGACGGGCGACCTCTCCGTATGGAAGGGCATCGCCCAGGACGCTCTCATCATGAATACGGACGATCTGCTCTGCGTCGGTGCCGTGGACAACATCCTCGTCTCAAGCACCATCGGCAGAAACAAGATGCTCGTGCCCGGAGACGTAATCTCAGCTATCATCAACGGTACTGACGAACTGCTAGCCGAAATGCGCGAGATGGGCGTAGGCATCTACGCCACCGGCGGCGAGACGGCTGACGTGGGCGACCTGGCCCGCACCATTATCGTGGACTCCACCGTCACCTGCCGCATGAAGCGCAGCGACGTCATCGACAACGCCAACATTCGTCCGGGAGACGTCATCGTAGGTCTCTCCAGCTGCGGACAAGCTACGTACGAGAAGGAGTACAACGGCGGCATGGGAAGCAACGGACTCACCTCGGCACGCCACGACGTATTTGCGAAATACTACGCAGAGAAGTACCCCGAGAGCTACGACCACGCCGTACCGGAGGAACTGGTGTACTCCGGACAGTGCCGCTTCGAGGACTGCGTGGAGGGCGCACCTGTGAACGCAGGAAAGCTCGTGCTCTCCCCCACTCGCACCTACGCGCCGGTCATCAAGAAGTTGCTCGACGAGATGCGCCCGGAGATTCACGGCATGGTACATTGCACCGGTGGCGCACAGACAAAGGTGCTGCACTTCGTCAGCGACAACTGCCGCGTCATCAAGGACAACATGTTCCCCGTACCGCCACTCTTCAAGCTCATTCATGACCAGAGCGGCACCGACTGGAAGGAAATGTACAAGGTGTTCAATATGGGACACCGCATGGAAATCTACGTTTCGCCGGAACAGGCAGAAAAGGTTATCGCCATCAGCAAGAGCTTCAACATCGACGCACAGGTGATTGGCCACATCGAAGAGGGCACGAAGTCGCTCACCATAAAGAGCGAGTACGGCGAGTTCAACTACTAATTCTACGACACTACATTGGAAAAGAACAGCATACTACAGAAACTGGACGGACTGGAGTCGCGCTACGAAGAAGTGACGACTCTCATCACGGACCCCTCCGTCATCTCAGACCAGCAACGCTTCGTCAAGCTCACACGTGAGTACAAGGACCTCGGCGACATCATGGACGTGCGCAAACGCTACATTGACTGCCTCGAGGGCATCAAGGAGGCAAAGGACATCATCGCCAACGAGAGCGACCCCGAGATGAAGGAGATGGCGCGCGAGCAGCTCAGCGAAAACGAAGCCGCTCTGCCTGGACTCGAAGAGGAGATTAAGATAGCCCTCGTACCGAAAGACCCCGAGGACGGCAAGAACGTGCAGATGGAAATACGCGCCGGAACGGGCGGTGACGAAGCCTGCCTCTTCGCCGGCGACCTCTTCAACATGTACAAGCGCTTCTGTGAGTCGAAGGGATGGTCGCTCAGCGTCACGGATGCCAACGAAGGTGCCGTGGGCGGTTTCAAGGAGATTGACTTCGCCGTCAGCGGCGACGGTGTCTACGGCATTCTGAAATACGAGTCAGGCGTACACCGCGTGCAGCGCGTCCCCGTGACGGAGAGCAACGGACGCATGCAGACATCGGCTGCCACGGTAGCCGTACTGCCCGAGGCCGAGCCTTTCGACGTTCAGATTAACGAGGGCGAGATAAAGTGGGACACCTTCCGCTCCAGCGGTGCTGGCGGCCAGAACGTCAACAAGGTGGAGTCTGGCGTGCGTGCACGCTACATGTGGAAGAACCCCAACACGGGCGAAGTGGAGGAAATCCTCATCGAGTGTACCGAGACGCGTGACCAGCCTAAGAATAAGGAACGCGCGCTCTCACGCTTGCGCACGTACATTTATGATAGGGAACATCAGAAATACCTCGACGACATCGCCAACCGACGCAAGACGCTCGTCTCTACGGGCGACCGCTCGGCAAAGATTCGCACGTACAACTTCCCGCAGGGACGCGTCACCGATCACCGCATCGGCTACACCACCCACGACCTCAGCGGTTTCCTCGGTGGCGACATCCAAGCAATGATTGACGCCCTCACCGTAGCAGAAAACGCCGAGCGCATGAAGGAAGCGGAGCTGTAGTATAGAGATAAGGGCAAAAGTGCATAAAACATAATGCACAGATTATTTTTTGAACATTCATGAATTAATACGGATATGAACAGACAAGAGTTATTCGAAAACATAAAGAAGAAACAGTCTTTCCTCTGCGTGGGGCTGGACGTAGACTTGAACAAAGTGCCGAAACACCTGCTTACGGAGGAGGACCCAATCTTCGCCTTCAACAAGCAGATTATTGATGCCACCGCTCCATACTGCGTGGCTTACAAGCCAAACCTGGCGTTCTACGAGGCTTACGGTGTAAAGGGACTCGTGTCGTTCGAAAAGACCGTAAAGTACATCCAGCAGAACTACCCGGACCAGTTCATCATCGCTGACGCCAAGCGCGGCGACATCGGCAACACGTCAAAGATGTACGCCCAGACTTTCTTCGGTGAGTATAAGGTGGACGCTCTGACCGTTGCCCCATATATGGGCGAGGACAGCGTAGTGCCGTTCCTCGACTATGAGGCAGAGAAGAAGCCGTGGGTCATCCTGCTCGCTCTGACCAGCAACAAGGGTTCATTCGACTTCCAGCAGACAACGGACACGGACGGTCAGCGTCTCTTTGAAAAAGTGATAAAGAAGAGTCAGGAATGGGGCACGCCAGACAACCTCATGTACGTCGTGGGTGCTACTCGCGGCGAGATGTTCAAGGACATCCGCAAGGTGGCTCCGGAGCACTTCCTCCTCGTACCAGGCGTAGGCGCACAGGGCGGTTCGCTGCAGGACGTATGCAACTACGGAATGACGAAGCAGTGCGGACTGCTCGTAAACTCCAGCCGCGGCATCATCTTCGCCGACAACACCGAGAACTTCGCGAAGGTGGCTGGCGAGAAGGCCAAGGAGCTGCAGGAGCAGATGGCCGTTGAACTGGCAAAAATCTAACCCACGTATAAACAACCTGTCATGGAATTTAAAGCACAACAGATAGCCGAACTGATAAACGGACGTGTGGAAGGCGACCCCAATGCCACTATTAACTCTTTCGCCAAGATAGAGGAAGGCAAACCGGGAGCCATCTCGTTCCTCTCCAACGCCAAGTACACCCCGTACATCTACGAGACGCAGTCGAGCGTCGTACTGGTGGACGAGGCTCTGGAACTGGAGAAGCCCGTATCGGCAACGCTAATACGCGTAAAGAGCGCATACGAAGCAGTGGCCAAGCTGCTGCAGATGTACGACTCCATGAAGCCGAAGAAGAAGGGCATCAGCTCGCTGGCTTTCATAGACCCTACGGCAAAGGTGGGCACGGACTGCTACATTGGTCCGTTCGTAGTGATAGAGGCAAAGGCTGAGGTAGGCGACGGCTGCGTGCTGCACCCGCACGTTTGCATCGGCGAGGGAGCCACCATTGGCAACAATACCGAAATCTACAGCAACGCCTCCATCTACCACGGTTGTAAGGTAGGCAACAACTGCGTACTGCACTCGGGCTGCGTCATCGGTGCCGACGGTTTCGGCTTCGCACCTGCGGCAGAGGGCTACGACAAGATACCGCAGATAGGCATCGTAACCATCGAAGACAACGTGGAGATTGGCGCCAACACCTGCGTGGACCGCTCTACCATGGGCAGCACCTACGTGCGCAAGGGCGTTAAGCTGGACAACCTCGTGCAGATAGCCCACAACACGGACATCGGCGAGAATACCGTGATGTCCGCTCAGGTGGGCATTGCCGGTTCCACAAAGGTGGGACAATGGTGCATGTTCGGCGGACAGGTAGGTCTGGCCGGTCACATCACCATCGGCGACAAGGTGATGCTGGGCGCACAGTCCGGCGTGCCGGGCAGTCTGAAGTCTAACCAGGAGCTCATCGGCACACCTCCGATGCCAATGACCAACTACTTCCGTTCGTCAGCCGTGTTCAAACGCTTGCCGGACATGTACCGCGACCTGAACAACATGCAGAAGACCATCGCGGAGCTTCAGGCTAAACTGAAGGAACTTGAAAAGTAAAAGACAATGAACAAACAGAAAACACTAAAAGGTAGTTTCTCGCTTTGCGGAAAAGGACTGCACACAGGCTTGAGCCTTACCGTCACCTTTAACCCTGCAGCGGAAAATACCGGATACAAAATACAGCGCATCGACCTCGACGGGATGCCTACCGTGGATGCCGTTGCCGAGCACGTGGTGAACACCCAGCGCGGCACCGTCATCGGCAAGGGCGACATCCGCATCAGCACCGTGGAGCACGCTTTGGCAGCCCTCTACGCCATGGGCATCGACAACTGTCTCATGCAGGTGAACGGACCGGAGTTCCCTATCCTGGACGGTTCGGCCATACGCTACGTAGAGAAGATAAACGAGATAGGAATACAGGAGCAGAACGCCCCGAAGGACTTCTACATCATCCGCAAGAAGATAGAGGTGAAGGACGAGGAGACGGGCTCTTGCATCACCATACTTCCCGACGACGAGTTCTCCATCACGGCGATGTGCTCCTTCGAGTCGAAGTTCATCAACTCGCAGTTTGCCACCATCGACGACGTGAAGCAGTTCCCATCGGAGATTGCCTCCGCGCGCACCTTCGTCTTCGTACGCGACCTCATCCCTCTGCTTCAGGCCAACCTCATAAAGGGCGGCGACCTGGACAACGCCATCGTTATCTACGAGCACGAGCAGCCGCAGGAGAAGATTGACGAACTGTGCGACTTCCTGAAGACCGACCGCATCGACGCCACCAAGTTGGGCTACCTCCAGCACAAGCCGCTGACGTGGGAGAACGAGTGCACACGCCACAAGCTCCTCGACATCATCGGAGACATGGCCCTCATCGGAAAGCCGCTGAAGGGACGCATCGTGGCCACACGTCCCGGACACACCATAAACAACAAGTTCGCACGACTGATGCGCAGCGAGATTCGCAAGCACGAGATTCAGGCTCCTATCTACGACCCAAACATAGAGCCCGTACTCGACGTGAACCGCATCCGTCAGGTGCTGCCTCACCGCTACCCCATGCAGCTCGTGGACAAAATCATCAGCATCAGCGGCACGACGATTGTCGGCGTTAAGAACGTCACCTCCAACGAGCCGTTCTTCACTGGCCACTTCCCCGAGGAACCCGTAATGCCAGGCGTACTGATGATAGAGGCAATGTCGCAATGCGGCGCCCTGCTGGTGCTCAACACCCTCGAAGACCCCGAGCGCTGGACAAGCTACTTCCTGAAGATTGACGACGTGAAGTACCGCAAGAAGGTTGTGCCTGGCGACACTCTCATCTTCAAGGTGGAACTGCTCGCTCCCGTGCGCCACGGCATCTCCACGATGCAAGGCTACATCTTCGTCGGCGATACCCTCGTGGCAGAGGCTAAGTTCACCGGTCAGATGGTAAAGAACAAGTAACTGAAAAAAGAAAAAAAATAGGCAGGCTCCCTTGCTACGCTTGGGGGTCTGCCGCTTAATAATTATAAATAGACTCAAGACCATGGCAAATACAATCAGTCCAATGGCTTTCGTACACCCGGATGCGAAGATGGGTGACGGAAACGTGATAGGCCCTTTCTGCTACGTTGACGCAGACGTCGTTATCGGCGACAACAACATCATGCAAAACAGCGTGACCCTGAACCAAGGCACACGCATGGGTTCGGGCAACGAAATATTCCCCGGCGCAAGCATCAGCACCAAACCGCAGGACCTCAAATACCGGGGCGAGCAGACCATCTGCGAAATAGGCGACAACAACTCCATCCGCGAGAACGTCACCATCAGCCGCGGCACGGCGTCGAAAGGCACTACGAAGGTGGGCAACGGCAACCTCCTCATGGAGAACATGCACGTGGCACACGACTGCGTCATCGGCAACAACTGCATCATCGGCAACTCCACGAAGTTTGCCGGAGAGGTCGTCGTGGACGACTGCGCCATCATCTCTGCCGAGGTACTCGTACACCAGTTCGTACACATCGGCGGATACGTAATGGTACAGGGCGGCAGCCGCACCTCGCAGGACATCCCGCCGTACGTCATTGCAGGTAAAGAGCCCATCCGCTTCGCCGGACTGAACCTCATCGGACTGCGCCGCCGAGGCTTCTCCAACGAGACAATACTGGCCATACGCGAAGCCTACAACACCATCTACTCCAAGGGCATCATAAAGGAAGGCCTCGAGGAGGTAAAGAACACGATGCAGGTAACACCCGAGATACAGTACGTACTCGACTTCATCGAGACCGCCTCGCGCGGCATCATCAGATAAGACTTAAGAGCGACAGAATGCAAGACAACACTCTGATTGTTGTGACCGGTCCGACTGGCGTGGGAAAGACAGAACTGTGCCTGCGCATGGCGGAACATTTTGGAGTCGACATTATCAATGCCGACTCACGGCAGATATTTGCCGAACTGCCCATAGGGACTGCCGCACCGACAGCAGAACAACAGCAACGCGTGCGCCACCACTTCGTGGCTACACACCACGTGGGCGACTACTACTCTGCCTCCATGTATGAGCAGGACGTGCTGAAAACCATTGCCGAGATAAAAGAGCAGCAGACGGCCAACGTGAAGGCTCTCCATAAAAAGCCGTTGGCAATCCTGACTGGCGGCTCCATGATGTACATTGACGCCGTGTGCAACGGCATCGACGACATCCCTACCGTACGGGACGACATCCGCATTTGGATGAAGGAACGACTGGCTACGGAAGGACTCCCACCCCTCGTGGACGAGTTGCGGAAGCTAGACCCCGAACATTGGGCCATCGTAGACAAGAACAACCCACGGCGCGTGGTGCACGCTTTGGAAATCTGCCATCAGACGGGCAAGACGTACACCTCGTTCCGCACGGGCGAAAAGAAGCCACGGCCGTTCCACACCATTAAGATAGGACTAACACGAGACCGCGAGGAACTCTACGAACGGATAAATGCGAGGGTCTTGCAGATGGTGGACGACGGACTTGAGGCAGAAGCACGCAACAACATCGTGCACCGAAACGAGAACGGCTTGAACACCGTCGGCTACAAAGAGATGTTCAAATACTTCGACGGAGAAATCCCCTTCGAAGAGGCCGTCAGACAGATACAAAGCAACACACGACAGTACGCACGCAAGCAACAGACTTGGTACAAACGCGACACGGAGATGCAATGGTTTCATCCGGACCAGTACCAGGACATCGTAGCGTACGTGGAGAAAACCCTGGAGCAACTATAACGGCAGACCTAAACAAAAAAAACAAAACACGCTGCCGCCTTTTATACAATTTAAAGCATGAAAAAGATAAAGCAAATTCTCGCGCTCTGCGCCGAGAAGTTACAACAGTTCTGGACATGGTACAAAGGTTGCTACGTAGGGCGCCCTTGGTACATCAAGACTGCCACGACAGTTGCGTCGCTCTGCGTGGCATTTATCCTATACCTCGGAGCCGTAGACATCAACCTCTTTTGGCTCTTCGGCAAGTCGCCGGGATGGGTGGAAATCAGCGAGCACAAGACCAGCCAGGCGTCGGAGCTTTACTCGGAAGACGGAGTGCTACTCGGCAAATACTTCAACGAGAACCGCACGCCGGTGGAGTACGCCGATGTAAACCCTGAGTTCTGGAAAGCCCTCATCGACACCGAGGACGAGCGTTTCTACTCCCATTGGGGCATCGACCCGCTCGGTCTGTTGGGCGCAGCAAAAGACGCAGCCACCGGACACGGAGGACGCGGCGCTTCGACCATCACCCAGCAGTTGGCCAAGAACATGTTCCGCGTGCGTACACAGTACAGCACGGGACTGGTAGGCAAGATTCCCGGTGTGAAAATCCTCATCATGAAGACGAAGGAATGGATTACCGCCATGAAGCTAGAACTCTACTTCGCCGCCACGAAGGGACGCACCGAGGGCAAGAAGGAAATCCTCGTGCAGTACGCCAACACCGTGGACTTCGGCCACAACGCCTTCGGCATAAAGACGGCAGCGAAGACCTACTTCAACTGCTCGCCGAAGGAGCTGAAGACAGAGCAGGCTGCCGTACTCGTCGGAATGCTGAAAGCCACCACGTACTACAACCCCATCTCGCATCCAGACAACTCCCTGAAGCGTCGCAACGTAGTGCTGGACAACATGCGCACACACGGCGACCTATCCAACGAGCGCTTCGACTCGCTCAAGAGCGTCAGCATCGACGTCTCCGAATTTAACGTGGAAGACAACTACGACGGTAAGGCAAAGTATTTTCGCGAGGCCATCGCAAAATACATAAAGCAGCTCTGCGCCGAGAACGAGAACCTCGAGGACATCGACCTCTACAACGACGGTCTGAAGATTTACACCACCCTCGACTCTCGCATGCAGAAGTACGCCGAGGATGCCGCACGCAAGCAGATGATGCAGGTGCAGCGCAACTTCAAGTCGCATTGGAGCGGACAGCAGCCCTGGCAGGACGAGAAGCACCAGGTCATCCCCAATTTCATCGAGGACATTGCCAAGCAGCAGCCCGTCTACAAATACCTCGAGCAGAAATACTCCGGCCAGCCAGACTCCATCGACTACTATCTGAACAAACCCCACACCGTGAAGCTCTTCGACTACGACAAGGGCGAGATAGAACAGGAAATGTCCACCATGGACTCCATACGCTACATGGTGAGCTTCATGCACTGCTCGTTCGTGGCCATGGAACCGCAGAGCGGACACGTAAAGGCTTGGGTGGGCGACATCGACTTCGACCATTGGAAGTACGACAAGGTGACGGCCATGCGCCAGCCGGGTTCCACCTTCAAACTCTTCGTCTACACCGAAGCGATGGAACAGGGACTGACCCCCTGCGACAAGCGCCGCGACGAGTACTTCTCCATGAAGGTGTGGGACGCACAGAAGAAGGAAGAAGTGACGTGGACCCCTACCAACGCCAACGGCTACTTCACCGGCGACTCCATGCCTTTGCGCACCGCCTTCGCCCGAAGCATCAACTCCGTTGCCGTGCGTCTCGGACAGGAGATGGGCATAAAGAACATCATCGAGACGGCGCACAACATGGGCGTGAAGAGCAAGCTGGACGATGCTCCGTCGCTGGCACTCGGTTCGAGCGACGTGACGCTGCTTGAGATGGTCAACGCCTACAGCACCATCAGCAACAACGGCCAGGCACACGAAGAGCCTATCCTCATCACGCGCATCGTAGACCGCAACGGCAAGGAAATCTACACCGCGCCGACGGAGACAAAACAGGCCATCACCGTCAAGTCGGCATTCCTCGTTCAGCAGCTCCTGCAAGCCGGACTGCGCGAGAGCGGCGGCACGTCACAGAGTCTGTGGGGGTACATTGGCAAGTACACCGACACGGAGTTCGGAGGCAAGACAGGTACGTCCAACAACCACTCCGACGCATGGTTCATGGGAGTGTCACCCAACCTCGTAGTAGGCGCATGGGTAGGAGGCGAATACCGCTGCATACACTTCCGCACGGGAGCACTCGGACAGGGTTCGCGAACGGCATTGCCCATCTGCGGTTACTTCCTCGAATCCGTCTTCGGCGACCCTGCATTCCAGAAGTACCACGGCAAGTTCCAGAAGCCTGACGGCACGGACATCGACCGCAGCATGTACGAATGCTCTTACGTCGGAAGAAGCCGCAACGACACCATAGACACCGACTCTCTGGGTGGTTTCGAGGAAGAAATACTCATCGACGAGAACGGCAATCCTATAGAGAGCGTCCCCGGCGAAGGCAACAAACCAACAGAACCCGCAACTACGGAACAAGAAGTAAACTTCGACGAACTGTAAGAGTGACCATTACATTATTTATATACAAAGTAAATAACTAAGACTGTTTAGACTGGGTCTTCCCGGTACTTGAAACGAGACAGCCGCAACTGCGCGTCTGAAACCTCTCTGCCAAGTGCCGACGGCCCAGTCTAAATCATTTTTGGATGGTTCTACAAATTTATGGTTCTACAAAACATCGTCCTAATATAAAACTAAATACCCCTTTTATAAATTCATGAAAAGACTATTCCTACTATTACTCTTAGCTCTTTCCATCAACCTGTCCTACTCGCAGACTATCAAGAAACGCGAATTTCGCGGAGCTTGGATACAATGCGTCAACGGACAGTTTCAGGGCATCGGCACCGCGCAGATGCAGCAGACCCTTACCTACCAACTCGACGAACTGCAGAAGGACGGCGTCAACGCCATCATCTTCCAGGTGCGCCCCGAATGCGACGCCCTCTACCCCAGCACCATCGAGCCATGGAGCCGACTGCTCACGGGGCAACAGGGAATGGCACCCACCCCATACTGGGACCCCCTGCAATGGATGATTGACCAATGCCACAAAAGGGGCATGGAGCTGCACGCATGGATAAACCCCTTTCGCGCCAAGACGAAAGTGACCCACCAGCTCTGCACGCAACACATCGCCGTGAAGAGACCCGACCTCGTCTTCGAGTACGACGGACTCTACATCCTCAACCCTGCCAAACAGGAAAACCGCGACTACATCTGCCGTGTGGCGGCCGACATCGTTGAACGCTACGACGTGGACGGACTGCACATCGACGACTACTTCTACCCCTACCCTGCCCCGGGGCAAGCCATCCCCGATGCAAAAGACTTCGCCGCCGACCCACGCGGATTCAGCAACATCGGCGACTGGCGCAGAGACAACGTCAACCTCTTCATAAAACAACTCTACGAGACCCTGCGCGCCACTAAGCCATGGGTGAAGTTCGGTGTCTCGCCGTTCGGCATCTACCGCAACGCCAAGAGCTCCCCCGTCGGTTCCCAGACCAACGGACTGCAGAACTACGACGACCTCTACGCCGACGTGCTCCTGTGGGTGAACAAGGGTTGGATAGACTACTGCGTCCCCCAGCTCTACTGGCAGATAGGCCACCCGGCAGCCGACTACAGCACCCTCATCCGTTGGTGGGACGAGAACGCCGGCGGTCGCCCGCTCTACATCGGCGAGGACGTAGAACGCACGGCGAAGTACGCAGACCAGAACAATCCCGCCGTCAACCAGATGGGTGCCAAGTACAGACTCCACGACGAGGCCGCCAACGTGCAGGGCACCGTGCTTTGGTACGCCAAGGCTGCGGTAGACAACATCGGAGGCTACGGCACACAACTGCGCACGAGATACTGGACGCGTCCCGTACTGCAACCCCTCATGTCGTTCATGGAATCTAAAGCTCCAGCCAAGGTGAAGAAGCCCAAAGCCACATGGACCAGCGACGGCTACACCCTCTTCTGGCAAGAGCCCAAGAGCAAGGACTGGCGCGACAAGGCCACGCAGTACGTCGTCTACAAGTTCGGCAGGAAAGAGCCGATAAACACCGACGACGCCTCGCGCATCGTAGCCATCACCAGCCAGTCGTGGTACAATCTCCCATACGAAAACGGCAAGGAGAAGTTCGTCTACATCGTCACCCCCGTCAACCGCATCGGCAACGAAGGAGAGGGCAAGAAGGTAAAAGTAAAACTATAAGAAGGCATTCAATATTATTTCTATAAAGTAGACATTCAAATGATATTCCTCCAAGACCTATCGATAGGCTACAAGCACGGTCGCCACACAGACGTGGTGGCGAGCGGCATCAACGCACACATCCCACGGGGCACAATGACGTGTCTCGTGGGCAGCAACGGTTCGGGCAAGTCCACCCTACTCCGCACCCTCTCCACCTTCCAACCAAAGCTTGACGGGAAAATCACCATGAACGGACGCGACGCCGACGAATACACTTCGCACGAACTGGCCCAGACCGTCAGCGTCGTGCTCACCGAACGCCCCGACCTGCAGAACATGACGGTAAGGGAGACCGTCGCCATCGGCCGCAATCCCTACACCGACTTCTGGGGCAGACTACGCCCAGAGGACAACGAGAAGATAGACTACGCCCTGCAGACCGCAGGCATCGAACCACTCTCACAGCGAATGACCGGCACCCTCAGCGACGGCGAACGGCAGAAGGTGATGATAGCGAAAGCCCTGGCGCAGGAGACCCCCGTCATCTTCCTAGACGAACCGACAGCCTTCCTCGACTACCCCAGCAAAGTAGAGATGATGCAGCTGCTCTGCAAACTGGCCCACGAATGCGGCAAGACAATATTCCTCTCCACCCACGACCTAGAGCAGTCCCTCCCCGTCGCCGACCAAATATGGCTCATGCGCAAGGGCCGCCCCATGGAAACAGGCACCGCCGCCACCTGGCACATTGACGGCACTCAGGAGAAGTACCTGGAAATGTTTGGATAAAAACAATACCCAACAAAAAAAGTCCGCTCAACCGTCGCCGAACGAATTCAGCTAAGTCGAAGCGGACTACCCACCTTAAAAAATCTTTTTACTTTTCAACTCTTGGGCATAGCGATTAAGCCTTTAGTGGGAAATTAGCTACCCCTCAGAGTCATAATCCTATTGAGATTGGGACTAATTTAGAGTCCTATTTTTCCAGGATACTGTTACATATCCGTTACCCTTGTGTTTACGAGTGCAAAATTACGCACTTTGCTACTTTTCTGCAAATTGTTACACTACTTTGTGGGCGTACACAACATAATTCTTGATAATAGTCAAAAATATAAAGATTTTGAGAAAAGACAAGCTATTATTGCCCACATACATTTTTTTTAGTACCTTTGCAAAACCAAGACACGAACAACATACACATTATTTATATAAATGACAAACAAATACTACGAAATAGCCTACAAGCTATTCACCATCAAGGACGGCGTACGCAACATGGAAGAGGAAGCACCAGCTTCAGACCCATTCGTTTTCATCACAGGTTTCGGAACCACCATCCCGGGGTTTGAAAAACACATCGAGACCCTGGCCAAGGGCGACACGTTCGACTTCACCCTCAGCAAGGACGAGGCCTACGGCGACCACTACGCCGAGCGCATCATAGAGCTGGACAAGCACATCTTCTCCCCCAACGGCAAGTTCGACAGCGAGAACGTCTACGTCGACGCCATCATCCCACTCCAGAACGAGGACGGCAACCGCTTCATGGGCCACGTACTGGCCATCTCCGACGACAAGGTGCGCATCGACCTCAACCACCCCCTTGCAGGCTGCGAGCTGAACTTCCAGGGCAGCGTCACCGAGTGTCGCGAAGCCAGCAACGAGGAGATTCAGATGATCATCAACCGCATGTCCGGCGGCGGTTGCCACGGCGGATGCGGCGGTTGCGGAGGCGGTTGCCACAGCGAAGGTGAAGGCTGCGAAGGCGGTTGCCACAGCGAAGGCGAAGGCGGATGCAACGGCGGCGGTTGCGGCGGTTGCCACTAAGCCAACCACGGCAAACCCGGAAAACAGACCGTAAACAGTCTAGAACACATTCCAACATCACAGACCACAATTCACCACATGAATACCTTCGGTAAACTATTCACCATAACGACCTTCGGCGAGAGCCACGGCGCAGGAGTCGGCGGAGTCATCGACGGAGTGCCCGCCGGCATCGCCGTCGACACGGACTTCATACAGAGCGAGCTCGCCAGGCGCCGCCCCGGACAGAGCGCCGTGACCACCGGACGCAACGAGGCCGACCAAGTAGAGCTGCTCAGCGGCATCTTCGAGGGGAAGACCACGGGCTGCCCCATCGGCTTCCTCGTGCGCAACACCAACCAGCACTCGCAGGACTACGAGAACATGCGCTGCGTCTACCGTCCCTCGCACGCCGACTACACCTACCAGCAGAAGTACGGCATCCGCGACCATCGCGGCGGCGGACGCTCCTCAGCACGCATCACCATCGGACGCTGCGTAGCAGGAGCCATCGCCAAACTCGCCCTACGCCAACTGGGCATCTCCGTAGAGGCCTACACCTCACAGGTAGGCCCGGTAGCCCTGGACAGCGACTACCGCAAGTACGACCTCTCCCTCACCGAGACAAACGTCGTCCGCTGCCCCGACCCCGACAAGGCCCGCGAGATGGAAGCCCTCATCATGGACGTGAAAGCGGCCGGAGACACCATCGGCGGCACCATCACGTGCGTCGTCAAGGGGTGCCCCGTAGGCTTGGGCGAGCCCGAGTTCGGCAAGCTCCACCAGTCCCTCGGTTCGGCGATGCTCAGCATCAACGCCGTCAAGGGCTTCGAGTACGGCGAGGGCTTCCAGGGACTGGCCCAGCGCGGCTCTGAGCAGAACGACATCTTCACGACCGACGAGGACGGCCGCATACACACCCTCACCAACCACAGCGGCGGCATCCAGGGCGGCATCAGCAACGGCGAAGACATCTACTTTCGCGTGGCCTTCAAGCCCGTAGCCACCCAACTGCGCGAGCAGCCCACCGTAGACATGGAGGGCAACGCCACCACCCTCAAGGCCCGTGGACGCCACGACCCCTGCGTCCTGCCGCGTGCCGTGCCCATCGTAGAAGCAATGGCCGCCATCACCATTCTCGACCATTACCTGCTCGCCAAAACAGCAAAATTATGATAGGTCAAGAATGGCCCATGGAGGTGAAAATATTTTTTACTGCAAGATAATGATGTAAGACTTTGTGAATGGTGCAATTACGGTAGGCAAGTAACACCAGGCGGTTGCTTGCCTACTTTTTTTTCTTGCAAAAGGCTTTGGATATGTTGAGAATAATTACTAACTTTGCAGTCGATTTTTGGAATAGAAACAAAACAGGATAAACCCACAAGTTTCCCAAAACGGAAAACTTTTTCAAAATTTCAAATCGAAAAGTTTTCCAAAACGGACAACTTCCACCAACCCCAAACATCGAAAGTAAACCATAAAACTCACCTACTCACTCCATGGTACAAATCAAAACATTCTCTATCACAAAGCGCGACGGCTCCAAGGACGTCTTCTCTCTCGACAAGATCATGAACGCCATTCTCAAGGCTTTCGACGCCGTTGGCGAATCATGCAACGTAGCAAGCATCTCTAAGATTATCAGCCACTTGGACGTGACGGACGACATGACCGTCGAGGACATCCAGAACCAGGTTGAGGAAGCTCTCATGCGCGAAGGATACTATAAAGTAGCAAAGGGCTTCATGCTCTATCGTCAGAGCCATCTCGAGGACCGCGAGACTTTGGAGAAGTTGAACTTTTTGACAGACTACATGGAAGCAGCCAACGCTGCTACGGGTTCAAAGTTTGACGCAAACGCAAACGTAGAACACAAAAACATCGCAACCCTCATCGGCGAGCTCCCCAAGTCCAACTTCATCCGTCTGAACCGTCGTCTGCTTACCAACCGCATCAAGAAGATGTTCAGCAAGGACCTTGCAGACAAGTACATCGACCTGCTCGACCACCACTTCATCTACAAGAACGACGAGACCTCCATCGCCCCCTACTGCGCCTCCATCACCATGTACCCATGGCTCATCGGCGGCACCACGGCCATCGGCGGCAACTCCTCTGCCCCCACAAACCTCAAGTCGTTCTGCGGCGGATTCATCAACATGGTCTTCATCGTCAGCTCCATGCTCTCCGGCGCGTGCGCCACGCCAGAGTTCCTCATGTACCTGAACTACTTCATCGGCAAGGAGTACGGCCTCGACTACTACCAGCACGCCGACAAGGTCGTTGACCTCTCCCTGCGCCAGCGCACCATCGACAAGATCATCACCGACTGCTTCGAGCAGATCGTCTACTCCATCAACCAGCCTACGGGAGCACGCAACTTCCAGGCCGTGTTCTGGAACATCGCCTACTACGACAAGTACTACTTTGAGTCCCTCTTCGGCAACTTCTACTTCCCCGACGGTTCGCAGCCCGACTGGAACGGCCTCTCCTGGCTCCAGAAGCGCTTCATGACGTGGTTCAACGCCGAGCGCTGCAAGACCGTCCTCACCTTCCCCGTAGAGACCATGGCGCTGCTCGCTGACAACGGCGAGTGCCGCGACCAGGAATGGGGCGACTTCACCGCACAGATGTACGCCGAAGGCCACTCCTTCTTCACCTACATGAGCGACAACGCCGACTCCCTCTCCTCCTGCTGCCGTCTGCGCAACGAGATTCAGGACAACGGCTTCTCCTACACCCTCGGTGCCGGCGGCGTGAGCACAGGATCCAAGTCCGTGCTCACCGTCAACCTCAACCGCTGCATCCAGTACGCCGTCAACAACGGCAAGGACTACAAGGAGTTCCTCGCCGACGTCATCGACGTCTGCCACAAAGTGCAGCTCGCCTACGACGAGAACCTCAAGGAGCTGAAGGCCCACGGCATGCTGCCACTCTTCGACGCTGGCTACATCACGATGAACCGCCAGTACCTCACCATCGGCGTCAACGGCCTCGTGGAGGCTGCCGAGTTCATGGGCTTGAAGATTAACGCCAACGACCAGTACAAGGAGTTCGTACAGGGCATCCTGTCCATCGTAGAGAAGTACAACAAGCAGTACCGCTCCAAGGACGTGCTCTTCAACTGCGAGATGATTCCGGCCGAGAACGTCGGCGTCAAGCACGCCAAGTGGGACCGCGAGGACGGCTACTTCGTACCGCGCGACTGCTACAACTCCTACTTCTACGTCGTAGAGGACGACTCGCTCAACATCATCGACAAGTTCAAGCTGCACGGCGCACCATACATCGAGCACCTCACGGGCGGTTCAGCCCTCCACATGAACCTCGAGGAGCACCTCTCCAAGAAGCAGTACCAGCAGCTGCTCCGCGTAGCAGCGAAGGAAGGTTGCAACTACTTCACGTTCAACATCCCCAACACCATCTGCAACGAGTGCGGCCACATCGACAAGCGTTACCTCAAGCAGTGCCCTTCATGCCAGTCTACAAACATCGACTACATGACCCGCATCATCGGCTACCTCAAGCGCGTGAGCAACTTCTCCGCTCCACGCCAGAAGGAGGCAGAGCGACGCTTCTATGCCGGCTCAAACAAGATGGGCGACGCGCAGGCCAGCGACGCACAGGTAGGCTAAGTAGAAAACACTCTAATTTTTGAACACATACACTTTTGAAATACGTAAACACGGGCGTGGTCTTTCAGGAAATTCCTGACGAGGTCACGCTCTCCGTCAATATATCCGGTTGCCCCTGCCGCTGCCCCGGCTGCCACAGCCAGTACCTCTGGGAGGACATCGGCGAGCCCCTCAACCCCATGTCCATGGGCGAGCTGCTCCGCCAGTACGGCGACGACATCACGTGCGTCTGCCTCATGGGCGGCGACGCAGAGCCCGAGGCCGTCAACGCCCTCGCAGCATGGATAAAGGCACATTGGCCCAAGCTCGCCGTCGGCTGGTACAGTGGAAGAGCCCTACTCTCCCCCGACATCGACCTCAACCACTTCGACTACATAAAGCTGGGCCCCTACCTCGAGTCGCACGGACCGCTCAACAAGCCCACCACCAACCAGCGGCTCTACCACGTAGGCCACAACGGACACCTCACCGACATCACGAAGAAATTCTGGAAGAAGTAATCCACCCACTCATTATTTATCTATGACTACAACCCCACTATTCATCGCCGGACCATGCGTCATCGAGTCAGCCGAGCTGCTCGACACCGTGGCGCAGCAGCTCGTGCGCATCAACCACGCCCTCGGCACCGACATCATATTCAAGGCCTCCTTCGACAAGGCCAACCGCACCTCCATCACCTCCTTCCGCGGCCCCGGCATAGAGCGCGGCCTACAGATGCTGGCCGACGTAAAGGCCAAGTACGGCCTCCGCCTTCTCACCGACATCCACGAAGCCTGGCAGGCCAAGGAAGCCGCCGCCGTCGTCGACGTACTCCAGATACCCGCCTTCCTCTGCCGACAGACCGACCTGCTCGTGGCAGCCGCCCAGACCGGCAAGGCCGTCAACATCAAGAAGGCCCAGTTCCTCAGCGGCGCAGACATGCGCTACCCCGTGCAGAAAGTACGCGAGACCGCCGGCCCCGACGCCGACGTATGGCTCACCGAGCGCGGCAACAGCTTCGGCTACAACAACCTCGTCGTCGACTTCCGCAACATCCCCGACATGCTCCAGATAACCCCCCGCGTCATCATGGACTGCACCCACAGCGTGCAGCGCCCCGGCGGCGGAGGCGGCACCACCTCCGGCGACCGCCGCTTCGTCCCCTCCATGGCCCTCGCCGCCAAAGCCTTCGGAGCCAACGGCTACTTCTTCGAAGTGCACCCCGACCCCGACCATGCCCTCTCCGACGGTCCCAACATGCTTTATCTGAAAGACCTCGAACCCCTCATCCGCCAACTCCTATGAAAAGCATCCTCGAAATAGCCACCCAAGCCCTGCAGGACGAAGGCCAGGCCATCCTCGACCTCATCCCCCAGCTCGACGAAAGCTTCGAGCACGCCGTCATGCTCATGCTCCAGTGCAAGGGCAAAGTCATCGTCACCGGAGTCGGCAAGAGCGGCAACGTAGGCGCCAAGATAGCCGCCACACTCTCCAGCACCGGCACCCCCGCCGTCTTCGTCAACCCCCTCGACGTGTACCACGGCGACCTCGGCGTCATCACCTCCGACGACGTCGTCCTCGCCCTCAGCAACAGCGGCCAGACCGACGAGCTCCTCCGCTTCATCCCCATGATCCTCCACATGCAAGCCAAGATAATCGGCATGAGCGGCAACCCCGACTCCCTCCTGGCCAAATACTCCACCTGCCACGTCAACGTCAAAGTAGCCAAGGAGGCCTGTCCCCTCAACCTAGCCCCCACGAGCAGCACCACCGCCGCCCTCGCCATGGGCGACGCCCTTGCCATCGCCCTCATGGAGCTGCGCCACTTCCAGCCGCGCGACTTCGCCCAGTTCCACCCCGGCGGCTCCCTGGGCAAACGCCTGCTCACCACCGCCGCCGACGTCATGCGCTCCGAGGACCTCCCCATCATCCCCGAGGACACCCACCTGGGCCAAGCCATCATCCGCGTCAGCGCCGGTCGCCTGGGCCTCGGCATCTCCCTCCGGGACGACAACACCCTAGCCGGCATCATCACCGACGGCGACATCCGCCGCGCCATGGAGAAATGGCAAGCCGCCTTCTTCGACCACACCGTCAGCGACATCATGACCCGCACCCCCAAGTGCGTCTCCCTCACCACGAAGGTCACGGACATCCTAAAGGTAATGCGCCAAAACAAAATCCACATGGTCCTGGTCACCGACGAGTCCCGCCACGTCCTCGGCGTAGTAGACCACTACTCCTGCATGGTGTAAAAGAGCACACGCATACAACAATAAAAAAGGCTGCCCGACACAATAACATATGCCGATGTTGGCAAGATTGAGCGACGATGACAAGTTGGATATCATATCTAAACTCGTGGTTACGATACGCTCAAATACTACAGACGAAAGAGTCAGGCCAGACCTCAGAACTTGTTTCTCGGGAGAATGGGAGAACGGGAAGACAACGACACAGGTGGCTGATGAATTGAGAGCTTCCAGATATTACTAGTTCAACCGTACAGGTCGAAATATTTTGGAGGATGAAAATTGCTGCCAAGATTAGCATCGATAACACTCACAGATGGATATAAAAGACATTTTGGCACTTTATGCCAGGCATGCTCAAGGTAAAGCGTACGCGGCATTGCTGAAGGACGGGAAGATACGTAGGGCCTCGCTGGGAGGACTTACGCAGTCGGCCGTGGCGGTAAACACGATGGCGGTGGCCGACGACGTACGGGTGCCGCTGCTCTTCGTTCTGAACGATGCGGACGAGGCTGGGTATTTCTATCAAGACCTTAAGCCCATTCAGCCGCTCTTCTTCCCGTCGAGCTACAAACGCGCCGTGAAGTTCGGACAGAAGGACGCGGCAAACGAGATAATGCGCACGGAGGCTCTGACGCGCATCGCAGACGGGGCGCCGTTCGTGATGGTCTCCTACCCTGCCGCACTGGCCGAACTGGTAATCTCGCAGAAGAACCTGGACAAGCGGTGCATCACCCTGACAAGGGGACAGACCATACAGCCCTCGAGGCTGGAGAAGCAGCTGCAGGAGCTGGGATTCCGCATGCTGGACTACGTCTATGAGCCGGGGCAGTACGCCGTGAGGGGAAGCATCGTGGACGTGTACTCGTACAGCTCGGAGGAGCCGTTCCGCATTGACTTCTTCGACGACGAGATTGACTCGCTGCGCACGTTCAACGTGGAGAACCAGCTGTCGCTGGAGATGCAGGACTCCGTAAGCATTGTGCCGGAAATATCGCGCACGGAGACGGAGAAGATTCCGCTGCTGGAGTTTCTGCCCAAGGACACCGTCATCATCGTACAGAACATCACGCACACCGTAGACGCGGTGGACTTCATCTATAAGGACGGTTTCTCCAACCAGGCGCTGACCGACCGCACCGTAGGCGCAACGGAGATGGAGAAGGCCGAGATTGTGCGCGAGCTGACTGCCAGCCTCAACCTCTGCCGGGGTAGCGTGTTCAAGCAGCTGATAGCGGGGTTCAAAATTATCGAAATGACGGGCGCGGGCGAACACTCGGCTCTCGACTCGCTGGCTACCCAAAAGAGCGAGGCCACCGCTGCGCTCTCGGGCAACACCACGATGCAGCCGCTCTTCCACAAGAACTTCGAGCTGCTCGCCCAGACCTTCGAGGACCTGCAGTTGCAGGGCTTCAACGTCTGCGTGCTCTCCGAGAGCGACAAGCAGCAGGAGCGTCTCACGGAGATTCTGGGGAGCATAAAGACGGGGATGAAGTTCACCGCCGTGAAGGGGACGCTGCACGAGGGGGTCATAGACCACGCCCTGAAACTGGCCCTCTTCACCGACCACCAGATTTTCGAGCGTTTCCACAAGTACCAGCTGAAGGCGCAGACGGCGAAACGCGGCAAGATGGCGCTGACGATGAAGGAGCTGCAGGAGATGGAACCGGGAGACTTCATCGTGCACGTGGACTTCGGCATCGGAAAGTTCGGAGGACTGGTGCGCGTGCCTACAAAGACGCGAAATGCCGACGGCACGGAGACCACGGGCTATCAGGAGGTAATACGCATCGTCTACCAGAAGAACGACAAGGTGGACGTCTCCATCCATTCCCTCTACAAGATAAGCAAATACCGCCGCGCCGACAGCGGCGAACCACCACGCCTGTCCACCCTGGGCACGGGGGCGTGGGAGCGCATCAAGGAGAAGGCCAAGACGCGCATCAAGGACATTGCGCGCGACCTCATAAAGCTCTACGCCAAGCGGCGCCACGAGAAGGGGTTTGCCTTCTCCGTCGACTCGTATCTGCAGGCGGAACTGGAGGGATCGTTCCTCTACGAGGACACGCCCGACCAGCTGAAGGCTACGCAGGACGTGAAGCACGACATGGAGGCGGCACGACCGATGGACCGCCTCGTCTGCGGAGACGTGGGCTTCGGCAAGACGGAGGTGGCGGTGCGCGCGGCATTCAAGGCGGCGTGCGACTCGAAGCAGGTGGCGGTGCTCGTGCCTACGACGGTGCTCGCCTTCCAGCATTACCAGACGTTCTCCAAGCGACTGAAGAACCTACCCGTACGCGTGGACTACCTCTCGAGGGCTCGCACCACGAAGCAGACCAAGGACGTGCTGGCGGACCTGGCGGACGGCAAGATAGACATCCTCGTTGGCACGCATAGGATGCTGACGAAGTCAGTCAAATGGCACGACATCGGACTGCTCATCATCGACGAGGAGCAGAAGTTCGGCGTTTCCACTAAGGAGAAGCTGCGCCAGCTGAAGAGCAACGTAGACACGCTCACCATGTCTGCCACGCCGATTCCGCGAACGCTGCAGTTCTCGCTGATGGGCGCACGGGACATGAGCATCATGCGCACGCCGCCGTCAAACCGACACCCGATAGACACGCAGGTGGCTACGTTCTCAGCGGAACTCGTCACGGAAGCCATCAACTTCGAGATGAGCCGCGACGGACAGGTCTACTTCGTCTGCCACCGCATAGCCACTCTCGAGAAGATGCGCGAGATAATAGAGCGCCACGTGCCGGACTGCCGCATTGCCATAGGACACGGACAGATGAAGCCCGAGGAACTGGAGAAGATAGTCATGGACTTCATCAACCACGACTACGACGTGCTCCTCTCCACCACCATCGTGGAGAACGGCATCGACGTGCCTAACGCCAACACTATCATCATCAACGATGCCAACCACTTCGGACTCTCCGACCTCCACCAAATGCGCGGACGTGTGGGACGCGGCAACCGCAAGGCGTTCTGCTACCTGCTCGCTCCCCCACTCGCCTACCTGCCCACCGAAAGCCGGAGGAGGCTCGAAGCCCTGGAGACGTTCTCCGAACTGGGCAGCGGATTCTCGCTGGCCATGCAGGACCTCGACATCCGTGGAGCGGGCAACCTGCTCGGGGCGGAGCAGTCGGGATTTATGGAGGACCTCGGCTACGAGACGTACCAGAAGATTCTCTCGCAGGCGGTAAACGAGCTGAAGAACGACGAGTTCCAGGACCTCTACGCCGAACAGCTGAAGGAGGGCGAGAACCTCACGGGCGACGACTTCGTGGACGACTGCAACGTGGAGTCGGACCTGCAGATGTACTTCGCCGACACGTACGTCCCCGGCAGCAGCGAACGAATGATTCTCTACCGCGAACTGGACAGCATACAGACCGAGGCAGACCTCGACGCATACCGCCAGCGCATGGAGGACCGCTTCGGTCCCGTGCCGCCCGAGGGCGAGGAACTCATGCAGGTGGTGCTGCTACGCCGACTGGGCCGCCGACTGGGCTGCGAGCGTCTCATACTGAAGCAGCACCAGATGCAGATGCAGTTCGTCAGCAACGAGCAGAGCATCTTCTACAAGAGCAGATTCTTCACGGCAATACTCAACTACGTCTCCACCCATCCCAAATACTGCGACTTCAAGGTGGTGGGCGGCCACAACCGCCTCGTCGTCAAGAACGTCAGCAGCGTGAAGGAAGCCATGGGGGTGCTAAAGAAAATGAACCCGGAAGGGGAATAAACCAAACTACTGAAGGTGAACAGACAAATCCTCCACATCGCTCTCCCGTCCATCGTCTCCAACATCACGGTCCCCCTGCTGGGGCTTGTGGACGTGGCAATCACGGG
Organism: Oscillospiraceae bacterium; assembly: GCA_963588475.1. GTDB lineage: Bacteria > Bacteroidota > Bacteroidia > Bacteroidales > Bacteroidaceae > Prevotella. The sequence goes on along the minus strand of CAVAHD010000006.1, from coordinate 37,065 downwards.
ACACATGGGCGACGCACGCTACATGGCCGCCATCGCCGTCGGGTCCATGATATTCAACATCACCTACTGGCTCTTCGCCTTCCTGCGCTTCGGCACGGGCGGAATGACGGCGCAGGCCTACGGGGCGGCTTATACGGAAGGGGCTACGGGCGACAAGCTGGAGGTCTGCCGAATACTCGTGCAGTCGCAGCTGACGTGCCTGCTCTGCTCCCTCGCGCTGGTGCTGCTCCAGTGGCCCATATTCCAACTGGCAATGTGGTTTCTGGCCCCCGGAGAGGACATCGTGGGGCTGGTGCAGACGTACTACTACATACTCATCTGGGGCACCGTGCCGTCCCTGGCCATGTACGCCTTCAACGGGTGGTTCGTAGGCATGCAGAACACGAAGATTCCCATGTGCGTCAGCATCACGCAGAACATCGTCAACATCCTCGTCAGCCTCTGCCTCGTCTACGTCTTCCACATGAAGATAGAGGGCGTGGCGCTCGGCACGCTGGCTGCCCAATGGTGCGGCGTGCTGATGGCGGCGCTGCTTCTCCGCATGAAATACGCTCACATTCTGCGGGGCGTAAACTGGCGCGGCATGGTAAGGCTCGCCGACCTAAAGCGGTTCTTCGCCGTCAACCGCATTCTGTTCTACCGCACGCTGTTCCTCGTAGCCGTCAACCTCTACGTCATTGAAGCCGGCGCAAGAAGCGGCGCAGACATCCTGGCGGTGAACTCCATACTCATGCAGCTCTTCATCCTCTATACGTACGTCATGGACGGCTTCGCCTTTGCCGCCGAGGCTCTCTGCGGCAAGTTCTACGGGGCGCTGGATGCCGTGAGGTTCCGCATGGCCCTGCGTGGCGTGTGGCGATGGGCGATGGCGCTGACTGCGGTTTACACCTTACTGTACGTAGCAGGCAGCGACGCCTTCCTCAGCTTGCTTACCGACGACGCCACCATCCGCATTGTTGCCAAGCCGTATCTGCCGTGGGCGTGGGCCATCCCGTTCTGCGGCGTGGCAGCCTTCGTATGGGACGGAGTATTCGTGGGGCTCACCGAGACGAAGGGGATGATGTGGGGCACGATGTCCGGCGCAGTCGCCTTCTTCCTCATATACTTCACCCTCTTCCCCACGATGCAGAACCACGCCCTCTGGCTGGCCTTCAATGCCTACCTTTTCATGCGCGGAGTGGCACAATGGATTATTTGGCGAAGAAAAACACCAGCTTTTCTTTGCCGTTAGAATTATTATTATTAATTTTGTCCTCGAAACAAACGAACTAACGACCAACTTATTATGGAGAAAATAAATGTCGTCTGGTCCTACTTGGCCCGACATAAATATCTCATCACTCTCACGATAGGAATACTCGTCATCGGTGTCACGGACGAAAACAGCCTGCGCAAATACTTCATCTACCAAATGAAAATATCCGAGCTGCAGGCCGAACTGACACAGTTGGAGCAGGACTACGAACGGGACTCGCTCCGACTGAACGCACTCAAGGTCAACGAAAAAGGCGTTGAGCGCATTGCGCGCGAACGCTACTTCATGAAGCGACCAAACGAAGACATCTTTGTACTGAGCACCGACAAACGAACAGAAAAATAACACCCTCATCTCTCTATGCGTACACTCATCAAAGGCGGACTCCTCGTCAACGAGGGCAGCAAGGGCAAGCAAAATATCGTCATTGAGGACGACACTATAGTAGAAATCTCTACACAAGACTTCCGCGACGCGGACTTCGACAGCGTCATCGACGCTGGGAGCTGCTACGTGCTGCCCGGCATCATCGACACGCACGTGCACTTCCGTGAGCCGGGCCTCACACATAAGGCTGACATGGAGACGGAAAGCCGCGCGGCTGCCTACGGCGGTGTGACCACGGTATTCGAAATGCCCAACACGAAGCCGCAGACTACCGATGCCGACGCCCTGGCGGAGAAGCACCGCATCGCACAGGAGAAGATGCACGTCAACTACACGTTCTTCCCCGGGGCCACCAACGACAACATCGACTTCCTACGCTCGCTGGACGCACACGACATTCCGGGCATTAAGCTCTTTATGGGCTCCAGCACGGGCAATATGCTCGTGGACAAGGGGCAGGCTCTCGACAGCATATTCCAACTGGCACACGACCGCCAGCTGCCGCTCATGGCTCACTGCGAGGACACAGAGACCATCAACGCCAACATGGCTCGCATCAAGGAGGAGCAGCATACGGACGACCCAGACGTCATCCTGCACCCGCAAATCCGCTCGCGCGAAGCCTGCATAAAGAGCAGCACACTGGCTCTGCAACTGGCACAGAAGCACGACACACGTCTGCACATCGCACACGTCAGCACGGAGGAGGAGGTGCAGTTGCTCACGGAGCAGAGACAACAGCTCGTCACGGGCGAAGCCACCGTGGCCCACCTCACCTTCTGCGACGAGGACTACCGCACCGTAGGCGCACTCATCAAGTGCAACCCCGCCATTAAGAGTGCACAAGACCGCGCTGCTCTCAGAAAAGCCGTCTCGGAAGAGTCGCCCATCTGCACCATCGGCACGGACCACGCCCCGCACGCCATCGAAGAGAAGCAGGGCGGAGCGGCAAAGGCAATGTCCGGGATGCCATCGGTGCAGTACGCCCTGCCATGCATGCTGGAGCTGACCAGCCAAGGGGTGCTCAGCATCGAGCAGCTCGTCAAGCTCATGGCGCACAACCCCGCCACGCTGTTCGCCGTAAGCAAACGCGGATTCCTGCGCAAGGGCTACAAGGCGGACATCGCCATCGTACGGTCGATGGACACCCCGTGGACCGTCACGAAGGACGACATTCAGAGCAAATGCCAGTGGAGCCCCATGGAGGACATGCAGCTGCATTGGAGGGTGGTGCAGACCGTAGTCAGCGGACAACTGGTCTACGACAACGGCACCTTCCACGACAACATTCACGGGCAACGACTGACATTCAGAGACTAAGACGCTCCGTGCCCCCACCACAAGACAATCCTATGATTTCTTTTCTATATAGAATATACCAAATCATCGTGCTCGCCCCCGTCACCTTACTGGCTACGGTGTGGGCCGGCTCCACGATGGTCATCATGTGCACCTCGGCTGGATGGCTGCGCGCCAAACTGCCGTTCTCGCTCGGCCTGCTCACCCGTCCCGACTGGTGGGGCACCTTTGCCGGACGCGTATGGGCAAAGGTCATCATACGCACCTCGCTGCTGTCCGTGACGGTGGAAGGCAGAGAGAACATCCGCCCCGGACAGTCGTACGTCTTCGTTGCCAACCACCAGGGGTCGTTCGACATCTTCCTCGTCTGCGGCTACCTCGGAGTGGAGATTCGCTGGATGATGAAACGTGCGCTGGAGAAGGTTCCGTTCCTCGGCACCGGATGCCGCCACGCCGGCTACATCTACGTAGACAAGGGAAGTGCCGGAAAGGTACGCGCCACTTACCGCCGCGCAGAAGCTGCACTGAAGGGCGGCGCCTCGCTCATGGTGTTCCCCGAGGGAGCACGCACCTTCACGGGCCACATGGGCATCTTCCGCCGCGGAGCATTCACACTGGCCGACGAACTACAGTTGCCCGTAGTGCCGCTCACCATCAACGGATCGTTCGACGTAATGCCGAGAATGAAGGGACACAAGTTCGTCAAGCACCATCCGCTGCGACTCACCATCCACAAGCCCATCTTCCCTACCTCGCAAGGGGTGGAAAACATACAACGCCTGATGGAAGAGAGCTACGCAGCCATCAATTCTGCCTTGGAACCACAGTACCAAGGATTCGTAGAAAACCCCGACCAATAAAAAGGAACAACATGAACACTACTCCATTCCGTGCCATCGCCCTCGACCTTGACGGCACCCTCACCAACTCCGACAAAATAGTCACCCCACGCACCAGGGAAGCCTTGATGCGCGCCCAGGCCGACGGCATCCACATCATACTGGCATCAGGACGCCCTACGTACGGCATCGTACCAATAGCACAGGTTCTGGACCTCGACAAGAACGGAGGCTTCATCCTCTCCTACAACGGTGGAAACATCGTAGACGCTAAGACGGGCGAAGTGCTCTTCTCGCAAAACCTGCCGGAGGACGTGCTGCCCATTCTGCACAACTACGCCCGAGAGCATAAGTACGCCCTTCTGGGCTACCGTGGCAACACGATAGTGACCGAAATAGCCGACGACGAATACGTCCGCGAGGAGGCTCGCATCAACAAGATGCCAGTGGAGCAGGTGGACAACATCCTCGACCACGTAGGCACGCACCCCACCAAACTGCTCATGACGGGCCACCCGGACAACATGGCCGTAGCCGACAAGGAGCTGAAAGACATCCTCGGCGACAGAATGGAGATCTACCGCTCCGCCCCCTTCTTCGTGGAGCTGGTCCCACAGGGCATAGACAAGGCCCAGTCCCTACTGCGTCTGCTGGAGCGTCTCAACCTAACCAAGGACAACCTCATTGCCTTCGGCGACGGATGGAACGACCTCTCCATGCTAAAACTGGCCGCCGTAGGAGTAGCAATGTCCAACGCCGCCGAAGAGATAAAGTCGCAAGCCGACTACGTAACCCTCTCCAACGACGAGGACGGAGTAGCCATAGCCCTAGACAACTTGCTCTACGCCAACGTGTAAAGACTCTATTGGACCATTGCACCATCGTTAAATTCCTCGAAAAGCTTGATACTTTGTAGAAATAGTCGTACATTTGCCACTAAATACAAAGATGGACAGGCTCTATCATAGTGTCCTTCACATCTACCTTGACGAGCTGGACAACCGCGCAAGCGAAGAACAAGACCTTCGTGCCAATGGATTTACGGAACCCACCAATGTGGAGGATTTTCCAATAAAAGACCGTAAGGTGTTGCTCCATATCCGTCGCCGCCGTTGGCTGGACAAGGACGGAAAGAATGTGTTGCTCAGCACCTATCCCCTTTATGCAGAAGGTACCCGCTATTCCCCTGGACTAGCGGCTTTTTTAAAAGGAGATGATGGACTCTATGCCGGTTACCGCTCGCTCATTGGGGAATACACTCGTTGCCTATGTCAAGGGACTGAAGGTGGCGGACATCGTTGAGGTACTCATGAAGATACCGAAGGAGCTCCGTATGGCGGTTGTAGAAGTCACCATGGACCATTCCGATGTCATGAGTGCTGTTACCAAGGCAGTGTTCCCCAATGCGAGGATTACGATTGACTGCTTCCATTCCGTACAGATTGTAGGCGACGCCACGGAGGAAATCCGCTTGCAGTGCAAACGTGAGGCGGTGAAGGAGGAGAAAAGGGAGAAGTCAGCCTTCAAGAAGCGACTGCTGAGAAATGCCAAACGGCGCAACAAGTATGCGGAGAAGCACCCAAAGAACTACAAGGGAAAGAAACGCGGCCGCAAGCCAATACGTGCCAACGCCAAGTATGTACCCACCACTTTGTCCAATGGAGACACCCCAATAGACTTGTTGAGAAAGTGCAGGAACATGTTGCTGCAGAGTGGAGACAAATGGACAGAGGCCCAAAAGAAGAGGTCAGAAGTCCTTTTCGAGAAATACCCCAAAATCAAAGAGGCCCATGGTCTCCTGTGCAGCTTTAGGGCGATATTCAAGGACAAGTCACTGAATCCAACCACCGCCAAGGTAAAGCTAAACGAATGGTACAACAATGTCAAGGCATCCTCACTGAGAGAGGTGAAGGCTGCGAGGGACACCATCAAACTCAAGGAAGAGGGTGTTCTCAATTACTTTGTGGAGTTCTCAACTAATGCTTCTGCTGAATCATTCAACTCTAAGGTCAAAAACTTCAGAGCGCAGCTCCATGGGGTTGTCGATGTAAAGTTCTTCATGTATAGGCTCTGCTGTATCTGGGGATAGGTACTCCCACGGAACTATGCAGGTGCGCCATTAATTTTTATCCATTAATATTTTGTAGACTGGAACTTTTGTTCTGTCCATTAAGGCTTCAAAACCTTAATCACCCCAGAGCTTCATCCGGATGGTAAATATTATTAATGGATAAAATTAATGGTCAATTAACGGGCATTAAAGTCCTAAAAAATTTTCATTAGAGTCCCCCAGCGTGCCGCCGGATGAAGTCGTGGATCATCTCGTAGGCTATGGAGCCGGGCTGCGGGAGCGACGGGAGACGGTCGAGGGAGTACCAGTTGGCGTCGGCTATTTCGTCCTCCTGCAGGTGGAGTTCACCGCTCTCGTATTCGGCGGTGAAGGCTATCATCAGTTGCGCGGGGAAGGGCCAGCTCTGGGAACCGAAGTACTTGAGGTTCTTCACGGTGAGCCCCGTCTCCTCGAGCACCTCGCGGTGCACGGTCTGCTCGGCCGTCTCGCCGGCCTCCATGAAGCCCGCCACGCAGGCGTAGATAGTCTGGTGGCGCTGCACGTGGCGGCAGAGCAGGAGCTTGTCGCCCTTGTTGACTAGCACTATGATGCAGGGCTGGATGCGCGGGAAGTGGACGGCACCGCACTCAGCGCACTGCATGGCCGTCAGCGTGGGGTGTGGGGTGGCGAGCCGCGTGCCGCACTTGGGGCAGTACTGCAGCTGCTGGTGCCAGTGGAGCAGGGCCTTGGCGCGCAGGAGGCGGAGCGAGATGTCCTCGCTGCGATTGCAGTTGTAGAGGCGCACCTGCTGGGTGGTGAAGCCGGCGGGCAGCTCCTCGTCGGTCTCTATGCCCAGGGCACAGAAGCCGTATTCGGGCTCGGCGAGGAAGCCGTAGGTGCGGCATTTGTCCTGCAGTTCATTCAGTTCGTCAAACGACGGCAGTCGGCCGTCCGAGGTCAGCACCACGTCCTTGCCCCGGAAGGCGAGGCAGAGCTCCTGGGGCTGGTCCACGGGATACAGTATGAGTGACATTTTTCTTTTTTTTCTTTTTACCTTATTTATAAACGTTTCTACATTCTCTGCACCACTCTGACGCCCTTCACGCCCTGTATCTTCTTGATGAGGGCGTCGAGGCGCGAGGTGTCCTCGAGCTGCACGGTGATGTTGCCCTGGAAGAGGCCGTCGTTGCTGTCGAGGGTGATGCCGCGGAGGGTTATCTTGTCCTCCTTGGAGATGACGGAGGTGATGTTGTTTACGATGGCGATGTCGTCGTTGCCCACGACGCGCAGGGTGACGTTGTACTGCGTCTGTCCCTTGCCGCTCCATCGTGCACGCACTATGCGGTAGCCGCAGCGCGACTTGAGGTCGGCGGCGTTGGGGCAGTTCTCGTGGTGTATCTTGATGCCTCCGCTGACGGTGACGAAGCCGAAGATGGGGTCGCCGTAGATGGGCTTGCAGCACTTGGCCAGGGTGTACTCTATGCCGCGCATGCCGCGGTCGATGACGAGGGTGTCGTCGGCGCGCTGCTTCACCTCGCTGGCCTGCTGCTCGTAGTGGTAGCCTTCGGCAGACTGCACGACGGTCTCCTGCTGGCTGCCGGCACCCTGCTCGGTGCGCTGCTTCATCTCGAGGTAGCGTTCGATGACGGTGTTGATGTCGAGCTGCTCGCGCGTGATGGCCACGTAGAACTCGGAGACTTCCTTGTAGCCCATCTTCTTGATGAGCTGCTGCATGAGGCTCTCGTCGAGCTCTATCTTGCGGTTTTTGAAGCGCCGCTGGAGCTGCTCCTTGGCGAAGATGCCTTCGTTGGCCTGCGACTCCTTGAGGGCCAGGCGTATCTTGCCGCGGGCGTGGGAGGTCTTCACTATCTGTAGCCAGCTCTGCTTGGGCTTCTGCGTGGCGGAGGTCTTTATCTCCACGGTGTCGCCGGAGTGGAGCACTTCGCGCATCTGCACGGTCTTGCCGTTTATCTTGCCGCCCACGCACTGGTTGCCTATGCGGGAGTGTATGCGGTAGGCAAAATCGAGGACGGTGGAGCCGACGGGGAACTTTCGTATCTCGCCCTTGGGGGTGAAGACGAAGACCTCGTCCTCGTAGAGGTCGCGGCGGAAGGAGTCCATCACCTGCATGTCGTCGCCGGCTTCGAGGGCTGTGCGTATGGCTGCGAGCCACTCGTCGATGCCTCCTCCTCCGCCTTTTACGCCTTTGTAGCGCCAGTGGGCTGCCAGTCCGCGCTCGGCAATCTCGTCCATGCGCTCGGTGCGTATCTGCACCTCCACCCATTTGTTCTCCGGTCCGAGCACGGTGATGTGGAGCGACTCGTAGCCGTTGCTCTTGGGCACGGAGAGCCAGTCGCGCAGACGCTTGGGGTTGGGCTGGTACATGTCCGTGATGACGCTGTAGACCTGCCAGCACTCCATCTTCTCCTTGTCCAGCTCGGAGTCCAGAATGATGCGGATGGCGAAGAGGTCGTAGACGCCCTCGAAGGGGCACTTCTGCTTCTTCATCTTCTGCCAGATGGAGTGGATGGACTTGGTGCGGCCCTTCATGTGGAACTTCAGCCCGAGGGCCTCGAGCTTCTTCTGTATGGGCCCGATGAAGTCCTCTATGTACTTGTCGCGCGCACGCTTGGTGGCGGACAGCTTCTCCTTAATATGATAGTAGGCGTCGTGCTCGAGGTACTTGAGGGAGAGGTCCTCCAGTTCGCTCTTCAGCTTGTAGAGTCCGAGCTTGTGGGCCAGGGGGGCGTAGAGGTAGCTTGCCTCCTCGGCCACTCGCTGCTGGGCCTCCTTGTCGGTGGCGTCGCGTATCTGCCGCATGATGTTGACGCGGTCGGCTATCATGATGAGGATGACGCGCATGTCCTCGGCGAAGGAGAGGAGGAGGTTGCGGAAGTTCTCGGTCTCTATGACGGGTGTCTTCTTGTAGAGCTCCTGTATGCGCAGCAGTCCGTTGAGGATGGTGCGCGGCCCTTCACCGAACTGTCGGCTTGCCTCGTCGAGCGACATCTCTTGGCTGAGGACGAGGGGATAGAGCAGCGTGGCGACGAGGCCGTCGCGGCGCAGTCCTATCTCCTCCACGGCGATGAGGGCGGTCTGTATGGCCAGGAGGAGCGGGTTGAGTCCAAAAGCATCGCGCTGCACCTTCCCGGCGTTCATGACGTCGAAGAAGATACAGCGCAATTTATCCTCGTCACCCTCTTGGAGGGTGGAGGCGACACGGTGGCGCAGGTCTTCGATGAGATCGAGCGCCGTTTGTTTTTCTGTGTTGGTGAATGATAGCATACTCTACTTTGCGTCGGCAGCGGTCATGTCGCCTTCTATGTAGAGGCGTATGGCCTTGGGGACGCCATTGGTGTTTATGGTTATGGCTTTTTTGAAGTGGCCGGGGAACTTTCCGGCTCCGTTGTATGTGACCTCTATCACGCCGCTCTCGCCGGGCTTGATGGGGGTCTTGGTGTATTTGGGCACGGTGCATCCGCAGGAGGCTACGGCCTGGTTGATGACGAGGGGTGCGTCGCCCGTATTTTTGAATGGGAAGGTGACCTTCTGCACGGGGCTGCTCTCGGAGAAGGTGCCGAAGCTCTGGGTCGTCTTTTCAAATTCTGCCTGCGGGGCTGCCTGGAGTCCCATCGTCATGCTGGCGAGGGCTATGGTTGTAAAAAATATGCGTTTCATCTTTTTTTTCAGTTGTCTTCTTTTGCAATTGTTTTTATGTTAGTTCGTATAGTCTTGATGGCGTCTTGCGCTTGAGGTCTTCCACCATGAAGTCTTTGCCGGGTATGATGCCGTAGGATCGTAGGGTCTGCTCTACGGTCTTCAGGGCCAGTATGGGGTGGTTGTTCTCCTCGCTGAGGTGGCAGAGCCACACGTGGCGCAGGTTCTGCGTGGCGTAGTTGGCGATGGCCTCGGCGCATTCGAGGTTGGAGAGGTGTCCGTTGCCGCCTTTTATGCGTTCTTTCAAGTGGTAGGGGTACGGGCCGTTGACGAGCATCTCCTTGTCGTAGTTGGCCTCGAGCACCAGGTAGTTGGCCTTGCCGATGTACTCCTTCATCTCCTCGGTGATGTGGCCCACGTCGGTCATCAGGCAGAACGTGACGTCCTCCACTTCGAGGCAGTAGCCGACGTTGCCGGAGCTGTCGTGCGGCACGGCGAAGGGGGTCACGCTGAAGTCGCCCAGCTTGATGCGTACGCCGCGTTCTATCATCTTGGCGTTCTCGGCGGGCACTTTCCTGGTGACGCAGTAGTTGCGCTGTATTCCGGCGTGCACCTCCTTGACGGCGTACACGGGGAGATTGTGTTCTTGACTCAAGACCCCCACCGAGCGTATGTGGTCGGCATGGTCGTGGGTTATCAGTATTCGTTTGACGTCGTCCAACTTCAGGTTGTATTCGCGTAGATATTTCTTGATGGTGCGTATCCCTACGCCTGAGTCTATGAGGAGGGCGTCGTTGGCAGTCTGAAGAAAGTAGCAGTTGCCACTGCTTCCGCTGCCCAAGGACAGAAATTTGAGCATTTTTAGTTTGTATTTTGCGCAAAATTACAATTTTTCCATCGTTTCTCAAAAAAATATCTTACCTTTGCTAATAATTTTAGTAAAATTTATAATTGCCACAATACTTTGAAACCATCTGCTCCTCTAACAATATTCAAGGCCAGCGCCGGCAGCGGCAAGACGTTCACTCTCGCCGTGGAGTACATAAAGTTGCTCATTGTCAACCCGGAAGCCTACCGTAGCATCCTCGCCGTCACCTTTACCAATAAGGCGACGGACGAGATGAAGATGCGCATCCTCTCACAGCTCTACGGCCTGGCCAACGGTCTGCCGGACTCGCAAGCCTACATGGACGTCATCTCGAAGGACCTCAGCGCCACGCCGGAGTTCGTCCGATCGCAGGCGCACAAGGCCATGACCAACCTGCTGCACAACTACCACTATTTTCGCGTGCAGACCATCGACGCCTTCTTCCAGACGGTGCTGAAGAACATGGCGCGCGAACTGCAGCTCAACCCCAACCTGCGCGTGGGGCTGAACCAGGAGCAGGTGATAGAACAGGCCGTGGACGAGATCATCGACTCGCTGGCGGAGAACAAGCAGCTCATGGACATCGTCATGGAGTACATCCAGGACAACGTGGAGGACGACAAGGGGTGGAACCCCATTGGCTCCATAAAGAAGTTCGGCAAGAACATCTATGAGGAGGAATACAAGCAGAACCGCGAGGCGCTGGACCACGTGCTCGGAGACCAGAAGTTCTTCTCCACGTTCAAGCGTACCCTCTCCGCCATCGTCCGGGAGGTGAGGGAGAAGTACGTGGCGATGGGCAAGGAGGGAACAGCCGCCATGGAGGCAGCGGGGCTTACCGTGGACGACTTCTACTTCGGAAAGTCCGGCGCCGCCAACTACTTCTTCAAACTGGCCGCCGCAATATTTGACGACGACATCGTGGGCAAACGAGTGGCGGAGGCACGGGAGAATCCATCGAAATGGTGCACGGGCAAGTCTCCGAATTACGGTACTATAGTAAGTCTGGCCAACTCCACGCTCATCCCCTTGATCAACAAAGTGGAGGAAAGCCGCAGCCGCGACTACCGCCGCTACAATTCGGCTAAGATCACCTTGCAGAACATCAACAACATACGTCTGCTGAAATTCATCGAGGACACCTCCCACCGCCAGAACGAGGACGTGCAGCGATTCATGCTCAGCGACACGCAGTCGTTCCTGCGCGAGATGATTGGCGAGGACGACTCGCCGTTTATCTTTGAGAAGATTGGCGCCTACCTGGAGCACATCATGATTGACGAGTTCCAGGACACGAGCGTAGTGCAATGGGCCAACTTCAAGACGCTGCTCAACGAGTGCATGAGCAACGCCGAGCCGCAGACGGACGACAACGTCTGTCTGAGCCAGAACATCATCGTGGGCGACGTGAAGCAGAGCATCTACCGCTTCCGGTCCGGAGACTGGCGACTGCTCAACGACATCGACAAGGAATTCCGCGACGGACAGCTGGACCACCAGCCGCGCAAGACGAACTACCGATCGTCGCACAACATCGTGGCCTTCAACAACGCCTTCTTCAAGGTGGCGGCAGCAGTCACGGAGGACATCGTCAGCGCCGACGCGTCCGTGCGTGCCGACGTGTGGGCCTCGCAACTGAAGAGAGCATACGCCGACGTGGAGCAGCTCATTCCAGACGGGAAGAAAGACAGCCCCTTTGGCATGGTGCACATAGAGCTGCTCACGAAGGACGAGATGGAGAACATCCCGGCCCTCACGCTGGAAACCATACACTACCTCGTGGAGCGAGGAGAACGCCCCGGGGACATCGCCATTCTGACTAGAAACGGAAGGGAGATAAAGGCGCTGGCAAAATACATCGGGGAGAACAGCGACTACCACGTCATCTCGGACGAGGCGTTCCAACTCAGCGCCTCGCCAGCCGTGCGCGTCATCGTAAACGCAATAAAGGTGCTCGCTCACCCCGACGACGCAATCTCGCTGGCAACGCTGGCCAAGGACTACCGGAACGGCATCTTGCGGCAAGCCACGGACGACTCCACGCTCTACGGCGACGACATCTGGAAGATGCTGCCCGAGGACTTCACGGAGGAGAAGCACCGACAACTCCTCACGCTCCCTCTCACGGACATGGCCGAGCAGCTCATGGTGCTCTTCTCCATAAACGGCAACGCCGACGGACAGGCGGCCTACATGAACTGCTTCATGGACAAGCTGCACGAGTTCTGCGCAAACACCACGCCCGTCATCGAGGACTTCATCAAGGAGTGGGACTCGGACATTTTCAAGATGTCAATCTCTTCCTCCGACACTAACGGCATCCGCCTCCTCACCATCCACAAGAGTAAGGGACTGGAGTTCCGGCACGTCCTGCTGCCCTACTGCAACTGGGAATTCTTCTCCCGACAGGGCAGCACCATCTGGGTGAACCCGCAAGTAGCCCCCTTCAGCGACCTGCCAGTGCTGCCCGTGACGTACACCAGCAAGAAAACCCTCCAAGGCTCCATCTACGAGGACGAGGGGCTGGACGAGACGGTGCAGACGTACGTGGACAACCTCAACCTCCTCTACGTGGCAATGACGCGTGCGGGGCATTCGCTCTTCATATTCGGACAGCGCGACGCCAAAGTGGAAAGCAAGTGCGACGGACTCATTCAGAAGGTCCTGGAGCAGCTGCCAGCGGAAATAACCGGCGTGCCGGTCCACGTCAGCGGACTGAAGAGCGAAGCTCCTGCCGACGGCAAGAAGAAGACGAAGAAGGCGGCCACGCCAACGGAATCGGTAACCCTCACGTTCGGCACGATGCAAGACGTGGAGAAGAAGAAGGCAAAGGCGGCGAGCACAAACGTCTTCACGCCAGTCAACACGCCAGTCTCCGTAGGCATCAGCTCCTTCGACAGCAAGGGCAAATACCGTCAGAGCAACGAGAGCCGACGCTTCGCCGACGACTGCGCCAACGAGTCGGACCGTCAGCGCATGGTGCGCATGGGCACCGTAATGCACCAGATATTCTCCACCATCCGCACGCTGGACGACCTGGAGCCAGCCCTGCAGCGCATGGAGTTCGACGGCACGCTCTACGACGACTCTCTCACCAAGGAGAGCCTCCTCGACACCCTGCGCCAGAAGTTTGCCGACCCGCAGGTGAAGGACTGGTTCTCCGCCCGTTGGCGCGTCTACAACGAGCGCAGCATCATACTCCCCAAAGAGGGAGAGCAGCGCCCCGACCGCGTCATTACGGACGGAAAGGAGACCATCGTCATCGACTTCAAGTTCGGCAACCCACACCCGGGCTACCACGAGCAGGTAGCCTGCTACGTAAAACTGCTCACCCAGATGGGACTGCCCAACGTACACGGATACCTCTGGTACATTAACAGAAACGAAATCGTTGCCATCTAACCCACACTGACTCATGCAAACATTCCTCGACATAGTTGCGGCTGACCTCTACCGCAAACACAACGGCAACCTGGCCGACGTGACGCTGGTTTTCCCTAACAAACGAGCTTCACTATTCTTCAACAAAGCGCTGCAGGACATCTGCAACGCACCCGTATGGAGCCCGCAGTACATCACCATCAGCGAACTCTTCCGAGAGCAGTCCACACTGGAGATTGCCGACCACATAATGCTCGTCAGCGAGCTCCACCAGGTCTACCTCCAAGTGGTAAAGAACTCCGACGAGACGCTCGACCAGTTCTACGCATGGGGCGAACTGATGCTCAGCGACTTCGACGACGTGGACAAGCACATGGCAAACGCCCGACAGGTGTTCGCAAACCTCAGCGACTTCCACGAGATGGACGCCGTCGACTTCCTCACCCAAGAGCAGCACAACGCCCTGCTGCACTTCTTCAGCAACTTCTCCCCCGACCACAACAGCAAGCTCAAGGAGCGCTTCCTCAATCTGTGGAGCAAACTCTACGACATCTATATGCTCTACCGCCAGCGACTCACCAGCAAGGGAATCGCCTACGAGGGACTACTGTACAGGCAGGTGGCGGAGCAGTTGCAGCAGAGGACGCTGGACGGTGCGGCAGACAAGGACTCTACAGCCAACACCACCCTCGTCTTCGTAGGTTTCAACTTGCTGAACCCCGTAGAGCAGACCTTCTTCTCCTACTACCAGAAGGAGGGACGCGCCAAGTTCTACTGGGACTACGACAACTACTACATGAGGAGCGAGGCGGGCAAGTACATTGCCCAGTACCTCAAGCACTTCCCCAACGAACTGCCTGCCGACTCCGAGGCGTACTGCAACTTTGCGAAGCCAAAGGACATCTCCTTCATCACCGCCTCAACGGAGGACATCCAGGCACGCTACGTCACTCAGTGGCTCACCCTGGAACGCATTGCCGCTGGCCGACGCACCGCCATCGTGATGGCCGACGAGTCGCTCCTCACCACCGTGCTGCACTGCCTGCCCCCGGCCGTGGAGCACGTCAACATCACCACGGGCTATCCGCTCAACCAGTCGCCAGTGACGCCCCTCGTCATGATAGCCATCAGTCTGATGCAGCGCGGCGGACACTACACGCTCCACACCGTCAACGCCATCCTGCGCCACCCGTACGCCAAGTTCATCTCCCCCAAGGCGGAGGAGCTCTGCAGCAGCCTCAACGAGAAGTCCATCTTCTACCCCACCATAAGCGAACTCTCTGTCGACGACAACCTCACGCAGCTCTTCGCCCCCTTAGCGGACAAGACGAGCGTGAAGGAGATTATCTCGCGCCTGCTCTGGCTCGTGCAGACGGTGGCGCTGGCCCTTGCCGCCTCAGAAAAGACGGACGAGGCGCAGGCTGCCAACGTGCCCCACGACGACTTCACCGCCGAGGCACTCTACCGTATGTACACGCTGCTCAACCGCATGAAGCAGCTCGTCGCCGACAACGGCATTTGCATCGAGGCTCCGCTATTCCAGAAGCTGCTCCAGCAGATTATCAACACCACGACGATTCCCTTCCACGGTGAACCCATCGAGGGCATTCAGGTGATGGGCGTATTGGAGACCCGAAACCTCGACTTCGACCACCTGTTGCTCCTATCGTGCAACGACGGCAACCTGCCGGCCAAGGTCAGCGACTCGTCGTTCATCCCGCACTCCATACGCAAGGCGTACGAACTGACCACCATCGACAACAAAGTGGCCATCTACGCCTTCTATTTCCACCGTCTGCTGCAACGTGCCTCAGACGTCAGCATCAGCTACAATAGCACGGCGGACCTCGGACACACGGGGGACATGTCCCGCTTCATGCTACAGATGCTCGCCGAGTACCGCCACCCCATCAAACGGCTGGCTCTCGAAGCCGGACAGAACGTCAGCAAGATTGCGCAACAGGACGTTCCGAAGACGCAGGACATCATCGACAGGATGCTCGCCAAGGGACACCTGTCGCCCTCTGCGCTGGGCAAATACCTGCGCTGTCCGTTGCAGTTTTACTATAAGAACATCGCCGGCATCGACGACAACAACCAGACCGACGAGGAGGAGCTGGACCAGCGCACCTTCGGCAACATATTCCACCGGGCAGCGGAGTGTCTCTACCGCCCGTATCTGGGACGCGAACTGCCGCGAGAGTTCTTCGACAAACTGCTCGCCAAGGGCAACACGACCGTTGAGCAGCTCGTGGACAACGCCTTCCGCACTGAGCTATTTAACATAGGAGAAGACGACCACCGACCCACACCGCGCCTTGGCGGATTGCAGCTGATAAACAGACAGATGATAATCCGCTTCATGCGCAACATGCTCTCCTACGACCGCTCCCTGGCTCCGCTCACCGTCGTCGGCGTGGAGGACAAACTCTACCACAAGACCAGCGTGACGCTCGCCGACGGGTCGGAGCACCCCATCGCCGTAGGTGGAATCGCCGACCGCATAGACCAAGTGACGGGACCGGACGGCACGCCGCTCCTACGCATCATCGACTACAAAACGGGACGCGCCAGCAGCTCGTCGAAGATAAAGTCCGTAGAAGAAATCTTCGACCCCGCCAACATCGCCAACCACTCCGACTACTACCTCCAGGCGTTCCTCTACGCCACCATCCTCTCGGCCCAGAAGTCGGGGCTCCAGCCCGTAGCCACAGGCCTCCTCTTCGTACAGGCCGCCCACAAGGAGGACTTCGACCCCATCCTGTCGCTGGACAACCACCCCGTGATGGACATCAGCGTCTACTCCCAAGCCTACAAGGAGCAGCTAAGCGCCCTCATCAAGGAGATCTTCGACATCAACACCCCGTTCCGCCCAACCCCAATAGCAAAGCACTGCGAAACCTGCGCTTTCGCACAGTTCTGTAAGTAAATTACAAATATTTACATATTTCCACACAAAAAAGTTCTGTATTTTGAGAACTTTTATTTACTTTTGCATCGTCAAAGACTAAGACTAATGAAGATATTAAAGTTTAAATTGCTAAAAGCTTTTGGGAAGAAACACCCAGATGCAGAAGATGCTCTAATGAGATGGGCTGAATATGTTGAAAAGACGGAATGGAAAAATCATGCAGAGCTAAAAGAAGCGTTTCCGTCAGCGGACTATGTTGGCAATGACAGATACGTCTTCAACATTTCCGGCAACAAATTCAAACTAGTAACCATTGTGGTGTTCTTTCAAGGTTTTCTTCATATAAGATTTGTTGGCACTCATGCCGAGTATGACAAAATAAAGGACATAAAAAACATATAGATATGATTATCAAAGACGAAATAACATACAATGAAATAGATGAGCGCATAGAAGCTCTCTTGAAGAAGGGAACCGAGTTGGGTGGCATGGATATGCTTGATGAGGTGGACCAGGAGGAGTTAAAGATTCTGAGTGAAGCTGCTTATAATTGGGAATGTGAGACTGAGCCACACCCCTGGAGAGTAAAACCTTCTTTGATTGCGGCTATCAAAGTTGCCTTTAGAAGTAAAGGGTACAAGCAAAAGGATGCTGCAAAAGCCATTGGTGTCTCAACAACAACCTTGAGCGACATTCTTCATGGTCGCAGAGCTATCAATTTTGACATTGCACGCAACATTTACCACAACTTGGGAGTTCCAGCCAACATTGTTCTGGCCTAAGACTACATACGTAAAAGATGCAACCATTAGCAGAAAGACTCCGGCCTAAGACGCTGGACGAATATATAGGACAGAAGCACCTCGTCGGAAAGGGCGCCGTACTCCGGAACATGATTGACTCTGGACACATTTCCTCGTTCATTCTCTGGGGACCTCCGGGAGTCGGCAAGACAACGCTGGCGCAGATTATTGCCCACAAACTGGAGACCCCGTTCTACACGCTCTCCGCCGTGACGAGCGGCGTGAAGGACGTGCGCGAGGTAATCGAGAAGGCCAAGAGCAACCGCTTCTTCAACGCCGCCTCGCCAATCCTCTTCATCGACGAGATCCACCGCTTCTCCAAGTCGCAGCAGGACTCACTGCTCGGGGCCGTGGAGCAAGGCGTGGTGACCCTCATCGGAGCCACCACGGAGAACCCCTCCTTCGAAGTAATCCGACCGCTGCTCTCGCGCTGCCAACTGTACATCCTAAAAAGCCTCGAGAAGGACGACCTCCTCGAACTGCTCAACCGCGCCATTACGACGGACGAGGAGCTGAAGCAACGCAACATAAAGCTACGGGACACGGGCGCAATATTGAGGTTCAGCGGCGGCGACGCACGAAAGTTGCTCAACATCCTGCAGCTCGTCGTGGAGTCGGAGTCCACCGAGACGGTAGAGATTACGGACGCCCTCGTGGAGAGCCGCCTGCAACAGAACCCCCTCGCCTACGACAAACAGGGCGAGATGCACTACGACATCATCTCGGCCTTCATAAAGAGCATACGCGGCAGCGACCCCGACGCAGCACTCTACTGGATGGCACGCATGATAGAAGGCGGCGAAGACCCGCAGTTCATCGCACGCCGACTCGTCATCTCCGCCTCGGAGGACATCGGACTCGCCAACCCCAACGCCCTGCTCCTCGCCAACGCCGCCTTCGACACGGTGATGAAGATAGGATGGCCCGAGGCACGCATCGCACTCGCAGAAGCCTGCGTCTATCTTGCCACGTCGCCAAAGAGCAACTCCGCTTATCTGGCTATTGACCAAGCCCTTGCACTCGCACGACAGACGGGCAACCAACCAGTGCCGCTCCACCTGCGCAACGCCCCGACAAAGCTGATGAAAGACCTCGGATACAAGGACGGATACAAATATCCGCACGACTACCCCGGCAATTTCACGCCCCAGCAGTACCTGCCCGACACGCTGCAAAACCAGCGTATCTGGCACGCGCAACACTCTCCGGCAGAAGAAAAACTCTACCAGCAAATGATGCGCACGTGGGGCGACAGATTTAAGGAATAGCAGAAAAATACTTAATTTTACCCCTTCGCATAAGGTTTTAATTGGAAGTTTACGAGAAATTGCGTAACTTTGCAACCCAGTATGCGCACACGTGTAATAATTTATATACTTCCCTTCGCCATCACATTTGTAATGGCTGCCAATATTATGCAGACTCCAGCAAGGGTGGCTCAAGTAGCCGCTCCGGCTGATTCTGCATCTACTGGCGCAACAGTACCCGGTGAAGAAGCACCCGTTCTCCCGGCTGACAGCGCCCTTAATTCGATCGTCGGCGACTCTCTGCCCTTCGACTCCCTCAGCAAGGACACCATCGTCATCGACTCTCTGCGCCAGGCCATCATCGCACGCAACAAAGCCGTAGACGACTCGCTACGGGCAGACTCCATAAACCGCACCAAAAGCGGCACCATCGACATGCCCGTCAACTACGAGGCTAAGGACTCCGTCGTCTACTTCGCCGACATCAAGCGCGCCTTCCTCTACGGCTCGTCAAATGTCAAGTACGACAACATGGACCTCACCGCAGCCAAGATAAACATGTCCTTGGACTCCTCCATCGTGCATGCTACGGGAGCCATGGACACCGCAAAGAAGGAACGCTACGGGCTGCCCGTATTCCAAATGGGAAGCGACAAGTACGAGACAGACACGATGGCCTTCAACTTCAAATCGAAGCGAGGACTCATACAGAACGCATACACCGAGCAGGACGGCGGCTTCCTCGTCTCCGAGAAGTCGAAGCGCGACGCGGAGGGCAACTTCTACCTCAAGCGCGGACGCTACACTACCTGCGACGACTCCAACCCGGACTTCTACCTCGCACTGACGCGCGCAAAGGTGCGCCCAGGCAAGGAGGTAATCTTCGGCCCGGCGTACCTCGTAGTGCAGGACGTGCCGCTCCCCCTGGCCATCCCCTACGGCTTCTTCCCCTTCACCAAGAGCAACTACGCCAGCGGATTCATCATGCCTACCTACGGCGACGACTCCAACAAGGGCTTCTACCTCAGGGACGGCGGATACTACTTCGCCATTTCCGATAAGATAGACCTCAAGCTCCTCGGAGAAATATACACCAAGGGATCGTGGGGCATCTCGGCAGCGTCCAACTATAAGGTGCGCTACAAGTTCTCCGGACAGTTCTACGCCTCCTACCTCGACTCGCGCTCGGGCGACGAGGGATTCCCGGACTACAGCAAGCAGACCAGCTTCAAAATCCAGTGGTCGCACCGACAGGACACCAAGGCGAACCCATACTCCTCTCTCTCCGCCAGCGTAAACTTCGCAACGTCGAGCTACGAGAGTAGCAACCTCACGTCCTTCTACAACCCGACGACGCGCACGCAGAGCACACGTACCTCTTCCGTAGCATGGAGCACACAGTTCTCCAGCATCGGACTCTCCCTCAGTTCTGCCCTCAACCTCTCGCAGAACATGCGCGACTCAACCATCGACGTCTCCTTCCCGAGCCTCGACATCCGACTCAACCGCATGTATCCCTTCAAGCGTAAACGACAGGTGGGCAACGAGAAGTGGTACGAGAAAATCAACTTCTCCTACAGCGGTCAGCTGAAGAACTCCATCTCCACCAAGGAGAACAAGCTCTTCCACTCCAGCCTCGCGCGCGACTGGCAGAACTACTTCTCCCACACCGTCCCCATACAGGGAACATTCACCGTCCTGAAGTACCTCAACATCACTCCTTCCGTTACCCTCAAGGACATGATGTACACCTACAAGGTGAAACGCTCGTGGGACGTGGAAAACCAAAAGGAGGTCTGCGACACCGTCTCCGGATTCAACAACGTGCTGACGTGGAACGGTTCCGTCACCGCCAACACCACGCTCTACGGCTACTTCGTTCCGAACCGCAAACTCTTCGGCGACAAGATACAGGCCATCCGCCACACCTTCAAGCCGCAAGTATCATTCACGTATTCACCGGACTTCTCTTCATCCAGATACGGATACTACGGCACGTACACCAAAACGGACAAGGACGGCAACGTCACCTACCAAGACTACAGCTACTACCAGGGAATGTCGGGCAGCCCCTCGCAGGGAATGCAGGGAACCGTCAACATGTCGATTGACAACAACATCGAGATGAAGGTAAAGTCGGACAAGGACTCCACGGGCTACAAGAAGATAAGCATCATCGACCAGCTCTCCGCCAATCTGTCCTACAACATGGCGGCTAAGCAAAAGAACTGGAGCGACCTCTCAATGACCCTGCAGCTCAAATGGTGGAAGAACTACACGTTCAGAGTAAACGCCATCTTCGCCACCTACGCCTACGAGCTCGACGAGAACGGCAACCTCTACGAGTCCAACCACACGGAATGGAGCAAGGGACGATTCGGACGTTTCCAGGGAATGTCGCAGAACATCTCCTACACCCTCAACCCCGAGAAGCTCCGCAAGCTCTTCGGAAGGGACAAGGACAAGAAGTCCAAGGACGACACCAAGAAGAGCGACACCGACACGGGCGTAGAGAGCAACGTGGACGACAAGATGGTGGCTGCCACCAAGGGTGCCGACAACCAGAGCGGAAGCATGGCAGAGACGGATGCCGACGGCTACCTCAAGTTCTCAATGCCCTGGAGCCTCACGTTCAGCTACGGTATCTCCATGAGCGAGGACCGCTCCGCCAGCGGATTCAACCCGGAGACGGGACGCTTCCCGTACCGATTCACGCAGAACCTCAACTTCTCCGGCAACGTGCGCATAGCCGACGGTTGGAACATCTCCTTCTCCTCCGGCTACGACTTCAACTACCACAAGCTCTCCATGACGACGGCGTCGCTGGCCCGAGACCTCCACTGCTTCTCAATGTCGTGCTCCGTAGTCATCTCACCGTACACCTCATACAATTTCTCCTTCCGATGCAACGCCGCAACGCTCACCGACGCTCTGAAGTACGACAAGCGTTCGTCGTCGTCCAACAGCATCAGATGGTACTAATACTATAAGGTAGAAGAAAGCATGACAGACAAAGAATTCATCATACAGAACAGAAACAAGGACGTACGCTCTTTGGCGCTAAAGAAAGCGCCGGAGGGTGTACGTCTTTTTTGGTGCCTACAGCAAATAGAGGGCTGGCAACTGGCACAAAAGAAACTGCCGCGATGGGCCGAAACGGACGACCTATGGTTTCCGCCGCGCCTATCCATGGAGCAATGCTCCTCTGAGTCCACCGCCACCTACAAGAGGGGCATCATACAGAGACTCCACGCCAACTCGCTCGCAGACCTCACGGGAGGCTTCGGCGTGGACTTCACATACATGGCCCAGGGATTGTCCCGCGCCACGTACGTAGAACGCCAGGAGGTGCTCTGCGAGTCGGCACGCCACAACTTCCCAATCCTCGGACTCCCCGATGCAGAAATAGTAAACGGAGACGCCGAGGAGACGCTCCGCCGTCTCGACCACGTAGACGCCATCTTCATCGACCCGGCACGCCGCGACGACGTAGGGCGCAAGACCGTAGCCATCGAGGACTGCACCCCCGACGTAAGCGCCCTGCAGGACTTGCTGCTCCAAAAAGCCACCTACGTAATCATCAAGCTCTCCCCCATGCTCGACATCACCCAAGCCCTACGCTCCCTCCGCCACGTCGCAGAGGTGCACGTAGTAAGCCACAAGGGAGAATGCAAAGAGCTCCTCCTCGTGCTGCATAAAGAGGCGGACAGCAGCGCGATTACGTCCACCTATTACTGCGTCAATCTGAACACGCAAGACGCCCCCTTTATCGTAAGCCCGTCCACCACAGTTTCGGTAATAAGCTCCTCCCCAACAACAGCCTCCGTACCGCTCTTCCCGGTAGGCGCAAGCATGGACGACCTGTACCTCTTCGAGCCCAACGCCTCCATCCTAAAGGCAGGGCAGCAGGACACCTTCGGCGCCCACTATACGTTGCAGAAGCTGCACCCCCAGAGCAACCTGTTCGTAGGCCCTCAGCCCATACAGAACGTCCCGGCCCGCCAGTTCCGCATCGTCTCTACGGGCGACTTCTCCAAGAGCAGCCTAAAGCACCTCCTCTGCGGCGTGAAGCAAGCCAACATCACCGTGCGCAACTTCCCCGCCACAGTAACCGACCTCCGCAAACGCCTAAAAATAAAGGATGGCGGCAAAGACTATCTCTTCGCCACCACCCTTCAAGACGGTTCGCATATTATTATAAAGGGAGAAAAAGCTACCCCCTCCTAAACTCCGTCGGCGACACCCCCGTCAGTTTCTTGAAGAAATTGGACAGGTGGGCCTGCGACGAGAACTCCAACCGGTAAGCCACTTCCTGGATGGTCAGCGACGGGTCAGCCAGCAACTGCTTGATGCGCTCCAGCAGCGTAGCGTCGATGATGCTCTTGGGAGTCTGCTCCGCCACGCGGCGCGTCACCTGTGCAAGATAGCGCGCCGAGACGTTCAGCTTGTCAGCATAATAATTCACGTCGTGGCTAGTCAGACACTCGTCCGACTGCAACTCCAAGAACCGCCGATAAAGCTCCACGGTACGCGTCGACGTGTCGTCGCCCACGTGCATGGGCAGCTGCGCCAGTTTCGCCTTGCGCACGGCATCCTCCGTGCTGCACCCCTGCGTGAGGTAGACGGCAATGGCAGAGCACAGCTCGTTGCACTGGCCGTGGCTGTCGTCAGCCTCAACAATCTTCGTTGCGTTGGCCTCTCCGTCCACATGAAAATGCACCGCGTCACGCTTGCGCACCACGACGAGCGAGCAGTGCGGCACCAAGTCCTCACGAGTGCGCAGAATCAGCTCGTCGCTCATCAGCTGCTCCTCCTTACTCGACGACACCACAGGCGAGAAGAGCACCCACTGCGGCTTGTACCGCTGAATGCAACGGACAATGGCCGAGAGAGTGTACACATTACGTATCATGCCTATCTTCATCACGGCCGGCACTACGTCGTCCGCCACGGCATCAATCTGCTGTTCCACTATCTCCGCCGGAATGTCGTAGTACTCCTGGATGCCCAGAGAGTTCTGCATGGTGATAGTCGTAATCACCGTGTCCACCATCGCCCCAAGCGAGGTAGCCGCCTTTATGTCCGCCTGAATGCCAGCACCGCCAGCACCGTCCGAACCCGTTATACTAAGAATGTGAGGAGCCATAAATATTCTGATTCAAAACAACATCCATACCTTGTCCTTTCTATTTTTACCATTTGCAAATGTACACCGAAAATTCGTAATCGCCAAACTTTTCCTACAAAATATAATCTTTATCCATAATTCTGTAATTATCGGATAAAGATTTTTTTGCACCTTTGCACCCGAAAAACGAAAACAGTACAAAGATGAAATAAAAAGAAGATGGAACAGTTTATACACTTAATCTGTGAGATGGCTCCCTACTTGTTGTTGGGATTCTTCCTGTCCGGGCTGATGCACGCTTTCATCCCCGGAAGGTTCTACGGCCGGTATCTCTCTGCCGGCAAGTTCAGTTCTGTAGTGAACGCCACGTTGCTCGGCATTCCGCTGCCGCTGTGCTCGTGCGGCGTAATCCCCACGGCGATGTCCTTGCGCAAAGAGGGTGCCTCGCACGGCGCGGTGGTGTCGTTCCTCATAGCCACTCCGCAGACTGGCGTGGACAGTATCATCGCCACGTACGGACTGATGGGACTGCCGTTCGCCGTCATCCGTCCGTTGGCAGCTCTGTGTACGGCTCTCTTCGGCGGTTCTCTCGCCATGGTGGGAGACAAGTCAGCACAGCCGGGAAACGCCGTGCATGAGGCGAAAGCGGCAACGGAGAGCAAGACGTTTGCCGGTCGCATGAAGGAGGCCCTGCACTACGGCTTCGTGGAGATGATGCAGGACATTGGCCGATGGCTCGTGCTGGGACTGGTAGTCGCCGCCATCATCACCATCTGGGTGCCGGACGAATGGTTCACCGTGCTGAACGGCAACACGTGGGCCTCCATGCTGCTGGTGCTCTCGATAGCCGTGCCGATGTACATCTGTGCCACGGGCAGCATCCCCGTTGCAGTGGCGCTGATGATGAAGGGACTGACGCCCGGGGCGGCGCTGGTGCTGCTGATGGCTGGTCCGGCTTGCAACCTTGCCTCCATACTGGTAGTAAGGAAGGTGCTGGGCGTAAGGACGATGCTCGTCTACATGGTGTCCATCATCGTCGGCGCGGTGGTCTTCGGCAGCCTGGTGGACTATCTGCAGTTCAACCACATCGTGGACTTCCTCAGCCGGCTGACTGCGACGGACGCCTGCTGCATGGTGAGCAACTCGTGGTTGGAAATCGGCGCAGGAGTGGTGCTGCTGCTCCTGCTGTTCAACGCCCTCGTCGTGGAGCGTTACTTCAAGAAACATTCTAACAACAATAACATAAAGGAGGAAAATATGAACGTTTATCACATCGAAGGAATGAACTGCAATCATTGTCGCGCTTCCGTAGAGAAGGCTATTCTAAGCGTGGAGGGCGTGACGGCTGCCACGG
The DNA here is from genome assembly GCA_963588475.1 of Oscillospiraceae bacterium. Lineage (GTDB taxonomy): Bacteria > Bacteroidota > Bacteroidia > Bacteroidales > Bacteroidaceae > Prevotella. The sequence goes on along the minus strand of CAVAHD010000006.1, from coordinate 11,886 downwards.
TAAATCTGCAGACGAAGGAGGCGCACGTAGAAGGCACCGCCACGTTTGAGCAAATCAGCAAGGCCGTGGACGAAGTAGGTTTCAAGTGCACCCTTTAGTCTATCTTAAACAACAATGAAGTTACTCATCAAGAACATGGTTTGTCCTCGCTGCATCATGGCGGTGAGGGCAACTCTCGTTTCCGTCGGGCTCACCCCCGTGACGATAGAACTGGGAGAGGCGGAGGTGCGCGAAGACGTTGCCCCGGACAAGAAGGAGCAACTGTCGGCAGCGCTGCGCGAGTTGGGCTTCGAACTGCTCGACGACCCCCGGGCGCAACTGGTGGAGCAGATGCGCATCGCCGTAATGGAATGGGTGCGCATGAAGGGGGAGCACCCCAAGATGTCCGACTGGCTGACCAGCCGCCTTGCCAAGGACTACAGCACCCTCAGCAAGCTCTTCAGCGACGTGAGCGGCGTGACGATAGAGAGGTTCGCCATTCTCCACCGCATAGAATACGCCAAAGAGCTCCTCTGCTACAGTCAGCAGACAACAAGCGAGATAGCCTACGCCCTGGGCTACAGCTCGCCCGCCCACCTGTCGACGCAGTTCAAACAGGTGACGGGAATGACTCCCAAGGCGTTCAGAGAGCAGAAAGAACACCGCCGCGTGGCCCTGTCGGACATTTGAACGACAAGGCCACGCGTTTTGCTGGACGGGAAACGCCAATGATGTTTTTACGCCAATGAATGTTTTGACGCTAATGACATTTTTGTGGGGACTTCCAATGAATGTTTTTAGGACTCCAATGAATATTTTTTAGGACTTTAATTGTCACGAATTGACCATTAATTTTATCCATTAATATTTTGTAGACTGGGTCTTTCTCCTGTTCATTAAGGCATCTACACCTTTACTGTTACAAGAGTTTCATCCAGATAGAAAATATTATTAATGGATAAAAATTAATGGTCGATTAACGGGCATTAAAGTCCTAAAAAATCTTCAAGTCCTAAATGTCATGGGCGTCGGGAGGGGGCACACACTATTCGGTTTGCGTCGCCGTGGTAGTCTTTCCGAGCATGCCGTTGGCCTTTTTGAGTGTAGCAGCGAGGTTGATGCTCTGCGAGGTGAACTCGCCCGTGCCACGTGCGCGGAGCTTGAGGCTCTCGATGTTGTTGGCGACGGTGAAGGCCTCCTCTGTTTCGGCGCCCTTCTTGTTCTTGATACCGATGGAGAAGATGGCGAGGTCGGGAATCTTTACGGCGCTGCCGTTGATGGTGAGCTCCTTGATGCAGGAAACCATGTCGGTCAGAATGCCCTTGATGGCACCCTTGGAGTATGGGGTGTTGTGGTTAGCCATGTGCTCGGCCAGACCGTCGAGGCCCACCGTCTCGGTGATTACCGGCGAGGGACACCATCAAACTCAAGGAAGAGGGTGTTCTCAATTACTTTGTGGAGTTCTCAACTAATGCTTCTGCTGAATCATTCAACTCTAAGGTCAAAAACTTCAGAGCGCAGCTCCATGGGGTTGTCGATGTAAAGTTCTTCATGTATAGGCTTTGCTGTATCTGGGGATAGGTACTCCCACGGAACTATGCAGGTGCGCCATAAAAGTTCTTGGCGTCCCCAAAAACAATCTTGGTGTCCCTATTCATTCCCGTGGTAAACGCAGCGGAGGTTATTGGCCAATTGGGTGGCGGAGCTGGCACCTACGAGTACCGATGTTACGCCCTTTTGCTGAAGCACCCAGGTGAGTGCCATTTCGGCTAAGGTCATGTTGTACGAGGCGGCTTCTACGTTTAGGGTCTGAATGTACTGCAGCAGCTCTGGGGTCAGGGCGGAATGCTTCAGGAAATGCTCGCGCGCCATGCGGCTGTCTGCCGGGATGCCGTGCAGATAGCGGTCTGTCAGCAGGCCCTGTGCCAAGGGCGAGAAGGAGATGAACCCGATGCCGTGCTCAGCGCAGTAGTCAAGGATGCCTTCTTCCTGCGGGGCACGGTCAAGGAGATTGAGGCGGCCCTGGTAGATAAGCAGCGGAACGTCGTGCTCACGAAGGTATTTGTCGGCAAACTGCAGTGCCTGCAACGGCCATCGGCTGATGCCGACGTAGAGTGCCTTGCCCTGCTTCACGATGTCCACCATCGCCTGGAGGGTCTCCTCCAACGGGGTCTCCGGGTCGTAGCGGTGGCTGTAGAAGAGGTCTACGTAGTCGAGGTGCATACGCTTAAGGCTCTGGTCCAGACTCGCCATGAGGTACTTTCTCGAACCCCAGTTGCCGTAAGGGCCCTCCCACATGTCGTAGCCGGCCTTTGTGGAGATGAACAGCTCGTCGCGGTACGGGCGGAAGTCATCGTCCATCAGTCTGCCCAACGTCTCCTCCGCGCTGCCGTACGGCGGACCGTAGTTGTTGGCAAGGTCGAAATGCGTAATGCCGTGGTCGAAGGCGTAATGGGTTATCTCGCGGGCACGCTCGTACGTGTCCACACCGCCGAAGTTGTGCCAAAAGCCCAGACTTATCTTCGGCAGCAGCACGCCGCTACGGCCGCAACGCTTGTAGAGTACCTGAGCATCAGCATACCGCTGTGCGTCAGCTACGTAAGTTCCTTTTAGTTCCATGTCTATACTGTTTAAAAATGTTAGCGGTGCAAAGTTAATAAAAAAAGCGTTAGACCGCTACACTTTCGCCGGAATTGTTTGTAGGAATTAAACTCTTTTATTATCTTTGCGCCCGATTACTCAAGATTTATCTCCGGCGCACCCACATCATGAAATTTGACGTTACAAACTTGACAGACACCACTTCCGTAGACTTCGGCAAAATAGGCAAGGCGTACCCTGCAAAGGACCTGCGCGACTTGCACCTCCCGTTCTTCGACCTCGGCATCAAGGCGGGGTTCCCCATCCCTCTGGACAATGACGAGAAGAGCCAGGACATTGACCTCCTGCGCATGATCTGCCCACACCCGGATGCCAGCTACCTCATACGCGTGGAGGGGGACTCTATGATAGAAGCCGACATCCACAACGGCGACATCATCATCGTGGACAAGAGCAACCGCAACCCGTCGCCCTCCGAAGTGGCCGTTTGCGAACTGAACGGCGAATACACCCTGAAGCATTTCGAGAAACGCGAGAACGGAGAAGGATGGCTGGTGCCTGCCAACCCAGACTACCCGGAAATACGCGTCACCGAAGCCGACGACTTCTCCGTCTGGGGCGTCGTCACATACGTCATTCACAAGACTAAATAATCCCGACTCTCCCCACAAAATAATCCCAGCTCTCCCCTACTCCATATAAAGATAAAAAAATGTTCGCCCTCGTTGACTGCAACAGTTTCTTCTGTTCCGTAGAAAAGGTGTTCCACCCTGGACTGAAGAATAAGCCCGTCGTTGTGCTGTCGAGCAACGACGGATGCATCGTTGCGCTCACACCCGAGGCGAAAGCAGTCGGACTGCACCGGGGCGACCCGATTTTCAAGGTGAGAGACATCGTCGTCCGCAACAAGGTGCACATCTTCTCGTCAAACATGATGCTCTACGCTGCCATGAGCAAACGCATCGTCAACATAATGCGCAACTCCATTGAACACGTGGAGCAGTACAGCATCGACGAGAGTTTCTGCTACCTGAAAGGGTACGAGAGACTCTACAACCTCGAAGACCTCATGCGCTCTCTGCGCGAGAAGATACTGCTCTACACTGACATCCCCGTCAGCGTAGGCATCGCTCCCACTAAGACGCTGGCAAAGATGGGCAGCAAGTTTGCAAAGGAATACGCTGGATACCGTGGCGTCGCCGTCATCGACTCTGACGAGAAACGCCGCAAGGCTCTCGCCATCTTCCCCCTGGACGATGTGTGGGGCATCGGCCGACAGACGCTCGCCAAACTGCATTACTACGGCATCCACACCCCGCTGGACTTTGCCGACAAGAGCGAGTCGTGGGTGCGCTCACACCTGCAGAAGCCCGGTCAGCAGACGTGGTACGAGCTCAACGGCAGACCGTGCATAGACACCGCTGAGTCCACTCGCTGCAAGAGCATCTGCACCAGCCGCACGTTTGGCGAGATGATAACGGACTTCGACTCCCTCAAGTCGTCCGTAGCCACCTTTGCCAGCAGCTGCGCCAGCAAACTGCGCGGTCAGCAGTCGGGCGCAAGGAGCGTCACCGTCTTCATCGCCAGCAACCGTTTTCGCGAAGACCTGCCGCAGTACACCAACTCCGCCACCACTACTCTCCTTGTCCCCTCCAACGACACGCTGGAGATAACGCAGGCCGCCGTACAGGCTCTGAAAAGCATCTATCGCGAAGGAATACACTACAAACGTTCCGGCGTAATACTCAACGACATCCATCCCTCAGACTGCGTAGAGGGCAACCTCTTCGACACCATCAAGAACCGCCCCGAGCGAGCAAAGCTGATGCAGGCCATCGACAAAATAAACCACCGCTACGGTCTGAAGACGGTAAAGATGGCAGCAGAAGGCGACGCCAAACAGGCATGGACCGTCAAGTCAGACTACCGCAGCGGCGACTACCTAACAGACATCAACGACCTGCTGACTATCGGCGATGACTAAGTAAGTAGGTTTATGTACTTTTGCCCTTTCAGGGCGTGTGTGTACATACAAACAAAAACCCAGGGCGTTGCCCTGGGCTATGAAGTTGTTGGGCTTTCAGCCCGTCGTTGGCACAATATTCTAATTTAAAACTGCGCAAGTTGTTTTTTGAATATTACATTGCTTATCAGAACAGCTTGTCTACGTCTATTGACACTCCAGCCTGGAACGTTACGCCGTCCGTGAGCGGACTGTTCAGATAGTAGTACTTCGGTTTGTAGCCGAACAGGTTGTCGAGGGCCAGGTTCAGCTTCACTGCCTTGCCGAAACGCTGCACGAGGGAGAGTTTCCAGATGGTGTACGCCGGGTAGCTTACCGTCAGCGTGCCCTCACTCATGTTATAGTAGTTCTTGTACTCTACGTTCTCGACGCTTGAGAGGAAGCGGCCGTTCAGTCCTACGCTCAGTCCGTAGTTCTCCGTGAACTGGTGGTCGTAGTCCACACGGGCATTGATGGCGTGCTCACGTGCCGGGATGTACTGGTTGTTGATGGTGTTGCCGTCCTTGTCCTTCGCCAACTGTTCCTTGGTGTAGGCATACGTGAGACGAGCGGAGAAACCGTTGCTCCAGCGTGCCTGCACTCCTAACTCTCCACCGCATACGCTGTAGTCGTCAAGGTTGGAGTACGGCAGGTAAGGCAGCTTGTCCGACTCCTCCTTAAAGTATGGAGCAGACGTGGAGATTTTGTTCTTTACCTTATTATAATATACGGAGGCAGTAAAGTTGTAGTGGCCCTTGGTGTATTCTGCCGACACGTTGAAGTTGTGGCTCATCTCCGACTTCAGGTCGGGGTTGCCCTCCACCATCCATATTCCGGCCATGTCGAAATTGTAGTACTTCTCCTTCAACGACGGTGCACGGAATCCCATACCGTAACCACCTCTGATGGTAAGGTTCTGCAGCGGCTTGTAGCACACGTTGAGCTTCGGAGTCACACGTGACACACCGCCGTCAGAGAAGTAGTCGTAACGCAGCGCGCCCACCATCTCCCATTTGTCCGAGATGCGCCAGTCGTACTGTGCGAAGGCATCGAAACTGTCCTGCTTTCTTGAGTCGCCGTCCAGATTGGTATGGTAAAGGTAGTCGTGCATGAAGTCCGAACCGACGGTCAGCACGTCGCCACTGCCAAAGGTGTGGTTGTAGAGCAGACGGAAGGAGTTCTGCACGTTGCTGTATTTGCGCACGTCAAGATTGGTAATGCGCTGGTAGTCTGACTTGTCGTACTCGTCGAAGGCGTAGCTCAGTTGCAGCGCATCGTTCTCCGTGATGTCCCAGTTCATCTTCAGTCCACCGGTGAAGTCGCGGTAACGCTCGGGGGAATCTTCGGTGCGTATGGTCTGACGGAAGAAGTAACCGACGCGTCCCGTTAGACTGAAGTTCTTCACGGGCTTCCACATCAGTTGGTCTTTAAGGTTCAGCACCTTGTCGCCGTAGATGGTGGAAATGACGCGCGTCACTGGGTCGGCGGCACTGTATACGTTGTAGTTGCTTACGCGGTTGTAGTTGGCGTTAAACATATTGTTCCAGTGCTTGCCGTTCAGTCCGAACGACAGTCCGTAGCGCTGCTCGTTGTGCTTGGCAACGCGCGCGTTGAGGTTGAGCGTCCACGGCTGTTGGCTGCGCTTGGTGATGATGTTGATGACACCGCCCGTGGCGTTGCTGCCGTAGAGGGCGGATGCAGCACCCTTCACTATCTCTATGCGCTCCACGTTGTCCATGGTGAGGCGCGTGAAGTCCACGTCGTCCATCGTCTCGCCAGCCAGTCGCTCGCCGTCCACGAGGAAGAGCACGCCCTGTCCGCCGAAGCCGGAGAAGTTGAGGTGGGTCTGCTGGTTCATGGCGTACGAGAACTCCACGCCGGGCAGCTCCTGTTGCAGCAGGTCCTGCACGTTGGTGGCATCAAGACGGGCGATGTCCTTTGACGTTATTACGCGTGTCTGTATTGGCGTATCCTTCAAGAATTTGGGTGTGCGTGTTCCCGTCACCACCACAGCGTCCAGGTCAAACTGTCGGCTGATGGAGTCGAGGTAGGCTCTATTCTGTTCCTGAGCCAGGGCGGCAAGGGGGCAGGCCATTAAAATATAGGATGCAAATAACTTCATTGTCTCTTCTTAGTAAGGATACTTATAGTTGATGGTAAGGTAGCACTTAGTGCTTTTTGACGACATGTAGTTTTCCAGTTGCAGGGCAGCGTATGTGCCGTCCTTCAGTCGCAGGATGAACACGTGGTTGTTGTGGGTGAATGCCGGTGGCATGGGCGGCACGTCCATGATGAGCCACGACGACAGCACCTTGTTTATTTCTATTCCCTGCGACGGCACTAGACACGACAACATCTGCGCCTGGCTGTCCCACACCTCGTTCTCCGACCATTCGTCTGCAGTAAACGTCTCGTCGTGAAAGGCATCGCTCGTCTCCGGCAGATCATCTATCGAGGTGTATGTTGTCTCATACACAGCTGCCCCGTTGGTGCGCACATTGTTGCGGTGCACGGCAAAGGTCCATGTTTCGGGTGCAGTTTGTGCGGCTGTAGGGGTATAGTACCTGAATTCGTTAGTCTTTATACCTGTGCCAAATACGTCAAACCAGTACATGTACTGTCCCGGTTTCTTCGCCTGTGTGGCGGCGGTGTGTCCTTCCTCTGTCTCTACTCTGTCTCCCGTGGATTCCATCGGTATTGGATACGCAGTAAATTCAGTCTGCGCCTTAAGCAGTGCTGCGGAGTCGCCGCTAAGCTCCAATTCGCGCAGCTTTGCGAGGTCTACGTAGTACCAGTTTGCCCAACTTGTGGCATCCACCACCACCTGTCCTTGAGTAGGCTGCATTTTAGTCGGGATGACAACAGTTTGGGGCTCGTCGTATATTCCGTCAAAAATGCCGTTGCAGGCAGTGAGCATCATCAGTATGCCCACGCCTGCAACGGTATTCTTAAGATGATTAGTTCTCGTTGTTTTCGTCATCTATTGTAGTTCTGAATTGTATCGTTCTTTCTGGGGTAACAGCGTCCAGTTACTTCTTGAAGTACTTCTTGCCGTTCATGATGACTACTCCCTTGTAGTCGTCGCCCACCTGCTGTCCGCTGAGGTTGTACATCTTGCCGTCAGCCTTTACAGTCTCGTCTGTGCTAACTGAAGAGATTCCTGTAGCTGAAGACTTGAATGAAGAAGTAATCTGGAATGGCATCGATCCCATGTGGAAGTTGTTCAGGATTTCCTCGATTTTTGTACCTGAATATTTTACAAGGATGTCGTTGACCGTATTGTTATTGTTGTTGAAAGAGTAATCATCATCCGCACTTGATGATTTGAAGTGGAATGACAAACCGTCGTTTGCATAGTCGCGGTAGTAACCGCCCTTTTCCTCATTGTAGGTAAGTCCCTTCACGGTGTAAGTGCCGAGTGTGAGGTCTCCCATCGGAGTTCCTGTAAGCGTATAGGTAGGAATCTCCACATCCACCTTCTCTTCGTCACTATCCTTATACTTGCGGACATTATAGGTTACGCTTTCATTCTGATAATTAAGATTTCCTCCTACAGACACATAAAGCGGAGCTGCAGTAACAGCCTTCACGTAGTAAGCGTCGACAGTATAAGTCAAGTCAAATTGCATATTACCATACTTGAACACTGCCTTGATGGAAATCTTGCTGTCTGATTGGCTATAAGTACCAGAGAGCTTGCCGCTTACAGTTTTCTCCGTTCCACTTGCGTCCTTTGTAGTAGTAGTGAACTCCTGCTCACTGAATGTCACGAGATGTGTAGACATGTCCATGGTGAAGGCAACATTCTCTACAGTAAAGGAAGGTATGGTTCCCATACCCTTCATAGAAGGGAAGGTAATGGCACCTGTAGTACCTGTCATCGCGAATTTGATGGTATCGCTCTGATTATCGAGATTCGTAGTAGATACTACCACATTCGATTTACCAGCAAAGTTCATAGTTCCGTGCTGCGCCATCATGTTCGTTGCTGCCAGTACGGCAAATACAGAGGTAAAGATTTTCTTCATAATTTATTATTGCTAAACCTATTGATATTTAGTTACTTTATTTTTCTTCTACTGTAGCATTGTCCTTGGCATTGTAGAGCCAGAAACCGACGATGAGGGCGATAAACACCACAAGGATGCTTACCATCTCAACTACGTGGTTGCCCGGGTCCACCCAAATCTCCTTGAAGAACCCGTTGCGAGCAGCTACCTCTACCGTTGTCCAGAAGACAATGATGGTAGCGAGCGACATGCGGAGGTTTCTGCCCCAACTGCCTATGTGCAACTGTTTCTTGAACATCATCGCCGAACCTATCAGGCAGAGTACGGCAACTGCATAGGTTACGGGGTGCGTAGTTCCAAGGAACACTGGGTCGTAGCAAAACATGAGTACCAAGTAGAGACCCCACATCATGATGTTCCATTCCATGAAGGTTACAATACTTGCGTGGTGTGCCATCGGACGCAGCTCCACGTTTCCTTTTACGCCGCAGTGGTCCTGAATCCAACGGATGAAGTCGCAGCCCGTACGGGTGCAGAACACGTACATCACCATGAACATCATCCACATGCCGAACGTAGCGGGCATTATAAGGTACTCTGGACGCGAACCGCGAATTTCCTTTAAATCTGCGCGACTGTAGTCCTCCAGTGGCGTGCCATTGATGGTGAAGGAGTGGTTCACTCCGATGCCGTCAACGTACTCTGTGACAGTCTGCACAACACCGTTGCCCACCAAGTCGCAGTGAACGCCGTAACGCTGTGCGTAGTACGCCAGCAGGAATTCCACCCATCCGGTCCAAAAGAGCAGCGCTCCCGTCATTCCGAAGATGGTCTGCTTGGTGTCTCCCTTTACGAAGACTCCCCAGATGGTTATCACCAGTCCAACGAATCCCATGGCAAACGCCGAATAGTGCAGTACCGTAGGCTCCAACACATGCTCCATGACTATCATGAGAGCGTGTCCCAAAGGCATCAGCAACAAGATAATGAGCAAAGACCCTATTGTCTTGCCAAGATGTAATTGTTTCGTCATTATTTTTATAATATTTCGCCTATTTTATCGAGTGCAAAGGTACGGACATTTTTCCATACTGGCAATACCTACAACTGAGGATTATCTTGCACTACGTCTGCGTTTTAGCTGACGGCGATACACTAAATACCCAGATATGAGGACCAGTACGCTCAGCGTACCCCAAAGGAATACGAACAGCGACGAGAGCGGACCAATAATCGGTTGGTAGCAGCGTCCCACGTGCAACTCTAGGGCTACGTTCCATAGTGAAAGGGGAATCTCCGAGAGCACCTGCGGCTGACTGGGCATCCCGTTGGCAGGGTCGCTGTAGCAGAACACCACGGGATTCTTAGTGTCGAAATCCTCGGAATAGCCCGTCACGGGATGACTGATAACGAACGGACCGTGCCCAGCAACAGGCGGCTCACCCGTATAGTAGTCCATTTGCGCGCCCGTCGTACGGTTCCATTTGTACAGTCCACTGAAAGAACCTATCAGCCACGTGCCGTCTGCCTTCTGCTCAAAGACGTTGATGCCCATAGGGCTGACGAGCGGCGACTTTTCTGCCGGCAGCAGTACGGGAGCTTTCGCCATTGCAGAGTCAAGCGCAATGAAACCGTCGGCCGTAGAGAGCAGCCATTGGTGCTCTGCCCCGTCCCAACGGATAGCACGCAGTCTGTCGTGCCAAGCATTCTCCTTCGTTCCTGGTGCGTCAACGTGCATGAAGACGAACGGCAACATCAGCGGCGGACGGAGGCACGTTCCCGTTATGGTAAGGAAGAGGGTCAGTATTATTGTCAGCCCTCCGATGCGATTATGCCAACGAAAGTTCCACTTCATCTGGCTGACGAGTCCCTTCGTCTGCTCTGCCCCACCCTGACGCTTGCGACGACGGATGCGGTACGGCAGCACGAAAAGTACTGCGCCCGTAATGCAAAGGAAAATGATTACCACGGCAACAAGGTCTACTACAAGCCGTCCCGGCAAACCGAAGAGTTCGCCGCTGTGCAGTTTCCACATTATACGGAACATAGTCTCCTTAGGCGAATAGCCCACTGCCGAACGTATCTCTTGGCGGTCCACCTTTCCCGTTGCTTCTATAGTATAAAGTGCAGATCGCGACAACACTACAACGCCCGTACTGTCAGGCTTCAAAGTAATGTCGTTTATTCGCTCTTCACCGTGCTGCAAATCAGCTGCACGCCATTTGCCGTCAACGTACGTATAAGCATCGTAGTTGGTAGCGCACCACAGAGCGCCGTTCTTCAGCTGCACAAGCCCACGAATGTTACGATGGTCAACACCTTCGGGGAAACCGTCGTTCATCGGTGTCCACACGCTGGCGTCCTTATTGGTCAGCCATACGCCGCCAGTACCATAGGCAAACACCGTGTCGCCGTCAGCAACGGTGCCTCGCACGACACCGTTATTGTAACCCTCCACGTGGTAGTCGGCAGGCAGTATGGCACGACTTACATCGTACCGCGAGAATACGGCACGATGGTTAAGCACTATACCGGACAAACAAAACACCATCATAAAGAAGGTGAACACTAAGCCCACCCACTTATGATACTTGCGCCACGTAAGACGGTGGCGCTTTTTGCTTGCTGTCTGGTTTGTATTATTATGAAACATTTTCCTCATTTGTTCTCCTACTGTACGAAGATGAGTAGACCTTCGCTTAAATTCCGGTACAAATGTACGACATTTTTTGTACGTACACAATACTTACAAATGAGGATATTCTTTTTCTACGAACTAATTGATAAACATCTATTTACTTGGCAATCTGTTCGGCCAGAGCCTTGCTCAACTGGTCGGGACATGAGGTGCCCTTATTGCCGCACATGATGCCCTTCAGACGCTCTACCACCTCCTCAGCCTTCATGCCCTTTACGAGAGCGGAGATGCCGCCGGTGTTGCCCATGCAGCCGCCGAGGAACTGTACGTCGTCCACGATATTGTCGTCTGTTAGTACTATGCGAATAGCCTTGGCACATGTGCCGTGAGTCTGGAAAATAAGTTCTTTCATACGTTTGTTCTTTTTTGGCAAATTAATATACATGAAAAAAGAACCCCAGAATATTTCTATCCTGAGGTTCTCGTGTTTTAGAAAGAAGGCGGCCTCCTACTCTCCCGCATTGCATTGCAGTACCATCGGCGCAAGTGGGCTTAACTTCTCTGTTCGGAATGGGAAGAGGTGGAACCCCACCGCAATAACCACCTAATATGGGGTTGACTATTGCACAAGACAAAACTGTCGTTTTACCTTCGCT
>CAVAHD010000005.1:0-120962 GCA_963588475.1 Oscillospiraceae bacterium | reverse complement strand
AAGGAATGGCCCAAGGAATGGCCCAAGGAATGGCCCAAGGAATGGCCCAAGGAATGGCCCAAGGAATGGCCCAAGGAATGGCCCAAGGAATGGCCCAAGGAATGGCCCAAGGAAAGGAAGAGGGGAAGGCAGAAGGCGAAAGAATGGAAAAGATTGCCACGGCCAAAAGGCTGTTGGCTCTCGGACTTACTCCGGAGATTGCAGCACAGGGAGCAGGGCTTCCCGTTGAGGAAATAAAGGATTGGACAACGTAGCTCTGTTGTGCGTGCTATGACGCTTAGCTGAGAGCCTCCGTCAGGTACAGGCCTTTGCGCAGTCGCTCGCCTATTCTGCGTGTGTTGTTTATCATGCTGGTGTATTCGTCTTCCGTGATGGCTTCGAGGCGTTTGTCCAAGTCGTAGAGGGAGGCTACGGTGATGCCGATGCCTTCTTGTTTCACGACTTCGGCCAGTGCTGCGCCTTCCCATACTATGAGGGGCATGCCGCAGGCAAGGTAGAGGGAGTTCTTGTGGGAGGAGTTGTAGCGCAGGTAGTCGCCGTAGTTCCCAGTACACGATTCTATGCTGTCGCCATCCCAAACCAGCCCCCATCCGCCGTGGATAGCACCGGTCTTGTTGGGTTTGAAGATGCCGCAATACTCGAAGTTCTTCTTTGCGGAGAAGTCCATGTCGCCGCGCATGCCGTACAGCTTGAACCGTACAGATCGGTTGCCTTCGTAGGAATACAGTTTCGGCAGGAACTCGCTCTTCTGCAGGTTGCCGGCAAAGACCACCTCGTTTTTGTGCTTGACGACTTCAGACATGGGCAGCATCGGGTCGTCGGAATAGTAGTCGAAGAACGTGATGACCTGCATCGGACTTTTGACTCCCATTTCGAGCAACTTGGCTTTCATCGCATCGGTATGTACCAGTGTTACGGAAGACTGGTTGAGCATATTCACCTCGTCGGTGCTTATTCCGTAACGCACACTCTGTAGGTCGTGCAGGAGTATCACTACTTTTACCTTGCGCTGCTGGCAGACGGAGGCAAGCTGCTTCATGTGGCTGAGGTGAGCGTCTTGCATGAACACCACGTCTCCTGCTTTCAGCTGGCGTGCGAAGCGCTTCACATGCCACTTGGCCAAGAACGGTGTGAGGACTGGATAGTGGTGATATTTACTGTCCTCTTTGCATGAATATCTGAAGTTTACGATGTCTACGGTGCGATAGCCCAAAATCTTTAGTGTATGCGCCACGTCTGCCCTGGCCTTGCCCTGTGCGTTTATCTTTTGGCTGGCAGTAATCTTCACGTAGTCGTTGACGTAGTAATGCTGTGCGTTACGTGCCGTGTGCCAGGAGTCGCTGTTCAGTTGTCCTGTCAGAGTGAAGTATTTCTGCAGTACCCTCATGGAAATCAGACGTTCGCGTTCATTATTGCGGAATTGCCTTGCCCATTCGTGTGCGTGCTGCACTATTTCTTTAACTTCCTCCGGGTGCTGCTCGTAGTACATTATGCGGTCAATGAGGTCGTGGTAGTCGTCGGCTATCTCTATGTAGTGGTAGTTGGGGACGAGCTTTCCCTCCATATACCACGTCTCGAACTTCGGACGGGGCATAACGGCAACGGAGTTGCTGGACATTACCCATTTCAGATTGGAAGCCACGTCATTGCCCTCCAACGACATGATGTATCTGTATGACAGATGATCATAGAGGGACATTGCGCCGCCGCTGGCTATGTCGCACATTGGGTGGTTCTGCCACATTTCTATAAACCTCAGTCGGTGCGGCTTGTTTGTTGTGTCGCCGCGGAAAAGTATGCGGCAGGCTTTCTCTTCCCACTTGAAGGGGTCCTGAACCCACGTGAAATGGCGTATCTTGTCGAGGTTGAGCAGGATGTTGTTGCGGTTGGAGTCGTCCGCAGCTATCGGGCGGCTTTTTGTTATTTCCGGTACGGGGAAAAGGTAGTTGACATCGCCAGGATTGTATGCCCACCTAAAGTGTTTTGGGAAAAAGCGTACGAATTCGTATGCGTCGAAGAAGTACGTGCTGTTTATGTAGTCGTTGACATACGAACTACGTTTTTTGACAGTAAAGTCCTGTAGAGTCTTGGCATTACGTGGCAAGAGTATGGACTCGGCGAACTTGCAGTAGTAGTCCACGCGGTCGTCAACGTATTTCTTCTCCTCTGGCGAGAGAGAGTCGTACGTTGCCAGTATCCGCTTGCCTCTGCCGTGCAGAATGTTGCGTGGAACGGCATAGCGCAGTCCGTTCGCGATATAGTATAGCAGGTGCGAATTTTTGCGTGTGTGATGCACGACCGAGTGCCATAGTCGCTTTATGGTGTGGGCGAGACTTTTTACCATTGTCAACGGAAGTAGTAGAGTATTGTTTTGTAGACTTTTTTATAAAACCATTTGAGTCGCTTGAGCGGACGCGGCTTGGTGGGAATCATTGTCGGCATGCTGCCGTCGCAGCTGCATTGGCAGGCCAGACACGGGTGGCTCCAGTAGTAGGTGATGATGCCTTCCCTCGTCAGTTTCTGGTGCAGTATGTCGCTCGTATAGGCCGATTTGTTTTCTTCAACGTATTTCATGATGGCCTTTGCAGCCTCAAGGGAGATGTATATGCACCCGGCAAACCTGTCGCGTTTGGCTTTGTATATCAATTGTCCTTTGCGGCGTTGGCTTCGCGGTACAAGCATCAAGCTGCTCTCCTCGTAGTTGACGATGAGAGGCTCGTGGATGCTGCGTATCTCTTCCAGACTTTCGAGGAAGAACTGTTTGAAGTTGTCCTTCAGCCGTATGTCGTCTTCAAGGATTAAGGCTCCCGGCAGGTTGTGGTCTATGATGTATTGTGTTGCCAACAGGTGTTTGTAGGCGCAACTGGTACATGGATAGAAACCATACATAGTATCATCCTTTCCATTATCAGTAAAGTAATGGCTCAATATCTCCGGAGTGAGGTCTTCTATATTGCCGTCCTCAATGAACTCTACGGGGAATCCCAGCGGAGTAATCTGCTTCTCTATGTAGTCGCGCCGGGTCTTGTTGCCTCTGACGTGTATCACCAGCACCTGGACGTTGTGGCTTGTCGGGTTGTTTGTTGTCATAGATGCAAAGGTACATATTATAATCCAAATGACCAATGTGCCGGTGCAAAAAAAGCGGAAAGGGAAGTGAAAATTTGCCCAAGTGGCATTTTTGCACTACCTTTGCACGGAAACTCATAAAGTAAGAACTACACATCACCCCCGAGCATGATACCCAAAACGATACACTACTGCTGGCTTAGCGACGATCCGTTTCCTGCCAAGATAAAGAAATGTATGGACTCTTGGCAGAAGACGCACCCGGACTATAAGGTAAAACGATGGAGCACAAAGAACTTCGACATCAACTCTGTGCTGTACGTCAAGGAGGCATACGAGGCACGCAAATGGGCCTTCGCCGCCGACTATATCCGTATGTATGCCCTGTATACAGAGGGCGGAATATACCTTGACTCGGACGTGATGCTGCTGAAGAAGTTTGACTGTTTCCTTGACAATTCGTTCTTCTCCAGTATGGAGTACCACCCCACTCAAGTGGAGAAGAGTGGGGCATTGCAGCACATTGATGCGGACGGGCACCGCACGGATGATGCCTTCATAGAGGGAATACAGATTCAGGCGGCTGTGATGGGTGCGGAAAAGGGCAGTCCTTTCATTAAGGAAGTGCTCGACTGGTATGCCGACAAGCATTTCGTCAAGCCGGACGGCTCTCTGATGACGGACGTACTGTCACCTTATATATATGCAAGAGTGGCAGAGAAGCGTGGCTTTGTCTATAAGGACATCGACCAGCAGTTGCCTGGTCGTATACACATCTACCCCTCGGAGACCTTTGCCGGCAATAAGCACGAGGTGACCCCCAACAGTTACGCCATACATTATTGCGCGCACAGTTGGCATCCTACGGTAAAGGAGAAGCTGAAAAAGTGGTGGGCGTCTATTTGCCGCCCGTGATGCGCAACCACTCCTCTTTTGTCCTCTTCCAGCGGTTGTGGCTCCACAGCCAGTAGGCTGGGGCACGGTTGATGGTGGCTTCCATCATGCGGGTGTATTGCTCCGTAATCCAAAATTCGGGGCATTCCTTGGGCGTTGTGGTGAGTCGTTTGTATTCAGCGATGTAGCGACCACGCTTTACTCGTGTGATGTCGAGGTAGTAAACGTCCATGTCGAACTTCTTCATTATGCGCTCCGCTCCCGTGAATACAGGAGTCTCGGGGTGGTTAAGGAAGTTGGTCCAGTAGTGGATGTCGCGCCACCATGGCGTTTGGTCTGCGGCAAAACCGATGATGAAGGGTTTGCCCTCCTTGTGGTAGCGTGCCAAATAGCGTATAGACTCATTGGCAGGAACGTTGATGCTGCCCCAACGGTTGCGCTGGTGCTCCAGAATTTTATTCAATACCTTGTTGTCCAGTCGGCGATAGAACTGGACGCACTGGCAGCGGTCGTGGTCCACCCATAGCGGCATGCTGCTCGTCCACTCGAAGTTTCCGTAGTGGCCGAGGAATATTCCGCATGAACGTCCGTTATTATAGGACTCCTCTATGAGTTCGATACCCTTGAACTGCAGACGCTTCTTTACTTCTTTCTCAGACATGGAGAAGTATTTGAGACTCTCTATAAGTAGGTCGCAGAAATGACGGTAGAACTGGCGTTCAATCTGTTTGCATTCCTGGTCAGAGAGGTTAGGAAAAGAGTCGCGTATGTTTTTGCCTACAACCTTGCGACGGTAGCCTATCACGTGATAGAGCATGAAGCCAAGAAAGTCAGATAATAGGTAAAGTAGTCGCAACGGAAGGCACGATAGGGAGTACCATACAGTGTACAGTATAACGTATGCTATGCGTTGAATCGTCTTATGCTTGTTTTCGTCTTCCCACATATAATTGTAGTGTTGTTTTGTATTCTTTTAGTTGGTTGATAATTCGAAGTAATTACAAAAGTAATACATTTATGCCAAATAAAGCAACATAACGCTTGCTTTATGCTATTTTAACGTTGTGGGAAGCATGCAGCATACGGTATAGCGACGGTAGATAAAATAGGCAGAAGTGTATAGGGCTTTTGCATTATTTGTAGGAAAAAGTTGCGAGTAAGAAAGAAAAGGTGTATTTTTGCACTTGCTTGTAGAATTCACGAAGAAATAAGAATGTCTCAGATAAGGAAAATACTATACCGACTGTTCGTATGGACACCATTGCCCGCACTTAAGCCGTCTGACGAGGAGATAGATGTGATAATCCCCATTATCGCAAAGGACTTGAAGATACTGCCTTTGTGCCTTGAAGGTGTTAAGAACTGTGTGGCAAACAAGGTAAAAGATATCTATATCGTTGCCCCGGATGAACCTGCAATACGTGAATTTTGCACAGAACGTCAACTAAGGTACATTGATGAAAATAGTGTCTTCGGCTATTCTCCCAAGCAACTCGGACTGGTAACGTCGAGCGGTGACAACCGTAGCGGATGGCTGTTTCAGCAGTTTCTAAAACTGGCTGGAACTATAGGCACGTGTCGTTATTATCTCTGCATAGATGCAGACCACGTGCTGGTGCGTCCCCACGTGTTTTTGACGGACAACGGGAAGACCGTGTTCTATATGAGCTACGAGGAACATCAACCGTATTACAAGTTGATAAGTAAACTCATACCAGGCATAAAACTATCGAAATTGTCGTACGTCGCCCACAAGATGCTGTTTGATAAGGAGCGTGTGAAGGCTTTGCATCGTACGTTAACGCGTTACAATGGCGGCAAGCCTTGGCAGCAAGTGATACTCGACAACATCGACCGCAATGTGTTGTCGGGATTCTCGGAGTTTGAGACATACGGCAATTTCGTTACGGAGAACAAGATACAGCGTCCGTGGAAGCAGAAAACTCTTCACCATAACAAGATTGCTGATTACGAGACCCTCCGCAAGCGTTACGCTTCAAGCCGATGGTCTGTTACCTTCCCGGAGTATTACGGATAAGTAGATACACAAAATTGTTTATACCCACAAAGTAGAAAAAGAATGCTATTTGCACGCGATAAAAGCCAAATGTGCAACAATCTGTTGCAGTATGCCCACGTATATGCATGGGGTAGGGAGCATGGCCGCAAGGTTATCTCCATGCGTTTCAGCTATAAATACAAATTCTTCAAGATAAGCCACAGCAATCTTGTCAGTTTTCCGTTATACCTTTTCGCAAAATATATGGCAGCAATGAAACTGCTTCCGACAGCAAGTTTCAAGCATTCTGACTGCGATGCCGCTGCCCTTGAGCGCATGATGCTGAGCCATCGCAACATAGTGGTCAGCGGATGGTTCGTAAGATACTACGACTTATTTCTAAAATACCGTGCGGAGATATGCGACCTCTTCACTATCGACAGTGAGTTTACGGAGCCTGTAAAGGTGAAGATGAATGAACTGGAGTCTGGCAGCAAAGACGTTGTGCGCCTTGGGGTTCACATACGGCGTGGTGATTACGCTGTATGGAAGGGCGGAATATATTGTTACAGCGACGAACAGTATGCGGCATTCATACGCCACTTCGCTGCGATGTTCCCTGGAAAGACCGTTCATGTGTATCTCTCAACAAACGATATGAGCATAAGCGCACAGCACTACAGCCAACTGTCGGGGGGGGTAAAGAACGTGCATTTGCTTGGCGGTTCTCCTGCCAACGACCTCTTTATGCTGTCCGACTGCGACTATATCATTGGTCCGCCGAGCACCTTCTCGCTTGTTGCCGCTATGTATAGAGACCTCCCGCTCTGCCGTATGGATACGGCGAAGGCAGAAGAACTAAGCATGAATGACTTCCGACTGTTTGACTATTGGTTCAGAAGAATAATATAAAGACGAATAAAATAAGCCGACTTTAATCGATTTGATTAAGGTCGGCTTATTTTGTTTTGGGACCAATGGTCTGTGGAAACATCCTACTTCTTTACTATGGCTAACCAGAGAATGCGACACCAGCAGACGGTATATGTGTATACATCGAGCCAGAAGGTTTCGTGGATGAATGTATGTACCTTTGGCGGACAGAGTACGTCTGTTGGTAAGATGGCGAAGTTTACGAATAGGAGCCAGAAGAGTACCCAGTCAAACCATTTACGCTCGGGTTGCATCCAGAATGCCAGCAGATAGCCGGCGATGGCAATAAGGTACGTATGCGTCTCAGGACAGTCGCTGAACAGTATGACGAATCCCATCAGTACGGCGAGACATTGCGTGCGGAACGTAAAGTCGCCCCATCGCTTATAGCGTGCGAAGAAAGCTATGGCAAGCAGTAACAGTATGCCCCCTTGAACAAGATAATGGTTCGGCAGTAACAGACTCTTCAGCCCTTTGGCATAGAGAATGCCCACGTAATCGACGTCACTGTTGTGCGTATTCAGCATATCCGCCATCTTTCCATAAAGCGACAGCGGTTGGTCGAAGTTGAAGTTGAGTGCAGGCAGTGCCGCCAACACGATGCCGCTGACGACGGCGATACCAATGTTGCGCCATGGTTTGGAGTACATTAGCAGCATTGCAATTTCTATTCCGCCGTATATCTTGGTTGCGGCAGACAGCATGATGAGTATTGCAGCCCAATGCCCTTTGCCTCGTTCCATAAGCGAGAAGGCGAAGAGGAACAGGTAGCACACCACGATGTTGTACTGATAGCAGAACACCGCCTGAATCAGTATGGGCAGCAGGAACAGGAATATGCGGTGCTTGTACTCGTCAAACTGTTTTGGCAGTGTCTTTATGGCCAATGCAAAGAGACTGTAGTTGCCAAGGTTCCATACAAACGGTCCCAGCCACCACGGCAGGAGCAGTACAGGAGAGAAGAGAACGCAGAATGCAGGCGGATAAAGGAAATACCGACCGTGCTCCTCCACGAATGACATGGTATAGGGCGAAATCCCCTCCCAGAACATGCGTGTAGCGTCAGCATAAACAATATAGTTGGCATTGCGTCCGCGTGCCACCTCCAATGCCGTGGCAACAACGGCTACAAGCATGCCAAGCCAAAATACGCATTTGGGACTTCCCCAAAATGCCAAGAATTTCTGTTTCATCCTATTTGTTCGTTTGTCGTTACTTAACGATGCAAAAGTACATATAATATTTGGAATTTCAAAGAAAAAGCACAAGGTAAACCGTGAATGTTTGGATAATAAAGAAAAATGCCTTATCTTTGCCATCGTAATCAAACGATTGAGCTTATGAAAGGTAGAAAATACCCTCTCGGACTACAGACATTCGAGAGAATAATAGAAGAGAACTATATTTATGTAGACAAGACCGAGCTTGTCTATAATCTGACGCATACAAACAAGTATTGTTTTCTGAGTCGCCCACGGCGATTCGGCAAGTCCCTGCTTGTCACTACTCTTCAAGCCTATTTTGAAGGTAAGAAAGAACTGTTCAAGGGATTGGCTATAGACAATTTGGAAACAGAATGGACAAGCTATCCGGTCCTTCACTTCGACCTAAGCTACAACAAGTATTACTGCATAGAGAATCTCTATTCTACTCTCAATACGTTGATAGAGGACTACGAGATTGCTTACAACGTGGAGCGAAATACAGGTGCGTCCTACAGTGACCGCATAAAAAAGGTGATTGCCGCTGCTGTAAAGCAAACGGGGCGCAAGGTTGTCATCCTCATTGATGAGTACGATGCACCGATGCACGACTGCATGAAGGACGAAAAGCTGCAAGAGCAGATAAGGGACACCATGCGAGGCTTCTTCAGTCCACTGAAAGCAGAAGAGAAGAATCTGCACTTTGTCTTCATGACTGGCATATCCAAGTTCAGCCAGCTTAGCATCTTCAGCGAGTTGAACAACATCACCAACATCAGTATGGAGGATGAGTACAGCAGCATCTGTGGCATCAGCAAGGAGGAACTGCTGGAGGATTTCCACGAGGATATCGAAGACTTGGCAAAGGCCCAAAAGATAACTTTTGATGAGGCTGTTGCAGAACTGAGGTTTAACTATGACGGTTATCACTTCAGTGGAAAGGGTGCAGATATATTTAACCCCTATAGTATACTCCATACATTTAGACGCAATGATTTCGACAGTTACTGGTTCTCCACGGGCACACCAACTTTCTTGATAGAACTTCTGAAGGAAAAATGTATTGATATGCTTCAAATGGAGGATATATGGACAAACTCCGACCGCTTTGATACGCCCACAAAGAAGATAACCGACCCCATCCCTGTCCTCTATCAGAGTGGATATCTCACCATCAAGGACTACAATAGCTTTGCTAAAATGTACAAGCTCGCCTTCCCAAACGAGGAAGTGCGCAAGGGCTTCTCCAATAGTCTCTTCCGCTACTATGCCCCAGACGGCATGGATGACCGTGATGCCATATATATGGCGTGGGCGAAAAACTTTATCTTGAGTGCAGAGGATAATATGGATGCATTCCTGCCACACCTACAGACGTTCTACAAGAAGTTCCCATATACCTTGGTGAACAACAACGAGCGCCACTACCAAGCTGTGCTCTACACCATACTGCTGATACTGGGTTGCGATGTCACCCCCGAGGTGCCCACCTCAGACGGTCGCATCGACATGGTGCTGAAGACCAAGCGCAGCATCTACGTGCTGGAGTTGAAATATAAGAAGGATGCAGCAGTGGCTATGGCGCAGATAGACCAGAAGGACTATGCTGCAGCCTTCGCCGACGACAAGCGAAAGAAATACAAGGTAGGCATCAACTTCTCGGAAGACCGCAGGAGCATTGACGACTGGAAAGTTGAGGCTATTTAGCAGGGCTTGGCCTAAACCAGAACGAGCTGGTGGTAATCTTACTTTACCATCAGCTCGTTCTTTGTCATTCTTTCCATGTATGACTGTATTATGGCTTTTACTTCGCGTTCCATTGCTTCGCGAACATTGGGCTCTTTGTCGGCAACGTTCTGCTTCAGCAGCTGGTCGGTGCGGAAGCGGTAGAGGGCCTTGGTCTTCTGACCGTCCCACTGCAGGAGGTAGTCGCCCTTTACGTACTGATAGATGCCGTTGAGGTAGTTTACTGCCCAGGTGTCCTTGGCGGAAGTGGTCAGTAGGTCTATGCCGAAGCCTACGTACTTCTTGTCGTAGCCGAGATAGCTCAATACCGTAGGCATGATGTCTATCTGCTGGGCTATGGCATCGCGCATGCCGGGCTTGAACTCGCCGCTCGGGTCGAAGAAGATGATGGGCGAGCAGAAACCGCCGAGGTCAGTCTGGTAGTACTCGTGGTCGCTCATGTTGGTGTGGTCGGAGGTGATGACGAAGAGCGTGTTCTTGTACCACGGCATCGTCTTTGCTTTGGCGAAGAACTGGCGCAGGGCATTGTCGGTGTAGCGTATGCACTTGTGGATAGCCAGACCCTCCTCGGGGAAGGTGCTCTTGTATTTGTCTGGTATCACAAACGGGTGGTGCGAGGATGCCGTGAAGATGGCCGAGACGAACGGCTGCTTGAATTCGCCCATCTTCGTGGCGTAGAACTGCATGAACGGCTCGTCCCAGATGGCCCATGTGCCGTCGAAGTCCTTGTCGCCGTCGAAGCGCTTGTCGGCGTTGTACTCCGTCCTGCCGAAATAGTCGTTGAAACCAGTGGCGCGGGCGAATGCCTGGAATCCCATGCTGCCGTTTTCTGCTCCGTGGAAGAAGGCGGAGTAGTAGCCGTCATGCTTCAGCTCCTTAGCCAGACCGCTGACATCGTTCATGGACGACGGGGTAAGGAAGAACGGCTCCACGAACATCGGTATGCTCGACAGTATGCTCGGCATACCGTCTATGCTCTTCCTGCCGTTGCAGAAGGAGTATAGGTAGGTGGCGCTGTGCTGCATCAGCGAGTCGACAAACGGTGTGTATCCTTTGTACTTCCCGTCCTCGAGCCACTTGTTGTAGCCGCCGATGTATTCCCTGCCGAAGCTCTCTATTATGATGACCACAACGTTTTTCTTGCGCTTGGCGAGCGAGTCGGACGGTGTGTGTACGGGCGAATAGATAGCGTCCAACTGTTGCTGGGTGTAGTAGTTCGGTACGACGAATGTAGATTTGCCAATCGTACGGATTAGCGAGAATGGGGTGTTCAGTACCAAAGCCGCCTCCGTCGGGTGGTTGGCGTACTGGTTGGCGTTGCTTATGGTGATGGGGCGCACCGCCGTGGTGAATCCGCCGCGCATGCCGGCCACGCATAGCGGTATGAAGACAAGGAAGCATACAAGCTGTACGGCGTAGTACTTCAAGTATAGCTTGAATTGTAACTTTCGCGGGAGCACGGTAGCTCCTGTTGGTTTTCTATAGAACTTCGCGAGAGCATATATTAGAAGGATGCCGATTGCAACGAGATACCAATGGTTGACAACCTCAGCTCCAAACACGCTACCGAGGTTGTTCTCGTTCTTGAACTCAGAGAATACCGTTGCGGTAGTCCTGCGCATAGTGTACTTGAAGTACACGCAGTCGGCCATGTTGATAACTATACATACAGCATTGACAAAGACGAAGATGCTTTTTGTGACGCTTTGCCATCGGGGCAGCTCCTTGTAGTGCAGAGGAAAGAGCATAAGCAATGCGTACAGCGCGTTGGTGTACAGTATGGCGGAAGTGTCAAAATACCATGCACCGTGCAGAATGTCCACGATGCCGCTCCAAGTGAGTGCATCGCAGAGTATGCTCCAGTTGGTCAGTAGGAACATCAGACGGCATATAGCGTATACGATGTACACCAGTATGATGTTGAGCACGAAGCACAGTGGGGCAGAGTATATTGTTCTTTTATTTCTCATACGTCATAGCGTTGTTGGCAAGTTCTGTAGTCGTGGCTTTGTTGGCAAGTTCGGTAAAGGACACGGCATCCGTTTCCACTTCGGCTGCCACGTAGACAGGGCGGTTCTTTGACTCGTTGAACAGTTTGCCCAGGTATTCGCCGATGATGCCGAGCGACATCAGTTGAACGCCGCCAAGGAAGAGTATCACTGTCATCAGGGTGGGATAGCCCTGCACGGGGTCGCCGTACACCCATGTGTTTACCAAGGTGTAGCACATGAAGCCGAAGGCACAGAGGGAGACTATCAGTCCGAGGAAAGCTGACCATTTCAGTGGGGCTACGGTAAACGACGTTATGCCGTCTATGGCAAGGTGCAGCAGGCTGCATACGCTCATGTGCGACTCTCCGCCCACGCGGTCTTGCGTCTCGAAGTCCACGCCGCATTTTTTGAACCCTATCCATGCGTACATGCCTTTGGTGTATCGCTCGCTCTCGCGCAGTTGTCTCAAGATGGCGATGCACGACTTGTCCAGCAGGCGGAAGTCGCCCACGTTGGGCAGTATGTCGTAGCGTGTTGACTTCTGCAGCATGCTGTAGAACATGAGTGAGAAGCGTTTTCTAAGCCAAGACTCTTTGCCGCGCGTCAGTCGTTTGCCGTACACGTCCTGGTATCCCTCTTCCCATTTCTGCAGCATCTGCGGCACTACATGAGGCGGGTGCTGCAGGTCAGCATCCATGATGACGGTGCAGTCTCCCGATGCGTGGTCGAAGCCTGCGAGCATAGCCCTTTCCTTGCCGAAGTTGCGCGACAGGTTGACGTAGCCTACGCGTCGGTCCATGGTGCGCAGCGACTTTATGATGCTCATGGTGTTGTCCTTGCTGCCGTCGTTTATCATCAGTACCTCCCAGTCGTAGGCACCGTTGCTGTCCATGAGGTCCTTTAGGGCATCATAGAGCGGCATGAGAGATTCCTGCTCGTTGTAGCAAGGTATGAGTATTGTAACTTTTTTCTTACTGTTGTCTTGGCTCATTTTGCGTAAGATGTCTATTTTGCCGGACTTGCCGTAGAGGTGAGTTCGGCAATTTTTTGTTGTGCAAACGGCGTGTACGTGGTGAACTCAGCCCCCGGCTGCTTGAGCATTTTAATCAGGCAGTCCAAGCGGCGTATCAGTTCGTCACCGCAGTTCATCAGTATTATGCTCTGTAGCTTCCACTCGGGGTGACCTTTCAGCTGGTAGAACTCCCAGGGGTGCATATACGTGGTGAAGTATCCGTCCCGCTTCAGCGTGCGGCGTATCATCCAGTGGTACAGTCGTGGGGGCAGCACGTGGTTGGCGAGCCAGAATAGTGGGAAACGTGTGGTGGGGGTTACCGATGCAGGAATCTGTAGCACCCCGTCCTTCATGAAGCATGTGCGCGGCATGTCAAGGTGCATATAGCGTCCCGGTATGAAGGCCGGATTGAGGGAGGAGTTGTATATCATCCCCGTCTCGCGGATTTTATCGTTGGAAACGGCAAACATACGTGGTTGGCGGTAACCGTGCACCGTGACTCCCGTCAGTCGCTCTATTATTTCCTTTGATTTCTCCACGTCAGTCTCTTGTGGCTTGAAATGGTCTACGCCGTGGCACGCCACTTCGTGTCCCTCCTGCATGATGCGCTGCATCACGTCGGGGGCGTTCTCCGCAAAGTTCGCCGTGCAGAAGAACGTTGCCTTGACGTTGTTCTCCTTGAGACAGTCGAGGATGCGGTTGGTGCCGTATATCGACACCTTCATTCCCTCTTCCAGAGAGAACTCTACGCCATGCTCACGCGGCACGTCGAACTCTTCCGTGTCGAAACTTAAAAGTATTTTGCCCATATCGAGTAGGTCTTCATTGTCTTTATTTCCTTGTCTTCCTGGCTTCCAGGTCGTCGTAGAGTTTCTGTAGGTATGCCTGCGACTTTACGAGGAGGTCGCCGTAGTCTTCGCCCTGTGAGGTTATCATGGACTTGGATACGTTGTCGTAGTACACGAAGGTGCTGTCTTGTATCATTCCCATGGCATCCGGCACGGTGAAGAAGGCGAAGTGCGGTGCCTGTGGGTCGAAGAGGTCCTTGGAGTAGATGAAGTCGGAGTGGTCTTTGCCCATCATGCCAAGCACGGTGGCGCAGATATCAATCTGTGAACCGCACGTGGCCACTTGCTGTGGAGCCGAGACGGGACCACCGAGTATGATGAGAGGCAGTTCGTAGCGCCATCGCTGCGTGTTGTCTACGTTTTGTGGATAAGCTCCGAGGTGGTCCGGTACGATGACTACCAGCGTGTTCTTCCAGCAGGGCAGTTTCTTCAGACTTTCGATGAACTCGCTCAGACACTTGTCTGTGTATGAGAAGGCGTTGAGCGCCGGGTCTTCCAGTTTCTTGTAGTTAGGCACGTCGAACGGCTCGTGGCTGCTGCCCGTCATTATGCCTTTGTAGAACGGCGTGTTGCTCTTCTTCGTTTCTGCCTTTATCTCGTTGAGCACACGGTCGAAGAGCGGACCGTCTGCCACGCCCCATTTGCCTGTTCTGTACTTGCTGTCGAAGTCGTGCTGGTCTGTGACCTTTTCGAATCCCGTACCTATGATGTACGAGCGCATGTTGCTGTAGTCGGCGTCGCCTCCGTAGTAGAAGTGCGTGTCGTAGTTGCTCTTCTCCAGAGTGCGTGCCAGCGACGGCAGGGAGGTGCTGATGCGTGGCTGGTCCATGATACTCATAGTAGGCTGCGCCGGCAGACCGCTGAATACGGAGACGATGGCGCGGTCGGTGCGGAAGCTGTTGGCGTAGAAGTTGGTGAAGTAGATGCCCTCACGTGAGTATCGCTCCAGATTGGGCACTACGCCCTTGACGTGGCCGCTCTCCTCCATGATGTATTTGGAGAAGCTCTCCAGGCATACTACTATTATATTATAGTTGTGCTTCGCCGTGTCCTGGCGCAGCTTGGTGTATGTCATCTCCTTGAACACCTTGTCCGCTTCGCTGTCCGTCATGAAGCGGTAGCGCGGACCTATCTCTTCGTAGTGTATGACGGACTCGAAGAAGCTGAACATCGGGTTCACGGCGGCGTGGTTCAGACGTATGTTGGCGGAGTAGTATACGGTGCCGGTGTGGTTGACGCCGGTTGAGAATCCGCCGCGCATGGGTATGACCAATGATACAGCTCCCAGAAGCAGGATGATGGACATGATGCCGCTCACGGTAGGGCGTGTCAGTTCAGCTCTGAACGCCTCTTGACCGACTTTGACGAAAAGACGGTAGATGCCGAACGCAATCACTGCTATTATGAGTGGCAGCAGCAGTGTCTGCATCATTGTCATGCTTGCCAAAGCATCAGCAGGCGATGTCTTCAAGTAGAGTATCGGCGTGTTGTCCAGTGGGAATCCCCAGTAGCTGTACAGTGCGATGTTGGTGACGAAGATTATAGCCATCACCAGTGCGGCGAAGGCAAACCATGCGTGCCATGCTATCTGCACGGCCTTGCTCTTGCTCCATATAGACCATATCAGTATGAAGGCGGGCAGGGCACTCAGGTAGCCTGCCATCGCGAGGTCCAGAGCCAGTCCGTGCCACATGACTGAGAAATAGTCACCTACGCTTGGGTCGGGGATGAGGCTGCTGTGTACTGCAAGGAAGAACACCTTGCTGAACATGCCTATCAGCGTCCACAGGACGAAAATCTTTATGAAGGTCTTTATCTGCTTCATATATATCGTGTTGTTATATTGTTATTTGCTTGTTTTGCAGTATCGTTAACGGCTTGTGTAGTCAACTACTTGTTTCGTTGGCCCGTTAACTGCTTCAGTATGATGTCGGCAGCATTCTCCGGGGCGCAGTCGTCGCCCAGTCTTGCTGCTACGTCGTCGTAGTCTTTGAGCATTTGCTCGCGTCCCTTGCCACCGGGCAATATCTGCTGCAGCTCGTGTGCGATGTTCTCCACGCTGAAACGGTCGGCGAAGAGCTCGCGTACCACTTCGCGGTTGGCTATCAGGTTGACCAACGAGATGTAGTCTACCTTTAATATATGGTCGAACCCCCATCGGCACAACTTCGGCACTGGTGTCTTGTAGCACACCACCTGCGGCACTCTGAACAGTGCCGTCTCCAGCGTTGCCGTTCCGCTCGTCACCATTGCTGCGTCTGCATGGAAGAGTATTCTGTACGTCTCGCCGAAGAGAATATTGGAATCAGTCCCACTGAGGTATGGCGTGTAGTAGTCGGGTGATACGCCCGGGGCTCCTGCTACGACGAACTGTAGCGCTGCCGTCTGTTGTTCCGTGCTGTTGCTGTTTGCAGCGGCTAACTTGTCTGCGGCCTTCAGCATGGCGGTCAGATTGTCCTTAATCTCCTGCTGTCTGCTGCCGGGCAGCAGCGCTACTATCGGTCTGGTCTCGTCCAACCCCAACCGTTGGCAGAACTCCGCCTTTGTCTCCTTATAGCTTGCCTTGAACTGCCTTACCTCGTCTGCCGTGGGGTTCCCCACGTAGTGGATGGGGTAGTGGTGCTTGTCCTCGAAGAAGTCCTTCTCGAAGGGCAGAATGGAGAGCATGTCGTCGATGTCGCGCTTGAAGTTCTTTATGCGGTACTCTTTCCACGCCCATATCTTTGGCGATATGTAGTATATCAACCGCGGGCAGCCCGGCTGCTTCCTCAGCTTCTTGGCTATAGAGAGATTGAACCCGGCGTAGTCAACGAAGATTACCGCCTGCGGTTTCCACTCCATGATGTCCTGCTGGCAGAGCTTCATGTTGCGGAGTATGGTGCGCAGGTGCAGCAGTACCGGCACGAAGCCCATGTAGGCCAACTCGCGAAAGTGCCTTACCCTCGTCCCCCTTTTGCCGGCCGCTTCCGTCATGGCGTCGCCGCCGAAGAAGCGGAACTGTGCGTCCCCGTCACGCGCCGTGATGGCCGTGATGAGGTGTGCGGCATGGAGGTCGCCGGAGGCTTCGCCGGCTATGAGGTAGTATTTCATAGTTCAAACGTTGTGATGTCGCGGCAAGTATGGTCTGCCGTGAGCGGTGTTATCGATGCGTAGCCGTGTGCTATGGCCCAGGCATCGGTGTCGGTGGCGTCGGGCTCGTCGTTCTGGTAGTAGCCGGTCATCCAGTAGTAGGGCTGTTTGGAGCCGGGACGTTCGCGTCGCTCCACCTCGTTGCGCCAGTGGCCGTGTGCCATGCGGCACAGCTTCGTCTCGCCGTTCCATTCCTTGGGCACGTTGACGTTGAGGCAGGCGTATTCGGGCAGTCCCTCTGCCAGTACCTTCTTCACTATCTTCTGCACCAGTCCGCGCATGGGTTCGAAGTCGGCACTCTCGTCGTAGTCGCACAGTGAGAACGCTATGGACGGAATCTTCTTCAGGGCTCCCTCAATGATGATACCCACCGTTCCGCTGTAGTGCGAATTGGTGCTGGCGTTGTCGCCGTGGTTGATGCCGCCGATGACGAGGTCTGGCTTGCGAGGGCACACCTGCGAGTATGCCATCTTCACGCAGTCCACGGGGGTGCCGGAGCAGCGGTACACGTCTATCGTGGTGTCTTCGCAGTCTATGTGCTTGTACTTCTTGAACGAGAGAGTGGTCATGCTGAACGCCCGTGAGTAGCCGGAGCGTGCACTCTCAGGTGCGCATACGATGATGTCGCCTATGCCTTTCACCATGTCGGTGAGTGCCTTGATACCCTTGGCGTGGTATCCGTCGTCGTTGGAGATAAGTATAAGGGGCTTCATTTTAATTCATAATTCTTAATGCATAATTCATAATTCATAATGGGCTTTTAGCCTTGCTGCCTTATTGCGCTGATTGCTCTTGGGATGAGTTTCAGTGCTACGGCTACGAAGCTGGTACCTATGGTTATGGCGGTCAGCTCGGGGCTGAGGGGTGCTACGTTGAAGAAGTTGTAGGCGATGTCCACTATGAACAGTTGGCCGAAGAACACCATTGCCACGACGAACCAGAAGGCGCGGCCCTTGAAGAGCTGCTTCAGACCGTCGCGCGCCTTGAACGTCTTGGCGAAGAAGATGTTCCAGAACTGCAGCATGATGAAGAAAGTGAAGAATACCGTCTTCTCTTCCAGCGTGAATGGGTGGAACGTCAGCAACAGTCCTATCATCAAGGCGGTGAAGTACAGGCCCGTGCCTATGATGTCCGTGGCCATGGCGCGGTCTATGATGTTGTCCGAGCGTCGGCGCGGCTTGCTCTTCATCACTTCCTTGGACGGGGGCAGCGATGCCAGTGCCAGTGCGGCGAAGGTGTCCATGATGAGGTTTACCCACAACATCTGCGTCACGGTGAGCACCGGTTCAGGCGTGATGAACGCACCTATCATCACGGTAAGGCAGGCGGTGATGTTCACCGTCAGTTGGAAGAGGATGAACCTCTGTATGTTGATGTAGAGCGATCGTCCCCACATTACGGCGCGTCCGATGCTGGCGAAGGAGTCGTCTATGATGGTGATGTCGGAGGCTTCCTTTGCCACGCTCGTTCCGCTGCCCATGGAGAGTCCCACGTCGGCCTTCTTTAGTGCCGGGGCGTCGTTGGTGCCGTCGCCCGTCACCGCCACCACTTCGCCCTTTTCCTGCAGTGCTGCCACTAAGGTGCGCTTGTCCATAGGCTTGGCGCGGGCTATGATGTCGTGGTCCAGGTCGTGGATGCCTATCTGGCGTCCTATCTCCCGTGCGGTGTTTACGTTGTCGCCCGTCACCATGATGATGCGTATTCCGGCATCCTGACACTCCTTGACGGCGGCAGGCACCTCAGCACGTACTGGGTCTGAGATGGCAACGCAACCGAGGAACGTCATTGCTCCGTCCGTTTTTTTTACTGCGAATCCGAGTGTGCGCATCGCCTTCTGCTGCCACTGCCTGAGCTTAGTTTCAGCGGCATTCTTTGCCACGGCGAAAGCGGAGCACATTCCCATGACGACCTCCGGAGCACCTTTGACGTACTCTATGTCGCCCTCTATGGTTGTGGACATGTATTTTATCTCGGTGGAGAACGGAGTCTCGCCCGTCTTCTTTACCGATTCACGCAGTGCGGCATAGTCCTCGTTCTTTTCTTTAAGCCAAAGGAGGAGTGCCCCTTCGGTAGGGTTGCCAAGCACCTCCGTGCCGTCGAGCAGTGCAGTACTGTTCACCGCCATGCAGAGCGTCACGTCCTGCATCGCGGTCTCGTCGAACAGCGTGTCCGCCACCTGCATCTTGTTCTGCGTCAGCGTGCCAGTCTTGTCGGTGCAAATTACGGTAGTCGCTCCCATCGTTTCGCAAGCATGCATCTTGCGCACCAGGTTGTTGGTCTTGAGCATACGGCGCATGGAGTAGGCGAGGGCCATCGTCACCGCCATGGGCAGTCCCTCAGGCACGGCGCACACCACGAGCGTGACGGCTATCATGATGCTCTGCAGCACGTGGGCTATGAACAGTCCGATGTTCTCGCCAAGCAGCGGCCACGCAATGACGATGCGACCGATGAGCACCAGTGCACCCACGATGCAACTGATGGACGTTATCGTGATGCCGAGTCGGTCGAACTGCTCGTTGAGCGGTGTCTTCTTGCCGTCGTCTATCTTGCTTGCGGTGAATACCTTACCGTTCTCTGTCTTGTCGCCCACGGCAAAGACCTCCGCCACGGCGTGGCCCTCCACCACCTTCGTGCCCCTATATACATTGCAAACGGGGTACGTCGCCGTAGGGTCGGACTTGCTCTCGTCCGCGTCCTTGTGGGCCAGCAGTTCGCCCGTCAGTGTCGACTCGTCAACGCTGAGCTGTGTTGACTCCAGCAGTCGTGCGTCGGCAGGAATCTCCTCGCCGACCGTCAGTACTACGATGTCGCCTACTACGATGTCGCACTTCTTCACCTGCTGGGCGTGTCCGTCGCGCACCACCGTCACGGCATCCTCGTCGTTCACCTGGTTGAGCACCTCAAACTCCTTCTCGGCCTTCATCTCGGCTATGAATCCCACCCCGGAGGCCAGGAGTATGGCTATGATGATGCCGGCAGGCTCGAAGAACACCTTTGCGCCGTCCAGCGAGACGGGCATCCCCAGCCAACCGTTGTACTCCGACAGCGAAATGCCGACGGAGAGCAGCGCAGCCAGTTCGAGTATGAACACGAGCATATCGCCGTCCTGCCATCCTGGTATGAGATGGCCGAACGGTCCTGTCAGAGTCTGCAGGAATCGCTTCCAAGTAGACTCCTTTTCGGGAGGAGTAAGTATATTTTCGCCATGCAGGCGACGGCTTTCCTCTACCTCTGCGGCAGAGAGACCGTGATATTTAATCATCGTTATTTTCTCTATAAGAGTTATTACAGGTGCAAAGTTACGATTTTTCTACAGATTAACCGCCATCTCCCCCACATTAATTTATTGTTTCAGCAACAACCAAAGCAAGAAATTGATATGTCTTTTCTCCGTAAACTCGGAGTAGTGTTTGGATATTTTCAAATAAGCGCCCAAAAAGTGTTTGGAAAATTTCGTTTTACACATTACAAAACACTCACTTGCGGAAGTGCATGGAGACGATGATGAGCAGCGTTGCCAGTTCGGCTGCCGGGATGGCCAGCCACAGTCCGTTGGTGCCTAAGAACAGCGGCAGCAGCATGAAGGTGGTTAAGGGGAAGATGATGCCTCTTAGTATCGTGTAGACGATGGCGCGGCCGGCGTTCGTCACGCTTTGGTAGTAGCCGATGAAGGCTACGTTGAGTGCGAAGAATACCGAGCATGAGGCAAACCACGGCAGGCCCTCCGTTGCTATCCTATAGGCATTCTCTTCCGGACGCAGGAACATGCCTACTGACTTTTCTGCCCCGACGAACAGCAGCAGCATCACGAAGAGGCCGCAGGTGACGGCGGTCCATAGGGACAGGTGAAGGGTGCGCGAAACACGCGTGTCCAGCTTCGCTCCGTAGTTGTAGCTGATGATGGGCTGGGCGGCCTGTGCCACGGCGTTGTTTATGGAGAAGATGACGGGGAAGAGGTAGCAGACGATGGCAAAGGCGGCAACGCCGTCTTCGTGCAGCGTCCTCATAAACTGGTAGTTGCCGGTCAAGATGGTGATGCTCATGGCTATCTCCGTGAGGAACGTGGCGAAGCCTATCTTGGCCATGTCGCCAAGGTTGCGCAGGGTGAGGAACATGGAGGTTACACTCATCTTTATGCGGTAGAACTTCAGCGAGGACGAGAACCAGATGAAGTAGACCAACGACATCAGACCGCCTACGCCGCAGGCGATGGCCGTGGCGATGGCGGCTCCCTTCACTCCCATTCCAAGGGGGAAGATGAAGAGCCAGTCGAGCACTATGTTGGTGAGGGCTCCTGCCACCTGCATCCACATGGCGTAACGCGGCGAGCCGTCGAGGCGCACCAGCATCATGCCCTCGCACTGCCAGAAGAGGAAGGCCATGCCGGGCAACAGGTACAGCAGATAGTCGAGGGCGAGCCGCTCCAATAGCTTGCTGCACCCCAACGCGTAGACTACGGTGGTAGGAAATATGAGGCAGAGAAGGGAGAGGAGCACGGTGATGACGAAGCCCACGCCGAAGGACTGCGTCAGGATGATGCGGGCAGCCTTCACGTTCTTTTCCGCAAGGTGCACGCCGCCGATGACGGACGCGCCGATGCCGAACATCAGTCCGAGTCCCGTTACCACCATCCACAAGGGGGCGATGATGTTGACGGCAGCCATTCCTTCTGCTCCAACGCCGTGTCCTACGAATATTCCGTCTATCACGGTCTGTAGCGACATGAACATCATTCCGACCAACGTCGGGAAGAACAAAGCCCGAAACAGGGGACCAATCTTGCCTGTTCCGAAGTCAATCTTGTCTCTGCTTAAATCTCTGTTTTTCTTCATCTTCTTTTTTGTTACTATTACTATACTGAATGTTTTCCTAGCCTGAGTGGCGGCCATGCTGCCACAACGCAATTAAGGCTGGATAAGTATGATTGGTTTTACCCAGTCATCTTATCCAGCCTTATTCCTTTTAAGACCCTCCGATGGGGATTATATAACTCTCTTGCGAATTTCTGTGCAAAGGTACTAATAAATAAGGAAAAGTACAAAATTTACAGCTCCTTTTTGTAGCCTACCTTGTCTTTTTCGGTAATCTTGCGCAGCACCCGGCATGGGTTTCCAGCCGCAATGACGCCAGCGGGGATGTCGTGCGTCACCACGCTACCAGCTCCGATGATGGTGTCGTCGCCGATGCTCACGCCGGGCACAATGTTTACGTTTCCGCATATCCACACCCTGTCGCCTATCGTTATGGGCTTGGGGATGAGTCCGCCGGCCGCGCGCTCTTCAGCATCCGTCGTGTGGTTGCCGGAGTAGAGGCCCACGTTCGGCCCTATCAGGGTGTTGTTGCCAATGCTCACCTGTCCGCAGTCGAGGATGACGCAGCCGAAGTTGATGTATACGTCATTGCCGATGCTGATGTTCTTGCCGAACTCGCAACGGAAGTCCGGCTCTATCCATACGTTGTTGCCCACGGACTTGAACAGCTCCTTCATGATGCCGTTGCGCTTTTCCACTTCGTCGTCCTCCGTGTTGTTGTAAGCCCGGAAGAGCTTCTTTGCTACAACCCTACGGTTGAACAGGTCCTGGTCGAAATCATTGTATATTTCGCCAGCCTGCATCTTTTCCCATTCTGTCATACTACTATTATATATAATGGTTAAACTCCGGTGCAAAGGTAATGCTTTACTCGCAAACGGCAATACATTATCCAGTCTTTCGGCTATTCTTCTTCCAAAATGAAGAAAAAGGCGGCGCAGTGCGTGCCGTATGGCAAAAAAGTTGTAATTTTGCCGTATGACAAATGCAGAAGACCATCTCATCTCACACGGCATAAAGCCGACGGCGGTGCGCCTGCTCGTTTGGGACTACGCCCACCGCCAGACGGAAACGTTTTCCCTAGGCGACGTGGAGCACGCCATTCCCAGTATGGAGCGCTCCAGCATATTCCGTGCCCTCAAACTGTTGGCGGAGCACCATTTGCTACACCTAATCGATGACGGCACGGGGCAGCAGAAGTACTGCGTGTGCCGCTGCGAAAAGAACCACCATATCAACCACATACACTTCACGTGCACCCAGTGTGGCAAGACCTATTGCCTTGAGGACTACCAGATACCGCTCGTAGGCTTGCCCGCCGGATTCGTCATGCACGACGTGGAGTACGTGGTAAAAGGAGTGTGCGCAAAGTGCAGCGTGGATTAAGCCGCATTGTCTCGCCATTGTGCTCGCCTTGTGAGCACTCGATGCCCGAGCCGTGAGAACACGATGCCCGAGCTGTGGGCACAGGATGCCCAAGCTTTGGGTATTATGGTGCATGTTGTTCGCTGATAATCAGTGTCTTGCAAAAGGGGCTGGCAAGTCCTCGGACAATCGTTGTGTTAAAGATGGTGTAAAAGCTTGGTGGTATTGGAGAATAATTGTAACTTTGGGGCGAAAACGGAACGATATTCACTTTTAAAGAAGGAGACAGACGATGATAGTATACGTAGCAAACCCACTATATGATGCGGTGTTCAAGTATCTGATGGAAGACGACCGCATCGCAAAGACAATACTGACGGCATTGCTAAAAAAGAAGGTTGTCGACGTTAAGATTCGCCGTAACGAATATGCGAATCTGACCCGTCGCGAGTCTATTTCCATGTTCCGCATAGACTTTGCGGCAACGGTTTTGGACGAGAATGGCAACCCTCATCTGATGCTCATCGAATTGCAGAAGACTTGGCTGCCGACGGAGACATTACGCTTCCGTCGCTACCTTGCATTGCAGTATAACAACGAGGAGAACATGCTGCAGGAGGAGCATGGAAAGTACGCCATCCCCATGGTGGCTATCTACCTCTTGGGGCACCGCGTGGGTAACATCACCGAGCCCATCGTGTATGTGAACCACAAAGCATACGACTATGACGGCAGAGTGGTGGTGACTGGCATGCCCGACCCCTTCGTTGACAGCCTGCAGCACGACAGTATCATCGTGCAGATACCGTTGTTGCACGGCAGAGTAAACAACAGCCTGGAAAAAGTGCTGAGCGTGTTTGACCAGACCAACGTAGCAGACAACAACAAAGTGCTCAAGGTGGACGATGACCAGTATGAGGGCGACAACGAGATGGAATACATAGTCCGTCGTCTACAGTGCGCCGCCGCCGACCCAGACATGCGCTACCAGATGAATGCCGAGGATGAGTTCTTCAAAGAGCTAGAAGACCGAGATACGGCTATTATGGAACGGGACGAGCATATCAAACATCAGGACGCGCAGCTGAAGCATCAAGACGCGCAGCTGAAGCATCAAGACGCGCAGCTGAAGCATCAAGACGCGCAGCTGAAGCATCAAGATGAGCAGCTGAAGCATCAAGATGAGCAGCTGAAGCATCAAGACGCGCAGCTGAAGCATCAAGATGAGCAGCTGAATCAGAAAGACGCGCAGCTGAATCAGAAAGACGAGCATATCAAGCAGCAGGTATTGATGCTCCGCACTATGATTCTTGGTATGCAAGAAAGAGGGATGCAGCTAGAGGAAATTGCCAAAATGTTAGGCAAGACAATGGAAGAGGTTAAGATACTTATAAACTAAGCAAAAATAAAAATTACTACGAAATGGAACTGGAAGAATACTACAGACAAGTGGAGCAGGCGGGAGGTCGCTCTGTCTCTATCCCTGCATTGCTCAGGAAAGTGTACACGTGGATGGCGCTGGCACTTGCCATCACGGGAATTACGGCATACGGTGTTGCCGGTAATCCTGGCTTAATTCAAATGATATTTGGAAGCCGGTTGACATTCTTTGGACTGATAGGTGCTGAGTTGGCATTGGTGCTGATTCTGACCGCACGTCTGAACCGACTGTCGCTTCTCACCGGTACGCTGATGTTCATAGCTTACTCCGTTCTCAACGGCGTAACGATGTCGGCCATATTCCTGGCCTATACGGCATCGTCCATCACCTCCACATTCTTTATATGTGCAGGTACGTTTGGCGTGATGTCGTTGTATGGTATGTTTATCAAGACCGACCTGTCCTCTGTGGGCAAGATGCTGTATATGGCTTTGATTGGACTTGTCATAGCGACGGTGGTCAACTTGTTCTTGCGTAGCCCTATGGTCAGCTACATCGCAAGTTACGTCGGAGTGGTGATATTCGTCGGTCTTACGGCATGGGACACGCAGAAGATTAAAAATATGCTCGCCGACGCTGACTATATGGACGAAGGGGCGCAGAAGCTGGCATTGCTCGGTGCGTTGACTCTATATCTGGACTTCGTGAACCTCTTCCTGTATCTGCTACGTATATTTGGAGAAAAGAAGGACTAAGAGATGGCTATAATAAAGACTATCTACGGCAAGTCGCCACGGTACGGCGATGGCTGTTATTTCAGTGAGACGGCGGCAGTCATCGGCGATGTGACAATGGGCGATGAGTGCTCCATATGGTTCAGTGCAGTGGTGCGTGGCGACGTTGCACCCATAACGATGGGCAACCGCTGCAATGTGCAGGACGGAGCTTGCGTGCACGTCACCAACACGACGGGTCCTACCGTGATGGAGGACGACGTGACGATAGGCCACAACGCTACGGTGCATGCTTGTACTCTGCGCCGGGGTTGCCTCATAGGCATGGGGGCTACGGTGCTAGACAATGCTGAGGTTGGCGAGGGTGCTATCATCGCTGCCGGTGCACTGGTGCTGGGTGGCACGAAGGTGGGCGACCACGAGATATGGGGCGGCGTGCCAGCCAAGTTCATCAAGAAGACACGCCCGGGACAGGCAGAGTCGTTTGCGGCACATTATGTGAAGTACGCAAAGGACTATCTGGCAGAAGAATAAGGCTACTGCGGGTCTACATCGTAATGAATAAGGAGCGACTTGTAGCGCTGGTCCTGCATCGTGGCGGCTACGGCTTGTTTGATTACTTGCCGCGTGGCGGAGATGGAGTATGTCAGTGGCAGCTTCAGCATTATCTTGCGTATGCAGAGCGTCTTGATGCGTGCCACGGCAGGTTTGTCGGGGCCCCAGACGCAGCTACCCAGACTTTGGCGCAGACGGCTGCCCAGTTCCAAGGCTGCGCTGTCCACGACTTTCTCATCTTTATGGCGTAGATAAACGTATATCAGTCGGCTGAACGGCGGGTAGTTGAACTCCTGCCGTTCAGCCTTTATTGTGCGGTAGAGGGCCTGGTAGTCGTTGTGCACCACTTGGGAGATGACGGGCAGGCCGGGGTTGTTGGTCTGCAGTATCACCTGCCCCTGACGGCCTTTGCGCCCGGCTCGTCCTGCCACCTGCGTCATCATGGTGAAGGCGTGCTCGTAGGCGCGGAAGTCGGGCTGGTTGAGCATGGTGTCGGCGGAGAGGATACCGACGACGCTGACGCGGTCAAAGTCCAGTCCCTTCGTCACCATCTGCGTGCCGATGAGCAAGTTTGTCTTTCCTGAGGCGAACTCGGCGATGATGCGCTCGTAGGCGTTGCGTGTGTGGGTGGTGTCGAGGTCCATGCGGGCGATGCGTGCCTGAGGGAACTCATCGGCGATGGCGTCCTCCACCTTCTCCGTGCCGGCACCACGGTCGCGCAGGTCGCGGTTGCCGCAGTCGGGACACTCCTCGGGCATGCGGTACGTATAGCCGCAGTAGTGGCACGTGAGGGCAGACATGGTCT
Organism: Oscillospiraceae bacterium; assembly: GCA_963588475.1. Classification (GTDB taxonomy): domain Bacteria; phylum Bacteroidota; class Bacteroidia; order Bacteroidales; family Bacteroidaceae; genus Prevotella. Next base: position 94,485 of record CAVAHD010000005.1, on the reverse strand, counting down.
TGTGGTACGTCAGCGAGACATCGCAGTTGGGGCACTTGGGCGACCAGCCGCACTGGTGGCACTCGATGACTGGCGAGAAGCCGCGGCGGTTTTGGAATAGTATCACCTGTTCGCCGCGCTCGAGAGCCTCGCCGATAGCGTTTTTGAGTACGGGCGAGAGCATGCCGCGCATCATCTTGCGGCGGCGCAGGTCTTTGGTGTCCACCACGTTGATGGTGGGCAGCTGGAGGTTCTTGTAGCGCTGCGTCATGGTGACGAGGCGGTACTTGCCCAGTTCCACGTTGCGGTACGACTCTATGGACGGCGTGGCCGTGCCGAGCACCACTTGCGCTCCGCACCAATGGGCCATCATCATGGCGACGGAACGGGCGTGGTAGCGTGGGGCTGGGTCCTGCTGTTTGAAGGATGTCTCGTGCTCCTCGTCGATGATGACCAAGCCCAGTCGCTGGTATGGCAGGAAGACGGCGGAGCGTGCGCCGAGGATGATGTCGTAGGGCTGTTCGCTGAGCTGCTTCTGCCATATCTCCACGCGCTCGGCATCGGAGTATTTGGAGTGATAGATGCCCATGCGGCTGCCGAAGACATGCTGCAGTCGCTGCGTTATCTGCACCGTGAGGGCAATCTCCGGCAGGAGGTAGAGTACCTGTTCGCCACGGTCGATGGCTTCCTGTATGAGGTGTATATAGACCTCGGTCTTGCCCGACGAAGTAACGCCGTGCAGCAGTACGGGCACGGGCTTTACGCCTTGCATGGAATTACCCAAGCCGCCAGACTTGCCATCGCCTGGAGAATTATGAATTCTGCATTCTGAATTATGAATTAAAGCCACTGCTTTCTGTTGCTCTTCCGATAGCGGCTTGATGTTCTCCGGGTGTGGCGGCTCGTCGGTATTCAGTCTGCCTACGGGCTTGTCGTATAGCTTCAGGCATCCCTTGGTGACCAGAGCCTTGACGGTGGTCGTATTGCTGCGGGCGGCGTTGATAAGCTCCTCTCGCGTCACTTCCTTTATTGCCGGCAGTGTGCCGGAGGCGGCGGATAGCTCGTCCCAATGGGAAATCTCCAGATAGGTGTTGAACGTCTGCAGTTGCTTTGGCGAGCGCACGAGCATATCGAGCTGGTTGTGCAGCGACCTCTCCACTGTCGCCAGTTCGTTGCGCCCGGCTTCGTCCAATGGTTGGCGTGGTAGGGCGAAGGGAAGACGGACGTAGGTCTCGAGGCGAGGGCGGTAGCCGTCCTCTTTCTTCATGCCTTGCGGCAAGGCGGCTTTGAGGATGTCGCCGAGGGGGGACATGTAGTAGTGGCTTATCCACTGCCACAGTTTGTACTGCGAGGGGAGCAGCACGGGGCGTTCGTCTAGCACGGAGATGATGTCCTTGATGTCGTACCCCTCGGCGGTTTTGTGCCCCTGGGCATCGGGACGTACAGACACGACAAGTGCCGTTTGGGTTTTTGTCAACCCAAACGGCACTTGTACTCTTACCAACGGTTGCACCCGTGTGGCCATATCCTCTGGCACGGAATAGGTGAAGAGGGTGTCAAGCGGCAGTGGCAGTATAACGTCAATGTGCATCATGCGCTTTTATGTTGTCTGTTTTTACTGAAACGGGCAGATGGTCTATGGAGGTCATCAGCTCTTGAATCATCGTACTGTGCGAGGCCATGTCGTCCAGCTTGTCGCGGTAGTGCAAGCGGAACTGGTAGAGTCGGGTGGCATAGATACGCAGGCGTACAGTGTCGCGAGTGGAGACAAATTCGTTGAGTTTTGCTGTCAAGTCGTAGCAGAGCATCTCGAACTGTTCCGTATCGCCGTCCACTGCCTCCTCCAGGTCTGCCAACATGATGTTTGCCGTGCGAGTTTCTACGCGCACGGCTTGGGTCTTTTCCTCTTCCTTACGATAGAATGTTGCAGGCTTCTCGTAGAGGCAGGATGAAAGCAGTGTTATGATAGCAAATAAAACGATGACCTTTTGCATAACCTTGTGCAAAATTACCAATAAATATGTAATCATGCAAGCATTGGACACTTTTGGAAAGAAAAAATTCTACAATTACAAGAAAAAGCACTATCTTTGCAAATCGTAAACAAAGAAACAAGATATGTATACAATAGAAGACTGTAGAGTGATATCCCTGCCGCAGGAGGAAGACCCGCGCGGCAGTCTGACGTACCTGTATGGCGGCAAACACGTGCCGTTTGAAATCCGGAGGGTATTCTACATATATGACGTGCCTGCAGGAAAGGACCGTGGCACGCACGCCCACAAGGAGTGCTGGCAGTTCATCATTGCCGCTTCGGGAGCACTGGAGGTATATCTCTTTGACGGTCACAACGAACGGGTGGTGATGCTCAACCGCCCGTATGAAGGACTCGTCGTGCCGCCCGGCATATGGGCGCAGGAACGCGGCTTCGCTTCGGGCACGCTGTGTCTGGTGCTGGCCAGTCATGACTACGACGAGGCAGACTATATGCGCGAGATGAACAAGTTTATGGAATGGAGAACAGCGGAGGAAGCAAATGGTTAAGGTAGAGCGATATACGGACAGTTATACTCAGGAATGGAACGAGTTGGTGGCTACGGCAAAGAACGGCACGGTCCTCTTTGACCGTAGATATATGGACTACCATGCCGACCGCTTTGCCGACCACTCTCTGATGTTCCGCAACGACAAGGGCAAGCTGCTTGCCGTGATGCCGGGACACGAGCGGGACGCGGAGTACTTCTCCCACCGTGGACTGACGTATGGCGGCTTTGTCTGCGCACCGAAGTTGCACTTGGCTGAACTGGGTGAGATTGTAAAGAGTGCCATGGACTATCTGCGAGAGCAAGGCTTCGCCACGTGGTACTACAAACCCGTGCCAACCCCGTTCCATCGTGTGCCGAGTGAGGAAGACCGCTACTGGCTGTGGAGAGTGGGCGCGGAGATGACGCGCTGCGACATGGCACAGTGCATAAGTCTGCAGTCGGACGCACTGGGGATTTCAGGTAGTAAACGTTTGTACCACAATAAACTGGCGCGACAGGGATATAAAGTGAATCATGACGCGCCCATCGCAGACTTCTGGCCCGTACTCGAAGCAAACCTCATGGCGCGCCACGAAGCACAGCCTGTACATACGCTGGACGAGATGCTTCTGTTGCAGGGGCGATTCCCGAAGAATATCATTTGCTGTACCGTGACGGCACCGGATGGGGCGGTAATGGCTGGTACCGTGCTGTATTTGACGGACACGGTGATGCATACGCAGTACATCTCCACTACGCCGGAAGGGCGTAGCGTCCATGCACTTGATCTGCTATTGGTACACCTTATAAACGAGGCGCGCCGAAGCGGACGATACCGTTACTTCGACTTCGGCACGAGTATGGAGGCTAACCATACGACGTTTGATGAAGGACTGGCACACCAGAAGGAGGAGTTCGGGGCGAGGGGTATCGCTTACCCGGAATATACTATAAAGCTATAGATTGTATCAACAACCATACTTAAACAACCAACAAGACTCAACGTGGAATCACGCAAACAACTACTAAAGATTACTGGACTCTTCAGCAGCGTTCAGGGACTGAACATGCTGCTCAACCTTGTACGCGCAAAACTTGCCGCTATGCTGCTTGGCCCTGCCGGCATCGGACTGAACTCCATATACAACGAGATGCGCGAGTTCATACACACCACTACAAACGTGGGACTGGACGTCAGTGGTATCAGACAAGTGTCCATAGCTTATGAGAGCAACGACAAGGTTGCCATGGAAGAAGCTACCTGCATAACGCGCTCGTGGGTGCTGCTGCTGGCGCTCTTTGGCATGCTCATCTGCATGGTGCTGGCGCAACCGCTGTCGTGGATTACCTTCTCCGACTTCGACCATACGTGGGACTTCGTCATGCTCTCGCCGGCCATAGCCTTCTCGTCGTTGGCATGCGGAGAAGCCGCTGTACTAAAGGGACTGCGCCAACTGAAGACGCTGGCCACCATTTCGGTGCTGAATGTGGTAGGTGCCATAGCCACCACTATACCTGTGTACTATGTGTGGGGAATGAAGGGCATAGTGCCCGCTCTGGTACTGTTGACGTTTACGACATTCGTGATAAGTGCCTGTGCGTCGTACCGCATTATGCCGCCGCGTTTTACGGTGGAGCGCAACGGGCTGAAAAAGGGACTGCCGATGCTCGTGGTGGGCTTCTCGTTTGTGCTGACCGGCATGGTGTCGCACGGAACGGAGCTTGCCGTGCGTACATATATAAATAATGTGGGGTCGCTGGAGATGGTGGGACTCTATTCGGCAGGCTTCACCATCGTGATGACCTACGGTGGACTGGCGTTTGCCGCCCTCGACACGGACTTCTTCCCTCGTCTGACCGGTATATTCAGCAATGCCGAGGAACGCCGACAGATGATATGCCGACAGACCGAAGTGCTTCTTGGCATCATTGCGCCCCTTGTGGCTGTGATGATACTGGTGTTGCCGTGGGCAGTGCCACTGCTTTTCAGTGGTGAGTTTATGGACGTAGTACCTATGGCGCGTATGGCTGCGTTGGGCCTGCTCTTCCGTGCCGTGTACCTTCCATTTGCGTATGTGACGCTGGCAGCAGGCGACTCGCGCAATTACTTTGTGCTTGAGACCGTCTCGTACGCCATCATCCTCGTTGGTGTCATATTGGGCTACCACGTTGCCGGACTCTTCGGAACGGGTGTGGCGCTTGCCGTGTCCAACCTTGTAGATATGCTCGTCACTACCACCTTTACAAAATACAAATACCAGACGCAGCCCTCTGGCCGCATCTGGTATCTGCTCTCGCTTGCCACACTGGCAAACGTCCTGATCTACCTGTTCGCTTCCGTTTACGTTTAATATCCGCCAAGATATTTTTTCTAACGTTAATTGCCATTAATTGACCGTTAATTCATCATTAATTTTAATATTAAGTATTGCTACTTGACTAATAAAAATATTAATGAATAATTAACGGTCAATTAATGGCAATTAACGTCCTAAAATGATACAGACGGCAATTAACGTTAAAGAATAAGAGTGTAGGCGTAAATTAGCGTTACCGAGCGACTTTGACGGTCCGCGAGCCTTGGCGTACGAGGAATATACCGCCGTGCGCCTGGCTCTCGCAGACCTTGCGGCCGAGGAGGTCGTAGTACTGTGGCTCGCCGTCGGTGCCGTACGCTGCGCCGTCTGCAGAGACGTTCTCTATGCCTGTGTACGTTTTTGAGATGTATTCTAGCCCCTTTAGGGCATTGATGCAGCCGTAGCCGTATGTATTGTTGGGGTACTTTACGCCTGCTTGGTCCTGCGTACTGGTGTTCTTTATAACATCAAGCACTTGCGCCGGAGTCAGTGTAGGGCAGAGCTGCAGCCACTGCGCCACGATGCCGGAAACGACGGGAGCTGCCATGGAGGTGCCGGTAATGTTCGCCCATTTGTATTGAACTCCGTTGTATACGTATTGATATTGTCCAAATATAGAGACCTTGTTTTCACCATAATAGTGGTCCAGTGCAGAGATGAGGCATGTTCCCGGAGCTACTACATCAGGCTTGATTGTGCCTGTCAGTGGAGCAGGGCCGCAACTGCTACTCGAATTAATTTCGCCCCTCTTGGCTCCTTTATAATCTTTCAATATGAAAGCTCTTGTCTCGTTGCCATAGCTGCCATAGTAGGCGTTTCCTACACCAATGACGCCGTCGACACAAGCAGGGTAGAAGATGGTGTTGGTATTTGTGGAAGTTTCGGAATTGCCTGCGGCAGCACAAAAGATATGTCCCGGACCGAGCATACTCTGGACTACTTCCATTTGCAATTTGTGGCTTGCTTCTCCGTTATTTGATATAAAATCTTTTGCTTCATATCCTTGGCTAAGGTTCAGAACACAAGGCTTGTTCTGGGAGTCGGCGTAGTCAAAGATATACTTGTATGCAAGCAGGTCGCATACATTGGAATAGTATTTTATTGTCGTGTTGCTCTTCCAATATGTCTCATTGTCTTGGGTAGCGTTTGCTACGGCGATTATTTCGGCTTCGGGGGCCATACCGCTATACTTACCTGCACCTGCAGCAGCGATACTTGGCACACCGTTGCCTGCTGCTATGCCTAATACATGGGTGGCGTGGCACGTGATAACGGCATCGCAGGACCTGGGTTTGTCTGCAACAGAGGTGTACAGACGACCTGGGAGGGTAACACCCGTCTTCAGGGCGGAGGGGTAAATAATGTTGTACTTGTTGTAAGCGTCGGAGAAGTCATACGTAGCAGTGACGGCACTTCCTCCAGAGGAGGTGTCGAGAATGTCCCATATAAGTTTGATGCGCGTGTCGCTATTGTCTGCAGTTCTGAACGTGGGGTTAGTGAAGTCGAAGCCGCAGTCTACGATGCCTATGATGACTCCCTTGCCGGTGAATCCCGTAGTGTTGCCTATGGTGGTGGTTCTCGCGTCATAGGCTTGCGTTATCTTTGCCGTGATGTCGTTGCACAGCTTTGATGGCTCGTTGGCCTCTATGCGCTCTACCTCTGGCAGAGCAGCTACGTTGTCCAACTCCGTGATGGGTATGTTGACGGCATAGATGTCGCTCCATTGGCTCAGGATGCTGCAGCCGTACTGAGACAATAGATTAGCGTCGCTACATCGCACAAGTACCATGAGTTTTGGTATGCTGTCGTATGCGGCAGACTGGTCATCGGCGGACAGGAGGCTTTTTTCCGTGCTGCGTGTCTTTGCCTGTTCGGCAGCTATTGTGGTGCCTTCCTCGGCATACTTCTGTACGAAGGATGTCATCTTGCTTCTTTGGGCGGATGCCGTCAGGCAGCATAGCATTAAGGACAGGAGATAGAATGATTTCTTCATAGGCGTGGTTATATAGATTTCTAGATGAATTTATGATGTATGTGCTTGTAGTGTCAGCCGTTACTGTTAGATATCCACAATCTGACCGTCGTAGGCGAATTCAATGCCCTCGGGAAGTCGGCGGTTAGCCAGTTCGTGCGTCCCGATGTCGTGGGTGACGTGTATGAGGAGCGTTCTTCTGGCTTTCACTTTGCGTGCAAACTCGATGGCATCGTCCACGAGCTGATGGCTGTGATGGGGCTTCTCGAAACGCAGGGCGTTGACCACGAGGGTGTCTATGCCTTGCATCTGCCGTACGGTTTCGTCGTCGTACGACTTCATGTCCGTGATATAGCCGAGTTTGCCGATGCGGTAGCCAAGTATTGGCAGTTTGCCGTGCATCACACGTACGGGCAGGATTTCGGTGGGCTTCTCTACGGCGGGTATGGTGACTGTTCTGCCCGTGGTGTTAATCGTCCCGTCAAGCTTAGCGCCGCTTGGCGGCAGGTTAATGGTAATCTCGTGAGGACGGCTTATGCAGAATGTCTTGCCGGGGTGTATCTCATGCAGCGTAAGCAGCGGCACGCCGGGGTAGAGATCCTTCTTGAAGCAGTAGGGCATCGTGTGGTGTAGGGAGTCCACCACGTCGGCGGTGCCGTAGATGTCTACGTTGCCAAACCAACAGAAGGGACGGAGGTCGTCGATGCCGGCAACGTGGTCGTAGTGGGTGTGCGTGATGAGCACGGCATCAAATTTCTTGAACTCCTGCTGCAATATCTGCGAGCGGAAGTCCGGTCCGCAGTCGATGAGAATTCTCAGTCCCTCGTCAGTCTCCACAATGGCAGAGCACCGCATACGCTTGTCTTTTGGCTCAGCGCTGCGGCATACATCGCACGAGCACCCGATGGCGGGCACGCCGATGGAAGTTCCGGTTCCGAGGAATATTAGTCTCATGTGTGTAGTTTATGTACTTTTACCCTTACAAGGCGGTGCTTGATGGTCCTAAAATTACCTATATAATGTTGACTTCTGGCGAGATGTGTACGCCGAACTTGTCGTATACATCCTTGCGTACTGCCTCGCAGAGAGCGACTATTTCGCTGCCCGTTGCGCCGCCCTTGTTTACAAGGACGAGGGCCTGTTTGGAGTGGACACCGGCTCGGCCGAGCGTCTTGCCTTTCCAGCCGCATTGGTCTATCATCCATCCGGCCGGAATCTTCTCGTGCTCCGCATCCACATTGTAGTGGGGCATATTGGGGTAGTCGGCCAGCAGAGCTTCATACTTCTTTCGGCTGACTACGGGGTTCTTGAAGAACGACCCTGCGTTGCCCTCCACCTTTACGTCTGGCAGCTTGGACTCGCGTATTTCTATCACGGCCTGCCGAACTTCTGCGGCTGTGGGTATGGTGATGCCCTTCTCTACCAACACCGTGCGCAGATTGCCATAGTCAAGGTGTGGGGTGAATGTCTTGGAGAGTCGGTAAGTGACGTACGTGATGACGTACTTGCCCTTCCACTCGCTCTTGAACTTGCTTTCGCGGTAGCCGTATGCGCAGTCGTCGTTGAAAAAGATGCGACCTTCGCCCGTTGCAATATCGATAGCCTCAATTGCGTATATGACATCCTTGGCTTCTGCCCCGTAGGCCCCGATGTTCTGTACGGCGGAAGCGCCTACTTCGCCTGGTATGAGGGAGAGGTTCTCCATGCCGTAGTAGCCGTGCTCCACGGCGTAAGCCACTACGTCGTCCCATACCTCGCCGGCACCGCAGCGCAGCAGAACGCTCTCGTCGTCCTCGCGCCTTACCTCTATGCCGCTCATCTGCGGGTGAAGCACGTTGCCGTCGAAGTCCTGTGTAAACAACAGATTGCTGCCGCCGCCGATGACGAGCAGCGGAGCTTGACGAAGCTCTGGCAGTAGTGCCACGAGTTCCTCAGCGGTCTGCGGTTCGTAAATCTTGCGACAACAGCAATCTATGCCGAATGTATTGTGATTGAGAAGTGATTGCATCTATAAGAAAGGCTATATAGTGTGATGTGTTGGCAGTGTCAGTTACATAGCACATTTCTTCAGCTGCCAAGACTTGCCCTTACGCGTGAAGACGAGGTCGGTCTGCAGCCCGTTGGCTATGCCTCTAATGAGGAAGAAACGTACGTCGGACTTCTTGCTTGGTGTACCATATACTATATTATATAAGGTACCCGAGGGCAACTGCGGTGCGAACATGGGCCATTGCTCCGGCAGAATCTCGCCCGTCATTGTGGAAAAGTCGTCGTCGGGGTCTGGACCGGTGAACGTTACGCTCTCGGCGAGATGCTCAGACTGGAAGTCGGCGTCACTGGCAAACTGCTCGTAGAACGACAGGAAGGAAGCGTCCGGGTGCTGCTTGAGCGACACTACCGACTTGTCGACCATGTGCCACAGTCCGCGGGTACGCAGGAAGTGCCAACGCGTCACACTTGATTTGGCGACGTTGATACGCTCAACGGTTACTTCGCTTACCGTAGTGTCCTTGACAAGCTTCAGCTGCTTGTAGTTGTTGAAGATGAGCGTGTAGTAGCCCTGCTCCATGAAGAACGTCTCGCGCCTCCAGTTGCCTTTCTCAATCTCCGTCACCTTGCCGTAAGTGTTTACTGGCAACGGGAAGTTGATACGCTCACGCTGCACCTTGCGGCTTGCGGCGAAGTTGAAGAAGAAGTCGTCGAAAAGCTCGTCGGCAGCCACGGGCATGGCTTCCTCTTCCACCACTTCTGTGATAGAGTCCATCGTGGTGGTGTCAGTCGTAATGCTGTCCCCCATCAACAAAGAGTCAGCTGCTCCGGCGTCTCTATTGGAACACCCCGTGGCGAAGAACATCGCTGCAACTGCAAAACATACAAAAAGAAATACACTCTTTTTCATGCGTGCAAAGGTACAAATTATTTTTTAATTGATGCAAGAATTCCTCTTTATTTCATATTTTCGTAAATAGCAACAGGCAAATCCCCTTACTATAACGGGCAAAACCCATTGCAATAACTGACAAACACCCCTGCAATAACAGTTTTTGTGCCCTGCAGCGACAAAGTAGCAAAGTGTCATGAAATGCGACGCTTTTTTGACGTTTTGCTCACTTTTGTGCAGAATTGTAAGGTTAAAAGTAGCAAAGTGTCAAAAATGGCACAAATGTTAAAAAGTGAGCAAGGTTTCAATGTGTAAATAAATAAAGGGGGAAGCGTGATAAAGTGTAAGGTTGGAGTAAGGGAATGCTTACAGTTTGTTATTTGGTACGCACACAGAAATAAAAAGAACTAAAAAACTTATAGCCGCAGGTGCGCAGAATGGAAGAAAATGTGTAACTTTGCAAACGATTTGATGCAAAAACATTAGTCTTGATTGACACTTTGTCATTGAATGAGATGTAGAGACAACAACACAGTAAGATTTTAAGTTCCTTAATTAAACATTTTATTTGATATGGGAAATGGATTGTATAATGCCGCGTATGAGCACGACGCTTGTGGCGTAGGCATGGTGGTTGACATCCACGGTAACAAAAGCCACGACTTGGTAGACAACGCGCTGCGTGTGCTCGAGAATATGGAGCATCGTGGTGCAGAGACTCGCGACAAGACGGGTGATGGTGCAGGTATCTTGCTTCAGATACCTCACGAGTTTATTCTCCTTCAGGGTATCCCTGTGCCAGAAAAGGGAAAATACGGCACGGGTATCGTTTTCCTTCCAAAAGACGAGAAACGTCAGGGCGAGATTCTCTCTATCATGATTGAAGAGATAGAGCGTGAGGGTCTTACGCTGATGCATCTGCGTAACGTGCCGACAGCTCCAGAGGCTCTCGGTGCCGGTGCGTTGGCTGTAGAGCCGGACATCAAGCAGGTGTTCGTTACGGGCATCGCCGACGACAAGCTCGACCAGTTTGAGCGTATTCTCTATAAGGTGCGCAAGAAGATTGAGAACCGTGTGAAGGATGAGGATTTCTACATCTGCTCACTTTCCAATACGGACATTATATATAAAGGTATGTTGACCTCCGGTCAGCTGCGCCGTTACTACCCAGACCTGTCCAACAACTACTTCACAAGTGGTCTGGCACTGGTACACTCACGTTTCTCTACCAACACGTTCCCAAAGTGGAAGTTGGCCCAGCCTTTCCGTTTCCTTTGCCATAATGGTGAAATTAACACCGTACGCGGTAACCGCGGTTGGATGAAGGCTCGTGAGAGCGTGCTCTCTTCTGAGGCTCTCGGCGACATCAAGGACATCCGTCCAATCGTACAGGAGGGCATGTCTGACTCTGCCAGCCTTGACAACGTCTTTGAGTTCCTCGTAATGAGCGGTATGTCACTGCCTCAGGCTATGGCTATCCTCGTTCCTGAGTCTTTTAACGACAAGAACCCAATATCAGAAGATCTGAAGGCCTTCTACGAGTACTACTCTATTCTCATGGAGCCATGGGATGGTCCTGCTGCGCTGATGTTCTCCGACGGACGTTTCGCCGGTGGTATGCTTGACCGTAACGGTCTGCGTCCTTCACGTTATACCATCACCAAGAGCGGTATCATGGTTGTTGCTTCCGAGGTTGGCGTTATGGACTTCGACCCATCCGACATCGAGAGCAAGGGCCGTCTGCAGCCTGGTAAGATTCTTCTTATCGATACACAGGAAGGCAAGATATACTACGACGGTGAGATTAAGGAGCAGCTGGCTTCTGCACACCCATACCGTCAGTGGCTCTCCACAAACCGTATTCAGCTGGAGAAACTGAAGTCTGGCCGTAAGGTAAGCAACGCTGTGGAGAACTACGACCGCAAGCTCATCACCTTCGGCTTCGGTCAGGAGGACATCGACAAGACCGTTGTTCCTATGTGTACAGCAGGTCAGGAGCCTGTGGCTGCCATGGGTAACGATACTCCGCTGGCTGTCATCAGCGACAAACCACAGATTTTCTTCAACTACTTCCGTCAGCAGTTCGCACAGGTTACCAACCCTGCCATCGACCCAATCCGTGAGGAACTCGTGATGTCCCTCACCGAGTACATCGGTCGTGTGGGTTCTGGCATCTTGAATCCAGACGAGAGCAACTGTAAGATGGTGCGTCTGCCACAGCCAGTCCTCACCAACGCAGAACTCGACATCCTCTGTAACATCCGTTACAAGGGCTTCAATACGAAGAAACTGCCTATCCTCTTCGAGATTTCCAAGGGCGAAGCTGGTCTGAACCAGGCACTCGCTGACCTCTGCAAGGCTGCCGAGGAGTCTGTTGAGGACGGCGTAAACTATATCATCCTCTCTGACCGCGACATCGACGAGACTCATGCCGCCATCCCTTCACTGCTCGCCGTGAGCGCCGTTCACCACTACCTTATCTCCGTAGGCAAGCGTGTGCAGACTGCCCTCATCGTGGAGTCTGGTGAAATCCGTGAGGTGATGCACGCTGCCCTGCTGTTGGGTTACGGTGCATCAGCCATCAACCCATACATGACCTTCGCTGTCATCGACGACCTCGTGAAGAAGCACAAGGTGCAGGAGGAGTACGCTACTGCAGAGAAGAACTACATCAAGGCTGTGGACAAGGGTCTGAAGAAGATTATGTCCAAGATGGGTATCTCCACCATCCGTTCTTACCGTGGTGCGAAGATATTCGAGGCTATCGGTGTGTCAGAGGAAGTGCTGCAGAAGTACTTCGGCACAGAGAACTCCACCATCGGCGGTATCGGTCTGCGTGACATCGCTCGCGACGCCATCCGTCTGCACGACGAGGCGTTCAAGCCTAAGAAGCTCGACGGCTTCCTGCACAACACCGGTCTCTTCAGCTACCGTAAGGATGGTATAGAGCACGCTTGGAATCCTGAGACAATCGCCAACCTTCAGATTGCCACTCGCCTTGGCTCTTACAAGAAGTTCAAGGAGTGGGCTAAGTCTGTTGACGAGAAGGAGAAACCAATCTTCCTCCGTGACTTCCTCGGCTTCAAGAAGGCTGCCAAGCCTATCTCTATCGACGAGGTAGAGCCAGTAGAGTCTATTGTAAAGCACTTCGTAACCGGCGCAATGTCTTTCGGTGCCATCTCTATCGAGGCACACGAAGCACTTGCCATTGCAATGAATAAGATCGGTGCCCGCTCCAACACTGGTGAGGGCGGTGAGGACAACGCACGTTACCACGCTGAGGTGGACGGCGTATCGCTCTCTTCAAAGACAAAGCAGATTGCTTCCGGTCGTTTCGGCGTAACGGCAGAGTACCTCGTCAACGCAGAGGAAATACAGATTAAGGTTGCCCAGGGCGCAAAGCCAGGTGAGGGTGGCCAGTTGCCGGGCTTCAAGGTCAACGACATCATCGCCAAGACCCGTAACTCTATCCCTGGCATCACGCTGATTTCTCCTCCGCCACACCACGATATCTACTCTATCGAGGACCTCGCACAGCTCATCTTCGACTTGAAGAACATCAACCCGACGGCTGCCGTTTCCGTTAAGCTCGTTGCCGAGAGCGGTGTTGGTACCATCGCTGCCGGTGTAGCCAAGGCAAAGGCTGACCTCATCGTCATCTCCGGTGCCGAGGGTGGTACGGGTGCATCTCCTGCATCGTCAATGCGCTTTGCCGGTATCTCACCTGAGATTGGCTTGGCTGAGACACAGCAGACCCTCGTACTCAACGGCCTGCGTAGCCAGGTACGTCTGCAGACCGACGGTCAGCTGAAGACCGCCCGCGACGTGGTCACCTTGGCAATGCTCGGTGCCGACGAGTTCTCATTCGGTACTCTGCCGCTGATTGTCCTCGGTTGTGTCATGATGCGTAAGTGTAACACCAACACCTGCCCTGTAGGCGTTGCCACACAGGACGCTTCACTGCGCGCCAAGTTCCGTGGCCGTGCCGAGTATGTGGAGAACTTCTTCCTCTTCCTCGCACAGGAGGTACGCGAATACCTCGCCGAGATTGGTGTGAAGAACTTCAAGGACATCATCGGCCGCACAGACCTCCTCGAGGTTAAGCCAGCTGACGCTGACCACAAGCACAGCACCATCGACTTCTCCAACCTGCTGCACAAGCCTGTCACCACACAGCCTCTCTATTGGGACCGTGGCGCATTCACAAAGGTTGAGGGCGTCAAGGACTTCGAGATACTGAAGGCCTGCGAGAAGGCTATCGAGAACAAGGAAGAGGTGAACCTCGACTACGCTATAAAGAATACCGACCGTGCAGCCTGCACAATGCTCTCTGGCGAGATTGCAAGAAAGTATGGTGAGGAAGGTCTTGCCGACGGCACTATCAACATCAAGTTCAAGGGTAGCGCAGGCCAGTCATTCGGTGCATTCGCCGTGAAGGGTCTCAACATCCGTCTTGAGGGTGAGGCCAACGACTACTTCGGTAAGGGTCTCTCCGGCGGTCGCATCTCTATCCTCCCGCCAGCACGCGCCAATGCCGACTTCGTGGCTGAGGACAACATCATTGCCGGCAACACGGGTCTCTACGGTGCAACAACCGGTGAGCTCTACGTCAACGGTAGAGTAGGTGAGCGCTTCGGCGTACGTAACTCCGGTGCCATCGCCGTCATCGAGGGTGCAGGCGACCACTGCTGTGAATACATGACCGGTGGTCGTGTGGTAGTGCTTGGTGAGACAGGACGTAACTTCGCAGCCGGTATGTCTGGCGGTGTGGCTTACGTCTGGGACAAGAACCACAACTTCGACTATTTCTGTAACATGGACCAGGTGGAGATTAACCTCGTTGAGGAGGCAAGCTACCGTAAGGAGCTCAAGGAGCTTATCCGCAAGCACTACCTCTACACAGGTTCTGCCCTTGCCGGCAAGATGCTCGACAACTGGGACCACTATGTTGAGGACTTCATCCAGGTTGTTCCTATCGAGTACAAACGAGTACTCCAGGAAGAGCAGATGAAGAAGCTGCAGGAGAAGATTGCAAACATGCAGCTCATCAACAACTAATCCATCCACGTCTTTTCGTTGTTTGGTTGTTTCGCTGTCGGAATGCCAAGTCTTTTGAAAGTTCAGTGATTTGCAATGAACAAATGCTGACAAAGGGGGGCGTCTGCAACGGGACAACCAAACAACAAAACTACAAAAACAGAAGAATCATGGGAAATCCTAAAGCATTTTTGACTATACATAGAAAGGAAGCTGGATATCGCGACCTTCAAGACCGTATACGTGACTTCGGCGAGGTAGAGCAGACGCTGAACACTCACGACCGTAAGTTGCAGGCAAGCCGTTGCATGGACTGCGGCGTACCTTTCTGCCACTGGGCTTGTCCGCTGGGCAACAAGGCTCCTGAGTGGAACGACGCTCTCTACAAGGGCGACTTCCAGTTGGCCTACAGCCTGCTGACTTCCACCAACGAGTTCCCGGAGTTTACCGGACGTATCTGTCCTGCACTCTGCGAGAAGGCCTGCGTGCTGAACCTCACAGACCACGAGCCTACCACAAACCGCGAGAACGAGTGCGCCATCATCGAGAGCGCCTGGACTGAGAACTATGTCGTTCCACAGCAGTACGAGCGCAACGGCAAGAGCGTTGCCGTCATCGGTGCTGGTCCTGCCGGACTGTTCGCTGCCGTTCGTCTCAACAAGAAGGGCTTCGACGTTACGGTGTTCGACAAGAACGAGGCTGCCGGCGGTTTGCTCCGTTACGGTATTCCAAACTTCAAGCTCAACAAGAGCATCATCGACCGCCGCATCAAGCACCTTGAGGCAGAAGGCATCAAGTTCGTTTATAATGCAGAGGTAGACCTGCAGCAGTTGGCAAAGGACGGTGACCTCCGTCAGTTGAAGGCTGAGCAGACCGTCTTCGATGCATACGTAGTAAGTACAGGTACTCCTACCGCCCGCGACCTCAAGATACCAGGACGCGAACTGAAGGGTGTACACCTCGCTCTCGAGCTGCTCGCTCAGCAGAACCGCGTTCTCGCTGGTATGGAGTTCTCTCCAGAGGAGCGCGTAACGGCAAAGGGCAAGGACGTTCTCGTCATCGGTGGCGGTGATACGGGTTCCGACTGTATCGGTACTTCCCACCGTCAGGGCTGTCTCTCTGTTACTCAGATTGAGATTATGCCGAAGCCTGTTGAAGGACCAGAGGACCCAGCTAACCCATGGCCAAACTGGCCACGCACCCTCAAGACAACTTCTTCACACAAGGAGGGCTGCACTCGTCGTTGGAACATCAACTCTCTCGAGTTCCTCGGCAAGGACGGCAAGTTGACTGGTGTACGCGTTCAGCCTATCGACTGGGAGCCAAACCCAGAGGGCGGACGTCCTAAGATGGTAGTAGCTGGCGAGCCAGAGGTCATCAAGTGTGAGATTTGCTTCCTCGCTATGGGCTTCCTCAAGCCAGAGCAGCCAGAGTTCCCCGAGAATGTCTTCGTATGTGGTGACGCAGCTTCCGGCGCATCCCTCGTAGTACGTGCAATGGCAAGCGGTCGCGACACTGCCGAGAAGATTGACGCTTACTTCAATAAGTAAGACTATCATGAAAATTTACGCTTACTTCAACAAGTAAAATAGCGTAAAAGATTTGCGCTTGCCTTAACAAGTAAGCGTGAGTCAAGTGCACAATGGTTTGTATATTATCATCATCCATTCTCTCATAGACCTCCTGACGCCGACTCTTGTCGGCTAAAGGACAGTCACTTTTTTCCCCAGACGGACATTCTCTTTGGTAGAGAGTGTCCGTTGTTTTTTTATTCCCTTGTCTGCTGTGGAGTCTTTCCCGTAAGCTTTTTGAAATAGCGGCAGAAGAAGCTGCTGTCAGCGAAGTTGTAGTCCCAAGCTATTTCCTTTATGCTCTGCTGGCTGTGTTGCAGCTCCATTTTTATATGTAGGATGACGTATTGGTCGATGATGTTCTTCGGGGTGCGCGAGGTCACTTGCCGCACGATGTTGGTGAGGTACTTCGAGGAGATGTTCATCTGTGAGGCGTAGTAGTTGACATCCCTCGACTCCTTGTAGTCCCTCTCTACCAGCATCATGAAGTGGTTGAAGAGTTCCCTGATGCGGTACGACTTTACCGTATCTGGGCGATATTGTGGGTTGCGTTGCAGGTATTCGTGGAATCCGATGAAGAACGCCTTCAGCTGGAGCAACACGAGCTGGGCGATGCACGTACACTCCGACTGCTCGAAATAGACCTTCAGCAGATTGAACATATTATTAATAATGTTCGTGACCACAGGGGTGTCCTGGCGGCAGCGGTCTTCGCGCAGTGAGGAGTAGACGGTGTGCTCCAGTTGCAGACTGGCTTCGCGTAGCAGGGGCTGGTTATACTTCAGCATCTCAACGGTGAAGTCGTTGTGGGGTGTCAGAAGCACCGCGTCGTTGGGAAATATGGTGATTACCGCCCCCTCGTACATCTCCCAATCTTTGAAGTTTATCCGTAGAGTAGCTTTTCCACTGCGGCAAATCACGATGGCTCCATAGTTGACGACCTGTGGCTCACCACACCACTCGTGGAGTGGGGTAGTAAAGAGTGCCGCCTTTTGGTCGCCGCTAAGTTCTGTTGTAGTCATTTCTGTTCTCTTTTTGTTTGCAAAAGTACGCAATTTAAGTAATAAAAAAGAACAGATGTTCCTAAATCGTCAGTGCACCACGTGAAATTTAAAACAACCCATTGAGGCAAACTCCTTACCTTTGCATAGAATTTTAAAAGGTATAGGAACTAATGATAAGGAAAATCATGTTAGTAAGCCTTCTCTTGTGGGGAGGCAAGTCGTTGACGATGGCTCATGCACCAGGGGAGACAGTCTCGGTGGACGCTGCTTCCGTGGAACAGACCATGTCCGTCAGTCAACTTTTTGATCGTTTGGAGGATAACAGCAAGAGTCTGCACACTCAGAAGACTGGCGTGGAAGCCGCCAGTCTGGCCGTTGAGACGGCCCGCAAGAAGAAGTTGCCCGATTTGGACGTCTCGTTGTCGTTCAGCTATATAGGCAATGTGCTGTTGACGGACCGCGACTTCTCTAATGTGCAGGGGCTAAGCTCTCCTCACTACGGCAACACCTTCTCGCTGCAGGCGCAGCAGGTGGTTTATGCTGGCGGTGCCTTGGATGCAGGCATCAAGTTGGCGGAACTTGGCAAGCAACAGGCAGAGGTGGGCGTAAGGCTCACACGCCATCAGGCGCGCTTCGTAGCCCTCGGCCAGTATCTGGACCTTTATAAGGTAGACAACCGCATGAAGGTGTACGAGAAGAATATCGAGTTGACCGAGCAGCTCATCGTCGACATCAAGGAGAAGCAGAAGCAGGGCATGGCGTTGAAGAACGACATCACCCGGTACGAGCTGCAGTTGGAGTCGCTGAAGTTGGGGCTGACCAGCCTTCGCAACAACCGCAGCATCCTCAATCACCAGCTTTGCAACACGCTGGGCTTCGAGCAGGAGGTAAAGATACAGCCCGACACGACACTCTCCGACAAGACCTACGCCCAGGACGGCGAAGGCTATTGGCAGAATGCCAGCGCGATGAGTTCGCCACTCTTGGAGCAGAGCATCCTTAACATTAGCATGGCAAAGGCAAAAGAGAAGATTGCCAAGAGCGAGATTCTGCCAAAGGTGGCGTTCGTGGCAGCAGACAATTTCGACGGTCCCATCACCTTCGAACTTCCGCCTATCGACAAGAACCTTAATGTCTGGTACGTCGGCGTAGGAGTGAAGTACAACCTTGCGGCGCTATACAAGAGCAAAAAGCAAATCAAGCAGGCTGCCGTGGAGACCCGTCAGGCTCATGAGGCGCACAGCGTACAAGTTGAGCAGTTGAACAACAGCGTGCAGGCGGCGTACGTGCAGTATCAGCAGACCTACGTGGAGCTGGAGACGCAGCGTAAGAGCGTGGAACTGGCACGCCAGAACTATGAAGTGATGAACGCCCGCTATCTGAGTCAGTTGGCACTGGTGACAGATATGGTCGACGCCTCCAACCTAAAGCTCAACGCCGAACTGCAGGAGGTGGATGCCCGCATCAATATCGTGTACGCCTATTATAAGATGAAGTACATCGCGGGACAAATCTGATGAAGGTTAGTACTGTTCAATATCTATTATAAGGTAAAAGGGAACAAAGGAAAAACAAACATATAAGAGACAGCAATGAACAAGACAGTAATAAAGAGAACTTACAATGTAGTGATAATCCTCTTCCTCGCTGGAGTCATCGTGTGGGCCTTCAGCCACTTCACGCACGGCATAGGAGTGGAGTACACCGACGATGCACAGGTGAACCGCCACATCACGCCCATCAACACCCGCGTGCAGGGCTTCATAAAGGAAATCCGCTTCTCGGACTACCAGCACGTGGAGAAGGGCGACACCCTCGTCATCATTGAGGATGCAGAGTACCGTCTGCAGGTGGCTCAGGCAGAAGCCGGTCTGCGTGGCTCCAAATCAAGCTCTTCCGTAGTATCAGCAAGCATGAGCACGACCACCAGCAACGTGGCGATGGCATCGGCTGGCATAGAGGAAGCCCGTGTGGATATGCTGAACGCCAAGCAGGACTTCGACCGTTTCGCCGCCTTGTTGAAGAAGGATGCCGTCACTCGTCAGCAGTACGACAACGCCTACGCCCGTTACCTCGGTGCCAAAGCGAGGTATGAGCAGGCCGGCAGTCGCAAGCAGAGCGCGGCCTCTGTACGCAGTGTACAGGACCATCAGTTGGGCGGCTCCCGTGCCGGTGAGAGCGTTGCCGAGGCACAGTTGAACTTGGCACGTCTCAACCTCTCTTATACGATTATCGTCGCCACTTGCGACGGCGTGATGGGCAGAAAGGATATCCATGTAGGTCAGCTCGTGCAGCCAGGCCAGATGCTCGCCCGCATCGTGGACGACAATGACGTGTGGGTAGTAGCTAACTACCGAGAGACCCAGATGGACGGCATCGAAGTGGGCAAGAGCGTTGAGTTCACCGCCGATGCCATCCCCGACGTAACCTTCCACGGCACCGTGCAGGCTCTCTCGGCTGCAGCCGGCTCGGCTTATTCCATGATACCAGTGGACAATGCCACCGGCAACTTCGTCAAGGTGGAACAGCGTGTACCTGTCCGCATAGCCCTCAGCAAGGACAACGACCCGAAGATGGTAGCGTTGCTGCGTGCGGGATTGAACGTAGAAACTAAAATAAAGAAGTGATGGTAGGACCTCCGATGTTACAGGGTCCGTTCCGGATTCCGTCTTTCAACAGTTATGTGCCTCGCCAGCTGCACGCCTGGATTTATCTTATCTTCGCCTTTGTCTTCCTCATGTCGGGAGGCATCTACGGCGGAGCGATGAGCCACGTGATGGGCGAGTACAGCATGATGCGTGAGGATGTGCTGATGGTCATCATGTTCAACGTGGTGGGCGTGGCCATGCCGTTCCCCTTCCTCTTCCGGCTGAAGTTTGCCTTCACCAACCGTCGCCTGCTGCTACAATCGGCGTTGATGGTGGCACTCTGCAATATCCTCATCATGTATACGGACAACCTGCCGCTGATGTGTGCCTTGGCATACCTATCTGGCTTCTTCAAGCTCTGCGGCACTTTCGAGTGTATGTCCACCGTTCAGCTGTGGATGACCCCCAAGCGCGACTTCACCATCTTCTTCCCCTTGCTCTACTGTCTGGTGCTGGGAAACATGTCGCTCTCGCCTTGGGTGACAGAACACCTTATATATATCTATCAAGACTGGCGCATCATCAACTGGACGATGACCGGTGCCTTGCTCATAGTGGCGTTGGTGGTGTACATTACCACCCACGACTTTCATTTCATGAAACCGTTGCCGTTCATCAGTGTTGATTACTTGGGCTGTCTTCTCTGGTCGGCGTTGCTGTTGGAGTTCATCTTCTTCTTCAATTACGGCGAGCATTACAACTGGCTCGACGGCGAGGTGCTGAGGATAGATCTGGGGCTGATGCTCGTGACGGCGTTCCTCGCCATACAGCGTATGAACCATATACGCCATCCATACATCGCCCCCGAGGCATGGAAGTACAAGCGGCTGGTGCCGCTGCTCGTCCTATTCGCCTTTGTAGAGTTCATGGGCAGCACGCCGAAGGTGTTGCAAACCGCCTTTACGGGTGGCATCCTGCATTTCGGTAGCGTCACCACCAACGTCCTCAACTTCGTGGAGTGGGTGTTTGCCATTGTGGGTTGCCTGTTCTGCCTCTTTTGGATAAAGGTGCTCAAGCAGAAGTACACCCGACTGTTGACAGTAGGTGTGATGGCGATGGTGGCTTACCCCGTTATGATGTACTTCTTGATAGATCCTAGGCTACCCATAGAGGCGTTGTACTTGCCAACTGCCTTACGCTCTTTCGGCAATGCGATATTCTTCTGCACGCTGACTATCTACCTCGAAGAGCTGATGCCATTCCAGCATTTCTTCATGGGACTGACCATGGCGGGCTTCGTGAGGAACGGCCCCATTTCGTCGCTCTGCTCGGGAGCCTATAGCTTTGGTCTTCGCCGCCAAGTGGCGGACAACATGGCGAGGGGCTTGCCTTACGACATGAGCAACATCCTGATGATAAGCATCCGCCAGCTGTACGGCACGACGTGCGTCATAGGCTGCGCAGTCCTGCTGGTATTCCTGCTTTGGGACATCCAACCGGTACGCAGTACCCTGAAGAAAATGCCACAATGGAACTTTGTAGGACGTATAATGAAACGGCAGATGAAGCACTCTCTGCATGCAGCTAAATAGAAAAACTCCCGTACGTGTCGAGCGTACGGGAGTTTTTTTTTGTATGGTAAAGTCTGTTTTAGAGTTCCTTCATGTTGACTTCCAGGCCTGACTTCTTGCGGTCGTAGAACTCGGCGGCGGCTGTGTACATTACGTCGCCGCATGAATTGAGGGCGGTCTCGAACGAATCCTGCACTACGCCGATGATGAAGCCAATGCCTACTACCTGCATTGAGATGTCTTGAGGTATGTTGAACAGCGAACATGCCATTGGGATGAGCAGCAGCGAGCCTCCGGGGATGCCGGATGCACCGCAGGCACCGATGGTTGCCAGGATACTCAGTACGATAGCATTGACGAAGCTGACGTCGATACCCATGGTGTGGCAGGTGGCCAGCGTCATTATGGTGATGGTAATCGTAGCACCGTCCATGTTGATGGTGGAACCCAGCGGGATGCTGACAGAGTAGAACGACTCGTCCAGCTTCATGCGCTTGCACAGGGTCATGTTCACGGGGATGTTGGCTGCGGACGAACGGGTGAAGAAGGCACTGACGGCACTGCCCTTGACACACTTCCATACGAGAGGGTAGGTGTTCTTGCGCAGAAGCACGCCCATCAGCAGCGGGCTGCATACCATCTGCTGTATCAGCATGCAGGTTACCAGTAGCGCGATAAGCTTACCGTAAGTAATGAAGATGTCCATGCCGCTTGTAGAAACGGACGTGTATACAAGACCCATCACACCGAACGGTGCAAACTGTATCACCCACTGTGCCACGAGCGAGATGGACTTGGCGAAGTCCTGCACCACGTCGATGGCCTTGTTAGCTGCGGTGAACTTCATCGCCAGACCGACGATGATGGCCCAGAAGAGCAGACTAAGATACTGCGCGTTGCTGACAGCCACGAATGGATTGACGGTGACCTGGCGCACGATGTTCATAAACAGTTCACCCAGAGCAGCTGGCGCTGCTTCAGTAGTAGCGGTGTCAGTTGCCGGGAACTCCAACGTAATGGGGAATATCAGCGAGGCGGACACCGACACGACGGCTGCTATGAGCATAGAGGCTACATAGAGGCAGATTACCGTGGTGAAACGCTTGCCGATGCCCGCACCGGCCTGCGAGATGGAGGCCGCCACGAGGACGCAGACGAGAATCGGCGCAATGGCCTTCAGGGAGCGTACGAAGAGCTCACCCAAGATTTGTACTACTGCAAGGTCGGGCACGATGAGTGCCAGTACCGTACCGATGACGAGGCCTATGACAATGCGCAACATCAGGTGTACGCTCTTGTAGGCCCTAAAGACTTTAGAGAAGAGATTCATTTTATATTAGTGTTTGATTTTTGCTTGAACACCACCTTCAGAATGGTAAACTGCACCAGCATTGCTATGCCCATCACGATGATGGGCGCAACGAGGCGGTGTATGCCCAGCAGCATACAGCATTTGAAGAGTACTATGTGGAGAAGGAAGTTCACACCGTGGCTACCAGAGAAACCGATGAAGTTCTTCCAGGTTGGCTGCGTGTGGAAAGTGAAGACGTTTGTTGTATAGAAATTGAGCAGGAAGCTCACGATGTAGCCGATGGCGTACGAGACGTTCACCTCTATTACCAGTTGGCAAAGGAAGTACACCAAGTAGTGTACCCCCGCAGCAAGGCATCCGTTGAGGATGAAGCGCACAAACTGAGCCTTGCCCTTATCGTCCGACTTGATGGCGTGCACCTTACTTGTTAATGATTCTCTCATACAGCTCGTGCATTTGCGTTGTTAAACGTTCCGGCGAGAAGTGCGCTGTGCAGTAGTCGTACCCGTTGCGGCCGCGCACCCGACGCTCGTTCTCATCGTTGAGAAGTCGTATAAGAGCCTCCGTCAGCTGGTCTACGGACGCAGGGTCCACCTGTACGGCACCAGGTCCGGCAGCCTCTGGCAACGACGACACGTTGCTCGTGATGACAGGGCAGTTTTGCAGTGCAGCCTCCACCACTGGCAGTCCGAACCCCTCGTAGAACGAAGGGTACATCAGTAGGAGGGCCTTGGAATACAGAGCCTGCAGAGTGGTCACGTCGTTCATGCCGCTGATGATGTGTACCCACTTCTGGAGGCCGTTGTCGGCGATGTACTTCTCCACCTTGCGGCGGTATTCGCGTCCGTTGCCGATGACGACGAAGTGCGGGCGCTCGGCGGCAGGCACGTTGTTCAGTGCCTGCACCATAGCGAGCAGGTTCTTGCGGCTGTTGATGCTGCCAACGGTGATGATGTAGCGGCGCTCGCCGTCACGGTAGAACGGCAGCAGCTCGCGGACGTACTGCTCGGCAAGTTCGCTGGGCATACGGTTATAGTAATATGTATGTACGGGTTGGAAGATGACGCTGATGTGCTCCTCAGGTATGCCATAGAAGTGCATGATGTCGCGCTTGGTCGACTCGCTGATGCACACCACGTGCGTGGCGTGGCGGGCGGACCAACCATATTTCCAGTCGTAGATGTGGCGGTCGATGGTAGTGTACATGTCCGGGAACGTGCGCCATGCCACGTCGTGCATGGTGACGATGGACGGAATGCCGGCTCGCAGGATGTCGCGCGGCAATTCGTTGGATAGTCCGTGGTACAGTTGGCATCCATCTGCCTTGGCGCGTCGTCCCAGTTGGAACGTGCGTTCAAAGCTGGACGCATCATACAAAACGGGCTGTACGTCCGAGAATTGTTCGGACATATCCCTTACCAACGTGCGGCTGTAGTTGCCCAAACCGGTGTTGTTGTGATAATATCGTTTTGCGTCGTATCCAATCTTCATACTCGTGCAAAGGTAGACAAAATATGCGAGATAAGGAAGAAAACGAAACGTTTTTTTTGCCATTAGGAAATAAATGCGTACTTTTGCACGTAGTTTTTTATTAATTAAAAGATTATACAAGTTATGACACGAGCAATTATCACTGTAGTAGGTAAGGATACCGTCGGTATCATAGCAAAGGTATGTACCTATCTAGCTGATAGCCAAATCAACATTCTCGACATCTCCCAGACCATCGTACAGGGTTACTTCAACATGATGATGGTAGTTGACATGACACGTTGCAACACCGCTTTCGAGCAGGTGTCTGTAGACCTTGGCAAACTTGGCGAGGGCATGGGCGTGCAGGTAAAGTGCCAGCTGGAGGACATCTTCGACAAGATGCACCGCATTTAATACTTCTCGAACTACAAACGTATTGCAACGCCATCATTTATGATTAACATATCGGAAGTGCTCGAGACAAACAAGATGATCGAGCAGGAAAATCTGGACGTACGCACCATCACTATGGGCATCAGCCTGCTGGACTGCGCCGACAAGTCGCTGGACGTGACGTGCGAGAAGATTTACAACAAGATTACCACCCTCGCCAAAGACCTCGTGAAGACTGGCGAGGAGATAAGCCGCGAGTTCGCTATTCCTATCGTCAACAAGCGTATCTCCATCACGCCTATCTCTCTGGTAGGCGGAGCATGCTGCCGCATCCCGGCTGACTACGTGCAGATAGCCAAGACGCTGGACAAGGCTGCAAAGACAACTGGCGTCAACTTCATCGGCGGCTATTCGGCTATCGTCTCAAAGGGTATGACGAAGAGCGACGAACTGCTCATCCGTTCCATCCCACAGGCCATGGCAGAGACAGAGCGTCTGTGCTCGTCCATCAATGTAGGCTCCACCAAGACCGGTATCAACATGGATGCCGTACGCCTCATGGGCGACATCATACTGCAGACGGCAGACGTCACGAAGGAGCAGGACTCCCTGGGCTGCGCAAAGCTCGTGGTACTCTGCAACGCTCCCGACGACAACCCGTTCATGGCAGGCGCCTTCCACGGTGTCAGCGAGGCTGACGCCATCATCAATGTCGGCGTGTCCGGACCTGGTGTGGTAAAGTACGCCCTCGAGCAGATGGACATGCACGCCGAAGGCGGACTGGCCAACTTCGAGGTGCTCTGCGAGACCATCAAGAAGACAGCCTTCAAGATTACCCGCGTAGGACAGCTCGTTGCCCAGGAGGCATCAGCACGTCTCGGCGTTCCTTTCGGCATCATCGACCTCTCGCTGGCTCCAACACCGGCCATCGGCGACTCCGTTGCCGACATTCTAAAGTGCATCGGCCTTGAGCATCCAGGTGCACCGGGCACAACAGCGGCCCTCGCCCTGCTCAACGACCAGGTGAAGAAGGGCGGTGTAATGGCATCCTCATACGTTGGCGGACTGTCCGGCGCCTTTATCCCAGTCAGCGAAGACCAGGGTATGATAGACGCCGTTGAGGCTGGAGCTCTGACCATCGAGAAGCTGGAGGCCATGACCTGCGTCTGCTCCGTTGGTCTCGACATGATAGCCATTCCGGGCGACACATCGGCAACGACCATCGCCGGCATCATCGCGGACGAGAGCGCCATCGGCATGATAAACCAGAAGACGACGGCCGTGCGTATCATACCTGTGATAGGCAAGAAGGTGGGCGACACGGTAGAGTTCGGCGGACTGCTCGGTTACGCACCGGTAATGCC
This sequence comes from Oscillospiraceae bacterium, assembly GCA_963588475.1. Classification (GTDB taxonomy): domain Bacteria; phylum Bacteroidota; class Bacteroidia; order Bacteroidales; family Bacteroidaceae; genus Prevotella. Next base: position 68,458 of record CAVAHD010000005.1, on the reverse strand, counting down.
CGTCAACACGTTCGCCTGCAACCGCCTCGTTGACCGTGGCGGACGCATCCCGGCACCGATACACAGTTTCAAGAACTAAGACCTTACTTATACATATATAATATGGTGTGCTTCGCCCTTTGGCGAGGCACACCTTTACAAGCAAACTTTAATACAACAACCAAACAACATGAAGAAAATTAGAGCAGCAGTAGTGGGCTACGGTAACATCGGTAAGTTCACTATCGAGGCACTCGAGGCATCCGAGGATTTCGAGATTGCAGGTGTAGTACGTCGTAACGGTGCAGAGGACAAGCCTCTGGAACTCACTAACTATGACGTAGTAAAGGACATCACCGAGCTGAAGGATGTCGACGTAGCCATCCTCGCCACTCCTACACGTTCCTGCCAGGAGTATGCCGAGAAGTACCTCGCCATGGGCATCAACACCGTAGACTCTTTTGATATCCACACCTCCATCGTCGACTACCGCAAGGCCCTCATGCCTATCGCACAGAAGAACGGCACCGTGGCTGTCATCGCAGCCGGTTGGGACCCGGGTTCCGACTCCGTAGTGCGCACCCTCATGCAGAGCCTCGCACCCAAGGGAATCTCGTACACCAACTTCGGTCCTGGACGTTCTATGGGCCACAGCGTCTGCGTACGCTCCAAGGCTGGTGTCAAGGACGCACTGTCCATGACCATCCCAGTAGGTGAAGGCATCCACCGCCGCATGGTATACGTAGAGCTTGAAGAGGGTGCTAACCTCGAAGAGGTGACAAAGGCCATCAAGACTGACCCATACTTCGCCAACGATGAGACACACGTATTCCAGGTAGAGTCCGTTGACGCCCTCAATGATGTAGGCCACGGCGTAAACCTCGTTCGCAAGGGCGTGTCCGGCAAGACACACAACCAGCTCTTCGAGTTCGATATGAAGATAAACAACCCAGCCCTCACCGCCCAGGTGCTCGTCAACGTAGCACGCGCCTCAATGCGTCAGCAACCAGGTTGCTACACCATGATTGAGATCCCAGTCATCGACTACCTCCCAGGCGACCGTGAGGACCTCATCTCTCATCTCGTGTAAAGAAATATTCAACGTACATAAAAAATCCTCGGTGCATCCGTTTGTACCGAGGATTTTTTTGTTTGTATGGCTTTCTGCCCGTTTGTGGATAAACTGTGGTAACTGGAATAAATTCAATTACTTGATATACTCAATCTTGCCCTCGTCGCGAGGCTTTGCATCTGGAGCTTCGTCGGGGTAGCCAACGGCGAGGACGTAGGCGATGTGGTATCCTTCGGGGATGTTCAGCTTGTCGAGGTATGGCTTGCATGCCTCGTTGCCCTCGAGGAAACCAATCGGGCTACCAAGGCAGCACGTGCCCAGGCCGAGCGACTGCGCTGCCAGCATCATGTTCTCGCCCATCAGACCCACGTTCAGACCGTCACCCTCAGGCGCGGTAACTACTATGATGTTGGGCGCATTGCGGTACATATTCTTGAAGTTCGGGTCGCGCTTCACCATGTCGGGGTTCTCCTTCTTGAAAATCTCCGTCGTGCCGTCTATGAACTCCTTGCTCTCCACTACGCGCACTGCCCACTGCTGACGGTTCATGCCGTTGGGGGCATTGATACCGCAACGTGCTATGAGCGCCAGCTTCTCGTGCTCCACCTGCTGGTCCTTATATTTGCGAATGGAGCGACGCGCCATGATGCTCTTTATCACTTCGTTGTTCTCCATCATGCAGCAAGGCTTTGCCGCAGCGTTTTCTGTTGACGACTGTGCTTTGCAGCAACTCTGTTGTGCGTTTGCCAGTGATGGCACCAGCAAGCTGCAAGCCATCAGGACAGTTTTGATATTGGTATGTTTCATTGTTTTGGTGTTTGTAATGTGTTCCGCTGCAAAGTGTACATTTTGTTCGGTTTTTATGGGTCTTAGGGCTAGTTCGTGAACTTCCTTAGTCTATAAGTCTCTTGACTTCTATCATTGGCTTGCCTAACATTTGGGCAATGTCTTCTAACTGCATCCCTCTTTCCTGCATACCAAGAATCATAGTACGGAGCATATGTTCTTGCTGCTTTAGCTGTCCTTCTTGCTGCTTTAGCTGTCCTTCTTGCTGCTTTATATGTTCATCCTGCTGTTTAATTTGCTCGTCCCGTTCCATAATAGCCGTATCTCGGTCTTCTAGCTCTTTGAAGAACTCATCCTCGGCATTCATCTGGTAGCGCATGTCTGGGTCGGCGGCGGCGCACTGTAGACGACGGACTATGTATTCCATCTCGTTGTCGCCCTCATACTGGTCATCGTCCACCTTGAGCACTTTGTTGTTGTCTGCTACGTTGGTCTGGTCAAACACGCTCAGCACTTTTTCCAGGCTGTTGTTTACTCTGCCGTGCAACAACGGTATCTGCACGATGATACTGTCGTGCTGCAGGCTGTCAACGAAGGGGTCGGGCATGCCAGTCACCACCACTCTGCCGTCATAGTCGTATGCTTTGTGGTTCACATACACGATGGGCTCGGTGATGTTACCCACGCGGTGCCCCAAGAGGTAGATAGCCACCATGGGGATGGCGTACTTTCCATGCTCCTCCTGCAGCATGTTCTCCTCGTTGTTATACTGCAATGCAAGGTAGCGACGGAAGCGTAATGTCTCCGTCGGCAGCCAAGTCTTCTGCAATTCGATGAGCATCAGATGAGGGTTGCCATTCTCGTCCAAAACCGTTGCCGCAAAGTCTATGCGGAACATGGAAATAGACTCGCGACGGGTCAGATTCGCGTATTCGTTACGGCGAATCTTTACATCGACAACCTTCTTCTTCAGCAATGCTGTCAGTATAGTCTTTGCTATGCGGTCATCTTCCATCAGATACTTGAACACCGCATCATAAAGTGGGTTTGCTACGTATACTATCATAGTCTGCCTCCTTTTTAAAAGTACACTATCTCACTTTCCTGATAGGTCAGTGGAAACCAATCTCGCTGCAAAGTTAAGCAATAATTTTTGTAACGGCAAAATTTTTGCTACCTTTGCAGCGTATTTACACTATACCTTATTATATATAGCTAAGACGATATGACTAAATCACTACTGACAATCCTATTGGCAAGCAGTGCGCTGCTTTCCTATGCCACCAACTGCGACGTAACGTCGCCCGACGGCAAACTTGTTGTTTCCATAAGTGACAATGGCGGCAAACTCTCCTATTCCGTGAAGTACGACGGCAAAGAGATGCTCACGCCGTCGCGACTCGGCATGAACACCACTTTGGGCGACTATACGCAGAATGTACGAATCGCCGAGCAGAAGTCTGGCGCTAAGGACACCACCTACACCATGACCGGTGCCAAGGCTTCTACAGTGCACTATGTGGCTAATACATTGACACTCACCGCCAAGGCAGACGGCGCGCGCATCCCCGTAATGATAGACGTGCAGGTGAGCAACAACGATGTGGCGTACCGCTACCGCTTTCAAGGCCCTACAAACTGGTACAACGAAGACCCGCGGCACGTTACGGTGAAGAACGAAGTGACCAGCTTCAATTTCCCCGACAAGACAACCACCTTCATCTGTCCGCAGATACAAGGCGGCACGGGCTGGAAAGCCACCAAGCCCAGCTATGAAGAAGAATACAAGCCCGATGCACCGCTGACCGACAAGTCAAAGTTCGGTGTGGGCTACACCTTCCCATGTCTCTTCCACGTGGGCGACGATGGCTGGGTGCTCATCAACGAGACCGGCGTTACGAGCAACTACTGCGCCACGCACGTCAGCGACTACGACCCGTCAACGGGCTACACCATCGCCTTCCCTGGCAAGGAAGAAGCCTTCGGCTACGGCAACACCGAGCCATACATGGGACTGCCAGCCGCCACGCCATGGCGCACCATCACCGTCGGCAGCACGCTGAAGCCGATAGCCGAGACAACGGTAGCATACGACGTGGTGGACGAGCTCTACCGCCCAAGCCAAGACTACAAGCCGGGACGCTACGTATGGAGCTGGCTCATCTGGCAGGACAACTCCATCAACTACAAGGACCAGAAGGAGTTCATCGACGTGGCAGCAGCCATGGGCTACGAATACGTCCTTGTGGACGGCTTTTGGGATGAGAAGATAGGTCGCGACAAGATTGCCGAGCTCAGCCGCTACGCCCATGGTAAGGGAGTAAGCCTGATGCTGTGGTACAACAGCAACGGCGCCGTCAACGATGCACCGCAGACACCGCGCCACCGCATGAGCAGTGCCATAGCACGCGAGGCCGAGATGGCATGGATGGAGAGTATCGGAATAAAGGGTATTAAAGTTGACTTCTTTGGCAGCGACAAGCAGGTGGCCATGGCACAGTATGAGGACATCCTCAGCGATGCTAACCGCCATGGTATACAGGTCATCTTCCACGGTTGTACACTGCCAAGAGGATGGGAGAAGATGTACCCCAACTTCGTAAGTTCCGAGGCAGTGCTGGCTTCCGAGAATGTCTACTTCACCGAGCACCACGCCAAGCAGGAGGGCTTCGAGCTCACCCTCCATCCCTTCTGTCGCAATGCCGTAGCCAGTATGGACTGGGGCGGCACGATGATGAACCACTACATGTCCAAGGACAACAAGAGCCGCCACCGCCGCTACACCAGCGACACGTTCGAGATGGCCGCCGCCATCATGAATCAGGCGAGCATACAGTGCATCTGCCTGCAAAAGAGCAATCTCGACGAGATGCAGCCCTTCCAGAAGGAGTTCCTCCAGTCCGTTCCCACCACATGGGAGGAGACGCGCTACGTAGACGGCTACCCGACGAAGTATGCCGTCCTCGCCCGCAAGAGCACCGCCGGCAAGTGGTACGTAACGGGTCTCAACGGAGAGACTACAGCCCGCGCCCTTACCCTGTCGCTTCCGATGCTGGCCGGAAAGACCGTCACATACTACTACGACGAGCCCGGCAAGAAAGGCACGTTCTCGGGCGACTTGAAGCCCGCCCGTCGCACAGCGAAAGTAGGCAAGGACGGAAAGCTGAAAGTCACAATACAAGGCATGGGTGGCGTGATCATTGCAGAATGAAGCATGCTTGCAATATGCTGAGTTTCAGTATCTAATAACTGTCATTGTGCTCACCAAGCGGGCATCGTGTTCTCACGCTGTGAGCATCGTGTTCTCGCGCCTTGGGCATCGTGTGCTCACCAAGTGGGCACAGTAGCGATATTTTGAGGCGTGTAGCTTGACTGCAAGCAGGAGGGACATTGGTGCAAGGAATAATGGCCTCAGAGTGTGGCTAATACGTGTCGAATAGTTAAATATTTATAAAAAACAACCATTTCGGTCTGCAGGATTTTCTCATGTCATAGATAATGAGTAATTTTGCGGACCGATTATTTCGGGGTTGACTTAGAGCCCCACGAGTGATGGTGTTAATAGTCTTTGCGTTTGGCCACGCAGACGGTTAGTGAATCCGCGCTCGAAAGAAATGTTTTTTAGTAGTAATAATTATTTTAAAGTAAAGAATGAACACTTTAAGTTACAAGACAGTTTCTGCAAACAAGGAGACTGCAAAGAAGGAGTGGGTCGTAATCGACGCCTCAGAGCAGGTTGTTGGTCGTCTCGCTTCAAAGGTGGCTAAGTTGCTTCGCGGTAAGTACAAGCCAAACTTCACCCCACACGCTGACTGTGGTGACAACGTTATCATCATCAATGCAGCCAAGGTGGTATTTACCGGTAAGAAGGAAACAGACAAGGTTTACACACGCTACACTGGCTACCCAGGCGGTCAGCGCTTCAACACTCCTGCACAGCTCCGTCAGAAGGAGGGTGGTGTTGACAAGATTCTGCGCCACGCCATCAAGGGCATGTTGCCAAAGGGTCCTCTCGGACGTAGCCTGCTCAACAACGTATTCATCTACGAGGGTACAGAGCACAAGCAGGAGGCTCAGCAGCCAAAGGCAATCGACATCAACCAGTATAAATAAACCTAAGGTATACATAACACAATGGAAGTAATAAACGCAATCGGCCGTCGTAAGAGCGCCGTAGCTCGTGTATACCTCTCTGAGGGTACCGGCAAGATCACTATCAATAAGGTAGACATCACAAAGTATTTCCCATCAGCAATTCTGCAGTACGTCGTAAAGCAGCCATTGGAACTGCTCGAGGCTACTGAGAAATATGACATCAAGGCTAACCTCGACGGTGGCGGTTTCACCGGCCAGAGCCAGGCTCTCCGCCTCGCTATCGCACGCGCACTCGTTAAGGTTGACGCTGAGGATAAGAAGAACCTGAAGGACCACGGCTTCCTGACACGTGACGCACGTGAGGTAGAGCGTAAGAAGCCAGGTCAGCCTAAGGCTCGTCGTCGCTTCCAGTTCTCTAAGCGTTAATATAGAGGACCACCGTTTAGTATCTAAACCTGCGAGACTCAGTATCCACGCCGAGGTGCCAATCGGTTGCGCCCTGGCATGCTGGCTACCCACAGGCTGATTCTAACAAACAGAATTAAAAAGAAAGTAAACACATCTAAAACAAAGAAAGACAATGTCTAGAACAAACTTTGAACAGTTACTCGAGGCTGGCTGTCACTTCGGCCACCTGAAGCGCAAGTGGAACCCAGCTATGGCTCCTTACATCTTCATGGAGCGTAACGGCATCCACATCATCGACCTGAACAAGACCGTTGCTAAGGTTGACGAGGCTGCAGAGGCACTGAAGAATATCGCAAAGCAGGGCAAGAAGATCCTGTTCGTCGCTACTAAAAAACAAGCTAAGGACGTGGTTGCCGAGAAGGCACAGAGCGTTAACATGCCTTACATCAACGAGCGTTGGGCTGGTGGTATGCTTACCAACTTCCAGACTATCCGTAAGGCTATCAAGAAAATGGCGAACATCGATAAGCTCACCGCTGACGGTACTTACAGCAACCTCTCAAAGCGCGAGCTGCTTCAGATCTCTCGCCAGCGCGCCAAGCTGGAGAAGAACCTCGGTTCTATCGCTGATCTGACACGTCTTCCTTCTGCTCTCTTCGTTATCGACATCGAGAAGGAGCACATCGCCGTTAAGGAGGCTCACCGTCTGGGTATCCCCGTATTCGGTATCGTTGATACCAATGCTAACCCTAACCAGGTTGACTTCGCTATCCCAGCTAACGACGACGCTAAGGACTCAGTAGACGCAATCCTGTCTGCATGCTGCGCTGCTATCAGCGAGGGTATGGCTGAGCGCAAGGTAGAGAAGGCTGACGAGAAGGCTGCTGCTCAGCAGGAGGACCAGCCAAAGGCAGAGTAAATCTCCATCCGAGAGACTATACTCACGACCAAAGTAATTGTTTAACAAAAAAAATGGCGGAAGCCCAACGGACTTCCGCCACATAAAAAAGCTAAATAAAACAATGGCTATAACAATGGAAAGCATCAAGACCCTGCGCGCTATGACTGGCGCTGGTCTTGCTGACGTAAAGAAGGCTCTCACCGAGGCTGAAGGCGACATGGAGCGCGCTAAGGAGATTCTCCGCGAGCGTGGCCAGGCTATCGCTGCTAAGCGTGGTGACCGTGAGACAGCTAACGGTTGTGTACTCGTTAAGGCTGAGAATGGCTTCGCTGCCATGATCGCCTTGAAGTGCGAGACCGACTTCGTTGCCAACGGTGCTGACTATATCAAACTGACACAGGAGATCCTCGACGCTGCCGTAGCTGCTAAGGCTAAGAGCCTCGACGAGGTTAACGCCCTGACTCTGGCTAACGGCCAGACTATCCCTGCTGCCGTAACAGAGCGTTCCGGCGTAACGGGCGAGAAGATGGAGCTGGACGGCTACCTCTTCATCGAGGGTGAGAACGTATCAGTTTACAACCACATGAACAAGAACACTCTCTGCACAATGGTTCAGACCAACAAGCCAGCAGAGGAGCAGGCTCACGCCGTTGCCATGCAGGTAGCAGCCATGAAGCCTGTTGCCCTCAACCAGGAGTCTGTTCCTCAGTCTGTAATCGACGAGGAGATCAAGGTGGCTGTTGAGAAGACAAAGCAGGAGCAGGTACAGAAGGCTGTTGAGAACGCCCTGAAGAAGGCTGGCATCAACCCTGCACACGTTGACTCTGAGGAGCACATGGAGTCTAACATGGCTAAGGGCTGGATCACCGCTGAGGACGTTGCCAAGGCTAAGGAGATTATCGCTGCTACTTCTGCCGAGAAGGCTGCAAACTTGAACGAGCAGATGATTCAGAACATCGCCAAGGGCCGTCTGAACAAGTTCTTCAAGGAGTCTTGTCTGCTGAACCAGGAGTTCATCCAGGACAGCAAGATGAGCGTTGCCGACTACCTGAAGGCTGCCGACAAGGAGCTGACAGTAGTTGACTTCAAGCGCTTCTCTCTCCAGGCTGACTAATATCCGGTCTTTTACTGGAACAAACCATACGAGCGTCAGTGCCATTTATTTAGGCGCTGACGCTCTTCTTTTTTGCCTTAATCTCTTAGAACTAACCCAAAATGAAGATATTTGCCGTGGGCATGAACTATGCCTTACACAATAAAGAACTACAAACTGCGTTATTACAACAAGGAACAGGCACTGCCGACGACGACCGCCAGCGCGACCCCGTCATCTTCACCAAGGCGGACTCGTCGCTCCTCAAGGACGGCAAGCCATTCTTCATACCCACACACCTCGGACGCGTAGACTACGAGACGGAGGTCGTGGTGCGCATCTGCAAGCTCGGCAAGAGCATCCCCGAGCAGTTTGCACACCGCTACTACGATGCCGTCACAGTTGGCATCGACTTCACCGCCCGCGACCTGCAGAAGCAGCTCCGCGAGAAGGGGCAGCCATGGGAGATAGCCAAGGGCTTCGATGGTGCTGCCGTCATCGGCGAGTGGGTGGAGAAGGACAAGTTTCTCAACTGTCAGGGCCTCCGCTTTGCCCTCGACATCAACGGCGAGCGCAGGCAGGAAGGCTGCACGTGCGACATGCTCGTCTCCATAGACCGCCTAATAGCCTATATCTCCCAGTTCTTCACCCTGAAGACCGGTGACCTACTCTATACCGGAACACCAGTAGGCGTAGGCCCCGTAAACATTGACGACCACCTCGAGGGCTATCTCGAAGACCGCAAGGTGCTCGATTTCTATTGTAGATGAATAAAAGAATACTATACATACTGATAGCCGTCCCTGCGGCTGTCAACTGCGTAAGTGCAGACAAGGTTGCCAAGAGGATTTCGCTTACTGGCAACTTTGTCACGCTGTCGTCTTCCGACGTACAAATAGGCAGCACCCTGCCGCGCCAGCAGGTGCTGTTCCCCTTGCCCCAGAACAGTGCAGACTCCACGTATTCCGTGCGTCTGCTCTATCCGGAGTATACCAAGCTGAAGCGTAAGGAGGCACGCTGCTACCGCCGTCTGTTTGGCAGCGACAGTCTTGCCTCTTCCCCAACGCTGACGTACAACACCCTCCGCGAGCGCATGTCGTCGACACTCTCGGCGGAGTTCAACCCCGTGGTAAAGCGCGGTAGAAGCCTTTACTATCTTTCTTCATATAAGGCCCAGTTGGAGTCCACGGACCAACCGACGCTGGCGGCAGAGACAAGTGCCGCCGATCGCTATGCCGCCCATTCCGTATTGGCAAGCGGACGATGGGCGAAGATTAGCGTTGCTGAGAACGGCGTGCACGCCCTGACTAGTGAGGTGTGTCGTCAGGCCGGCTTTAGCGACATCTCGAAAGTAAAGATATACGGCTACGGCGGTGCTATGGTGCCCGAGACGCTGACTGGCGACTACCTGTCGGCGCACGACGACCTTGCCGAGGTGCCGTCGCTCCTTCAGGACGGCAAGCGCTATTTCTATGCCCAGGGCCCCGTCAGCTATGCTGCAACCACTTCTACTACCCGCATCCGCAACCCCTATTCGGCGTACGGCTATTACTTCATCACCGAGAGCGATGCTACCCCTGCCGCGTGCACCGAGGCAGAGCTGCTCGCCCAGCAGACAGCCTCGCCAAACCACTACCATACACTACACGAGACGGACGCTTTCGCATGGACCGAGAGCGGTCGCAACCTCTTCGACAGCCAGCTCATCAGGTCCGGCAAGAGCCAGACATATAACTTGACGATACCAAAGGGCAACACGTCCGCCAAGCTTACGGTGGTGCTGACTACCGCAGGCAGTGCCACGGTGCAGACGGACATAGCCGTAGGCGACAAAAACGTTGCAACGCTGACCGTCAGACAGACGTCCAGCGCATATGCCAAATGCGCAATTAGCCAGGGGACGTACGACGTAGACAGCCTCGGTAAGTACGCCCAGGAGGACGGCACAATATCTCTGCCCGTCACACTCACACCGTCGGGTGGCGACGCGCGACTCGACTATATCCTTGCTACTTACACAACGGCAGGCACCTTGAATCTGGCATCGTGTAAGTCCGCCGCGTACGTGTATAACATAACAAACCAGGACCACCACGCCGACACGTCCGTCGACTTAGTTATAATCATCCCCACTTCGCAAAAGCTCCTTTCGCAGGCGCAGGCACTGGCACAGTTGCACGAGCAGCACGACGGCATGACGACACGCATAGTGCCGGCCGACGAACTGTACAACGAGTTCTCCAGTGGTACGCCGGACGTTTCCGCTTACCGCCGCTATCTCAAGATGTTCTACGACCGTGCGGAGTCCGACAGCCAGATACCGACGCACGTGCTCCTCTTTGGCGATGCCCTATGGGACAACCGCCTCCTCTCGGTCAGCAGAAACAATTATTCGGCTGACGACCTCCTGCTCTGCTACGAGACAGAGGACTCCTACAACTATCTGAGCAGCTACACCACAGACGACATCATCGCCATACTGGCTGACGGAAAGACGCTGACACCATACAGCGGCAGCGACCGTACGCTACAGTTTGACATCGCCGTGGGCCGCATCCCCGTCACTACCAGCACGGAGGCGGAAGGTGTCGTGAACAAGATAAGCTCCTATATGGCCAGTCCGGCAAGCGGCACGTGGCAGAACACCGTTGTCTTCATCGGCGACGACGGCGACAACAACCTCCACATGACTGACAACAACGCCAATGCCGATGCCATCATAGGTCTCAATAAGGGATTTGACGTAAAGAAGATAATGCTGGACGCCTACGAACGGCAGTCCACTAGCGTCGGCAACCGCTATCCTGCCGTCAACGAGCTTATCAAGCAGTATCAAGAGTCCGGTGTGCTGCTGATGAACTACGCCGGCCACGGTGCCCCTACGTTGCTGACCCACGAGAGCATCCTTACGCTTCAAGACGTAAACGCTTTCACCAATACCAAGTATCCGATGTGGATAACGGCGGCGTGTGAGGTGGTGCCCTACGACGCTACGACGGGCAGCATAGGCAAATCATTGCTGACAAATGCCAACGGCGGCGCCATAGCTTACTACGGTGCTACGCGTACGGTGCTCGCCAGCCGCAATGCCAGTCTGAACAAGCCACTGACGAAATACCTCCTGACGCTCTCTGACGACGGCACGCCGTACACTATCGGCCAGGCACAGCGACTCGCCAAGAACGAGATAACGAAAAACGGTACTGAGTCTACGGACAACAAGCACCAGTATGTGCTCATCGGCGACCCCGCCCTGCGTCTAGCCGTGCCGCGTCTGCAGACTGTCATCGACGAGATACAAGAAGTGAACAGCGGTGCTACGGTCAACGAAGATGGCGCACCGATAATAAGAGCCAACAGCATCGTTAGGGTGAAGGGGCACGTGGCAGATGCCAGCGGCAGCAAGCAGTCATCGTTCAACGGCATGGCGACACTCGTGGTGCACGATTCCGAAGAGCAGGTGACCTGTAGGGCGCACAACGGGGAAGAGAAACCTTTCGTATATACCGACCACACCAGCCGCCTCTTCCAAGGTACCGACAGCGTACGCAGCGGTGAGTTCAACATCACCTTCCGTGTGCCGCGCGACATCCATAACGACTCCCTGCCGGCACTCGCCAGGGTATATGCCACCAACCAAACGCTGGCGGCGCACGGCGAGACGTCAAACTTCTACGTGCTGGACTACAGTCCCGTCACCAACGACTCCATAGGTCCTAACGTATACTGCTACCTCAACAGTCCGGCGTTCACCAACGGCGCCACAGTGGGACGCACGCCGTATCTGGTGGCAGAGGTGTCCGACAGAGACGGTCTGGACGTCATGGGCACAGCGTTGGGGCAGAATCCGCAGGTCGTCATAGACGGCCAGGCATCGAAGACGTACGAGCTGACCGACTACTTCACGTTTGACACGGGCAGCTATACGAGTGGACAGATACGCTTCGTCATCCCCGAGCTGGAGGAAGGCAAGCACACGCTCCACCTGCGCGTCTGGGACTTGCTCGGCAACATGACCGACGTGCCACTGCAGTTTAACGTGTCGCGCAGTATGCAGCCCACGATAAGCGATGTCTACGTATCGCCAAACCCCATAAGCGGTACTGCCACGTTCTACATAACGACAGACATGGTGGGCAGCGAAGCCAACGTCTGCGTGGACCTCATATCCACAAAGGGCATGGTGATGCAGACCGTGGAATGGAACACCGTCCTCGGTGGTACTACCTCGCTGGCATGGCAACCGACAGGACTGCCGCAGGGACTGTACCTCTATCGCGTACGCATCAGTTGCGACGGATATAACTACGTGTCAACGACAAAGAAGTTGATTGTACAATAAAAGCAGAGATTTTGCGTTATTTCATTGACTCAAACAGAAAAAGATGAAGAAACTACTCCCGATACTCCTGGCAGCCCTCGGCACTACGGCATCCTATGCCGCCACCGACCGTTACGTGTCATTCAACCCAGTAAACACCGCCCTGATATCCGCCAACGTTGCCCCCGATGCACGCTCTGGCGGTATGGGCGAGGTAGGTGTGGCAACAGACCCTGATGCGGCTTCCCAGTACTGGAACCCTGCCAAATACCCGTTCTGCATCTCGCGTGCGGCAATACAGATGAGCTACACCCCATGGCTGCGCAACCTCGTCAGCGACATGAACATAGCGTACCTCTCCGGTTACTACCGCATCGGCGACTACAGCGCCATAAGCAGTTCGCTCCGCTACTTCTCGCTCGGTGAGGTGTACATCAACTTCCCAGAGGATGGCAACACTACGTCTGCCAACACGGTGAAGCCTTACGAGATGACCTTCGACGTGGGCTATTCCATCATGCTTTCGGAGAAGTTCTCGCTGGCAGCGGCTGTGCGTCTGCTCGTGTCGGACATGTCATACTCGGGCACGGAGGAGTCCAGCGCAGCTACGGCATTCGCAGCCGACATTGCGTGCTACTACCAGAACTACGTCAACTTGGGGCAGCGAGAGTGCCAGTTGGGACTGGGACTCAACCTCAGCAACATCGGTTCGAAGATACGCTTTGCCGGTAGCGACCGTTCGGAGTTCCTGCCGACGAACATGCGACTGGGTGCTTCGCTGATGGTGCCTATCGACGAGTACAACAAGTTCACCGTGGCAGCCGACCTCAATAAGTTGCTCGTGCCTACTTATCCACAGCTTGAGGGAGATGAAACCAAGAGTTCTACGAGCTACATACAGCGTGAGAACGAATACTACAATACGTCCTCCATATCGGGCATCTTCAAAAGCTTCAGCGACGCCCCCGGCGGTTTCAAGGAGGAGCTGGAGGAGATACAGTGGAGCCTCGGTGCGGAGTACACCTACAACGACCGCTTCTCGGTGCGTGCCGGTTACCACCACGAGTCGGAAAGCAAGGGCAACCGTAAGTACTTCACCGTAGGTGCCGGTGTGCATCTCAGTGCCTTCACGCTGGATGCTGCCTACGTACTCTCTACAACCAAGAGCAATCCGCTCGACAAGACGCTACGCTTCTCACTGAATTTCGACCTGGACGGACTGAAGGACCTCTTTGGAGGAAGATAATTTATGGATAGACCTGTCGCCAACAACAGACGTATGACGAGGCAAGACTACTTTGTTCTTGCTGGTTTTGTCGTCATCGTTGTTGTGGCTGCGACGGTGTTTTATTTCCTGCACGGAGACCATGACAAACAAGAGGTAGCCAGTCAAGGACAATACGATGGCGTAGCTGCTGTACGCTATGCGCAGGACGGCGTGAACGATGGTTCTGCACCTGCAGAGGTACACATAGAGAAGCTTCAATACTTCGACCCAAATACGGCGGACAGTACTGTGCTGCTCGGGCTGGGACTCCGGCCGTGGCAGGTGCGCAGCATATACAAATACCGCTCTCGTGGCGGACGATACTATACCCCCGAGGACTTCGCCCAGCTTTACGGTCTTACCTTAAAGCACTATCAGATACTTCGTCCGTACATACGCATCAAAGGGGAGGTGATGGCGCGAGATGCCATCGAGCGCTCGACTCAAAAACGCGGAGATACGTACGGAGGTTCGCAGCATGGCGAAGCAAACCGACAGCATTCTTCCGAGCAGGCTCGCAAACAGTCGCTCGACGGATACTATGCCACGCACCCTCGTCAGGAAAAACTGCACCAAGGGCAAACAATCGATATCAATACGGCTGACACGACAGAGCTGAAGAAGATACCTGGCATAGGGAGCTACTACGCACGCCGCATCGTGGAACTTAGAAAGCGACGGGGCGCTTTCGCCAGCGAGAGCGAGCTGCTCTCCATACGCAACTTCCCCGAAACGGCATTGGAATACATGAAGGCCGGGCAGAACTTCCCTCCCGTCAATGTCAACCAAGCCACACTGGCCGAACTGGAGCACCATCCCCTCATCAACCACACGCAGGCCGTCGACATACTGTCCTACCGCCGATTGAGAGGTAGGATAACTTCCATAAGCAACCTTGAGAATCTCCCGTCATTCACACCAGCCCAGCTGGCGCGGTTGGAGAAATATATAGTCTTTCAGTAAGTTACATAAACGACGACGGGCTGAAACTCCAATTGGAATTTCAGCCCGTCGCTGTGAGATATGTGTATAACTTACAGGGCGTTGAGCACCTGCTCCTTTATCTGCTCCAGCTCGTCCTTCATCTGCACTACGATATTCTGCATTTCGGCCTGGTTGGACTTGCTGCCAGTGGTGTTTATCTCGCGTCCCATTTCCTGGGCGATGAAGCCCAACTTCTTGCCCTGGCTCTGAGGCTCGTCGAGAGTCTCGCGGAAGTACTTCAGGTGGTTGGTGAGACGCTGCTTCTCTTCGGAGATGTCGAGCTTCTCGATGTAGTAGATAAGCTCCTGCTCCAGACGGTTCTTGTCGTACTCCACGTCGGGGATACTCTTGAGGTTGTCCGTCAGACGCTGGCGAATCTTCTCTACGCGCGACTGCTCGTACGGCGCGATGCTGGCGAGGAGACTCTCGATGTTGTTGATTTTCTCCTCGAACTTCTTGCGGAGTGCGTTGCCCTCCTGCTGGCGGAAGAGCGTGAACTGCTTCACCGCCTCGTTGATAGCGCCCTCGGCAACTGCCCACTCCTCGTCTGTGAGCACTTCCACCTCCTGACGGCTCAGAATGTCCGGCATACGGAGCAGGGTGGGGAGGATGGTTGCCATGTCTGGCGTGGAACCGTCAAGACTCTGCTGAAGGGCAGTGAGTTGACGGTAGTAGTTCTCGGCCAGCGGAAGGTTAATCTGTGCGGAGTCGGCACCGCCGTCTTTCTCTACCCAAATAGAGAAGTCAATCTTGCCGCGCACGACGCTCTCTTGTAGGCTTTTGCGGATTTGCATTTCCTTCTCACGGTAAATCGTAGCGATACGTGTAGAACAGTCGAAAGCCTTGGAATTGAGCGCTTTAACCTCTACGTGGATGGTTTTGTCACGGTATTTTGCTACGGACTTACCGTAGCCGGTCATGGATAGAATCATATTGCTTAAAGTTGTTTCTTCTCAGAATTCGATGTTAAATTTCTGCAAAAGTACAAAAAATCGGGGAAAATGTAGTACTTTTGCGAAATAATTTGCAGAAAAAGTTTTACAATGGCTTGTATACTACATATAGAAACAAGTACCGACGTGAGTAGCGTTGCCGTAAGTCTCGATGGTTTTGTGCTTTACGACAAGGTGGACCGCAACGGTATGAACCATTCCGAACGCATCGGCTCCTACGTGGACGAGGCGATGAAGAAGATAGAGGAGAAGGACATGAAACTGGAGGCCGTTGCCGTCAGTTGCGGTCCGGGAAGCTACACGGGACTGCGTGTCGGCGTGTCCATGGCAAAAGGTTTGTGCTATGGTGCCGATGCAAAGCTCATCGGCATACCTACACTCGAATTGATATGCGTCCCTCTGCTGTTGAGCGACCGCGTGAAGTATATCTCTTACATAGACGGCGAACGCAAGAACGGCGAGTGTGAGATGGAAGAAGACGCTCTGCTATGCCCGATGATAGACGCACGCCGCATGGAGGTCTTTGCAGCACTGTACACCCGGGCACTGAAGCCAGTACGCGAGGTGAGCGCAGACATCGTGGACACTGAGACGTACAAGAGCTTCCTCGACGAACACGTGGTCTACTTTCTGGGTAACGGCGCGGAGAAGTGTCTGGAGGTTATCAACCATCCCAACGCCAGACTGGTGAAAGGCGTGGATGCCTTGGCAAAGAACATGGTGCCACTTGCCGACATGCGCTTCAACAAAGGACAGTTTGAGGACGTGGCCTACTTCGTGCCAGAGTACTTCAAGGATTATCAGGCAAAGATGCCAAAAGACTTACTGAAAAGAAAATGACAGAGACAAAATACCGTACAGACGGACTAGAATACAACACCGAGCGCGAGAAGCTGCGCCTGAAGGCCTACGGCCGCGAGGTGCAGCAGATGGTGGACATGTGTGTGCAACTGCCGACAAAGGAAGAACGCCAGAGAGCGGCAGAGGCCATCATAGACACCATGAAGCGCATCATACCTAGCCAGCAGAGCTTCAAGGAGCGCACGCCGATGCTGTGGTATCACCTAGCGCTGATGAGCGACTTCAAGCTCGACGTGGACTACCCTGTGGAGTTCCCGCAGGTGTACACCATGTCTACGCCGCCGGATGTCATTGATTATGGCAAGAACAGAATCAAGGCGCGCCACTATGGCAAGCTGCTCTTCAACGTGTTTGACAGACTGAAGGAGATGCCCGACAGTCCGCTGCGCCACCAGCTGGCAGTGAAGGCGGCCATGCAGATGCAGCGTTGTCTGGACGTATGGGGAGCCGGTTCCACGCAGAAGGAACGCGTAGTGAGCGACTTGGCCCGCTACACCGACGGCGTGATACAGCTCTCGCCGGACGACTTCAAGTCGCAGGTGAGCAAGGTTGCTTCCATAAGCAGTGTTATTTCGGATGCTGCTGACGGCAAGAAAAAGAAGAAGAAAAAATAAGATTAGCCCAATATGGAGACATTTGTCATAGAAGGCGGTCATGCCTTAAAAGGAGAAATAACACCTCAAGGCGCCAAGAACGAGGCGCTGGAGGTCATCAGCGCAGTGCTGCTCACCGACGAGAAGGTGACCATAAGCAATGTGCCGGATATCTTGGATGTCAACAACCTGATAAAGCTGCTCAAGCAGATTGGCGTCAAGGTGGAGAACCCCGTGAAGGGTACCTTTACCTTTCAGGCGGACGCGCTGGACTTGGACTACCTCTCCAGCGACACCTTCGTGCAGGAATGTGCCAAGCTCAGAGGGTCGGTGCTGATGATAGGTCCGCTGCTCGGACGGTACGGACGTGCCACCGTGGCAAAACCCGGCGGCGACAAGATAGGCAGACGCCGACTGGACACTCACTTCCTCGGTTTTAGAAACCTGGGAGCGTCGTACAACCGTGTCGTGGGTCGCGACGTATACGAGCTGCACGCCGAGCGACTGAAGGGATGCTATATGCTCCTGGACGAAGCCTCCGTGACAGGTACGGCTAACATCATAATGGCGGCAGTTATGGCAGAGGGTAAGACCACCATATACAATGCGGCTTGCGAACCCTACATACAGCAGCTCTGCCGTATGCTCAACCGTATGGGAGCTAACATCTGCGGCATAGGCAGTAACCTATTATATATAGAAGGTGTAGAGAAGTTGGGTGGAACGGAGCACCGTCTCCTCCCCGACATGATTGAGGTGGGCTCCTTCATCGCCATGGCAGCCATGGTGGGCGACGGCATACGTATAAAGAACGTATCCATACCAGACCTAGGCATCATCCCCGACGCCTTCCGCCGACTGGGTGTTGACGTGCAGGAAGAGGGCGACGACCTCTACATCCCACGTCACGACCACTACCAGATAGACTCGTTCATAGACGGCACAATAATGACGCTGAGCGATGCTCCGTGGCCGGGACTGACGCCGGACCTGCTCTCTGTGCTCCTCGTCGTGGCAACACAAGCACAGGGATCCGTGCTTTTCCACCAGAAGATGTTCGAGAGCCGACTGTTCTTCGTGGACAAGCTCATCGACATGGGAGCACAAATAATACTCTGTGACCCTCACCGCGCCGTCGTCGTTGGTCACGACAGGAAGATACGCCTGAGAGCCGCCCGTATGTCGAGTCCCGACATCCGCGCCGGCATAGCGCTGCTCATTGCGGCACTCTCGGCAGACGGCACGTCGCAGATTAGCAATATAGCCCAGATAGACCGTGGCTACGAAAACATCGAGGGACGACTGAATGCCCTCGGAGCACGTATTAGCAGGCAGTAATGATAAAGAAAGAAGACGTATATCGCATAGGAAAGCTCGGAAAGGCGCACGGCGTGAAGGGCGAGGTGACGATGCAGGTGGAGGATGACATCTTCGACCGCGTCGATGCCGAATACCTCGTGTTGGAACTCGACGGCATCATGGTGCCCTTCTTCATGGAGGAATACCGCTTCAAGTCGGACGAGACGGCACTGATAAAGTTTGAGGATATAGACACCCAGGAGCGTGCCCGCGAACTGACTGGTACGCTGGTCTACTTCCCGCGTGCTGAGGCTGAAGAGGCCAGCGACGGCGAACTGAGTTATGCACAGTTGGTGGGATACACGCTGGTGGATGCCAACACGGAGACGGCAGTAGGCGAGATAGCCGCCGTCGACGAGCAGACCATCAACATCATGTTTGAACTGACAGACGGCAGACTCATCCCGGCATCCGAAGAGCTTATCGTGGACATCGACACCGACGGGCATACAATAGCACTGAACCTTCCGGAGGGAATACTGGATTTGTAATACGCCTTTTGGGAGATTTAAAATAAACCTTCTTGGGGAAAGACCATATTAGAAATGGAGAAACAACAGATATGCATCCTGGGCTCTACGGGTTCCATAGGAACACAGGCCTTGGAGGTGATAGAAGAGCATAGCGACCGCTTTGAGGCCTACTGCCTTACGGCGAACAACCGCATAGAGCTGCTTGCCGAGCAGGCACGCAAGTTCAAGCCCGCCTGCGTAGTGGTGGCAAACGAAGACAAGTACGAGGACCTGAAGGCACTACTTGTCGACTGTCCAGACATCAACGTATATGCCGGCGCACAAGCGCTCTGCGACGTGGCTGCGGCACAGCCCGTCAATATGGTGCTCACGGCAATGGTGGGCTTCGCCGGACTGGCACCGACCATCAGTGCCATCAAGGCGCGCAAGAAGATATGTCTGGCAAACAAGGAGACACTCGTCGTGGCCGGAGAACTTATCTGCGACCTTGCACAGCAGTACCACGCGCCAATCTTGCCGGTAGACTCGGAGCACTCCGCCATATTCCAAAGCATAGTGGGAGAGGGCGACAACGAGGTGGAGAAGATACTCCTCACGGCGTCAGGCGGTCCGTTCCGCTTGAAGACTCTCGACGAGATGCGCACCATGACGGCGACTGACGCACTGAAGCACCCTACGTGGGACATGGGAGCGAAGATAACCATCGACTCCGCATCCATGATGAACAAGGGTTTCGAGGTGATTGAGGCTAAGTGGCTCTTTGGCATTGAGGCTGACAAGATACAGGTGCTCGTGCATCCGCAGAGCATCGTACACAGCGCGGTGCAGTTCCGCGACGGAGCGGTGAAGGCGCAGCTCGGTGTACCGGATATGCGACTGCCCATTCAGTATGCCTTCACTTATCCCGACCGTCTGCCCATGAGCGGCGATCGTCTGGACCTCTTCAAGCACCCGCTGGAGTTCTTCGAGCCGGACCAGCAGAAGTTCAAGTGCCTCGCCTTGGCGTTCGAAGCACTGCGCCGCAAGGGCAATGCCGCCTGTGTGGTGAATGCTGCAAACGAGATAGTAAACCTGGCATTCCGCCAAGGCAAGATAGGCTTCCTCGATATGGGCAACATCATAGAGAAGACTCTCGACAAGGCAACCGTCATCACGACACCGACGTACGAGGATTACGTCAATTCCGATGCCGAAGCGCGCAGGATAGCGACATCCTTCATTTAACCCGTAGAATAAGTAACTCATAGGTATATACATACACACGAAACAAAAGCATGGACCCAATAATAGTACGTACGCTACAGTTCATACTGGCCATCACTATCCTCGTCGGACTACACGAGGGCGGACACTTCTTCTTCGCCAAATTGTTTGGCGTACGCGTAAACAAGTTCTACGTCTTCTTTGACTATAAGTTCTCTCTCTTCTCCACCAAGTTCACATGGTGGAGAAAGTTGCGCGGCAAAGGTCCCGCCAGGAAAAACGAAGACGGCACGTACCCGTACGAGGGTACGGAGTACGGTATCGGCTGGATTCCGCTCGGCGGCTACTGCCAGATAGAAGGCATGATAGACGAGTCGCAGCACGACCTCGACAAGCTGAAGAATACTCCGGCGCAGCCTTGGGAGTTCCGCAGCAAGCCCTGCTGGCAGCGACTGCTCATCATGATAGGTGGCGTGCTAGTAAACTTCCTGCTCGCCCTCATCATCTACTGCGCCGTGTTCCTCTCTTGGGGCAACGACTACTATGCCGTGAAGGACATGCCGTTCGGTATGAAGTTCAACGAGCAGGCAAAGTCATTCGGCTTCCGTGACGGCGACAAGCTCATCGGAACGGAGAGCGGCGAGTTCACCACTTTCGATGCCAACCTCGTTCGCGACCTCTCTACAGCGAAGACCGTGACAGTGAACCGTGACGGAAAGAACGTGACGGTAAACCTCCCAGGAGACCTCTCTCTGCTCGACATGCTGAAGAGCTCCCCAGTGTTCTGCCGTCCATTCGTACCGGCAGACGTGGACAGCGTGCTGGCTGACACTCCGGCTGCCAAGGCTGGTTTGAAGAAAGGGGACAGAATCGTTGCTGTCGGTAAGACAAGCATAGACTCTTGGAACGAGTTCACCGAGGCGTGTGGAAGAATCGCCGATGCACTTGCTGACTGCAAGACTACGGCAGACTCCGCCAAGGCGCTCACCACTACTATAGTATATGAGCGTGCAGGCGTGCGTGATACTGCTGCCGTGCAGCTCCAGGCTAACGATGATAAGGTGCAGCTCGGCGTGGGAATGACCACTATAGGCAGTTACATGAAGCCTACGCACATTGATTATAACATCATTACCTGTATACCTGCAGGCGTTGGCTATGCCATGGATATGCTCGGTGGCTACGTCAGCGACTTGAAGTATCTCTTCAGCAGTGACGGTGCGAAGCAGTTGGGCGGTTTCGGCGCCATCGGCAGCATGTTCCCACCTGTTTGGGACTGGTACATGTTCTGGATGATGACGGCGTTCCTCTCCATTATCCTTGCATTCATGAACATCCTGCCCATCCCGGCGTTGGATGGCGGACACGTCCTCTTCCTTCTCTATGAGATGATATTCCGTCGCAAGCCGGGTGACAAGTTCATGCTCTACGCTGAGTACGTCGGCATGGGATTGCTCTTCCTCTTGATGTTCGTGGCAAACCTCAACGATGTACTCCGTTGGATAGGGGTGATGTAGTTGTTGGGCTTTCTGCCCGTACCCGTACAAATCTGCTCAAGTTATTTTTTACATATTACGATATAATAAGGAATGGCAAAGCTATTGATCTTTTCTGCCCCGAGTGGCAGTGGTAAGTCGACGATAATAAACTGGTTGATGCAGGAGCATCCGGAGCTGAAGATGCACTTCTCCATCAGTTGTACCTCACGTGCCCCACGCGGTACGGAGCAGAACGGAGTGGAGTACTTCTTCCTTACACCGGAGGAGTTCCGCACGAAGATTGCGGCAGACGAGTTCGTAGAGTATGAGGAGGTGTATACTGACCGCTTCTACGGCACGCTGAAGAGCCAAGTGGACAAGCAGTTGGCAGCAGGCGAGAACGTCGTTTTCGATGTTGACGTTCATGGTGCTATGAACATAAAGAAGGCGTACGGCGACAAGGCGCTCAGCCTCTTTATACAGCCACCGTCAGTAGAGGAACTGCGTAAACGCCTGAACGGCAGAGGGACTGATGCTCCCGAGGTTATAGAGCAGCGCATAGCCCGTGCAGAGTACGAGCTGACTTTCGCGGAGAAGTTCGATGCAGTCGTGGTAAACGACGACCTTGAGACAGCAAAACAGGATGCACTGAACACAATTACCAACTTCTTGGTATAAGACACCGGAAGTTGTGGCTTTGCGAGTGTACTGTCACAGAATTGCAAAGTCGAGGTAACCAATTAATAGTATTTTAATGCAGATGTAGAAGCTTTCGTATAGAACGCTTCTGCATCTGCATTTTTTTTCGTACCTTTGCACCGCAATTTCAACAAACACTAAATATGGAAAGTACAAAGACTGAATGGAGAGGGTTTAAGGGAACCTCTTGGAAAACGGAAGTAAATGTAAGAGACTTTATTCAGAAGAACTACACCGTATACGACGGTGACGAGTCCTTCCTGGAAGGTCCTACGGAAGCAACCAACAAACTCTGGGGCCGCCTGAAGGAGCTTCAGAAGGAAGAGCGTGCTAAGGGCGGCGTGCTCGATATGGAGACAGAGAAGCCTGCACGTCTGACTACATACGGTGCAGCTTATATCGACGAGTCAATGAAGGACTTGGAGACCGTAGTAGGTCTGCAGACCGACAAGCCGCTGAAGCGTGCATTCATGCCGGGCGGTGGTCTGAAGATGGCCGAGCAGGCATGTGTAAACTACGGCTATACTCCATCTGAGGAGCTCCACAACTTCTATACACAATATGTACGCACGCACAACGATGCCGTTTTCGATGCTTATACACCGGAGATGAAGCTCGTGCGCCACAACCACATCCTTACCGGTCTGCCTGACACATACGGTCGCGGCCGTATCGTAGGCGACTACCGCCGTGTGGCACTCTATGGTATTGACTATCTGATAGAGGAGAAGCGCAAGGACCGCGCCGAGATGGGCGAGCACGAGATGTCCGACGAGGTTATCCGTCTGCGCGAGGAGGTTGCACTGCAGATAAAGGCGCTGAAGGGTCTGCGCAAGATGGCTGAGGCTTACGGCTTCGACATCTCACAGCCTGCCAAGAACGCTCGCGAGGCTATCCAGTGGCTCTACTTCGGCTACCTCGGAGCTGTGAAGACACAGAACGGTGCTGCCATGTCTGTAGGACGTGTGGCTACATTCCTTGATATCTACATCCAGCGCGACATCCAGGAGGGTACACTCACTGAGAGCGAGGCACAGGAGCTTATCGACCACCTTGTGATGAAGTTCCGTATGGTGAAGTTTGCACGTATTCCTGCATACAACGAGCTCTTCTCGGGCGACCCTGTATGGGCTACACTCGAAGTGGGCGGACTGGGTCAGGACGGTCGCTCTATGGTAACAAAGACCGACTACCGCTTCCTCCACACCCTCATAAACATGGGGCCTTCGCCGGAGCCTAACCTCACCGTACTCTACAGCTCACGCCTGCCGATGAACTTCAAGAAGTACGCAGCTATGATCTCAGTAAAGACCAGCTCTATACAGTACGAGAACGACGACGTGATGCGTCCGGTATGGGGCGACGACTACAGCATCTGCTGCTGCGTCAGCGCTACACAGACTGGTAAGGAGATGCAGTTCTTCGGCGCACGCGCCAACCTCGCAAAGTGTCTCACATACGCTATCTCTGGCGGTGTAGACTCAAAGACACGCGAGCAGTGCGGACCAAAGTTCCGTCCTATCGAGGGCGATGTGCTGACATACGACGAGTTCATGCCACGCTTCATGGACATGATGAACTGGCTCGCCGGTGTTTACGTGAAGACGCTGAACGTGATTCACTTCATGCACGACAAGTACTTCTATGAGGCTTCGCAGATGGCCCTCATCGACACTGACGTGCGCCGCACCTTCGCTACTGGTATCGCAGGCTTCAGCCACGTTGTTGACTCTATCAGTGCCATCAAGTACGCTAAGGTCAACATCATACGCGACGAGACTGGTTTCCCTCTCGAGTTCAAGACCGAGGGCGACTTCCCACGCTACGGTAACGACGACGAGCGCGCCGACGAGATAGCAGTATGGCTGCTCAAGACATTCCTTGGAATGGTGAAGAAGTACCACACATACCGCAACTCTGAGCCTACAACTTCTATCCTTACCATCACCTCAAACGTTGTTTACGGTAAGTACACCAGCAACATGCCTGACGGACGTCCTGCAGGAGCTCCTCTCGCACCTGGTGCCAACCCGTCTTACGGTGCAGAGAAGAACGGTCTGCTGGCTTCGCTCAACTCCGTTGCAAAGCTGCCATACGAGTATGCCCTCGATGGTATCTCAAACACTCAGACCATCAACCCGGGTGCTCTGGGACACAACGACGAAGAGCGTGCCAAAACACTCGTCAGCGCAATGGACGGATACTTCGACCAGGGCGCACACCACCTCAACGTCAACGTATTCGGTGTGGAGAAGCTCAAGGATGCCATGGAGCACCCAGAGAAGGAGGAGTACCAGAACTTCACCATCCGTGTCAGCGGTTATGCCGTGAAGTTCATCGACCTCACACGCGAACAGCAGCTCGACGTCATTGCACGTCAGGCTCACGAGAAACTGTAAGATAACACTAAGTATACAAGAAAAGCCACAATTCATAGAGACCTTTTATGAATTGTGGCTTTTATGATGAATAAAGCAGAGCGCACTAATAACTATGAATTATGAATTATGCATTCTGCATTATGAATTAGCATTAAGCATTATGAATTCTGCATTATGAATTATGAATTAAAAACTGCTTTCGTTCACAGCACAGAGAGCTTCGGCTCGGTGGACGGCCCCGGCATACGTTTCCTTATATTCCTGCAAGGCTGCCCTATGCGCTGCCAGTACTGCCACAACCCCGACTCTTGGAAGATTGGGGTAGGGGAGGAGATGACAGCAGACGAGCTGCTCGACCGTGCCGAGCGCTTCCGTCCGTATTGGGGTACGGAAGGCGGCATCACGGTAAGCGGTGGCGAGGCACTCATGCAGATAGACTTCCTTCTGGAGCTCTTTACCAAGGCAAAGCAGCGCAACATCACCACTTGTCTCGATACATCGGCGCAGCCCTTCCGTCGAACGTCACCGTTCTTCGAGAAGTTCGAAAAACTGATGACAGTCACCGATACTGTGCTGCTGGACATTAAGCACATCCGCGACGTGGAGCACCGCAAACTCACTGGCCACACCAATGCCAATATCCTAGATTGCGCCCGCTACCTAAGCGAGCGCGGCATCCCCGTATGGATACGACACGTTTTAGTGCCAGGCATTACCGACAAGGAGGACTGCTTCCAGGAGCTCGCCGACTTTATCCACACCCTCAGCAACGTCAAGCGCATCGATGTTCTGCCATACCACACCCTCGGCATCTTCAAATATGAGAAGTTGGGTATAGAATATCCTCTGCCAGACGTGCCCTCCCCGTCAGCAGAAAGCGTTGCTCGTGCCAATGAGATATTGTCGAAAGCGTTGAAATTAGGATAAATATAAGTATATGTAATGTCGGGCTGAAAGCCCAAAAGTACATAGCCCAGGGCAACGCCCTGGGTTTGTGTTTGTATGTGTCCACGCGCCCTGTAAGGGTAAAAGTGAATAATATTCTGAAGCTGTGCTAAAATGCCATAAAGTCAAGTCTGTCTTAGTATTAGTCTTTTAGGTATTCATCGAAGAACTTGAGGGCTTGCTCCTGCACTTCCTTTCCGCAAGAGTGGGGGATGTCCCATAGTTCTGTGTGTAGGCTGCTATCTGCTCCTTGGCTTTTCCATACTTCGTGCATGGTGGCGAAGGCATCCTTCGCTCCCGGCACGGGGAACAGCTTGTCTTTTGTGCCGTTGATGAAGAGCATCGGCTTAGGACAAGCTAATGAGGCTATGTGGGGGTAGTCGAGATACTGGCGCAGGGCTGGGATGCAGTTGGCGAAGCCGCCGCTTTCCTTGCGACCGAAACGCTTTGTCAACTGTGCGTCTGTCGTAGTCATCCAGCAGACGGAGATGCCGGTCTTTATTCTGTCTGATAGGGCGGAGAGCATCCACGAGCGGTAGCCGCCCATGGAACAACCGATGCATCCGATACGCTTGCTGTCCACAACAGACAGCGACGCGAGGAATTCGGCGCTCTCTATGTCATCGTAAGTCATGAAGGCTGAGAGGTCGCGCCCAAGCATCATCATGTTGCCGGCAATGATGTCGTACTTGCTGCGGTCCACGCCCTCTTTGCGGCCACGTTCGCCCCACAACGGTGCATCCATGGAGAACACCACGTAGCCGTGTTGCGCCAGGTAGTCGCCAACGTACTGACCTCCGTATATTTGGTTTGTCCAAGCGTCGGCATCGTCCAGTACTTCCTGCGACTCGCCGAACGGACGTATCATCTTCTCTTTGCCGATGAAGAGGTGCGCACCGTGGTCGTGAAGCGCATTGACGGTGGGGAAAGGTCCCTTACCATCGGGTATGAGCAGGTAAGCCGTGACGCGTGAGTATGCGCTGATGTTGAAGGCAATCTTTTGCGCCTTGTAACCGTCGCGCTGCTCCTCGGCAAGCACCTCCATGTCCCACGAGGCAGCCTTCATCGGAGGAGTCATCATACACTCGAACACTTTTTCCCTCGCCGCTTTCTTCCATTTGTTGAAGTTTTTTATAGGGCTATTGCCCCAAGCCATAGGGTAGGTGAGCTCCTTTTTCAGTTCTTCGACGTAGACGGGAATCTCGCCGTCCCACTCATACTTGTCGCGCTTCTGCACCTGCTTTTTGGTGCCGGCAGACTGAGCGGACACAGAGAGGACGGTAAATAAGCAAAGAAGAAGAGTGTAGGTTCTTAGCATGTTATGATATTGGAACTTTATAATGGTTATGGTGTCTACTCAATTCCCCTTTCGTTGAGTGCTTTGGTGTATTTAGCTGCATTGGCGAGGTGCTCGCTGTATGTTCGTGCGAAGTTGTGGGTGCCTGAGAAGTCCTCTTTGGCACACATATATATGTAGTCGTGGTGAACGAGATTCAGCACGGCGTCGATGCCGGCAACGGACGGGATGCGGATGGGGCCTGGGGGCAGTCCCTCGTTGACATAGGTGTTGTACGGCGAATTGGCGTGCAGCATGTTGTGATAGATGCGCTTTAAGGCAAACTGCTTTAATGCGA
Organism: Oscillospiraceae bacterium; assembly: GCA_963588475.1. GTDB lineage: Bacteria > Bacteroidota > Bacteroidia > Bacteroidales > Bacteroidaceae > Prevotella. The sequence continues at coordinate 40,973 of CAVAHD010000005.1, read as the reverse complement.
ACTTTATCGTCGGGTCGGCCTGCAGGGGCATGTTCTTTTGCAGACGGTTGTAGTACATGCCCGCCACCATTGGTTTCTCGCCGTTGTTGGCTGTCTCCTCGTCAATGATGCTGGCAAGGGTCATTACCTCTGTCTCTGACAGGTTGAGGGCCTTTGCCTTGGCTGTGCGTTGCTCGTTCCAGAACGCCTTGCTCTCCTTCTGCATACGTTCCATGAGGCGTGGCAGGGAGATGTTCCAGTAGACCTCGTAGGTATTGGGGATGAAGAGCGTCATCACCGTTGCCGTGTCCACGCCGTACTTGGCGCACGAGTCGTTGTTTGTCAGTGTACCCAGCATTTGCTCTTTTGTAAGCATCAGCTTCTCTGATAGTTCGGTGGCAAGGTCGTCCACGGTGCGTACGGATGGGATGGTAAGCTTCAGAGGCTCTTGCTGTCCGTTGCTCAGGTGGCGGTACAGTTGGAAGGCGCCCATGCTCGGTGTGATGGCGTAGCGTCCCGTGCGTACTTTCTCGTCGTACGAGGCGTGGCGCATGAAGGTGCGGAGGGCTGCGATGCCGTATTCGTGGCAGTTCGTTTCCAGTTTGGCTGAGATGGAGTCTACGTTGTCGTCTGCATCTATGTAGAGATAAACAGTTTCGTCGGCCTTGCTAACGGGTGCAAGGGAATAAAATACTACAGTCGCCACGATGATGACCAGCACTGCGGCCAGTCCCAGGGCGAACGGTTTGTTCTTGCTGAGTTTCATATTGTCTTTGATAAGTTTGCTGCAAAAGTACTATATTTTTAAGGAAGAGGCACGCTTGGCGGGCGCTTTTTAGTCTATATGTGTTAAGAATAATTAAAAGTTGAACGGTTGGCGCACGCATGTACCTATCAGTCAATAGAAAAGTAGTACCTTTGCAGCCGACTTCCACCGTAGGGGGTCATTAAACTTTTATTAATTAACATGTCTAACTTTAAAAACGTACAGCCACTCGACGACTTCAACTGGGACGAGTTCGAGAACGGCAGTATCTCAAGCGTAAGCAAGGAGGCTCAGGAAGAGTCTTATAATGCTACACTGAACAAGGTGTCAGAAGGCCAGGTGGTTGACGGCACCGTTATCTCTCTCGACAAGAAAGAGGTTATCGTAAACATCGGTTACAAGAGCGACGGTATCATCGCCGCTTCTGAGTTCCGTTACAATCCAGACCTGAAGGTTGGCGATACCGTTGAGGTATACGTTGAGAATCAGGAGGACAAGAAGGGTCAGCTGATCCTTTCTCACAAGAAGGCACGCCTCAGCAAGAGCTGGGATCGCGTTAACGCCGCTCTTGAGAACGAAGAAATTATCCAGGGTTACATCAAGTGCCGCACTAAGGGTGGTATGATTGTTGACGTATTCGGCATCGAGGCATTCCTGCCAGGCTCACAGATTGATGTACATCCAATCCGTGACTACGACGTATTCGTAGGCAAGACAATGGAGTTCAAGATCGTTAAGATCAACCAGGAATTCCGCAACGTTGTCGTTTCACATAAGGCTCTCATCGAGGCTGAGCTCGAGGCACAGCGCCAGGAGATCATGTCTAAGCTCGAGAAGGGTCAGGTATACGAGGGTACTGTTAAGAACATCACCTCTTATGGTGTATTCATCGACCTTGGTGGCGTTGACGGTCTCGTACACATCACAGACCTCTCTTGGGGCCGCGTAAGCGATCCACACGAGGTTGTAGAGCTCGACCAGAAGATCAACGTTGTTATTCTCGACTTCGACGACGAGAAGAAGCGTATCGCTCTCGGTCTGAAGCAGCTCACTCCTCACCCATGGGACGCTTTGGACGCAAACCTGAAGGTTGGCGACCGCATCAAGGGTAAGGTTGTCGTTATCGCTGACTACGGTGCATTCGTAGAGGTAGCACCTGGCGTTGAGGGTCTCATCCACGTGAGCGAGATGTCTTGGAGCCAGCACCTCCGTTCTGCACAGGACTTCCTCTCTGTAGGTGACGAGGTAGAGGCTGAAATCCTCACTCTCGACCGCGCTGAGCGCAAGATGTCTCTCGGCATCCGCCAGCTGAAGGAAGACCCATGGGCTGAGATCGAGACAAAGTACCCTGTTGGCAGCAAGCATACAGCAAAGGTTCGCAACTTCACTAACTTCGGTATCTTCGTAGAGCTCGAAGAGGGTGTTGACGGACTGATCCACATCTCTGACCTCTCTTGGACCAAGAAGGTAAAGCATCCTTCTGAGTTCACACAGGTAGGTGCTCCTATCGAGGTTGTTGTACTGGAGATAGACAAGGACAACCGTCGTCTCTCTCTCGGTCACAAGCAGCTCGAGGACAACCCATGGGATACATACGAGACTATCTACACTCCAGGTTCTGTACACAAAGGTGTTGTTTCTGAGGTTCTGGACAAGGGCGCAGTTATCGTTCTCAACGAGGGCGGTGAGGGCTTCTCTACTCCAAAGCACCTCGTTAAGGAGGACGGCACTCAGGCACAGAAGGGCGAGGAGCTCGACTTCAAGGTGATCGAGTTCGTTAAGGAGACAAAGCGCATTATCCTCTCTCACTCTCGCACATTCGAGCCAGAGAAGGAAATGGACGCTCCTAAGGCTCCACGCAAGCGTGGCGGCGCACAGAAGTCAGAGTCTGTTGCTATCAACAATGTAGCAGCTGCTCAGTCTCTTGGTGAGTTCGACGCTCTCGCAGCTCTGAAGGCTAAGATGGAGAAGGGTGAGTAATCTCTCTGATTCATTTCAACCGTAAATACAGCCCCGCTGAACGCAAGTTCGGCGGGGCTTTTCTGTTTCTTTTATTTAAAAGTGGCATTTTCTTCCTATTAGTTTTGCTTGTTATAAAAATAATGTCTACCTTTGAAGCAGTAAAAAACAACAGAAAACTGTCTGTACGCTTTATTTGCAGATGAATATTAATAAATAGGAAGAAGAACATGTTAAAACTGACAAGAGGTCTGCTCCTTGCGGCAAGCATCGTTTTGTGCAGCACTGCGCAGGCGCAGGCCCTGAAAATCCATGCTAATGAAAAGGGCAAAGTGGGCTATGTGGACCAGGCTGGTACGGAGGTTGTCAAGTGCCAGTATGAGACGGCGTACCCTTTTGAGAACGGCTATGCCATAGTAGGCAAAGGTGAGAAATATGGCATCATAGACGCCACGGGCAAAGAGGTGCTGCCGTTGAAGTATACATCCATCACCAAGTGGTCGAATGATGTGTACCTTATTAAGTCTGGCAAGAGCTATGGCTTGGCCAAGAAAACCGGCGAGATAGTGCTGAAGCCTGACTATAAACTGATAACATCCCCCAACTGCTACGGCAAGGCACTCGTCGTAAGTGGCGGAGCCGTTACTGGCGAGGGCGACAAGCAGTACTACTCGAATGCCAAGTACGGCGTGGTGGACGCATCGGGTAGGGTAGTTGTAGAGCCTAAGTACAAGGGACTTTATGAGTATTCGTATGCTGGCGAGAATAGTGCTATGCTGACAGAGGGAGCGCGACTCCGCTATAGTTTCCACTATCTGAAGGACAGCCTCGTCACCGACTGTTCGTACCTTGGCTTCAGCAATGACAACGACGGTGTTTTCAAAAGCGGCATATTGGATGCCGACGGCAAGGAGATGCTGAAGAGCGGTCTTTATACATTCGCCATGAAACCGCAGAGTGGCATGGTGCGCTACTATACCTGCGAGAAGAAAAAGACCATCTGCGGTTACCACAACCTGGCTACCGGACAGTCTTTCGTCGCAGCAACCTTCGATGCCAATTACGAGAAGATAGAGCATTGGACCCACGGTGACTTTGCCGGTTCCGTAGCTCCCGTCTACACAGGTACAGAGTGGACCTTCATCGACAAGGAGGGCAAGACGGTGCGCAATGGTTTCAAGGACGTAAAGCACAGTCAGATAACTCATCTGTGGGCTGCTACTGGTGCAGATGGTAAGATAAAGGTGTTTGACGAGAACAACAACGACGTTGCAGCCTTGTCTAACTATGATGACATTCTCTTCCCGCAGATTGCCGGTGACAAGGAAGTGTTCATTGTAAAGAAAGGCAGCGTCTATGGTGGTGTGGACCGCCAGGGCAATACCGTCATACCGTTCAGTTATCAGAAGGTTATCGCTCCGTCGTACGATGTAGTACGCGTATGCAAGAACGGCATGTGGGGCGCAGTGTCGCCCGAGGGTAATGTGATTGTGCCTACCCAGTATGCAAGTGTCGTCGAGCCGTCTGAGCGTGGGGCACAGCACTTCTGGGTGACCAAGAACGACAAGCGTTACTATCATTACAACGCTGCCGTACAGAAGCAGGCGCCAACTGGCTACGCTATGGCCTATAACTTCTACAAGTCCGTGGCACAGGTGCGTCCGGTAAACATGAAGCTGGAGAACAGCGACATCAACAAGGCGCAGGTATTGCCGCCAAATACACCGCAGGTCAAGATAGACACCGTGCAGGTGCAGAACTATGCCAAGGACTTCGGCTATCTGCTTTCCGACAAGGACGAGCTGCTCTTCGACCGTCCGGTTTACGTAAGTAATATAGGTACAGTGCTGAGTGCTCTCGAGAAGGTAAACTTCCGTAAGCTCAACGAGACGGAGAAGAAGGCACTGCTCCTCTACGTGACACGTCAGAACAGAAGCTATAAGCTCAACGAGACAATAGGAGAAGACGAGTGGGACTACTAAATTATAAGGAAAAGCAGATATGAAGAATATACTATTAAGCATATTGCTGGGTTCCACCGTTGCAACGGCAAGCGCCCAGGTAGACAATAACGCCACGGAGATGCAGTATCGTCGCAGCTCCATATACTCGCTGCTCATCAACCATGTGGACCAGCAGTTTGCCAGCGAGATAAAGGATGCCTTCGTGCAGATTCCAGTGCCAGACAAGTTTAACGACCACAACCTGTCGGTAAAGGTGCTCACCCTCGACAAGAAGCTGGACAACGCCAAGAGCGACAAAGAGAACCCCACCATCACGGAGTTCCTGAACAACAACAAGGTAGCGAGTCGCCTCGTAGGTCGTTGGTTCAATCGTGACAGCTACACTGGTGTCTGCGACATGGAGCTGGTGAAGGAGCGCGGTCTCTACAACGCCAGCGAGTTCGACCGCCAGTTGGCCATGCACTCCGCTCGCGGACTGGCAATGCTTCAGGATGCCGGCGAAGACCTCATTGGCAACACATTCGTACTGGTCAACGACATTCGTTACGTCGACAAGAACAAGGCAGCCAAGACGGCCGGTTCAATATTTAAATTGATGGGCGCTATCGGAGGTGCAGCAATGATGGCAAACAATCAAGTGTCAAACGCCAAAGCATTTAGCAACCTCGGCAACCTCGTGGGCGACATGGCCGAGACGCTGAAGGGCTTTACCGTTAAAATAAATACGTTCCTCTACCGCCTCGAGTGGACTGCCGACCAAGCAGGCGAGTTCTACCAAGAGCAGTATGCCGACAAGCCGGACGCCACCAAGAAAGCAAACTTCGAGAAGGGCCGCGGCAAGTACCGTCTGCGCTACGTCGGAAAGGTGGAGAGCAAGGGCGGCACAACGTCGTTCCTTGGCATCAAGGAGGACGAGCCTATTGTCATGGTGCGCAAGGCGTGCCAGCGTGCACTGGACGAAAACATCGTAGACCTACAGCGCGGTTACGAGGAGTTTCGTACGAAGACTCCGCTCGTCACAGTAGAGCCAATTACGGCCTACGTCGGCATGAAGGAAGGCGTGACGGAGAACTCGCGTTTCGAGGTGCTCGAGACCATCGAGATGGAGGACGGCACACATAAATATAATAAGGTAGGCGAGATAGCTCCTGTGAAGAACCTCATCTGGGACAACCGCTACATGGCTTCCGAGGAAGGAGCAGTAGGTTCGCAGTTGGGCTACACAACCTTCCGCGTTGTCAAGGGTAAAGACTTCGCAAAGGGTATGCTCATCAGAGACATAACCAAATAGAGACTTCCCACGCATGACGATGTATGTAGTATTCTTGGCTATGATGCATACACCCAATATATGCATACACTCAAGAGATACATGCACCAAAGAAACGCATACACAAAAGGAGTAAAAACAATAATAAAAAGCAAGACAAGTTATGAAAAAGATTCTCAGTTTATTGATGTTCGTATTTGTTGCCCTCTCGGTTTTTGCCAAGGGTAGCAAGATGCCGGAGTACGACATGACCGGTGCCGGTTCGGGCAACGAGGGCATGACGTTGGTGAAGGTATTCGTATACAGCAAGAAGGCTTCGGACGAAGACCTGAAGCGCTGCGCCGTGCACGGAATAGTGTTCCGTGGATGCACAGGCAACAACAGCGGTGCCACGCAGCCTGCCATGACATCGCCTGAAAGCGAAAGCACCAACCAGTCATACTGCAATGAGTTCTTTGCAGAGGACGGCGAATGCCAGAACTACGCTTCCGTGATAGCCGGTTCCTACGAGCGCGTCAAGACCCAAAAGGGCTACAAGTGCGGCGCCATCGTGCAGGTAAACAAGAAGGCGTTGCGAAAAACCCTCGAAAAGGTTGGCGTAGTACGCTCACTCTCATCAGGTTTTTAATCTATAAGGATTTTAATGTTTAACTTAGCGTGGACTAAGCGAGCCACGCTTTTACAGATTAGAGAAAGGAAAGAAAAAAATGAAAAAGAACATTGTTATCATGCTGTTTGCTGCTCTTACTGCAATCCCGGCGTTGGCGCAGTACCGCGACGTCAAGCTGCCCGAGAAACCAAAGCAGACAGGCTACCGCGACTACGAGAACCAGGACTACGGCTTCTGGTTCGCTACAGAGGTGGAAGGCGGTTCTACCGTGAAGGGCGACGGGCTGAATATGCAGTTTGCAGACGCTGTCGTTACAGCGGGCTACCGTTTCAACCAGTTCTTGAAGGTGGGTGCCGGTGTAGGCGGACGTTACTACTTCAACAACGGTGGGGTACGCGCCGAAGAGAGCAAGTGGGGCGTTCCAGTATTTGCCAACGTTCGCGGCAACATCATCTCCGCTTACGACCGTGGTGCAGTACCGTTCTGGTCAGTGCGTCTGGGTGGTATCATCAACGAGGGCATCTACTTCAGCCCGTCCGTAGGCTACAGCTTTGGCGGTATGCACAACAACTTCCAAATCTCTGTGGCATACGCCATGACAAATCCGAAATATTCTGACGGAGAGAAGAAGCTGACCAGTGCCTTCACACTCCGCCTGGGTTATGAATTCTAAAAAGCAGAAAGACAATGAGAAAGACCATATTATCCACACTCCTCTGTCTGACCATGTCGTTGGTGGCAGGAGCGCAGACTCAGACGGTTTATGACACACAGTCCATCAAGTGTCTTGGTACGGAACTGGACGGCTCGCAGACGTTGCGCGTCACCGGTTACGGCCGCAACCGTTCCGATGCCAAGGAACAGGCAAAGAAGAATGCCGTCTATGCCGTCATCTTCAACGGTGTGCGTGACGGCGTGAAGGGCTGCAACCTTCGTCCACTCGTTACGGAGGTGAACGCCCGCGAGCGTTACGAAGACTACTTCAACATCTTCTTCATGGACAACGGCGAATACCTGAAGTACGTCTCCCTGCGCGACACCAAGCGTATGTCAGCCGACCGCAAGAAGGATAAGGTTGGTTACTCGTACGAGATGACCATCCGCGTGCTGCGCTCTGAGCTGAAGGCACGCCTCAAGGCAGACAACGTGATAAGCAGCGAACATCTTTAAGAAAGATAAGTAGTACCCATCTTTAAGAAAGAACAGTATAACATGAGAAAAAGAATTCTTTTGGCAGCAGTAGCTGTCCTCGTTGCCTTGGTCAGCTTCGGCCAGGCAAAGAAACCGGTCCTGATGGTGTTGCCAAGCGACGCTTGGTGCAACCAGCACGGATATACACAGACATACGACAACCAAGGCACGCAGGAAGTGGTGCCCGACTACAAGAAGGCCGTCTCCACCGACCAGCAGCTCAATGCCATCATCAGCAAGATTAACTCCCTGATGGCCGACCGCGGTTTCCCTTTGAAGGACCTGCAGCAGACGCTCAAGTCCATCAACAACGCCTCGGCTGAGGAGTCGCTGATTACCAGTAAGGCTGGCTCCACTATCGCCGAGAGCCCCCTCGACCGTCTGCGCCGCCGTGCAAAGCCGGATATCATCCTTGAGATAGACTGGACCGTAAACAAGACTGGCCCCAAGAGCAGCATCACCTACAACCTCCGTGGTCTTGATGCTTACTCCGACAAGCAGGTGGCAGGTGCCGAGGGCACAGGAAAAGGCTCGTTCTCCGCCGAGCTGCCTATCCTCTTGGAGGAAGCAGTGCAGGACCACATGGACGAGTTCTGCTCAAGACTGCAGACCCACTTCGATGACATGATGGAGAACGGTCGTGAGGTAGCCCTCACCATGAAAGTCTTCGACAACGGCTCCGGCTTCGACTTCGAGAAGGAGTACGGCGACCTCGAGTTCAACGAGGTGATGGACAACTGGCTCTCCGACAACTGCGTCAACCACCGCTTCAGCAAGGTAGACGGAACAGCCACCACCCTGCAGTACGAGCAGGTTCGCATACCGCTCTACAACAACAACGGACAGGCTATGGACACATACGCCTTCGCACGCAACATCGCACGCTTCTTCAAGGCTGCACCGTACAATCTTCCAGTAAAGACCGTAAACCAGGGTTTGGGCAAGTGCTTGCTCATCTTTGGTGAAAAATAAAGCGCATCAGTTATGAAACACATACTAAGAACATTCGTAGCATCCCTCCTGCTGGGCTGTACTGCAAGTGCAATGGCGCAGGAGTGCGACATACCGATGGCAATAGCCATTGACGGAGACTTCTCCAACCTGACAGCCGAGGCAACCAGCGTGCTGCAGACGCAGCTGGAGCGTGCCGCATCACAGTCGAAGGTTAACGTAGGCTGGGACAACGCCCGATTTGCCATCACGGCAAAGTTCGACCAGACGGACCGTTATGTCGTGGGCAGCGCTCCGACGCAGATAGTAAACAAATTCGGCGTTACCCTCTATCTGGCAGACGTGTACAACCAGAAGCTCTTCGGCACCTCTTACGTGGAAGTGCAGGGCGTGGGCAACAACGAGACGAAGTCGTGCATCAACGCCATCAGGCAGTTGACGGCGCAGAACGCCACCGTCTCTTCGTTCTTCTCTACTGCGAAGAAGAAGGTCGTAAACTACTACGACAGCCAGCTAGACAACATCATCCGCGATGCCCGCGGTAAGGCTGCCATGGACAACTACGAGGCTGCCATGGCCATGCTCGCCGTCGTTCCTACCTGCTGCAACGGTTACGAACGTGCCATGAAGGAAGCCCTCAAGTACTATGAAAAGTACTGCGACAGATACTATCTTGCCCAGCTCAATAAGGCCAAGGCTTTGTGGGCAGCCAACCCGACACCGGAGGGTGCCAAGGAGGTATTGGAAATCCTCGGCGCGGTAGACCCCGAGGCCAAGTGCTATTCGCAAGCCCAGAAATTCATGCAAGAGGTTGGCAAGTCAGTAAAGACTGACGTCGACTACGAGAACAAGAAGAAGTACGAGGATGCGGTGTCCCTTGAGAAGCTGCGCATCAACGCCATTGCCGAAATAGGCAAGGCCTACGCCTCCAACCGTCCGCAGAATTTCATGTTCCTCAGGTAAGCAGTAGCTTTTTGTAGAAATACAAAGCGGGCTGAAAGCCCAATACGGCATAGCTCCATTGGAGTTTGTGCAGTATTGGACTTTCAGCCCGCTTTTTTTGTATCATAACGTTTATACCTTGTGAAACTCGTCCGCATAGGCGAACATCTCACGGTCGCCGCGACTGTCGCCGTAGGCGGTGAGGTGGTAGTCGGTGCGGTTCGGCTCAACCTCGGTGAGGCGGTTCACCTTTTCCTGGCCGTAGCAGTTGGGGGAGGCGTAGCGGCCTGTAAGTTTTCCGTCCACCACTTCCAGGCGCGTGCCCATTACCTTGGCTATTCCGTTTGGCATGGCCTCGCTCCTCATGCCGAACTGCTCGCAGACGGGGCGCACCCACTCCTCGGCCGAGGCACTTATTATATATATGGTGTCGCCGGCGGCGATGTGGCGTTGTAGCAGAGCCACCGTGTCGCGGCGAAGAAGACCGTCGGCCTGCGCGGCAAAACGCATGCCCAGTTCCTCAAACTCGCTGTGAGGCATGCCACGGAAAAACCAGCTGAGGACGTGCTCCTTGCAACGGCTGTTGTCGTACAGATGCAGCTTCATCAAGACGATGAGCGGGGCGTAGCGAAGGAAGCCGCAGAGCATCCGACGCGTGCCGAAGGCGAAGCGTATAAATTCGAGAAGAGTGTCCTTCGTTGTCAGTGTGCCGTCGAAGTCAAAAACAGCAATATGTCGCTTTTTCATGTCGTTAATGTGATTTATGTCAATGCAAAGGTACGTAATAATATCGAAAATTCACTTTTTTTGACTTGCAAATCAGCCTTTTAAATATTTTTTACTAACTTTGCAACCGAATTTTCATATCCAAATTATCAGCGCATGCATTACACTGTGCGCGCACAAACCAAAAAGATACAATGATTAAAAAGAACATTGCAAGAGGACTGATGGCTGTAACCCTTATGGCGGCCTCTTCAACACTAAATGCAAAGATTATCGAGCACAGCGGTGACCGCTACATCATCAACGTAGATGAGATGGAACTCAACGGCGAGGAGACTGTACTCGACGTGCTCATGATGTGCCCGGAGATTATGTCTCAGAACGGTCGCACCACTTCTTCTCCTTTCTACATGGGAAACTATGCTGTACGTATCAACAACATCAACATTCAGATGAATGAAGAGATGTTCTTGAAGAATACCAAGGCAAAGGAAATCAAGAAGATTAAGGTCTGCATCAACCCTGGTGTCATGAAGGGTTCTGGCAATATGAAGAAGGTCATCGACCTCTACTTCCGTAAGGACGAAAAGGGAACCCATGGTAAGGTAGCTGTTGAGGCAGACTACCAGGCTTCAGGCGAAGTGTTCGGCCGCATCATCAACCAGAGCGACAAGGCATGGATCCAGGGTATGGTGGCCGGCGAGATGGCTTATAAGAATGTAGAAGGAACCTCTACTAAAGCCCGTAACGCACGTGAGGATGCCAACGTCAACGTAGACTGGGATATCACCTCCAAGGACAACCTCCTGCTCCAGGCTACTCAGACCTATGACCGTGCGCGAGAGAACGGCAATCCTGCTGCATCGTATGAGCGTACCGTTACCGCTACAGCTTGCTACACCCGCTCACTCGCAGACAACGGTGCATACGCTATGGTACAGGCAGCTGCCGACTACACTACATCTGATGATGCTGCAAAATGCAACCGCTCAACAGCTCCTTACGGACTGGTGGAGTTTGGCTTCCCATTCATCCACAAGAATATCTACGTGACTGCAGGTATTGAGGCTGGATACAGTGCTAGCACTAATGTAATAGCAGACTTTACAGACCGCGATATGTACGAGGATGTATATGCTCAGGTAGACTGGACTTGCGGCAAGTGGGGCGTTATGGTAGGTGACCGTTTCCGCGCCAACCACTTCTGGATGAGCCAGCTGGAAAAGTACAACAACATCGCACCTTGGGAGCACACTACATCCAACAACTACTTCACGGCATCCGTATGGTGCAACGTTGACGACCACAACACTATCCAGGGTACTTTCGCACGCCGTTTCTACGGAGTGTCAGGTGATAACTATGTTTTCGCAACTATAGATGATAAGCGTGACTTCATCTATGAAGCATACCAGTGCCCTATCTACGTTTCTGAGGTTCGCTACACATACCAGCAGCACAACTTCAACCTCATGGGCTTCGTTAAGAACGAGAACAAGAAGATTTCTGAGAATAACGCTAATGCAGGTAGCGACAATATCCTTACCACCGGTGTTTCTGCATTTGTACATGCCGGCGTGCTCCGCCTCACTGCAGGTGTAGACTACAACTGGGAGCGTCTTAACAAGTATGGCGTAGGTGCCGAGTACAGCAACTGGGTAAGCTGCCACATCGCCCCACAGGTAAGCCTCAACAAGGGCTGGCGTTTCACTGCTAACGCTATCTACAACAGCCGCCGTATGTCTGAGGAGGTAAGCTATACAAGTTTCTACGCACGTCCAAACTTCTACCTCGACGTTGCTGCCAGCAAGGAAATCAACAAGCACTGGCTCGTTGAGGCTAAGTGGCACGATATCGTTGACACACGCGTAGGCAACCGCTCCGTTTCTATTGGCGGTACATACTCGTTCTAATTTAATTCATAATGCATAATGCATAATTCATAATTGGGCTTCCGCACGATTGCTTGAAAACCGTCGTCAGCATGGTCAATTATGAATTATGCATTCTGCATTATGAATTAAGAATTCTGCATTATGAATTAAGAATTTTAAATTTCTATGGCTTCAACCCGTCATCCGCATCCCCTCGTGGCACTTCTGCCGCTGCTCTTCCTTATTGCCCTCATAGCCAGTGCGCTCATACTGTTCCCTGACGATGCCCTCTCGGGCGCTTCGCAGGTAGCCATGATGATGGCCACAGCTGTCTGTGTGGCATTGTCAATGGGCATCTACGGCACAAAATGGGAAGTCTTCGAGAAGCGCATCAAGACCACCGTCGGCGATGCCGGCGTCTCCATCCTCCTGCTGCTGCTCATCGGCATGATGTCCGCAACATGGATGATAAGCGGCGTCGTTCCTACGCTGATATACTACGGCGTGCAGATTATGTCGCCTATGTTCTTCCTGCCTTGCGCCTGTATCATCTCGGCTATCATCTCCGTCATGACCGGTACGTCGTGGACTACCATCGCCACTATCGGTATAGCCTTGATGGGTATCGGTACGGCACTTGGCATCCCAGAGCCGTACACCGCCGGAGCCATCATCTCCGGTGCTTACTTCGGCGACAAGATGTCGCCGATGAGCGACACCACCGTGCTGGCAGCCACCATGGCCGGTGCCGACCTATTCAAGCACATCCGCTTCATGATGTACACGACGGTGCCGAGCCTCATCATCTCCCTCGTACTCTATACCGGACTCGGCATATTCTACAGCGGCGACAGCATGGAGGTTACCATGTACACCGCCGGACTCGACCACGGCTTCAACATCACCCTGTGGACGATGCTCGTGCCCCTCTTTACGGGTTGGCTTATATATAAAAAGGTGCCGTCGCTCATCACGTTGCTCCTTTCCGCCCTCGCTGCATGTCTCTGCGCCGTAGTGCTGCAGCCAGATGTGCTCACCAGTATCTCAGGCGAGGCAGGGTTGTCAGCCAAGTCCATTTTCATGGGCCTGATGAAGACGTGCTACACCTCCACTAACGTTGACACCGGCTATGCTGCCATCAACGACCTCGTCTCCACCCGCGGTATGGCAGGTATGCTCAATACCATCTGGCTCATACTGTGCGCTATGTCCTTCGGCTCATGCATGGTGGCGAGCGGTATGCTGAAGAGTCTGACAGGAATGCTGCTGCGTTCTATTCGCAATACGGCATCGCTCGTTTGCTCTACCGTAGTCAGTGGTTGTCTGCTCAACCTCGTCATGGGCGACCAGTTCCTCTCCATTATCATGAACTGCTCCATCTATGAGGAGGAGTACCGCGAGCGTGGCTACGTGCCCGAGCTGCTCAGCCGTTCTACTGAGGACTCCGCTACCGTAACCTCAGTGCTCGTCCCCTGGACCGCCTGCGGCATGACGCAGAGCACCGTGCTCGGCATCCCGACCATCGTCTATCTGCCGTTCTGCTTCTTCTGTATCATCAGCCCGATAATGAGCTGCATCGTCGGCATATTGGGCTACAAGATTCCGAAGCCACAGCCCGCGGCAGTGCAGACTTCTGCAGAATAACATCAAGAGAATCTCAACAACATCAATAACAGGTATTAGTAAAAAAGAAAATTATCGTGACTCAGGCAATGATTATCACAGCCTTCGTGCTGTACCTCGTCGCTATGCTCTACATCGGCTATTACTATAGCCGTCAGCGTACCTCGTCGTCAGAAGAATTCTACCTTGGAGGTCGCCAGCTGGGCCCACTCGTAGCTGCTATGAGTGCAGAGGCTTCCGACATGAGCTCCTGGTTGCTCATGGGCATCCCAGGACTGGCGTTCATCACCGGTTTGGCAAGTCCCCTGTGGACTGTGCTCGGACTTGGCATAGGCACTTATCTCAACTGGTATTTCACCACCAAGCGTCTGCGCCGCTACACCATCAAACTTGGCGCTGTCACCGTACCGGAGTTCCTCTCCAAGCGCTACCACGACAAGCGCAACATTCTGATGGCCATTGCCGCCGTTGTCATTCTGATATTCTTCATCCCCTATACCTCGGCAGGCTTCAAGGCTGTCGGTGTGCTCCTCGATAGCCTTTTCGGCATAGGATACCATGAGGCAATGATAGTAGGTGCATGTGTCGTAATAGCCTACACCATCATGGGCGGCTTCATGGCCGTGTCCACTACGGACCTCGTGCAGAGCATCGTAATGACTATCGCTCTTATCATCATCATTGTCTTCGCCCTCGACCAGGCCGGCGGCATGCAAGGTGTCATGGACAACGCACAGTCTTTGCCAGGCTACCTGTCAGCTTTCTGCGTACACAACAACGCCACAGGCGAGGAAGAACCTTACGGTTTCCTCACTATCATATCCACTATGGCATGGGGACTGGGCTACTTCGGTATGCCCCACATCCTGTTGCGCTTCATGGCCATCAGACGTGAGGAGGACATCAAGCTCTCGCGCCGCATAGCAACTGTCTGGGTGTTCATCTCTATGTTCGTTGCAATAGGCATCGGCGTAGTCGGCTACACCGTAGCCAAGAACGGCATCCTGCCCATGTACGCTACAACGTCAGCGGCAGAGAGTACCCTGATAGACCTCTCGCATGTCCTCGCTAACTACGGTCCGATAGCTGCATTAATAGCAGGTGTAGTACTTGCCGGTATCCTCGCCAGCACCATGTCTACTGCCGACTCGCAGCTGCTTACGGCCGCTTCGTCGTTCTCCGAGAACATCCTGCGCGATGTCTGCCGCGTTAAGGTGTCAGCCTCCACTTCGATGCACGTGGCCCGCGCCACCATCATCGTCATCTCCATCATAGCCCTCTTCCTGGCTTGGGACCCCGACAGCAGCATCTTCACCATCGTATCGTTCGCATGGGCCGGTTTCGGCGCTACGTTCGGACCCGTGATGCTGGCCTCCCTCTTCTGGAGACGCACCACGCTGGCAGGAGCCATCAGCGGTATGGTAGTGGGTGGCATAATGATTTTCGTGTGGAAATACCTCATCGCTCCTATGGGCGGCGCATGGGGCATCTACGAGCTGCTTCCTGCCTTCGTCTGCTCCGGCGTGGCAATAATCATCGTGTCCCTCTGCGGCAAGAAGCCGTCCGAGGAGATACTCAGCGAATATGATTCAGTTAAGTAACAATTATCATAAAAGTATAAAAAGAAAAGAACTAATGAAAAAGTTTTTCCTCATTCCCCTTATGGCCATGTTCGCCGTTGTGGCAATGGCGCAGGTAGATTTCCAGTTGCACTACGACCTCGGTCGTGCCATCAACTCCGAGTCAGAGTCTAACCGTCCTAAGCTCACCTCTACCGTAGAGATGTTCCACCCGGACGCTACCGGTTCTACCTACTTCTTCGTAGATATGGACTACTTCTCAGACGGCGTGGGCGCTGCATACTGGGAGGTATCGCGTGAGTTCACCTTCGCTAACCTTAAGAGCAGCAACTTCGCAGCACACATCGAGTACGATGGTGGTCTGTCTGTAAACAAGTACACTCCGATGTACGCCAGCCGCTACCAGCAGTGCATCCTCGTGGGTCCTGCCTACAACTGGCACAACGCCAACTTTGCCAAGACATTCTCCGTACAGGCAATGTACAAGCAGTACTTCTCCAACAGCACTTGCGACGCTATCGCAAGCTTCCAGCTGACTGGCGTATGGAGCACAACCTTCGCAAAGGGTCTCTGCACATTCTCCGGCTTCGCCGACCTCTGGTACGGTTACACCCCACGCTACGGTGCTGACGGTGTTCAGAAGAAGGGCCTCGTGTTCATCACAGAGCCACAGTTCTGGTTCAACATCATCAACAAGGACAAGCAGCACGGCAAGTTCAGCGTAGGTACCGAGTGGGAGCTGTCTAACGACTTCATCTATCCTACCAACAGCAGCAAGACCTTCTTCTTCAACCCGACTGTTGCTGTAAAGTACCAGTTCTAAATAATTCATAATTCATAATGCAGAATTCATAATTACCATGCGGCACATTTCTTATGAAATTCGTGCGGAGCCTAATTGTGAATTATGAATTCTGCTTTGTGAATTAAAACCCCGTTTTCCTATGCTTACAAAACTATTCGGCTTCGACCCAGCCAAGATGACTGTACGCAAAGAGGTGCTGGCAGGTATCACCACCTTCCTCACCATGGCGTACATCCTTGCAGTGAACCCGTCCATCCTTTCCGCTACCGGCATGGACAAGGGCGCCATTTTTACCACCACCGTCATTGCTTCCGCACTGGCCACTCTCGTTATGGCATTCTATGCCAAACTACCGTAAGGTCTGGCTCCGTCAATGGGACTCAACGCCTTCTTCGCTTACACCGTGTGCCTCACCATGGGCTACACATGGCAGTTTGCGCTGACGGCGGTATTCATCGAGGGTATCATCTTCATCATCCTCACCCTTACTGGCCTGCGTAACGTCATCGTCGATGCCATGCCGCTGGCACTGCGTAAAGCCATCGCCCCTGGTATTGGACTCTTCATCGCATTCATCGGTCTGAAGAACGCCGGCATCATTGTAAGCAACGAGGCTACCTACGTGGCACTCGGCAACCTGCACTCACCCGCCGTGCTGCTCGCCATCTTCGGTATCCTCCTCACTTCCGCCTTGCTCGTTAAGAATGTGATGGGTGCGCTCCTCATCGGTATCATCGTGACAACGCATCGGCATACACCTCGGCGTGACTCACTACAGCGGCTTCTTCGATATGCCGCCAAGCATCGCGCCCATAGTATGGCAGATGGAGTGGGGCAACGTCTTTTCGCTCAATATGGTAGTGTGCGTCTTCACCTTCCTCTTCGTAGATATGTTCGACACCATCGGCACCCTCGTGGGTGTCAGCAGCCGTGCCGGCATGATCGATGAGAACGGCAAGATACACAACCTCTCCAAGGCCTTCATGGCAGACGCTATCGGTACCACCGCAGGTGCTGCCCTGGGTACGTCTACCGTCACCACCTTCGTAGAGAGTGCCTCCGGCGTTAACGTTGGTGGCCGCTGCGGTCTGACAGCCTTCGTCGTAGCCATCTGCTTCCTGCTGTCCCTCTTCTTCGCTCCTCTCTTCCTCTCCATCCCTTCAGAGGCAACGGCATCCGCCCTCTTCCTCGTAGGCGTAATGATGGTTACGGATATTAGCAAGATTGACTTCACGAAGTATGCTGAGGCCATACCGTGCTTCATCACTATCATCTTCATGCCACTGGCATACAGCATCTCCGACGGCATCCTGCTCGGTGTCATCTCGTACGTCATCCTCTACGCCCTCTCCGGCAAGGTACGCGAGTTGAGCATCGGCACCATCGTGCTCGCACTGCTCTTCATAGCACGCTACGCACTGCTGTAAGAGGAAGGCATAGTGACGCACTATGCCATGCTTTTAGGAAATGTGATATATACAATCTGATAAATGAGCAAACTGACTGATAATATAAAGGAGAATGCCTATGTGCGTCTGCACATAGGCATTCTTTTGGCTGGTGCCACGGGTGTTTTCGGCCGTCTCATACAACTGACGGAAGTGCCCCTCGTGTGGTATCGTATGATAATTGCCTCCCTCGTGCTGTGGCCTCTGCTGCGCTTCACGAGTCTGGGCAGCAAGACCTACGTGCAGTGGAAGGGCAACTACGTGAAGTTCATACTTTGCGGAGCCACGCTCGCTATCCACTGGGTGTTCTTCTACGCTAGCATCAAGGCGTCCAACGTCTCAGTCGCCGTGGTGTGCATAGCCCTGGACGGCTTCAGTACGTCGATAATAGAGGCCATCTTCGAGCGCCGCTGGCCTCGAGTGCAGGAGATAGCGCTGAGTATCTTCTCTGTGGTGGGCATCCTGCTCATCTTCGGTTTCGACCCCCGCTACCGCCTCGGCATCCTCTTCGGTCTCGGCTGCACCGTGGTGTACGCCCTCTCGTCCGTGCTCTGCAAACGCGTGCAGCACGAGACAGGCATCAAGAGCAGCGACCTCCTGCTGCGGCAGTTGCAGGTAGGCGTGGTCCTGCTGACGCTCTTCATGCCCCTCTACCTGCACCTCAATCCGTCGGCCTCCATCGCCGTCACCGGCAACGACCTGATGTATATGCCCGTCTTCGCCACGGTATTCACGTTGATACCCTTCCTCTTCCAGCTGCAGGCCATGCGCACCATCTCAGCCTTCACGGTAAACCTGTCGTACAACATGGAGCCAGTCTACAGCATCCTCTTCGCCATGATAATCTTCAACGAGGGTAGGGAAGTGGGCCGCTCCTTCTGGTGCGGCGTCCTCCTGATAATAGTCTCCGTAGTGCTGCAGACCATAGACAGCAAGCGCCGCCAGCGGCTGCACTGATGATGCAGTTTAAATATTCTACACATAATCATAAGTACAAAAAGCCCGCAGCTCAGCCAACTGTGGGCTTTTTTTATACCCATCAGCCTTGCATTATAAACAGTTGGTTTGTTCTAGTAATTCCCTCAATTTATCCACCATATATAGTGGGAGATTCTGCAAATCATCGTCCTTCCGTAGGCTGAGAGTAGACAGACGGATTGACAATTGGGGAGAATATTGCTTGCGGTAATATGCCAGACTCTTTGCTGTTACGTTCTTATCTGCTTTCACCTCTATCGGAATGATTTTACCAGCTTCCTGCAGGACGAACTCTACTTCTGCCGTATTTCCCGAAGTCCAGTAATAGTGCTGATTGCCAAACTGACGTACCAACGACTGGAGGACATAGTTTTCTGCCATGACACCCTTGAACTCCGTAAACAAGGTGTCTCCCATTACGACTGTCTTTGCTTCCAGTCCGAACTTGCGCCCTAGCAGTCCTACGTCATTGAGATAAAGCTTGAAGGCATTGCTCTTTTTGTAAGCCGACAACGGAAGACGCGGCGTTTCTATTGCTGACACACGATGTACCAATCCGGCTAGACACAGCCATTCGATGGCACCTTCATATTCTCGAGCCCTACCGCCTTTTTGTACATCACCATACCGGAATTTCTTGTCCTCACGAGCTAGTTGGTCTTGTAGATTCCCCCATACTTGAAAAACTCGAGGGATGTCCTTATTGTTAATATGCTTGGCAAAGTCCAGCGAGTACGATTGTAGGATAGCATCCTGTACTGTTTTCACTTCATCCCACATACGAGTGTCCATATATACACTCACAGCTTCTGGCATTCCGCCCAGTACAAGATACACTTTATAGGCATCCGTCAGCCTGCGATGGACAATCTCAGGCACCGCCGTCTGTTCTACTCCTATCATGCTGTAGGTACCAAATAGCAGACTGTCGTATGCACCGAGGAATTCGGCAAAGGAAACAGGATAAAGTGTCATGAAGTCTACTTTGCCTACGGGGAAGGAAGCTCCGGTGCGGTTCAAGGCAACTCCCAAGAGCGAGCCTGCGCACACGACGGCATACTCTGGAGCATCTTCGTAGAAATACTTCAGACTGTTTAGGGCTTCATTGCATTCTTGTATCTCATCAAAGATAATTAAGGTAGAATAGGGAGAGACAGTCCTTCCCACCATCATCTCCATAACCTGGATGAGTTTCAAAGGCTCTTTAGTGCGTTTGAAGTCTTCTTTTACCTCAGGCATCGTGTCGAAGTTGATGTATACGATATCATCGAAACATTCTTTGCCAAACTTTTTCAATGCCCACGACTTGCCTACTTGGCGTGCCCCCTGTAGTACAAGAGGTTTGCGTCGAGGATTATCCTTCCATGCCTTCAGCTTATTCATAATGTCCCTTTTTATCTCCATTGTTCATACCTCCTTCTAAGTATAGTTAGGCCCTTGGAAATAGACCTTAATGTAATTTTTCGGCAAAGTTACACATTTTTGATAGGAAAAAGTGGCAAACTTGCACATTTTTAATATTTATTCAGGTTGTAGCCCAAGTCCCTCCGTTTATTGCGATTGTGCCCGCACTGTGGGCACTCGATGCCCAAGGCTTGGGACTCGTGTTCTCACAATGCGGGCACTCGATGCCCGGGCCTTGGGCATCTCGTCGACAATTTGACATATGAAACGCGGTGCTTTGCAATGGTGTCTTTCTTGTTGAATTATAGGCGATTAACTGCGGCTTATGCAGAGCTTCCCAAATTTTTCTTTTGAAAAAGAATTTTTATCGATTATTCTTTATACCTTTGCACAGAATTAAAATAGAAATGGGAAAGTAGCATTGATATTGTGTTTCATCCTGTCTGTTTTCCCGGCTGATGCGAATGAAAACAGGAGGCATATTCATGTGGTGAAGCGAGGTAGTAAGAACTCTCATCGAGGGCATACAGTTGCTAAGATATGGATAGAGGAGAACGGGCAAAAGAAAATTGAAGTTGCCTGGTCAGAGCTGAATTCTTCGGAAGAGGCAGAGATTATAGCTGCTATAGATAAGTATTGGGATGAACTCAATCAAAAGATAGACGATGTCTTTGCTGGCAAGAAGATTAGAATCAAGAAAATTAAATAATGAGACGGAGGATACTACGATGTGTAAATATACGGATACTAGTTTGGGAATAAAGAAATTGGATTTCAACGTGAAACGTGGTGCTATGGCCGTTTTTTTGACAGATGGCCGTGAAGTGATAGTGCCTGTCTCGATGTTCCCTGAAATCAAGAATCTTAGCAAGAAACAAAGGGAGGATTACATGATAATGGATGACCAGTACTTCTCCTTTGACGCTCTGAGCAAAATCTATTCAGTAAAGGATATTTTGCGCTGTAAATGAGGATATCATCTCTCAGTCTATCTCCTCTAATAACAAAGAAAACAGTAATTAAGTCTTGAGCAATAAGATATTGTCCAGGACTTTGTAAAAGTATTAATTGTATGATAAGTATGAAAAAGAGTTTACTTCTATTATGTATCTTTTCGCTTGCTCAAATGTCGTTTGCACAGAAAACTACACCTGGTACTTTCAATTTGCCAAGGTCTACAACTGGTGAAAATTACAATTCTATGGTCATCCCCAAGGAATATGCTTATAATAACAAGCCGCTCCTTACATTCACGGACAAAAAGAATTCTAATCATATAATGGTTTATGATGAAAACATAGAACTCATCAAATCCTTTGATATTGACAACGACAAAGAGTTCAACTATACACTAACCTACCAAAAGGAAAGCAGAGATGTAAAGGTTGCAGAAGCTGACAGGAGCACATCTGATGTGCATAAGTCGTTTAGCGAATGGCTTGAACAAGAAAAATATAAAGATGTATTACTTGAACAGGCTCTTATAATCAAAAAACAAGAAAACGGTGACAGTATAATCTGCTTTGATTATTCAAAATCAAGTTATTCTTATACATCTAATTCTGAGATGTATTTTGGCTATAATTACTTTGGGATGAAATATCCCAAATTTTACTATCTTGCATCTAATGGATTGATGTATCAATGTCGTGTTTCATATACTGCTACATATTCAGAATGGAAGCCGACTGGCGAGACAGAAGAAGTTTCCTATTCGAAGAAACAGCCTCATATATCCCTATACAACCTGAATCTTGACAATGGCGGAGGTACAAATGGGACCAATGGTACTTATTTTGAAATCTCACAAACGTTGTTCAATCAAGATGAGGACTATGAGTATCTTATTCCGAAATATGCGCTTGTGAATTCTGACGGGTCTTCATCGGATATAACCGCGGACTATTCAACTACTTATGAAGATATAGTAATTACACGTTCAACAATTACATCTGATAAATCTTTGCTGGCTATGGTTGGTTTCCAAGTAGTGTCGTCAAGTGGGAACATTGTGAAGGAGATAAACTTTGATGATGGATTCTATATTGTTAATACTAATAGAGGCTTTGCCTTGCTGACAATAGGAGGCAACAGGTACATCACAGTTAGCAATGGAGAGGAAACGTTATTCTACAAGGTTGACAATCAAAGTACGGACATAATGAAAGTGAAGTCCACGCAGGGTAGCATGTTTCTAGAAACGACAGTCACTGGACAAAACTCCACGATAAACGTTACCTTGGGCGATGCCAACGAAAAAGGCTCGGACATTATGGTGACATCAGCATCGGGAATGAAAATAAATTCTGTAAACGTTCCTGCCGGTCAGACTGATACGCAGATGTCAATCAATGCCCCATCAGGGATGTATTGTGTCTCTCGCATTCAGAACGGAAAAGTAAAAGATTCGAAGAAGGTAATGGTTAAGTGAATCTTTTGAGGTGTCTCTCAAAGTTTTACACCCAAAAAGGGCAAAAGCTGTGTCTATCAGCTTTTGCTCTTTATACATTAGCTTTACCAATATGTGGGACTGTCCCACATAATGAATTGGAAGCAAAGGGGTGAGGAAATGTTAAAGACGGGACAAATGTTTGGTGGTGTTGGAGAATAATTGTAACTTTGGGGCGGAATTGCGGAAAGAAATTCACTTTTAAATAGGAGATAGACTATGATAGTATACGTAGCAAACCCACTATATGATGCGGTGTTCAAGTATCTGATGGAAGACGACCGCATAGCAAAGACAATACTGTCGGCATTGCTGAAGAAGAAGGTTGTCGATGTAAAGATGCGCCGTAACGAATATGCGAATCTGACCCGTCGCGAGTCTATTTCTATGTTCCGCATAGACTTTGCGGCTACCGTTCTAGACGAGAATGGCAACCCTCACCTGATGCTCATAGAATTGCAGAAAACATGGCTGCCGACGGAGACCCTGCGCTTCCGCCGCTATCTTGCACTGCAATATAATAACGAGGAGAACATGCTGCAGGAGGAGCATGGCAAGTATGCCATCCCCATGGTAGCTATCTATCTTTTGGGGCACCGCGTGGGTAACATTACCGAGCCCATCGTGTATGTGAACCACAAAGCATACGACTATGACGGCAGAGTGGTGGTGACTGGCATGCCCGACCCCTTCGTTGACAGCCTGCAGCACGACAGTATCATCGTGCAGATACCGTTGTTGCACGGCAGAGTAAACAACAGCCTGGAAAAAGTGCTGAGCGTGTTTGACCAGACCAACGTAGCAGACAACAACAAAGTGCTCAAGGTGGACGATGACCAGTATGAGGGCGACAATGAGATGGAATACATAGTCCGTCGACTGCAGTCTGCCGCTGCCGACCCGGACATGCGCTACCAGATGAATGCCGAGGACGAGTTCTTCAAGGAGCTTGAAAACAGAGACACGGCAATCATGGAAAGGGACGAGCAGATAAAGCAGCAGAATGAGCAGATTAAGCTACAAGACGAGCAGCTGAAGCATCAAGAAGGTCAGCTGAATCAGAAAGACGAACAACTGAAGCATAAAGAAGGTCAGCTCAAGCAGCAGGAAGGTCAGCTCAAGCAGCAGGAAGGTCAGCTCAAGCAGCAGGAATTGATGCTCCGTACTATGATTATTGGTATGCAAGAAAGAGGGATGCAGTTAGATGACATTGCCCAAATGTTAGGCAAACCATTAGAGGAAGTTAGGAAACTTATTGACTAAGGCAAGTTCACGAAATAGCCTTTAGAACCTTAAAAACCGAACAAAATGTACACTTTCTGACATTTTTGTTCGGTTTTCTTTTGTTTGGATAAAAAATTATACCAGATTCTTGCACGCCCGACTTTACTGTATGGGGACGAACTCCTGGTACTTGTAGCTTTTGAATTACAAATATTGCACGCAAAGTTACGGATAAAATTTCAAAAAGTTGTAACTTTGCACCCGATTTAGGATAACATCAACGTTAAACATCAAAGAAGCAATGAAAATCATACCCTTTCTGAAGAGGTGGTCGCTGGCGGTGGCCATACTGTTCGGCACGTCGGTCTACCTGCTCTTCTCGCGCACGCCGGCACTGGTGCCAATTGGTGACGCCGTAGGTCCGCAACTGATGAACTTCATCCCGTACGTGCTGTTCCTGCTGCTATACGTGACGTTCTGCAAGATAAACATCAGCGAGATGCGTCCGCAGGTGTGGCACTTTGTTATTCAGTTTATACGTGCCTCGCTGTCAGCCATTTTCGTGTTCTTCATAACGCTGACGGACGACCCGACGACGAAGCTGGTGCTGGAGGGCGTATTCATCTGCGTCATCTGTCCTACGGCGGCCGCCGTCGTGGTGGTGACGGAGAAGCTGGGCGGCAGCATCGGCTCTTTGACAACGTTTACCATCATAGCCAACGTGTGCACCATGTTCATCATCCCGTTCTTCTTCCCGATGGTGGAGCGCGGGGCCGACATCACGTTCCTCACGGCGGCGGCAATGGTATTCCGCAATGTGACGGTGGTGCTCGTGGTGCCACTGGTGGCAGCGCTGCTGAGCCGCAAGCTGATACCGCGCTTTGTGGAGTGGCTGAAGCAGTTCAACAATCTGGGCTTCTACCTCTGGTGCTTCAACCTCTCGATAGTCTCAGGCGAGACGGTGCGCAACATACTGACGTCCACCGTGTCCGGCACAACGATGGCCCTACTGCTCATACTGCCCCTCTTCGTGGCGCTGGCGCAGTTTACCATAGGCAAATGGGTGGGCCACTTCTTCGGAATGAGCATCAGCGCCGGACAGGCTTTGGGGCAGAAGAACACCATCGTGGGCATTTGGCTCACCATCACCTTCCTCAACCCTCTGGCGGCCGTGGCGCCGGGAGCTTATGTGCTGTGGCAGAACATGATAAACGCCTGGCAGATATGGTATAAAGAGAAGTACGGACAGCTGAAGTGGTAGCAAAGTGAGGATTTGCAAAGAAAAATTTGTGTGTTTCACAAATTATTACTATCTTTGCACCCGATTAGAAAAATCGTAACGACAAATGGCAAATAACAGCATTATCATTAGCAACCTTATTATCGGCCTTCTTCTACAAAACAGAGGAAGTGATGAGGTGTGCAAGTAATCGTGATGCTATAATGATATACACATAAGCCTTTTTCACTTCCTCGTAAGGGAGCGAAAAAGGCTTTTGCTTTTTATGCCAAATGCCACAGCGGTACGACACAGACGGAATAAAGACAGAAAAAGAAAATATAGACACAAATTATGGCAGACAGATTATTTATCTTCGACACCACTCTGAGAGATGGTGAGCAGGTACCAGGATGCCAGTTGAACACCGTGGAGAAGATTCAGGTGGCAAAGCAACTGGAGCAACTGGGCGTGGACGTTATCGAGGCTGGTTTCCCTATCTCCAGCCCGGGCGACTTCAATTCGGTTATTGAGATTTCAAAGGCTGTGACATGGCCTACCATTTGCGCCCTTACACGCGCCGTGGAGAAGGACATCGACTGCGCCGCTGAGGCTCTACAGTATGCGCGCCACAAGCGTATACACACCGGCATCGGCACTTCGCCCTCGCACATCAAGTACAAGTTTAACTCCACACCGGACGAGATAATAGAACGTGCCGTGGCTGCCGTGAAGTATGCCAAGAAGTACGTAGAGGACGTGGAGTTCTACGCTGAGGATGCCGGACGTACCGACAACGAGTATCTCGCACGCGTCATCGACGCCGTGACGAAGGCTGGTGCCACAGTATGTAACATCCCCGACACGACAGGCTTCCGCATCCCCGGCGAGTACGAGGAAAAGATAAAGTACCTCTATGAGCACGTGGACGCTTTCGCTGCCGGAAAGTCAATCCTTTCTACCCACTGCCACAACGACCTCGGCATGGCAACGGCCAACACCGTAGCCGGCGTGCTGGGCGGTGCGCGTCAGGTGGAGGTGACCATCAACGGTATCGGCGAGCGTGCCGGCAACACCTCTCTGGAGGAGATTGCCATGATATTCAAGACGCACCCCGACCTGGGCATAGAGACAAACATCAACACGCAGAAGATATGGCCTACAAGCCGTATGGTGTCTACGCTGATGAACATGCCCGTGCAGCCAAACAAGGCCATCGTCGGCAAGAATGCCTTTGCACACTCCAGCGGCATTCACCAGGACGGCGTGCTCAAGAATGCAAGCACATACGAGATTATGGACCCGAAGGAGGTGGGTATCGACGAGAACGCTATCGTACTGACAGCACGCTCAGGACGTGCCGCCCTGAAGCACCGTCTGCACATCCTTGGCATAGACCTTGACCAGGAGCAGCTCGACACTATGTATAAGAAGTTCCTTGAGATGGCGGACAAGAAGAAGCAGCTCGGCGACGAGGACCTCCTCGTGCTGGCTGGCGTATCTTCAAACTCTAACGAGAACCTCGTGAAGCTCGAGGCTCTGCAGGTAACCTGCGGCAAGGGCGTGAAGCCAATGGCTGCCATCACGCTGCGCGTGGCCAACGAGCTCTTCGATGCTGCCGCTACGGGTAACGGTCCTGTGGACGCTGCCGTCAATGCTCTCAAGAAGATTATCCACCGCAACATGGAGCTGAAGGAGATGACCATCCAGGCCATCAATAAGGGCAGCGATGACATGTGTAAGGTGCACGTACAGGTGGAACACGAGGGTGTCGTTTACTACGGTTTCGGTACCAATACCGACATCGTCGACGCTACCATCGAGGCATACATCGAGGCCATCAACAAGTTTAAGGTCGCTAAACTGTAATTTAATTCATAATTCATAATGCAGAATTCATAATTGCTGACTGGATATGGTTTGGCGATTGAATAACTGATAAACAAAATTAGATAACAACGCAACAACAATATTATGAACACATTATTCGACAAAATTTGGGACAAGCACGTAGTGCAGACCGTCGAGGACGGACCTACACAATTATACATCGACCGCCTCTACTGTCATGAGGTGACAACACCGCAGGCTTTCGACACGCTGCGCGACAAGGGCATCAAGGTGTTCCGCCCCGACCACGTGTACGCCATGCCTGACCACAACACTCCTTCTGACCAGCAGGAGGTCATCAACGACCCTATCGGCCGCAAGCAGGTGGAGACGCTGAAGGCTAACTGTGAGGAGTTCGGCATCACACACTTCACCATGGGAACCAAGGACAATGGTATCATCCACGTCGTTGGTCCTGAGAAGGGACTCTCGCTGCCAGGCATGACAATCGTATGCGGCGACTCACACACCTCTACCCACGGTGCCGTAGGTGCACTGGCTATGGGTATCGGTACTTCCGAGGTGGCACAGGTATTGGCTTCAGAGACCATCCTGCAGTCTAAGCCAAAGTCAATGCGTATCAACGTGGAGGGTGAACTGCAGCCGGGCGTTACCGCAAAGGACGTGGCTCTCTACATCATGGCACAAATGACAACATCAGGTGCTACGGGATACGTTGTTGAATACGCTGGTTCTACCATCAAGAATATGTCTATGGAAGGCCGTCTGACCCTCTCCAACCTCTCCATAGAGATGGGCTCACGCGCCGGTATCATTGCTCCGGACGAGACAACATTCGCTTACCTCAAGGGACGTGAGTACGCTCCTAAGGGCGAGGCTTGGGACAAGGCTGTTGAGTACTGGAAGACTCTCAAGAGCGAGGACGATGCCGTCTTCGACAAGGAGGTGACTTATCGTGCTGAGGACATCGCTCCACGCATCACCTACGGTACAAACCCGGGTGCCGGCATCGCCATCGACGGCACAGTGCCTACGCTGGAGTCTGTTCCTGCTGAGGAGAAGGCACAGCTTGAGGCTCAGCTCGACTATATGCAGTTCCAGCCAGGCGAGAAGCTGGAGGGTCATCCCGTTGACTACGTCTTCCTCGGTGCCTGCACCAACGGACGTATTGAGGACTTCCGCGCTTTCGCTTCCATCGTAAAGGGACAGAAGAAGGCTGAGAACGTAGTGGCTTGGCTCGTACCTGGCTCATGGCTCGTACGTCAGCAGATCATCGACGAGGGCATCGACAAGGTGCTCGAGGAGGCTGGTTTCGAACTCCGTCTGCCTTCATGCTCTTCATGTCTGGCTATGAACCCTGACAAGGTGCCGGCAGGCAAGCTGTCCATCTCTACTTCAAACCGTAACTTCGTAGGTCGTCAGGGACCTGGCGCACGCACCGTGCTCGCTTCGCCTCTCACCGTGGCAGCTTCTGCCATCACGGGCGTAATTACCGACCCACGTACTTTTCTGAAGTAAGACAGTAGGAAAAAGTAGGTACACCAAAACACCAACCAAAACACAGACTGAAACAATGGCAAAACAGAAATTCAACATAATAAAGTCTACTTGCCTGCCAATAGCAATAGACAACTGCAACACGGACCTCATCATCCCTGCACGTTACCTCGCTTCCACCACACGCGACCCGAAGTTCTTCGGCGATGCCTTCATGCACGACCTGCGCTACGACGCTGACGGCAATGCCGTGGCTGACTTCGTGCTCAACAAGCCTGAGTTCTCTGAGGCTCCACACGAGGGCGTACACGAAATCATCGTGGGCGGCAAGAACTGGGGTTCTGGCTCTTCACGCGAGCACGCTGCATGGGCCATCGCTGGCTATGGCGTACGTGTCGTTATCTCTTCCTCTTTCGCTGATATTCATCGCAACAACTTGTTGAATTGCTTCGTGCTCCCCGTCATCGTGACACCGGAGTTCCAGGCTGAGCTGTTCGAGTGCATAGCAAAGGACGCCAATACCGTCGTTACTGTCGACGTGCCAAACCAGACCGTGACTAACGAGGCTACCGGCAATTCGCAGAAGTTCGAGATTAATGGCTACAAGAAGTATTGTCTCGAGAACGCTTTCGACGACATCGACTTCCTGCTTAACAATAAGGACAAAATAGTAGACTGGGAAAGAAAGAACTAAAGACCCTCATACGTATGAGAATCGAAATAATGGACTCCACGCTCCGTGACGGCGAACAGACCAACGGCGTGTCCTTCTTACCACACGAAAAACTTAGCATCGCGCGCATGTTGCTGCGCGATGTTAAGGTAACCAGACTCGAGGTGGCCTCGGCCAGAGTGTCTGAGGGTGAAAAGGATGCCGTGAAGATGATTTGCCGTTATGCCAGACAACTGGGCAATCTCCAGGCGGTGGAAGTACTCGGATTCGTGGACAACGGAAAGTCTATAGATTGGATAGACGAATGCGGCGGCACCGTCATCAATATGCTCTCGAAAGGTTCGGAGAAGCACTGCATACACCAGCTTCACAAGACTCCGCAGGAGCATATCGAGGACATCAAGGCAAACGTAAAGTTGGCACACGATAAGGGTCTCTCCGTAAACCTCTATCTTGAGGACTGGAGCAACGGCATGAAGGACTCCCCAGAGTACGTCTACAACATGGTTGAGGCTCTGAAGGACTGCGGCATCAAGCGCTTCATGCTGCCCGATACACTCGGCGTGCTGACTCCGAAGGAGACGGCCATGTTCTTTAAGGACATGACGACCCGCTTCCCCGACCTGCATTTCGATTTCCATGCCCACAACGACTACGACCTCGCCGTAGGAAACAGCATCTCTGCCGTGACGTACGGCGCAAAGGGACTGCACGTCACCGTCAACGGACTGGGCGAACGCTGCGGCAATGCTCCACTGGCCTCTGTGCAGGCGGTGCTCAAGGACAAGTGCGGAATGGAAACGGGAATACAGGAGGACGAGCTCAACGAGGTGTCGCGCATCGTGGAGGGATACTCCGGCATCGCCGTGGCACCGAACCAGCCTATCGTAGGCGACAACGTCTTCACGCAGGTGGCTGGCGTGCATGCCGACGGAGACAACAAGCACAACCTCTACTGCAACGACCTCGTACCCGAGCGTTTCGGCCGTAAGCGCGAGTATGCCCTGGGCAAGAACTCTGGCAAGGCCAACATCGAGAAGAACTTGCAGGAACTGGGACTCGAGCTGACCCCCGAGCAGACACGCAAGGTGACACAGCGCATTACGGAACTGGGCGACAGAAAGTCGCTCGTCACACAAGACGACCTGCCGTTCATCGTGGCTGACGTGCTCAAGCACTCCGCACCCGAGGACCGCGTGCGCCTAAAGGGCTACATGGTCAGCCTGTCCTACGGCCTGAAGCCGCACGCCGGCATCAAGATAGACATCGACGGCAAACGCTATGAGGCGGACGCTTCGGGCGATGGTCAGTACGACGCCTTCGTCAAGGCGCTGCGCTATATATATAAAGAGGTATTGGGACGCACGTTCCCGATGCTGGAAAACTACACCGTCACCATACCGCCGGGCGGACGTACGGACGCTCTCGTACAGACGCAGATAACATGGCGTATGCATGACGGCAGACAGCTTAGAACACGCGCCTTGGACGCCGACCAGACAGAGGCGGCCATAAAGGCAACGTTCAAGATGCTGAACCAAATAGAAGAGGAGTTCCCACCCGTAGCAAAAGACTAAGGGTGGGGGACTCTCCCTCTCTTAACCCTAAAAGACTACATTGATTATGTTACTCGGAGAAACAGCATTGGTATTGGAAGGCGGCGGTATGCGCGGCGTATTCACTTCGGGGGTGCTCGACGCCTTCATGAAGTACGACGTACACTTCCCGTACTGCGTGGCGGTAAGCGCCGGAGCATGCAACGGCCTATCCTACGCATCATGGCAGCCGCGACGTGCTCACTATACCAACGTGGACATGCTCGAGGAGTACAGGTACATCGGTATAAAGCACCTCATAAAACAGCACAGCATCTTCGACCCTGACCTACTCTACGACAAGGCACCCAACGAGATAAAGCCATACGACTACGACGCATACTTCAACAGCGGCATGCTATTCGAACAGGTGGTGACCAACTGCCACACGGGACTTGCCGAATACCTCTCCGAGACCAGCGGTGACCGCAAACGCCTCATCGACATTTGTCACGCCAGCAGCTCACTGCCCTACGTCAGCCCCATAATGACGGTGGACGGAAAGCAGTACCTCGATGGCGGCATCGTGGACAGCATTCCCGTGCAGAGGGCGTTCGACTCCGGCTACGACAAGGCGATAGTGGTGCTCACGCGCAATCGTGGCTACCGCAAGAGCGGCAAGGACATCAAGATGCCGCACTTCGTCTATAAGAAATACCCGCGCCTAAAGGTGGCACTCAGCCATCGTCTTCGCGTCTACAATGAGCAACTCTCCATGGTGGAGCGCCTCGAGGAAGAAGGACGCATCAAGGTGATACGTCCCGAGAAGCCCCTCGAGGTTGACCGTCTGGAGAAGAACGTGCAGAAATTGGAAGCCTTGTACCAGGAGGGACTGCGTATAGGCGAACAGTTCTGTCTGACATTGTAATACAGCACTCACTCTATATTAATTATATCTTCTATGCCTATGAAAACATTTCCTGAATCAGAGCTCATCATCAATGCAGACGGCAGTGCCTTCCATCTGCATCTGAAGCCAGAACACCTGGCAGACAAAGTAATCCTCGTCGGCGACCCAGATAGGGTACGGACGGTGGCGGACTTCTTCGACTCCATAGAGAACGAAGTGCAGTCGCGAGAGTTCCATACCATCACCGGAACGTATAAGGGCAAGCGCATCACCGTACAGAGCACCGGTATCGGCTGCGATAACATCGACATCGTAATGACCGAGCTGGACGCCCTTGCCAACATCAACTTCGCCACCCGCACCGAGAACCCCGACTTCCGTCAGCTTACCATAGTACGCATAGGCACCTGCGGCGGTCTGCAGCCAGAGACACCCATCGGCTCTTACATCGCCTCGGTGAAGTCAATCGGTTTCGACGGACTGCTTAACTACTACGCAGGACGCAACGACGTGTGCGACCTCCGGTTGGAGGAGGAATTCAAACGCCACATGCAGTGGTCGCCCTTGAAAGGTGCCCCGTACGTAGCCAATGAGGATCCAGAACTCGTTGACAGGATAGCCGGTACGGAGATGGTACGCGGCATCACCATAGCTTGCGGCGGATTCTACGGACCGCAAGGCAGACAGATACGCATTCCCATTGCCGACCCCACGCAGAACGAGAAGGTGGAAGCCTTCCGCTACACCGTGCCCGAGACGACACCAGCCGTAAGCGCAGGCACACAGCTGAAGGTCTGCAACTTCGAGATGGAGTCCTCTGCCGTGGCGGGACTCGCCTCGCTCCTCGGCCATCGTGCCATGACATGCTGCATGGTGATAGCCAACCGTTACGCCAAGAAAATGAACACCGAATACAAGTCGAGCATAGAAGACCTGATACAGCTCGTGCTCGACAGAATATAGACTAATGACAACAATCTGCGCACCGGCCACTGCCAACGGCGGAGCCATCTCCGTCCTTCGCGTCTCTGGCCCAGACACCCTCGACATCGTTTCCCGAATCTTCACGAAAGACATTCGTGAAGCTAAAGGCTACACCATACACTACGGACAGATACTGGCAACGACCGCCCCACAAGAGGCAGCCGTTGCCTCTTCGTCTGCAGTTCAACAGCAGGCAGCCGTTGCCTCTTCGTCTGCAGTTCGACAGCCGGCAGCAGTTACCGCTTCGTCTGCCTCCACTGCCCAACAATCCCCTGTAGTCATAGACGAGGTGTTGGTCAGCGTCTTCCGTGCCCCACATTCCTATACTGGAGAAGACTCCGTCGAGATATCGTGCCACGCCTCGGCATACATCGTGCGCGAGATTCTTAACGCCCTCATAGCGCAAGGCGCAGAAGCGGCAGCACCAGGCGAGTTTACCAAGCGCGCCTTCATGCACGGCAAGATGGACCTCTCGCAGGCAGAAGCCGTGGCAGACCTCATAGCCTCGTCCAACCGTGCCTCGCACGACATTGCCATCAATCAGCTTAAGGGAGGCTTCTCCTCAGAACTGACACAACTGCGCCAACAACTGCTGAAACTCACTTCGCTGCTCGAACTGGAGCTTGACTTCTCCGACCACGAAGACCTTGAGTTCGCCGACCGCAGCGAGCTGAAGCAGCTCGCCCATACCATAGCCGACCGCCTGCAGTCCCTCGCACAGTCGTTCGAAGCTGGCAAGGCAATAAAGGAGGGCATCCCCGTTGCCATCGTAGGCAAGACAAACGTCGGCAAGAGCACCCTGCTCAACCGCCTCCTCCACGAAGACCGCGCCATCGTCAGCGACGTGCACGGCACCACCCGCGACGTCATAGAGGACACCACTGTGATAAATAGCTACACCTTCCGCTTCATCGACACCGCTGGCATACGCCACACCGACGACACCGTAGAGCGTCTAGGCATAGAGCGCACCTACGAAAAGCTCCATCAGGCGCGCATCGTCCTGTGGGTGATAGACCAAGCCCCGTCGGCAGAGGAAACCGCCGAGATGCAAACCCTCGCCGAGGGCAAGCAGCTGATAGTAGTTAGAAACAAGTGCGACGAGCAGGCTACTCCCTTCTCAGATGCCCAATCAATCGCCGATACTCCAACCATCTCAGACGCCCAATCAATCGCCGATGCCCCAACCATCTCAGATGCCCAATCAATCGCCGATGCTCCAACCATCTCAGACGCCCCAACCATTGCCAAAGCCTCTGCGAAATCATTAATCTCTCCTTTACTCGTTTCCGCAAAGGAGAACATAGGCATCCAAGCCTTGGAGCAAGCCATATATGAGGCGGCAGATATCCCCGAGATAACCCAAGGCGACATCATCGTCACCAACGCCCGCCACTACGACCTCCTTTGCAAGGCCCACAAGGAGATAACCGCCGTTATAGCCTCCCTGGACATGGACCTAAGCGGCGACCTCGTAGCCGAAGACCTCCGCCAGGTGCTCCACACCCTCGCCTCCATCACCGGAGGAGAGATAAACACCGCCGAAACCCTCTCAAACATCTTCAGTCATTTCTGCATCGGAAAGTAAAGCTTATATGCAATTGCCATTTAAAATAAAAGATAAAATGCAGATGATTCTCTTCATCGGCATTCAAGCAAGTGGAAAGACCACACTATATAATTGTGTATTTGCTCACCATGGACTAACACATATCAACCTTGATATCCTACATAGCCGTAGTAAAGAGGCAATCGCTATTAGAACCTGCTTAGAAAGTAGGAAGTCGTTTGTCGTTGATAATACAAATCCACAAAGAACTGACAGGCAAAGATATATTCCTATTGCCAAATCTTTGGGATATGAGATTATAGGCATATACTTTCAAAGTCGAGAGGAGGATTGTATTAAGCGTAATGAACAGCGTGCAAACCGCGTGCCACGACTTGCAATACTCTGCACTGGGAATAAGCTACAAATACCATCCTATGAGGAGGGATTCGACCAACTCTATTTTGCAAGAATCATTGACAATGATTCAGAAAATGAAGCATATAGTTTTGAGATTACAAAATTCTAAAAACAGTTCAGCCGTACAGGTCTAAATGATGTCCCACACATGCCTAGAAAAGATAGTGAAGTTGGACTGAGTATCTCTTATGTTTCTTGATGCGTTTTGATATATCTGATAAAGTTCTAGGTTAAAACAACCTAAAACTTTCTGAAATGAATAGGTTTTAGGTTGAACTTGCCTAAAAATGTGTATCTTTGCAGTACAAATCTAACAGAAAATGCGATGAAAAGAATAGAACGAGGGACTTATCTCAATAAACTTATTGCCTTTCGTGACAAAAAACTGATAAAAGTCATAACAGGCATTCGCCGTTGCGGCAAATCTACCATCATGGAGATTTATCGTGACTGGCTCATAGAGCAAGGAGTTACTTCCGACCAAATAGTCTACCTCAATTTTGAGGATTATGACTTCTATGAGCTGCGCAACCCAAAGAACTTGTATGCTTACATTAAGCCCCTCATACAGGAGGATAGAATGACGTATCTTTTCTTTGACGAGATACAGCATGTAACTGATTTTCCTGACATCATCAACAGCCTCAACCTCAAACCGACTGTTGACCTGTACATAACAGGCTCTAACGCCTACATGTTGTCAAGCGAAATCGCTACCTTACTTTCAGGTAGATATGTGGAAATTGCAATGCTCCCACTTTCGTTTCGAGAATACGTGGAGGGCATCGGCGCAAGTTCTAACCTACAGCAAGCCTACACGGACTATATCACAAGGAGCAGTTTTCCTTACACTCTGGAGTTGGATGCTGCATCAGAAATCAACGACTACCTCAACGGCATATATAACACTATAGTGGTCAAGGACATCATGAGCAGAAAGAAGTTACCTGACGTGATGATGTTGGAAAGTGTGATTCGTTTTGCCGCAGATAATATAGGGAACATACTTTCTACCAAACGCATTGCTGACCTCATGACTGCAGATGGAAGGAAAATAGACCAAAAGGCTGTGGAACGATACTTGTCGACACTCACAGAAACGTTCTTTGTCTATGAATGTAAGAGATACAATATAAAAGGAAAGCAACTGCTAAAGACATTGGGCAAATACTATCTCGTGGATGTTGGCTTGAGAAGGATGCTTCTTGGCTCACGTTCCTTTGATGCCGGTCGCATACTGGAGAATATCGTTTATCTGGAACTTCTTCATCGACAGAAGAAAGTATATATAGGTAAGATGGATAATCTGGAAGTGGATTTTGTTGCCATTGACGAGAACAACCTCACCTATTACCAAGTAGCTGCCACCGTAAGGGATGAGGCTACCCTAAAACGGGAGTTGGCTTCACTCCAGCAAATTAACGACCAATATCCGAAATATATCCTTACTCTCGACGAAGATCCAACAGCTGACTACAATGGTATCAAGAGAATAAATGCGCTGAAGTGGCTGGTGGGATATGATTATTGAAAGTTGAGACTTCGGTGATATATTAGTGAGCCTTTTCGGTTTTTAACCGAAAAGGCTCACTTTGTTTATACTACTATCATTCATCCCCACACTTCTTCGGCAATCTCGCGCACAAGGTCTACCTTGGCCCACTGTTGTTCCTCCGTCAGCTTGTTGCCTATTTCGCATGAGGCGAAGCCACACTGGGGGCTGAGGCTCAGACGGTCGAGGGGCACATACTGGGCTGCCTCCTTGATGCGGGCGATTACCATGGCCTTGTCCTCCAATACAGGAGACTTGCTCGTTACCAGACCAAGCACCACCTTCTTGCCCTCCGATACGTACTTCAACGGTTCGAAGCCGCCAGAACGCTCGTCGTCGTACTCAAGGTAGAACGTATCCACATTCTCGTCCTTGAAGAGGTAAGGCGCAACGGGGTCGTAGGCTCCCTTGCTGGCGTAGCATGAATGGTAGTTGCCACGGCATACGTGGGTGTTTATTGTCAGTCCCTTTGGCTTGCCCTCTATGGCGAGGTTGTTCACCTTCAGGTATTGCAAGGCTTCGTGCTCCAGTGTGAAACCCTTGCCCAGCATCTGCTTCCAATAGTCATCGTCCACTATCATGCCCCAGGTGCAGTCGTCCAGCTGGACTGTGCGGCAACCGGCGGCGTATATCTCCTTGAAGAAAGTGTGGTAGGCCTTGGCGATGTCCTCTATCAGCTCCGTGATGTTGGGGTAGAACTGGCAGGTGTTCTTGGCATTGTCGCCACGGAACAGTTCGGCGAGGAACTGCGCCGGGGCAGGAACGGTCTGCTTAGCCTCTACGCCCTCCTCCTCAAACTGCTTCACGAAGAGGAAGTCGTGGATAAACGGATGGTTCTCGCCCGTTATCTTGCCAGTCAGCTTCAGCGAGCCCTTTGTTGTCTCCACGCCATGGAACTGATAGCCGTGCTCCAGTTCTATGTGCTCCACGCCGCCGAAGCCCCACATGAAGTCGAGGTGCCAGTAGCTGCGGCGGTACTCTCCGTCGGTTATGTAGTGCAGACCATGCGCCTTCTCCTTCTTCACCAGTTCTGTAATAAGGCGGTCCTCCACCTTGCGCAGGTCCTCTGCGGATATCTTTCCCTCCGCAAACTTAGCTCTTGCCTCTTTCAACTCTGCTGGGCGTAGAAAGCTGCCCACAACATCAAAACGTACTTTTCCTGACATAATTTTCTTTCTCTTTTAAAGTTTATATTTGTTTGGATTGTCCTTGCATCCTCAAATGCGGGTGCAAAGGTAGTGACAAGAAAGTTATCCGCAAAATAATTCGCTCAATTCAGAAAAACGTACTAACTTTGCAGCCAAGTTAAGCTTTTTACAGAATAATATTCTACAAAAACAAAGACAATGGAAGATGCTCTCGACGAAACAGACATCAAGTTACTGAAGCTTTTGCAGCAAAACTCACGCCTTACGGTGAAGGAACTTGCCGCAAGGGTTCACCTCTCTCCGTCCCCCACCTTCGAGCGTCAGAAACGCCTGGAGCGTGAGGGCTACATCCAGCGTTACGGTGCCATCGTAGACCACCACAAACTGGGCAACAACGTCATTGTGCTCTGCAACATCCGTCTGAAGCAGCACACCCACGACCTCATCCAGCAGTTCATGGACACCGTGCAGACCATCGACCAGATAACGGAGTGCTACAACACGACGGGCGACTACGACTTCCAAATCAAGGTCTACGCCCGCGACATGAAGGACTACCAGGACTTCATGCTCAACACCCTCGGCAACATCGACTGCATAGGCAGCCTCCACAGCATCATTGTCATAGGCGAAATAAAGGACTCCCATTGCATCCCCGTGAACGAGAGCTTGAAGAAAACAAAAGGGTAGTAGTTGTCCTACGAGCGGTTAAAAAACTGCCATTCAAGCAGAAAAAACTCACAGCTTTTGCTGATTTGTCTGCTAAAAGGCGTAACTTTGCACGCAGTTGGAACAAAACAAGAATAGAGATGGAAGACAAATATAAAATACCGTTTATTCACGCCTGCATCCGTGGGATGGGAAGAAGATACAATCTTCCCGTAAAGAATGCATACCAATACTTGAAGCATTTTCAAGGTATCGACTTTTTACTGCGCTTCTATAACACCTTGCACTTACAGTCAATAGAAGACACTGTCGACGACCTGGTGATTGTCTGCAAGAAAAACGGAGGGGCATTGGCATGATACTCTATCATGGAACAAACAGCGATTTCGACAAAATCGATATCAGCAAGACGAAGAAATATAAAGATTTCGGGCAAGGGTTCTACCTTACGGACATCAAATCCCAAGCAGAAGAACTTGCAGAAAAAAGAACACTGATGTTTGGAGGTTCGCCTGTCGTCCAGAAATATGAGTTCGACGAAACCGTCCTCTCTTCCTCAGAATTAAACATTCTGAAATTCGACAACGTATGTGCAGAATGGGCTGAATTCATTTTCAAGAACCGATGCCGTAACAATCCCCCCTTCGTGCACCACTATGACATTGTTATTGGTCCTATTGCGGATGATGGTGTTGCCTATTTGCTAGGACGATACGAAGAAGGTTCTTTTACGATAGAGGAATTAGCTGAAAAACTAAAATTCAAACGACTCAATAGCCAATATTTTTTTGGGACTCCCAAAGCTGTCAATTTACTTAAAAGGATTAGGTGATGACAAAAGAACAAATAAACAAATACTTAGTAGATAGAGCAATAGACGAACTGACAAGCTATTTAGTCCAGGACTATAAATTGGGAATAGACCAAGCTATTGACTTCGTCTACAACTCTGACACATACCAGAAACTGACAAATACCGAGACGGGACTCTACGTTCAAAGTCCCGCCTACATTTATCAGTTGTTGGAAAACGAATACAAGACAGGAAAGCTTGAATAACCCCAATGTAGATTCAGCGACAAAAAGTATATAAGAATGCACTTTCTTGACAAAAATATAACAACAAATGTTAAATTTTAAGCCTTGGCTATGAATTCTTTCTGAAAATATGTTGTAAACAATAGAAAAATATTACTTTTGCACCCGTCTAAGCCCACGCCGTGTCATCCATGAGGCTATGCCAAGCTGGATGAAGGAACTCTACATCAGATAGAGATTGACCTGAGGGTCGTGGGTGGGACTACTTAATGTTAAAGCGTCATCGATGCTTTGTCTGTTGGCTTCTTGAACGTAGGAAATTCAATTGTGTGTCAATGACAAGGTCAGAAGTGGCTGCTACGGGTATGGAACAACTGTATCCCGGAGTGTGTAGTGAGGGTTTGTTATATTCCCTCATGCACACTTATACGGAGATACGTGCAGATATCGGCGTGGGCAGACACTCTACTCGTCACACACAGGGCTTTTCCTACGGCCTAAGAAGCAGACGAGCAGAGGTGGAAGCCCACGTTTTGCGTTTGGTAAAGTCAATCTTTTTTATAATCGGGCATATAGGGTTTCTATGTCCAAAACAACTAAAACTACAAAAACATGAAGACATTAAAACTGATTGGAATGGCTTTGCTGGCTATCGTAATGAGTGTCAGCTTTATCGCTTGTTCAAGCGACGATGACGACAACAACGATTCATTAGCAGGCACAACGTGGAAAGTCACTTCTGTTGACAATGCCGTTGGCGAATTTAAATATTGGCCTGGCGCAACTGCCACATTAAATGCAGATGGTACTGTTACCTTCAACCCCAAAAATGCCTGGACTTACGCTCAATGGACATTGAAGGACAATACGTTAAAGATTGTCATTGGTGAAGGCCATCCGGACGATTATATTGAGGGTACACTTTCTGTCAATGGGAATTCCGCAACATGGGACTGCTACTGGGGTAATAATCCAAATAGTAACAGGACTTGTAAGGACGGTCCCCATATAGTTCATTTACAGAAGCAGTAGAACTAATCAATGATGTCTCGAAGAGCCACATACTATTATGGTTAATTTCCATAGTATCAGATGACTTTTCGAGACATCTTATTTTTATGCCAATTTATTACATTTGATGTACCCCTCCTGGTCATATCCCCGATGGTATCGGTGGATGAGGTCTATCAGCTTTTGTACGGACGGGATGTCGGTCGTGAGGTTGCGGAAGCGGGGATATTGCTCGCGATACCTTTCGGCGGAGCCGTTTTGCAGGCGTTGCTCTATGTCCGTAGGGATTAGGAAGGAGGCACGGTCGCCTAAGTGTTGGCGGAACTCGGTGAGGAAGATGTTGATGCCGGCCAAGTCGAAGTCGCCGAAGTGGACGTAGCGGTTGGGGATGGTCTGCAACCAGGAGCGCAGGTCGGTTGACTGTGGGTAGCGCGAAACGAAGAGCAGGCGTTCTCTGCTAAGCTGCAGTCGTTCTTCGTGCTGCAACAGTTCTTCGGCTAACAAGGGCGAGGAGAATAGTGCCTTTTGCTGACGGATAAGACGAAAGTTCTCCATGTTCTCTATGCCCACCACCACTACATCTTCAGGAATAGAGAACCGCTGCCAGTCGGCTATAAATAGAAAACTCCCCTCAGTCGGGCAGACTTCTATCTCCTGTCCATTCAACCGACAGGGTATCGGCTCGTGGGCATTGACGGGGAAGCCCAGGCAAGAGCGGACGGAAACTAGCTTGGAATTTCCAGTCTCGGCAGCTTGCTCGGAACGGGAGACGGTATTATTATTTGTCTGCTTTAACCAAGAGTCATGAGCAATATCCGTAGCTTGTTTAGAACGGGAAGCTGCGGCAGCCTCAAGCAGCACTCGTCGCATTCGTTCCAATCCTCTCAGTCGCTCGTCCAACCCTCCCAAGGCAAGTTCCAGCTTATCGGGATTCGCAGCCAAAAGTGTTCGCCTGCTACCCTGAGAGCGACTCACCAGCACACCGTCGCGCAGCAGTTCCTCCACCCAATCGCCCCGTAGGGCACTGGATGGAAGCGACTCGCCCGAACGCAGGCGCAGCAGTTTGTCTATGAGCGGCAGGGTTATCTTCATCTTACCTTATTTATATATAGTGCTATTACTCCCCCTGCTTCGCCACCAGTGGATGCACCACGGTCTGCGACTTGCCGTCCTT